>JBBRPP010000023.1:0-82650 GCA_038227995.1 Acidimicrobiales bacterium
GGCGCCTCCACGGCGAGATCGAACCCGGCCCCGGCTTCACGACCCCGGCACAGTTCGAAGTCACCCACTACCGTCAAACCATCTCCGCCGATCAGGCGTAGACACAAACCACCGAGCCTCTACGAAACCCGGGGCGCTTCAAAGTCCGGCAAGTCGCTGACCGACATCGCCACGTCGAAGGGCATCAGCGCAGCTGACCTGCTGTCGACGATCAAAGACAGCCTCAAGGCGTCGAATCCCAACCTGTCCGACGCGCAGTTGAGCAACATCGCCAACCGCATCGTCAACCACAAGGGCGGTCACCGTCATCACGCCGGACCACCGCCCTTACCGCCGACCTCGGCGGCCTCGGACACATCGACCTCGTCGACCTCGTCGACCTCGGACACTTCGAGCGGATCGCTCGTCGCAACGCTGTAGTCAGCGACCGAACTTGTAGAGCCGCTGCGCGTTCCCCGCCAGGATCAACTGCCGGTCGGCGGGTGACACTCCGGACATCGACGACTGGATGACTCTCCACGAGCTGGGCCAATCGGCACTGATGTGCGGATAGTCGCTCGACCAGAGCACGCGCTCGGCGCCCATGTAATCGAGGTTGCGGAGGCCGAACGTGTCGGTCATGTAGCCGAAGTGGAAATGCTTGCCGATGTACTCACTGGGAAGCTGGTCGAGCCCGAACTGGCTCACCGCATCGAGGCGGAGATAGTTGTTGTCGATCTGTTCCTTGACGTACGGCACCCAACCGAAATCGACTTCCGCGAAGAAGACGTTCAGCTCGGGGAAGCGATCGAACACGCCGTCGAAGACGAGTTCGATCATTCGGTTGGGCGCGTCGAAGAACCGGCCGTAGCCGGGCAGCTTGGCGCGGTGTGCACCGGGCATCGATTGCCCGAGCGCGACGTGGATGCTCAACGTGACGTCGCGCTCGGCCAACGCGCCGAACACCTTGTCGTCTTCTGCCTCGAGTTGCAGCGTGCCGTTCGGCCAGCAACCCATCTGCGCGCCACGGATGCCGGGCCGATCGATGACGCGTTCGAGCTCGGCGACCGCACCCTGCGCACCACGGTTCGGCAGCATCACCAGACCGCCGAATCGATCCGGTGCGTACTCGACGAACTCGGAGATCCAGTCGTTGTACGCGCGAATCATCGCCGTGTGGTACTCGGGGTCGCGATTGGCGACGATGGCGGCCGACAGCCGCGGCGTCGGGAACAACACCTCTGCGTCGACGCCATCTGCATCCATCTCCGCGATCCGCGTCGCCGGGTCCCAGCCACCTTTGCGGATGTCTTCGAATCGAGACCACGCCGTCATGTCCTGGGGCGCGAGCCCGGCGCAGGCGTTCATGCCGAAGTTGATCGGATCCTTGACGCCCTCGATCACCCACGCGTCACCCTCGTCGAAGTGTTCCATCCGAGGCGCTCGATCACGGAGCGCGGCCGGTACCCGATCCACCCACAGGCCCGGTGGCTCGTTGACGTGACTGTCCGACGAGATGAGGCGATATCGACGACCAGGTGTCGCGTGCTGTGCCACGCGTGGCATGGTAGCAACGATGACAGTACCGGGATCGAGCCCCAGCGACCGCGTGAACGACCGCGTCGACGACATGCAGCGACGCACGCGATCGGTCTTCGTGATCAGCATCACTCCGTTCGATGCCGATGGCGCGCTCGACGAGGACGCGCTCCGGTTGCATCTCCGCCGGATGGCCGCCGGAGGCGTTGGCGTCTACGTGGGCGGCGGCGGAAGCGGTGAGGGCTACACCCTCGACCGGGCCGAGACGTCACGCGTGATCGAGATCGCAGTCGACGAATTGCGCGGCAAGGTCCCCGTGCGGGCGATGGGCGTCGAACCGCGCCTGGCGGCGGACATGATCGACTACGTCCGCATCGCTGATTCGCTGGGGGCCGATGCGTGCCAGATCTACTCGCTCGACCAGGGCCACGGCCATCGCCCCACCGACGACGAGGTCGAGACGTACTTCACCGACATCTTGTCGGCCGTGGATTCGCCCTGTGTGATCTCGACCCACCAGTCGGTCGGCTATCAGCTCCGGGTGGCGCTGCTCACGAAACTCATCGATCAATTCGATCATGTCATCGGCATCAACTGCACGCATCAGGACACCGGCTACCTCGCCCGCGTCATCGATGCCGTCGGGCATCGTGTTGCCGTGCACGTCGGCGGACCTGCGCAAGGCCTGCTGAACCTCTCCCTGGGCGGGCACGGCTTCCTCTCGTCGGAGGCCAACCTCGCCCCGACACTGTGTTCGACGGTCATCACGTCGTTCGAGCATGGCGACGTGCCCGCGACATTCGACGCCTTCGGGGCCGTGGTGCGCCTCTCGGATCTGCTCTATCGGAACGGGGGCATCCGGATGACGAAGGCCCTTCTCAATCGTCTCGGCCTTCCTGGCGGCTTCCCGCGCAAACCGCAGCTGCCGGCGACGGGCGAACGCACGGCGAACGTCATCGCCGAACTGGAACGGTTGGACATTGCCGCCTACGAAGGCTGGTGATGATCTCCGTCCGATGATCTCCGTCCGATGATCTCCTTCCGATCGCCTCGATCGCGTCGTCGCGCGTAGATTGCAACGAGTTCCATTTCAGGTGACCGGGGGGCCACAATGCCGATTCCTGCACAGCGCGATCTCGAGTTGTCGCGGTTGTCGTTTCGCGACTGGCTCGCGACCACGATCGAGGGTGCGACCGATGTCGACGTCGCCGAGTTGGACTCACCGTCGGGCTCAGGTTTCTCCAACGAGACTCTGTTCGCGAACGTGTCGTGGAAGGCGGACGGTCGCGAGCACACGGATTCGCTCGTTGTCCGGGTGAAGCCGACCGGTTTCCAGGTCTTCTACGACGCCGACTTCGAGTTGCAGTTCCGGCTGTTGCAAACGCTCGGAGCGGAGACCGATGTGCCGGTTCCGCAGGCGCTCTGGTTCGAAAGTGATCCCGCCGTCCTCGGTGCGCCGTTCTTCGTGATGCGTCGCATTGCCGGCCGCGCGCCGACGGATCAGCCGCCGTACAACGAAGCCGGGTGGCTGTTCGATTCGACCGAAGCCGAACGCGCTCAGCTGTGGCGCAGTGGCCTCGACGCCCTGATCGCCGTCCACAAGGTTCCGCTGGAGACGGTCGCGTTCCTCGCCAAGCCCGAGCTCGGCGAGACCGGCCTCGATCAGCTGATCACGTTCTGGCAGCGCTCTTTCGACTGGGCTGCGGCCGGACGACCGCAGCCAATTGCCGAGCGCGCTTGGGAGTGGCTCCTGGCGAACCTGCCAGCGAATCGAGCGACCAGCCTGTCGTGGGGCGACTCACGCGTTGGCAACATCCTGTTCGACGACGGACGGGTGACGGCGGTCGTCGACTGGGAGATGCTGTCGCTGGGTGGGCACATGGTCGACCTCGGCTGGTGGCTGTTCCTCGACGACTACCACACCATCGACGCACCGCGACTTGCCGGGCTCGGGAACCGGGCCGACACCATTGCGATCTGGGAGGCCGGAACCGGCGAGAAGGCCGACGACCTCGAGTGGTACGAGATCTTCGCCGGCTTCCGTTTCACCGTCGTGATGATGCGGCTGTGCCAGATGCTGGAGGACTACGGCGTGATGGCTCAGAACGACTTCTACAACGAAGCCAACAATCCGGTCTCGCGCCTGCTCGGCCAGAAGGTCGACCTCGTCTCATGATCGCGTCGGAGTCGCTGCCACTGACCGGCCTGCGGATCATCGATTCGACGGACGAACGCGGCGAGTTCTGCTCGCGGATCCTGGCTGATCTCGGCGCCGACGTCATCCGCACCGAACCGTCCGGCGGCAGCGCGTCTCGACACCTGCCGCCGCTCGCCGCCGATGGGACGAGCCTGTGGTTCGCGACGCGCAACGCCAACAAGCGCGGCGTCACCCTCGACGTCCTCGATCCGGCTGACCGACTGCGCCTGCACGAATTGCTGGCGGGCGCCGATGTGTGGATCGAGAGCAACCGTCCGGGCGTTCTGGCCGCAGCCGGGTTGTCGCCTGCAGACGTTGCGGCTGCGCATCCGCAGCTCGTGATCACCTCGATCACGGACTTCGGGCAAACCGGCCCTTACCGCGACTTCATCGCGACCGATGACGTCCTCACGTCGATGTCGGGCATGCTCTTCCGGTCCGGCGTCCCCAGCAAGCCTCCGCTGCTGCCGCCCGGCTCACTGGCGTACGACGTCAGTTCGGTCTCTGCTGCGATCGCGACGCTGGCGGCCATCTGGCAGCGGCAGACCACCGGACGCGGACAGCACCTCGACGTCTCGGCGTTGATGGCGTACGCGCAGATCACCGACTGGTCGCTGCCGAACTGGGCGGCGGTCAACAACGCCGGTGGACACTACGCCCAGTTGCGATCCGGATCGGGGCCGGTGTACCCGCTGTTCCCCTGCGCGTCCGGCTATGTACGGCTGATCATCCTTTCCACCCGTCAATGGCGCGCATTCAGAGCTTGGATCGGTGAACCGGACATCCTGCAGGACGAACACTGGGATCACGTCATGAACCGCATCGCGGTGCAGGACGACATCCTGGCCCCGCTGTACACCGAGTTCTTCAGTGACAAGACGTCGTGGGATCTCGCGGCCGAGGCGCAGCGCCGCGGCATCGTGATGACACCTGTGCTGACGCCGGCCGAAGTGCTGACGTTGAACCACTTCAGCGAGCGTGGAACGTTCGCAGAGATGGAAGTTGCGCCGGGTCTGACGGGCGCGGTGATGACAGGCATCTTCGAGATCGACGGAGAACATGTCGGCCCGCGCCATCGCGCCCCGCAACCTGGCGAACACGATGCCGAGGTGTTCGCGGGCGTGCCGTCGTCGGGCGCCACCGGAGCGCCAGCGGTTGCGTCAGCGCCCATCGAGCCCGCTCCCCCGCTCGTGGGCCTCAAGGTCCTCGACTTCGGTCATGGCGGTGTCGGCGTCGAGGGCGGGCGGATGTTCGCGGAGTACGGCGCTGATGTCATCAAGATCGAGAGCTGGACCTACCCCGACTTCGTCCGTGGTGTCATGGGAACCACGATCAGTGGATCGTTCGTGTCGTCCAGCCGACTCAAGCGCAGCTTCAGCGTCAACGCCAAGAACCCCGAAGGCCTGCGTCTCGTCGAGCAGCTCGTGCGCTGGGCCGATGTCGTGATCGAGAACAACTCCACCGGCACGATGGTCGACATGGGCCTCGGCTACGAGCGCTTGCGTGACATCAACCCAGCGATCGTGATGGTCAGCAGTCAGCTCATGGGATCAACGGGACCGTGGAAGGATTGGATCGGTTACGGACCCAGCACCCGCCCAGCCGGCGGGTTGACACACCTCTGGAACTTCGCCGACGGTGGCATGCCGCCTGGGTCCGCGGCGATCCATCCCGACCACCTCGCCGGGCGATTGACCGCGGTCGCTGCGCTCGCCGGACTCGTCGGCCGCAACATCACCCGCGCCGACGGCGTGGGCATGCACGCCGAGATCGCCCAGGTCGATGTCGTGGTCGCGTTGCTCGCCGACCTGTATCTCAAGGAGTCGATCGATCCCGGTTCAGTCGGGCCCGAGGGCAACGACAGTTCGCGCGGCGCGCCGTGGGGCGTGTTTCCGTGCACCGGAACCGACTGCTGGTGCACGATCACGGTGCGCTCCGATGCCGATTGGTCCCAACTTCGGATTGCCCTGCGTGATCCTGATTGGACGCGACGACCTGATCTGCAGACAACGGCCGGCCGGCTGGCGGCGCGGGACTTCGTCAACGAGCAGCTCGCGACGTGGACCAGCGAACGCTCCGATCACGACGTGATGGAGGCACTCCAGGCGGTGGGCGTTCCTGCGGGTTACATGGTCCGGCCGGAGGACATGGCCCATGATCCGCACTTCGTGGCCCGCCACTTCCCGCAGCCGGTCGACCAGCCGGCCCTGGGCCCGCTGCTGCTCGAGGGGCCGTTCTTCGAGTCATCCGGAATGCCACTCGCGGCATGCGGCCCAGCCGCGTTGCTCGGCCAGCACACCCGCGAGATCGCCCGCGACATTCTCGGCCTCGACGATGCGGCGATCGACGCGCTGATCGCCGACGGAGCGCTGTTTCAGAACCCGGACATCGGCTGACTTCAGATATCGAGAATTCCATTCAGCCTCGCTGCGGTCACGGCGTCAGCGCGTGAGCGCACGCCCAACTTGCGATACACCGCATGTGTCTGCGAGCGAATTGTGCTCGGCGCCACCGAGCAGAGAGCGGCGATCTGCGGCAACGTGTAGTGGCTCGGCAGAAACTGCAGCACGCGCAGTTCGGCAACCGACAGCGGCTCGGGTCTCGACCGAAGGTCGGCGCCTGCCCGCGTCATCGCCCATCCGTCGCGCAGCTGGCGCTCGACGTATCCGGCACTCGGCCACCATTTTGCGAGTTGATCGCACTCGCGCAGCAGCATCGCGGCGGTCGGACGGTCGCCGGTCATTGCATACACCGATGCAACCTCGATCAAGGTGACGAATCTGCGGCCGATCGGTCCGCCTTTGGCAAGCCGTCCGAGCTTGGACATGGCGCGCGCCGCGAGCTGTCGTGCCGTGCTCTGGTCGCCGTCGCGCATCGCGAACTTTGCGGCAACACCGTCTTGATAGAACGTGAGTGGATCATCGTCGAACCGATGATCCCCGCAGATCGCCAGCGCCTGTTCGAGGTATTCGCTGCCCACGATCCATCGTTGACGGCTGCCGGCAATCAACGCCAGCGTTGTGAGCCGGCCGGAGTCGAACAACGGCCACCGGGAGATCGCCGGCCCCAATGCGAGGCTGATCGACTCAGCGGAATCCGTCCGATCGTGCAAGAGGTCGTTGAACGCTCGAACCATGCCTTCGAGACATTCCCACGCCTCGACCTCAGCAGTCTGAGCCCCTGTGGCGGACTCCTCGAACGGCACCACTCCGAAGATCACTCCGATTCGTCGAGCCGCCTCCGCCGCGGTCAGGCCACCCGGCAACGAGGCCGAACCCAAACTGGCAAGGTGCTCGCGCTCGGTCATCAGAGAGAACGTGTCGCCCTCGGCCCCGCTGATCGAGAGGCGGCCCAGAACGCGAACCGGTCGGTGAGGTCCGCCAAGGTGCTCGGCCGCATCGAGCCAACGCTGAGCCCGTGCCTTCTGACCGCCGAGGATCGTGTCGACGCCCCATCGGTACAGGAAGCCGTCGATTCGGTCGACGTCGCCCGCGAGCATGAAGTACCCGAACGCTTCGTCGAGGAGACCGATCGATTCGAATGTTGCGGCTGCCGCCAGTCGCAACGTGGTCGGGAGTGCACCGTCGCGGGCGCTCAACCGCGACAACAGTTCGTCGCGGAGCAAGCCATGCATGCTGACCGTGATCGGAGGTGGCGAGATGGACAGCATCGGAAGGACGCCGCAGCTGAGTTCGCGCAGCAGCATCTCGGAGTCGCTGCGGCCGAGGATTCTGTCGCACAGCCCTGACGAGATCGGCGCGATCGACGCCAGCTCCTCGACGAACTGCATCTGCGCTGCCGGGATGTCAGCGAACACCTCCTCTTCCAAGAAGTGACTCAGGGTCCAGGGATGAACAGTGAGCAGGCGCGCCTCGACGTCGCGTGCTTTCTCGGACGTAGCAGCCAACATCACACCGGCCGGCCAGCCACCCGTTCTCTCATGGATCGCATCAGCACTGTCGGTGTCGAACTCGGCGCCGAGGACACACCGGATGTCTGCAGTGTTGAACGCCAACGCGTCCTCACCGATGGTGACCACGCGACCCTGAGACTGCAGCCGGGCGACACCCAGGTTCTCCAACTGGCGGCCGGCCAGCACGACCCTGCTCGGCGACGGAACACCGCGCACGAGCTGGCGGAGCAGCGCCCGCAGGTCGCCGTCAGTGATGATGTGAACGTCATCGAGCATGATCGTCACGCCGTGCTCACCGAGGATGTCGAGCAGCCGGGGGAACAGGACGCGCGGCCAGTCAGGGGCCGAACTCGTGGCTCGATCGTGCAGCTCGATGACGGCCGCGACATCGGGAAGCGCCGACAACAGTCCACCCGCGAGATGCCGCCCCAACACAGCGACGCTGTCCATGTCGGTGTCCACCGAAATCATCAGGCACGGTCCGTGTTGTCGGCGCATCCATTGCGCGAGCAGCGTCGACTTGCCGTAGCCGGGGCCGGCCGAAATCATCACCGTTGTGCCGATGGAGACGGCGTCCAACCGGTCCAACAGCTGAACACGATCGACGATCACGCCATGAGCTTCCAGACCCCCGTCCATGGCCGCAACGTACAGCAGATGACACGCACTCGGGCATTTTCGTTCTCACCCACAGGCACACGCTGGTCACGCGATTTCCACCACTTCGATGGATGCTGACGTCCGTAGTGGTGACGCACGATGACTTGTCGACATCTCCGCATGCCGCGTTCGGCCGCGCCATCGCGCACGTCGCGCGGTCGACCGAGACGGCATCTCACGCACACAGAAAAGACGACTCCACATGACGAAACTGCTCAACCGCGCGGCCGAATTCGGAGACTTCGCACGGCCGTTTCTGATCATCGTCACCAGAGTGGTGATCGGGTATCTGATGCTGCTCCACGGCCTCGACAAGGTGCACCTCGGGATCACCAACGTGACCGACTTCTTCCGGTCCTCGGGTGTCCCGCTCGCTGCGCTCGCCGCCCCTGGCGCTGCGTTCATCGAGATCGTCGGCGGAGTCGCGCTCATGATCGGTCTCGCCGCTCGCGTGTTCGCGGTCTTCCTGGTTGTGGATCTGTTCGGAGCCATCATCTTCGTCACCTCCGATGGCGGGGTGCTCGGGGGAGCCGAACTCGAGATGGCGTACATCGCTGCGTTGGTCGCCATCATCGCATCGGGTGCCGGCCGATTCAGCCTTGATCGTTCGTTGGGCTTCGAGCCGAGCGAACCTCGCCACGGATCGATCGCCGAGAGCTGACCGGAACCGTCTTGTCGATGTCGGAGCGCCGCCGCGGTGCGGGGTTGAAACCTCGACAACGCCCCGACATCGCGACACAGATGCGCGTGGTGCGACCGTGATACAAGTTCCTCGACGTCGGGCGGCCGTATTGCTCCGCAACGACGAACACCCTGCCTGAGCAGGGTGTTCGTCGTTCTCTTTGGTCGGGCTGACAGGATTTGAACCTGCGACCCCTTGTCCCCCAGACCGCCTAAAGCCGTGCGTCACCGTGCGTGGCGGTACACGATCACCTGGTTGACCAGGAGTTCTGGTGCGTGAACGTTCACCGACGTGTGCTCGTGAACGGCATCCGTAGCACACGGGTAGCACACGGCGTCGAGGTATCCCTCCGAAGCTCACCCGGTCGCAAGAAGACGACGGCATCTGCGACGCCAAGCGAACCGGCCCTGACCGGACCGCCGGAAGACCACAAGCGATCGGCGCCAGCCGCGATCCGGGGCTGTTGATCGTCAGACATGGAAGTCCTATCGGGCCGACGTCGCCTTGCTCAGCAGCGATATACGCGTTCAGCGGTGGTGGCGAACAGCTTGGCCCGATCAGCGTCGCAGAGCATGACGGTCATTTCGACATAGGCCTCAAAGAGCTCGTCCAGCGTGCCGTGCATGCCGTCGACCGGGAAGTTGCTCGCGAACATGCACCGGTCGGTTCCGAAGATCTCGATGCAGTACTCGATCCACGGCCGGAGGACGACGGGCGCCATCGAGCGAAGCGGCATCGCCAGACCTGACAGCTTGCAGTTGACGTTGTCGCCCAGCGCCGCCAGCGACGCCATGCCGCTCTGCCACAACCGGCGTTCGTCGGCGGAGTCGGTCCGAGGCCAACCGGCGTGCTCGATCACGATCGTGAGATCGCCGAACCCCGACAACGTCGATGCGACTGCTTCTAATTTGTCAGGATGGCTCATGACGTCGAGGACGAGATTGCGCGACTGGAGCGCCCGTAACACATCGGCGCCGGGCACGCCGCCCTCGAACGCCGGCGCACGGACGCCTCGGAACCGGCTCGCCGCCATCTGCGCATCGATCTGGGCGACCACTTCAGCCACGGATCCAGCAGGTGCGATGCTTCCGACAATCGCCACAGGATTGCCGGTCAGAGCAGCGAGGGCATCGCGCTCCATCGTCTCGTCGAGGGTGAACGGTGCGGCGGCTGCCGCTACGTGCACGATTTTGTCGATGTTCCATCTGGCCGATTCGGCAACATAGGTCGGGCCGTCGAACATGCGTGACATGCCAGAAACGTCGCCCATGTCGAGTTGTGGGCGACCCGACAGGTACGGATACCAGTCGGTGCGAGCAGGATCCCACCAGTGCACATGGGCGTCCACGATACGAAGTGATCCGGTCACGAGCCGTCTCCCTCCTCGACCGGGAGCACCCGCCGGTTCATACTTCGGCGATCCGGCGAAGTGCGTCGTCGAGCCAGTCGGGGATCGACGGTCCGCCGTACGAAATCGTCGCGGTTGGACGGGGGTGCGAACGAAGGCCGATCCAACCTGAATCGACCATCAGTTCGGCACCTGACAACGCTGCGGTGTCGGGCCCACAGACGAGGTGGGCCGCCAGTTCGGCTGCGGCGCACACATCGTCGACGGCGACTGATTCCATGCTAATCGTGCATGCGTCGACGCGACAGTCGGTGGCGGTGTGCGCCGACCGGGACAGCTGGGTCGCCGCCTGGGCGCGAGACCTTCCGGCGGAGTTCGTCGCATCGACGAGCATCACCGCTCGGACCGGCCGCTCGTGTGCGGCGGAGAAGTCGGCAACTGCGCGGTACCACGCCGCATCGACGCGTAGGTGCTCCGTTGTCATCTCGTGCTCCTCGAGCATCCGCTGCCACGGCTCGCTCGGCTCGGTCGCTGCAGAGCCGTGAGAACGGCAGGCGACAACGACCGCGTCGATCGAACCATGGTGGCGGTCAACTGCAGTCAGCTGAGCGGATACCGCATCGAACCCTGACGCAATCGTGGTCGTGTACACAGCAGCGCCCTCGCCGGCGCCGACGACGATGCACTTCGCACCACGACGTCCCAACGCGCTCGTCAACGTCGCGCTCCAGTCCGGGTCATCGCTGACCAGAAGGCAGGTGGCCGCTGCGCTCATCGGGGTTTCAGCGGCCTCCGTGAACACCTGCCGAGCCACCCGCGGGTTCGACGCTCCCTGGGTCGATTGCGCCAGCTCGGCGGTCACGAAAGCAGCGGGGACGACGCGTGACAACACGTGGGACAGCGACATCGTGTCGTCGGTTCTCGCGATCTCGATCAGTGCGGGTTCGGCGACGATTGCACATTCGGCTCCGCTCGAGAACACGACGTTGCCGGACGACCATCCGAAACGGTCACTCGTCAGATATGCCGCGATGAGACCGAGATCCTTCGGGAGCGGCATCGACCCGAGATCGAGCCCGCCTCGCGCCGATGGTTCGGGCGCCGTAGCGCCGGCTATGGGGGTCCTCGCCCGCGCCAACGCCGCAGTCACCATACGCGTGGCGGCGATCGGCGACAGTGCGTTGACCGTCACACCGTCAGGCAGGACCCGACCGATCTGCCATGTGATCGACGCGACTGCCCGCTTGGCACAGCCGTATGCACCCGTGTCGGCCGACCTCCAACCGGATCCGGACGTCACACCGAGGACTCGCCCCGCGCCTGCTGCGACCATGAGTGGCAGGGCCGAACGGAGCACGTTCAGATAGCCGGCCAGATGCACATCGATCACCGCCGACCAGTCCTGTTCGGTGCCCGAACCAAACCCGGTCGGTCGACTGATACCGGCCACGTTGACCACTGCATCGAGCACGCCGAACTCGTCAGCGAGCGAACGAAAGAGTGCGCCGACGGCCTCGTGATCGGTGACCGAGGTGTTCGATGCCCTCGCCCGTCCGCCGGCATCGACGATGCGGTACGCGGTCGTGTCCTCGACCGCGAGCGCATCCATCGCTCTGCCGTCGACACCGACTTCGGGGTCGAGGGTCACGACATACCACCCCTGCCGGCCGAGTTCTTCGGCGATCGCACGGCCGATCCCGACAGCTGCGCCCGTGACAACGACCAGCCGGGTCGTGTCGTCGTCGATGGCCCACGTCATGTCCGCTCCCGACCCGTCGGCGTGGGTTTTCCACGCTCCCCGGTCGGTGCCATACGGTCCAAGAACGCCCTCACGTCTTCGGTGGCGAATGACTCGTCTTCGCTGGCGAGGGCGAAGTCGATGGTGGCCAGGACAGCGCGCTCGAGGTGGATGTTGAGCAGCCGCTTGGTCATTTGGACCGCATACGCTGGCAACTTGGCGATCCGCTGCGCGCACTCGATGGCAGCATCGACGACCTTGTCGGGATCGCAGACGTGATTGACCAGGCCGATCTGCTGTGCCCGTTCGGCCGTGATCCGGTCGCCCGTGAAGGCGAACTCCTTGGCGAGCATCAAGCTCATGTTGAACGGCCAGGTGAGGGGTCCACCGTCGGCGGCGACGAGCCCCACGATCACGTGCGGATCGGAGAGGTGGGCGGTGTTGCTCATGTACACCATGTCGGAAAGGGCGACGAGGCTGCAACCGAGTCCGACAGCCGGACCGTTCACAGCGGCGATGACCGGCACGCGACACTGGATCATGTTCAGTACGAGCCGCTTACCGGTATCGAGCGACGCTCTGCGCAAAGCCGTGTCGATGACCTGTTCACGGATGTACCCGAAATCACCACCAGCCGAGAACGCTCGCCCGTTGCCGGTGATGACCACCGCACGAGCGTCGAGATCCTCATCGATCTGTGGCCAGAGATCCGCGATGCCCTCGTGAAGACCGAGGTTGACCGCATTGAGGTCGTCGGGCCGATTGAGGCGGATGATCCGCACCGGACCGTCTGCCTCGACGACGAGTTCTTCGGGCACGTCGTACATCACGAGCGAAGCGCCGCTTGCGTCCAGGCGGCTGGTGAGGCCTGTGTGTCGCACATCAGATCGCTCGAGTGTGGATCATCGGATGATGGTAGGGAGTCGGTCGGTGAACCACAAGACCACTGCCTACAGTTGTTCCATGATCGTCAATCACGTCGGACTGTGTGTCTGCGACCTTCAGGCATCGCTGCGTTTCTACGAAGGTCTCGGCTTGAAGGTCTCGGCTTCGAACACGACAGGGCACGAGACCTGCAGCCGCCTGACGCGGTGACCGGGCAGCTCCTCGGGATCGCGGCACCGGTCGGGCTCACGGCCCTCTATCTCCGCCGCGATGAGTTCACCCTCGAACTGCTCCACTTCGGGCGGGCGGACAACCCGCAGCCGGCGGCGCGGCCGATGAACCAGCCTGGCCTGACCCATCTGTCGTTCACCATCGACGACCTCGAGGCCACCATCGACCGGATCCGCGCGCTCGGCGGCGAAGTCGTCGAGTCGACCAACATCGGCCCCGCCGTGATGGTGCGTGATCCTGATGGTCAATTGCTCGAGCTGCTGCGCGAGCGCTGAGATCGCGAGAGCGAGAGCGCTGGGCTGACGACCGACGTCGAATCAACCAACGGGGTTGAGTCCGTACTAACTTCTAACACTGATGTCGACTTCTTCGATCTTGCAACTCACCTCGTTCTCCGATCATCGCTTCGGTGTCGGCAACCACGGTGATCCGGCGGTGAGCAACGTGGTGTTCGGCGGGCAGTTGCTTGCCCAGATGATCATGGTGGCCGCGGGGCAGAACGGAGATCAGCACGTCAAGACGATCAGCGCTGTGTTCGCCCGCGCTGCTCGAATCGATGCACCGACCGAGATCGACGTCGAGACGATCAATGCCGGTCGGACATTCTCGTCGTACACGCTTTCGGTCAGGCAGGGCGACCGACTGTGCACTCGCGCCCAAGTGCTGACGACGGTGGATGAGCCCGACTTCATCGCTCATCAACCGGATCGACCCGAACTAAGGCCGCCGGCCGACGGCGCCTCGATTCGCGTCGGCGGACTGGCATTCCCGGGCGCCGAATACGTCATTGTGGATAACATAGACGTCAGCGACTCGACCGCCGATCCACGGCCGCCGATCCTCGACATGTGGTATCGCAGCGTGGACACCCCGACCGAGCGAGCAGTCGATCAAGCGGTGCTTGCGTGGGCAACCGACGGGTTCCTGATCGGCACGGCGATGCTCCCCCATGCCGGGGTGGGGCAGGACCAGGCCCACGTCTCGATCAACACCGGCGTCGTCGGTCATACGCTCACGTTTCATCGGCCGTTCTCCCTATCGGAGTGGGCTCTGATCCGACATGAGGCACTCGTTGCCGGCGGTGGACGGGCCTACGGGCGCTGCAATGTCTTCGACTCGACCGGCAGCCTTGTCGCGACGTACGTCCAAGACAGCATGATCCGACCGATGTCGGCGTGAGTCGAGCGCGCGCCCGATGACCGATCCAGCGGCCGATCATCGCGTCGTGGCGTTCCCGACCCACGTCCCGACGACAGGCGCCTTTCTCTCCCACCTCGTCGGCAGATACGCCGATTCGGTGTTGGCGGTTGCGCCCAATGGCACGCTCACCTACGCGGAGGCCGATGATCGCTCACGTTCGCTCGCCAAGGGTCTCGTTGCGCGCGGGATCGGCAAGGGCACCCGTGTCGGACTGCTCGCGCCGAACGGCATCGAGTGGGTCGTTGGATGGCTGGCGACCACCCGGATCGGCGCAGTCTGCGTTCCGGTCAACACCTACCTCAAGCCGCGTGAGCTCGATCGTCTCCTGGTTCACGCCGACGTCGACACCCTGTTGTCCGTCGAGTCCCACCTCGCCAACGATTACGTCGAGCGTCTGGAACTCGCCATCCCTGGGCTTGCCGAACGCCAGGGAACGACACCGCGCCAGCCGTCGCACCCGTACCTGCGCCAGATCTGGATGTGGGGTGATGTCGACCGGCACTGGGTTGGATCCATCGATGACCTGGTCACCGCCGGCGACGGCATCGCCGACGAGATCATCAACGCGATCGAGGCGCAGGTCTCTCCAGCCGACACGATGCTCATCGTCTACTCGTCCGGGAGCACGAGCGACCCGAAAGGCGCCGTCCACACCCATGGATCGGTCATCCGCCACGCGCACAACCTCTGGCAGTTCCGCGATATCCGTCCCGGCGATGCCATCTATTCCCCGATGCCGCTGTTCTGGGTCGGTGGGTTGACGTTCACACTCCTCGGTGCCATGCACGCGGGCGCGACCGTCATCTTCGAAGACCGGTTCGAGCCCGGCGCGACGCTCGAGCTCCTCGAACGGGCGCGGTGCACCCACATCCTCGGATGGCCGCACATGGTCAAGGCGTTGACCGACCACCCGAGCTTCGCCGATCGCGATCTCTCGTCGATTCGGGCAGTGGGTCAGAGGACGGTCGGACCAGGCTTCACACTCGCAAACCCGGAACACGTTCCCGCCTCCATCGGGATGACTGAGAGCCTCGGACCGCACACCCTCGAGCAGGAGGGTGCGCTGCTTGCTCCCGACAAGATCGGGTCGTTCGGACGAGCTGTCCCAGGGGTCGAGCATCGAATCGTCGACCCTGCGACCGGCATCGACTGCGAACGCGGGGTGCCGGGTGAACTCCTCCTGCGCGGGTATCCGCTGATGCAGGGACTCAACAAGACCGAACGGGAAGTCACGTTCACGCCCGATGGGTGGTATCGCACCGGGGACAGCGCCTTCCTCGACGACGACAACAACCTCTTCTACCGTGGTCGTCTCGGTGACACGATCAAAGCGGGCGGAGTCAACGTCAGTCCACGGGAGGTCGAGATCGCGCTCGAGGCGCACGACGAGGTCGCGATGGCGTTCGTGGTCGGGCTCGCCCTCGGCGACAGCGAGACACAGGTGGCAGCAATGGTCCTGCTCGCGCCCGAGCGGCACATCGACCCGACCGACCTGCTCGGTCACGTCAGGTCAGAGGTGTCCAGCTACATGGTGCCGCGACACCTGATGGTGGTGGAGGACCGCAACGACCTGCCCTGGCTCGAAAGCGGGAAGCTGGATCGCCGCCGGGCGCGCCAACTCCTGCAGGATCGGTTCGGAGATGTCCGTACGGACTAGCGCGACCGTCGAGGACCCGCCGCGCGAGGGTTTCGAGCACGTGTTCAGACACAACAGCGTCAGCTGGCCCGATGAGGGGCGATGACCGTTGTGCCGAACCGCTCCAGCGTCTCGATGGCGTGCTCGATCGAATCGTCAGGAACAGCAACGCCCGACCACGTGACACCCACCCCAGTCAGCTCTGCGAGCGCCTCGAGCCGCGCCTCCGCCACGAAATTCCCGCTCGCCGGGTCACCACCGGCATTGCTGGAGAAGGCAACGTCGATCATGCTGCGATCGCGACCAGCCTCGTCGACGTATTGCCAGAGCACGTCCAGCATCCCCACGAGATCCTCGAGCGTTTCGAGCGGAGGTGTCTTGGCCGTGGTGGCGAGCAGGCGCGGCGCCAGGAAGGGAGCCCACCCGTCGCCGTAGGCCGCCACCCGACGGCGCGAGAGCCTGCTGTTCCCACCGATCCATAGCGGTGGAGGCGACGCTGGTTTCGGGTTCGCCGACTGTCCCCGCGCCGCGAAGTGGCGACCCACGAACGCGTAGTCGTCCGTCGACCACACCCCGCGAATCACCTCGATCGCTTCATCGAACAGGTCGTTGCGCTCCTCGAAGTCGACGCCCAGCGCTGCGTACTCGCCTCGGAGGTACCCGGTCGCGACCGCTAGCACGAACCGCCCCCCTGACAGGGCGTCCAGCGTCGCGACGGCCTTTGCCACCAAGAACGGATTGCGGTACGGCAACACCAAGATGTTCGGGATCAGCAACAGTCGCTCCGATGCCGCTGCGCAGTAAGCAAATGCCACGAACGGGTCCAGAGCGTCATGACCACCGGCGTTGAGCCACCGGTCGGTGGGCGCCGGATGGTCGGTGAAACCCACTGCGTCGAAACCCGCCGATTCGGCCGCCCGACACAGCCGAGCCATTCCCGCGCCGGTCAGGAACGCCGGATTCTGAGGGTGCGCCACCAGTGGGTACGAGAAGCTGAACCGCATGACCGGAAACCTAGCCAGCGGGCCATGTTTGTTATTATGGAGACGATGGCAACCTTGCCGTGACAGGCCCTTGGCTTCGGAGTTCCATGGACTACCAATTCGACGAGGACTCGCAGCGGTTGCGTGCTCGGCTCCGTGAGATGATCGCGATGAACTTCGACAGCGACTTTCTCGGAGCGTGGACCGACGATCCGAATGATCTCGTCCAGACCCAACGGTTCTGTCGGCTGCTCGCCGACGAAGGGCTTCTCGCCAGGGCGTGGCCCGCGGAGTTCGGCGGCGGTGGTGGCTCGGTGTGGGAGCAGACCGTGGTGCGTGAGGAGATGTGGGCGCACCACGAACCCCGCGGTGCCCAATACATGGGCCTCAACTGGGTGGGTCCCGCTCTGATCCGCTTCGGTACCGAGGCACAGCGGAGGCAACACCTTCCGTCGATCGCCGCCGGTGAGGTGGTCTGGTGCCAGGGTTTCAGCGAGCCAGAGGCCGGCTCGGATCTGGCTTCGCTGCGCACCCGCGCCACGCCGACCGATGGCGGATGGTTGGTGAGCGGACAGAAGATCTGGACCTCGTACGCTGAGATGGCCCAGTGGTGCGTCGTTGCCGCGCGCACGTCCACCGAGGGGCGCAAGCACGAAGGAATAACCGTGTTCCTGGTGCCCATGGACGGTGACGGGCCGACCGTGCGACCGATCGCCAGCATGCTCGGCCGGCACCACCTCAACGAGGTCTTCTTCGATGAGGTGTTCGTCGGGCCCGACAGCGTGCTCGGAGAGGTGAACGGCGGCTGGGCGGTCATCCGCGAGGCCCTCAAGTTCGAACGTGTCGGCATCGCGCGCTACGCCCGCTGTGATCGCCTGCTGCACCTGCTGCGCGAAGAGCTCGGCGAATCGTGGAACGATCTTCCCGGCGGGCTCCGGGCCCGGTGGGCGCGAGCGCTCATCCATGTCCGCACCGCGCGACTCCTGGCCTACCGGGTCGTCGCTGCACAGGAGGCAGGCACGCTCACCGACGCCGATGCCAGCATCGCCCGGGTCGCAACCACCCTGTGCGACCAGGAGGTTGCCGAGGTGCTCTTCGAAGCACTCGGGCCCCGAGCGCTCGACAACGCCACGTCGTCGGCGGCGATTCTTCATGGCGCTGTCGAAGATCACTGGCGCTATGCCCAGGCTGCCACGATCGCATCCGGGACGATCGAGATCCAACGCATGCTGATTGCCCGCTCCGTGCTCGCGGCAGGCAACCGATGAACCTCGAACTTCCGGACAGCGCCGTCGACTTCGGCAACAGTGCCCGCGGCGCGTTCGAGGCCGCCGGCGGCGTCGACCTGGCGAGACGCGCCGAGATCGACCCACGCGTGCGCTCCAACGTGATCGCTCCGCTGCTCGCCGACCTCGGTGCGCTCGATGTCGTGCTCGGCACAGATTCTGACACCGATGCAGCTGCCGCCGAACTGTGCCGCGTTGCCGGCGCAGTCGGCCTTCCCTATCCACTGGTCTCGGTGCTGTCGTCGCCTGACGGCCCGCAGCGTCCGCTCGCACTGGTCGCGCCGGCACATCCCCGGGCCGAACACGGAGACCTCTTCCCCGATTGGCTCGCCGCACCCCTCGACGGGTCGCGGCGTTGGGCCGCCACGGCCCGAGGCGGTGTCCTCGGCACACGGCTCGGCAGCTTCGTCGCCGACCTTCGTCTTGGTGCCGAAGAGGGACCAGTCGACGTGTCCGGCTTTGTCGTGCTCAGTGCGTGGCGGGTTCTCGGCACGCTGGAACGGGCGCTCCAGCTGGTCATCGAACATGTCACCAGCCGCAGGCAGTTCGGCGCTCCCCTCGCAGACCTGCAATCGGTCCAGTTCCAAGTCGCCGACATCGCCGTCCACGTCCAGGCGCTCCGCGAGCTCGCCAGGTACACACTGAGCGTCCGGTCGGCATCGACATCGAGTCGTCTGAGCGATGCCCTCGCCCTGCGCGTGAGCATGATCGAGACCGCCACGCAGGTCTTCCGGTCGAGTCATCAGCTCCACGGTGCAATCGGCCTCTGCAACGAGCACGACCTGTCGATCCTCGACCGGGTCACGCAGCCGGCGTTGCGTCAGCCTGCCGGGCTCGAAGCCACCACCGATGCCCTGCTCGTCTCCATCGAGACATCGGGCTTCGATTCGTTGTTCGGTCAGTCGATTCACGGATCTCGCGCATGAGCAAGGTCGCCGTGGTCACCGGAGGTAGCGGCGGCATCGGATTCTCCGCGGCGGCGACGCTCGTGGAGCGCGGTTACGAGGTCGTCCTCACGTCTCGCCGCGAGGAGCCGTTGCGCGTCGCAGCCAGCAAGATCGGGGCGCGGTGGGTCGCCGCCGACGCGTCCGACGATGCGTCGTTCAGCACCGTTGTCGCCGACCTCGGCGAAATCCATCTCCTGGTCCACGCCGCCGGAATCCTCGGGGGCACGTTCGTCCGCAAGGAGCGAATCGAAACTTTCGACGAGGTCATCCGGATCAATCTCCGCTCGGCCTTCGTCACCGCCGCTGCCGTCCTCCCGAAGATGCCCGTCGGGGGCCGGATCATCTTCATCTCGTCCACCGCCGGCCGCCAGGGCATGCGCGGTCGCGCTGCCTACTCGGCGTCGAAGGGCGGCATGAATGCGTTCGCCGAAGCGCTTCGGGGGGAGGTCGCCCGTGATGGCATCAACGTCAACGTGCTGATCCCCGCTCCGGTGGACACCGACATGCTGGAACAGGTCACCTTCCCGATGCACACCCTGCAGGCAGAAGACGTCGCCGCCGCCGTGGCCTTCCTCGACTCGCTCCACCCGAGTATCGTGCTTCCCGAGATGGTGCTGCAGGCCAATGACACCGGTCCGCTCGCGCCCGAACCACTGCTGCCCGAGCGCTACCGCGAACGCGACTCCAACGGTTGACTCGGCCGCATCGGTTCCTTCGGCAGCCCAAGCACCCGTTCACCGATGATGTTGCGCTGCACCTCTGATGTGCCGCCGTACAACGTTGCGGCGAGGGCGTCGAACTGGTCGAGGAGCAGCTCGCCGTCGGTCACCGCGGCCGGTCCGGCCGCCAAGCTCGCCAACTCCCAGACTTCCTGGAGCGACTCGGAGCCAAACAGCTTGAGGATCAAGAACTCAGGGCTGGATCCGGTGTTCAGTTCGTTGGTGACCGCCCGGTAGCCGGTCATCCGGATCGCTTCGGCATCGGCAAGACGGCGGCCGAGCTCGGCGAGCAGCTCGTCGCGGGGCTCGTTGCGCAACGAATCACGGACGCGCTCGAGTCCTCGCTCGATCTCCACCCAGTTCAGGATCCAGATCATGTCGCGCTCATGGCTGAGTGAGCTCATGGCCACGTTCCAGCCGTCGTCGACCGCGCCCAGCACGGCGTCGGCGGGGATCTCGACATCGTCGAGGAAGACTTCGCAGAACGTTTCGAGGCTGTCCTCGGCCGACCGGATGGGACGGATCGTGATGCCCGGTGCACTGAGATCGGCGATGAGGCAGGTGATCCCCCGGTGCTTGGGTGCGTCGGGATTGGTGCGACAGAACATCACGCTGAACGCACTCTGATCTGCCTGCGTGGTCCAGATCTTCTGACCGTTCACCACCCACGTATCGCCTTGGAGCACAGCCTTCGTTCGCAGGCCACCGAAGTCGGAACCGGCGTCCGGTTCGGACATGCCGAGCGCCCACCACTCGTCGCCGCGGAGCACCGGCACGAGATAGCGCTCTCGCTGTTCGGGCGTTCCGTGTTCGCGCAGCGCCGGCGCGACGACGCCGACGCCCTGCACGTTGGGCAGCTTCGGCGCTGCTCGGCGTGCCGACTCGAGCTGGATCGTCAGCGTCTCGAGCCGTGTCAGCGACTGTCCGCCGAGCCCGGGTTCCCACTGTGGCACGAGCCAACCGGCCTCAAACGCCGCCCGCTGGTATGCGCGACGGAGATCCCAGTCGCGCCGATGGTCGGCGTAGTTCGCCCGATATCCCTGCGGGAGGAAGTCGTCGAGCCATGCGCTGTACCGCTCGCGCGCCTCGCGTTGGGCGGCGGTTTCGGTGATGTCCATCAGCTGTCTCCTTCCACGTAGGCACGTGCGGCGCGGCGGTACATCGTGGTCGCATCACCGAGAGCGGCAGCTCCGTGGCGGGCTCGGCGACTGAAAAGATGCACGTCGTGCTCCCAGGTGATGGCGATTGCCGCGTGTACCTGAACCGCTGACCTCGAGGCGAGCAGCGCCGCCTCACTTGCGGCTGCTTTGGCCAGCGAGGCGAGATGGCGTCGCCGTGCGACGGGGGTGTCGGCTTCGTCGTGCACCATCGCCGCGTCGTACACGAGCGTGCGTGCTCGCTCGATGGCAACGTGCGTGTCGACCAGCCGGTGCTTCACCGCCTGGAACGCGCCGATCGGACGATCGAACTGCACCCTGGTCGACACGTGTTCCACGCTCATGTCGAGGAGCCGCTGGGCGACGCCGACCAGTTCGGCGGCCAGGACGACCCGAGCGACGTCGAATCCCGGCTGCGGTTGGCACTCGACCACGTCGACGCAGGGCACCTCGTCGAAGTGCACCTCGGCCAGCGGGCGATTCTGATCGACGGAGGAGACCGGCACGATGCGCACATTCGACGACTGCGCCGAGACCACGGTGACGACGCAGACGCCATCGGCACCTTCTCCAACCGCGACGATCATCTCAGCCCGAGAGGCATCGGCGACCTGAAGGGCGGTGCCGGACAACGTCGAGCCGTGCCAGCGCACATCGCCAGTGGCCACGGCAACGACCGCACCGGTCGCGATCGCCGCCAGCGCGGGTGAACGGGGGGATGCCGCCATCAGCACCGGGGCGGCGAAGCCGACGGTCGTGAGGAACGGCACCGGCAGAGCCCAACGTCCCGTGACCTCGGCGAGACCCACCAGATCGACGACGCCCAGCCCCAAACCGCCGCACTCCTCGGGTACCCCCAGGCTCGTCCATCCGAGTTCGACGATCTTCTTCCACAGCGGACGCCACGCATCAGGATCCTCCAGCGCTCGGCGGACCACGCTCGAATCACATTCGGCCGCCAGCAGCGTGAGAGCCGCCTCGCGCAGCGCCTGCTGACCATCGTCGAATCCGAAGTTCACCCCTGCACCTCGGCTGCCGACGAATCAGGGGCGCGTCCGAGCGCCGCCACCTCGGCGCGCGAGACCTTGCCCATAGCGTTGCGTGGTATCGCATCGACCTCGGTGATCGATTCGGGCACCTTATACCTGGCCAGCCGTTCCAGGCAGTAGGCAGTGACAGCGCCGACGTCGATCTGCTGACCCGACATGGGTTCGACGATGGCGGCGACGCGCTCGCCGAGACGCTCGTCGGCCACACCGAAGACTGCGCAGCCCGCGACGCCAGGAGCAGTGCCGAGGACACGCTCGACCTCGGCCGGATAGACGTTGGCCCCACCACGAAGGATCAGCAGATTCTTCCGGTCGCTCACGTGCACGAACCCCTCGGCGTCGACGAATCCGATGTCGCCGGTGTGGAGGAGGCCACCGACCAGGCTGACAGCAGTCGCCTCCGGCCGGCCAAGGTAGCCGAGCATCGGCCGATAGCGGTCGGCCCACGGGCCGTCCTCGACCGGGCCGGCGCAGATCTCGCCGGGCTCACCAGGTGGCAATCGAGCACCGTCGTCGCCGTGCACGCTGACCGCCAGGTGCGGGAGTGGGCGCCCACTGGCGCCGGTTCGATGGTCGCCGTCGCGAGCATCGATCGTGACGACACTTGGTGCTTCTGTGAGCCCGTAGGTCGCGATGACTGGGATGCCGAACTTGGTTGCGAAGCTGTCGCGCAGGCTCTCGGGGCAATCAGCGCCGCCCGTCCAGACCTCGTCGAGCGAGCGAAGGTCGTCAGCGGTGATGTCGTCACGCTCGACGAGCGAGTGGAGCAGGGCCGGCGGACCGTTCCAGGTCGACACCCGTTCGCGCCTGATCCATTCGGCGACGCCGGCGGCATCGATGCGGTCCATCAGCACGCAACAGCCGCCGGCCTGGAAGACGAGGAGCGTCGTCAGGACCTGGAGGTTGACGATCGTCATCGGGAAGCAGTCACCCTTGCGCAGCGTGGCGTCGTACCCGCGACTCGCCACCAGCGCCGCGCCCGGGAGCAGGAGGTTGTACTGGCTGTGGACCACACCCTTGGGATGACCCGTGGTGCCACTCGTATAGGCAATCGCTGCCGGTGCATGCGGATCGACGGGGACGACGTGGACGGCGGGCGCATCGCTCACCGCTGCGCGCCAGGCATCGGGTGTTTCGACAATCCGCACGTCGGTCCGGCCGCTGACCTGCGCTGCGGTGTCAGCGTCGCAGATGAACACCGTGGTCGCACTGTCGTCGAGCATCCAGATCTTCTCCGGTGCAGCGAGGTTGCGATTGACGCCCACCCAGATCGCCCCGAGACGCATCACGCCGTGGAACGTCGCGACCACGTCGGTGTCGTTCGGCAATGACACGGCTACCCGGTCACCGGGGCGCACACCCAGCGCCCACAGCGCGTCACGAGCCCGATCAGCGAGCTCGTCGACCTGCGCATAGCTGTATGTACCGGAGCAGGTGACGAGCGCGTGACGGGTGGGATCTCCAAACACGATCGGCGCCAGCACGTCCGCGATGGAATTTGGGATCACGGTGTCGACTCCCAGAGTGCAATCGTTGAGATGATAGCGTCGATACATGTATCAACTAAACGGCCCCCCGTTGACGGTGCTGCCCGATCCGCTGACGATGGGATCGTTCCTCCTCGACGTGTGCGACAGGTTCGGCGACAACGATTGCCTGGTGTTCGACGATCCGAACAGCGGCACCACGTTGCGTTGGACATACGCGGATCTGGGCCAGCAGGCTCGCCGCGCGGCGAAGGCGCTGCTCGCCCGTGGGGTCGCTAAAGGAACCAGGGTCGGGGTGCTCACGTCCAACCGCCCCGAGGGCGTCGCCGCCTTCTTCGGCGCTGCGCTCACCGGGGCAGTGGTCGTTCCGCTGTCGACGTTCTCGCCCAAGCCGGAACTGGCCCAAATGCTTCACGACGCCGACATCGCCGTCCTGCTCACGCAGACCGCCATGGGTCGACGCCGCTTCGTCGACGACCTGGTCGAACTCGTCCCCTCACTGGCCAACGGCGCCGTCGTCCGCGATCCGGCCTTCCCGCATCTTCGCCACGTCGCCGCGATTGGCGCCGACTCCGACTCCACGGCGATCGAGTCCTGGGAGGCGTTTCTCGCAGGTGGCGACGACGTTCCCGACACCCTCCTCGACGCCATTGCCGGTTCCGTCGCTCCTTCCGATCTTGCGCTCGTGATCTTCAGCTCCGGCACGACATCGAAACCGAAGGGTGTGCTCCACAATCACCAGTCGCCAACACTGCAGTTCTGGGTTCAGGCGCAGCTGTTCGGACGCGACACGACCACCCGAATCTGGTCGGCGCTGCCGATGTTCTGGACGGCCGGGATCAACACGGTGATGGGCTCGACGCTGGCCGCCGGCGGGTGCTGGGTGATGCAGGAGGGATTCGACGCGGCGACAGCGCTCGCCCTCATGGAGCGCGAGCGCGTCACCGAGCCGTACACGCTCCCCCACCAGGCCGCAGCCCTCGAGGAGTGCTCGGAGTGGGCACCCACGGACCTCTCGTCGCTCACCAAGGTGTTCGGCAAATCGGTGTTCACCCGCCATCCGACAGTGGCCGGCGATCCAGACTGGAACATGCCGGTCGGATATGGCCTGTCCGAGACGTGCGCATTTGTGGTTGCTCACCCGCACACCGCGACACGCGAACAGATGAAGGGCAGCATCGGCCGACTGCTCGCCGGCAACCAGTTGCGGATCATCGATCCCGATACGGGCCGCCAACTCGGACCGAACGAAGACGGCGAACTTGCGATCCGTGGGCTGACGCTCATGGAGCACTACCTCGGCCGCAGCAGGGCGGAGTGTTTCGACGCCGATGGCTTCTTCCACACCGGCGACATGGGCTTCGTCGATGACGATGCCTTCGTCCACTTCACCGGTCGGCGCACCGAGATGATCAAGACCGGAGGAGCCAACGTGTCGCCGGCCGAGATCGAGGTCCAGCTGCGCGCCTGTGAGCCCGTGAAGTTGGCGCGGATCATCGGGGTGCCCGATGCCCGGCTCGACCAACTCGTCGTCCTGTGTGTCGTGTTGAAGGACGGCTACAGCGCGACCGCCGACGACCTCTGCGACTTCCTACGCGCCCGCGTCGCGTCGTACAAGCTCCCCAAACGGGTGCTGTTCTTCGCCGACGGCGAGATTCCGATGACGAGCAGCGATGCCAAAGTTCGCGACGATCGACTGATCGAACTCGTCAAGGCTCGGCTCTGATCGCGCCGACCCGATCATCCACGACCAGGAGCACACGATGACCGCCACTGACCACGAACCCGCGACTCTCGACGTGTCCGACCTCGACCGCCACATGGGCGTGCCGATCCGCGCCGGTGAGCTGAAAGAGGATGTAGGAGTCGGCGACATCCGCCGGTGGGTGCAGGCAATGCACTATCCGAACCCGCTGCACTACGACGAGGAATGGGCCGCCTCGAGCCGGTTCGGCAAACTGGTTGCTCCTCAGTCGTTCACGGTGGCCACCGATACCAGCCACGGCTGCGCGCCGGCCCAGGTCGGCCGCATCCCGAACTCCCACCTCATCTTCGGTGGCGACGAATGGTGGTTCTTCGGGCCACGCATCACCGCCGGCGACCACCTCGTGTGCCATCGGATGCCGTACGACTACAAGGTCCGCGACACGAGCTTCGCAGGGCCGACCTGCTTCCAGCGGGGTGACACCCTCTACATCAACCAGCGCGGCGAGCGAATCGCACTCCAGCGCTCGACCTCGATCCGCTATCAGGTCCGCCAAGCCACGGAGAAGAAGTTGTTCGACGACCCGGTCGACAAGGAATGGACCGACGACGAACTGGCCGCACTCGACGAGGTCAAAGCCGGGTTCATCCGCCAGATCCAGGACCTGCACCACGACAAGCGACTGATCGGCTCGGTCTCGGTGGGCGACCGACTGGCCAGCAACGTGCTCGGTCCACACAGCCTGGCCAGCTTCACCACGGAGTGGCGCGCGTTTCCGATGAACGCCTGGGGAGCGATGCGAACCGGACCCACCACAGTCTCAGCGGCCGACCTCGGCTACTCCAAGGAAATGGCCGGTCACGAGGGTGACCGCCGGATGGAACGGACCAATCCCGAACTGACCGACGGCGCGTACTACGGCCCGTCTCGCGGCCATCTCCAGCCGAAATGGGCCCGCCATGTCGGGATGGCCCGTGGCTACGGGTATGGAGCTTCGATGGGTGCCTGGGTCATCGATTTCGTGTCGGCATGGGCCGGCGAGTGGGGCGAGGTCACGCACTCGGTGGCCAGCTACCGGAATCCGGCGTTCACCGGTGATGCGACGTTCATCGACGGTGAGGTGACCGACATCCGGGTCGAGCGCCGGCGCCATCACATCGCCACGGTCCGGGTCGAGATGCGGACGCAGACCGACGCAGTCATGGCCACCGCGACGGTGGACGTCGAACTGCCGGCCGAGTGACCTCGGGCGTCATCCGCCAGGAAGACGCGCCGCTGTCCACTCGACGAGTCGTGGCGCCAGCAAAGGCCATCGGTCGAACAGCGCCTCTCCCTTGGCTGCGGCGTCCATTCGCTCGACCCACTCTCTGTCGCCCCAGGGGGGTTCGACGAGATCGGCGCCAGGGATCAATCCAGCGAGCGTCTCCGACGTTGCGCGGGTGTGGTGTGGGTCGCTGGCACCGCTCCGCACCACCAGGGAGGGAATGGCCAATCCATGCACGGCAGCATCGTCGGTGCCTGCGACCAACTGACCGGGTTGCGGACAGTACGCCGACATCCACCGCTCCAACGTGGCAATGAACTCGTGCGGATCGAGGCGAAGAAAGCGGTCACGGTTGGACGGGTTGCGGGTGACGACCTCGCTCCATTCCGGCAGGTCGGCGACGGCCTCCATCCCGTCGGTCCACGCCGCCTTGATCGACGGCGAGCAGTACGTGACGGCAAGACCGATGTTGCCGAACACGCCACCGCTGATCCACCACATCGCCAACGCAGATGCGACATCGGAGTGTCGAACGGCCGTGAGCAGTGAGACGCGAGCGCCCCCGGATCCGCCGGCGATCACCGCAGGACCGAGGTCGAGCGAGCGCAACAGACCAGCCAGTACGTCGGCCTGCATCGCCGACTCGGATTCGCCGGTGAAGCAGACGCTGGATGCGCCACAATTCGGTCGGTCCCAGATGATCACCCGCTGGCCCTGGGCCGCCAGGGCCTCAGCGGTCGCGCGCACTCCCCCGTAGTCCTTGCTGAAGCGCCCACCTGGGGTCAGCGCCCAGAGCCTGCGTCCATCGCCGATCACCTCGTACGCGATGTCGAGGCCGTCAATCGTTGCGATCGCCATGACGCGTCAGTGGTCCAGCCGGTACAGCGCGGTGGCGTTCTCGCCGAGCAGCTTGCGGCGCGTCTGCGGTCTCAGCGTCGAGACGGCATCAGCGACTGCACTGACTGGATTCGGGTACAGGCACGTGGGATGGGGAAAATCGGTCTCGAACATGACGTTGTCCTCGCCGACCACATCGAAGAGCGCCTGCAGGTGGCCGTGGTTGCGCTCGAACCAGAACGTCGCGTACCAATTCGACCGGAAGTACTCCGACGGGGCCTTCTGGAGCTCTGCGTACTGCGCCGGGGCATTCTCGAGCATCTCGTAGTCCATCGCCTCGAGCAGGAACGGAATCCAGCCGATGCCGCTCTCGACCGACACCATCTTCAGGCGGGGATGCCGATCGAAGGTGCCGCACAGAATCGAGTTGATCACCGCGCGGGCATTGCCGAGGAACAGCATCGACCCACCGATCGCCGGTTTCGTGTACTCGTGCTGGGACTCCCAGAAGTACTTACCGTAGAAGTTCATCGCCGTGAGACTGGCCCCGATGTGGAAGTGAACGGGCATGTCGAGATCCGAGCATGCCGCCCAGAACGGATCCCAGGCCCGGTTGGCGAGGTCCGGGGCACCGAGATCCTGGGGATCGCTGGTCATGTTGATGCCCCGCAGTCCCAGACCGGCGACGCGCTCGGCCTCGCGCACGCAGGCCCCGACGTCCCACGCGGGCATAACGGGCATGGGCAGCAGCCGGTTCGCCGACGCGTCCTGGATCTCGGCCATTGCATCGTTGTAGATCTCGATGCACACCTGGCGCAGCGCAGGATCATCGATGGCGTTCGACAACGTGTCACCGCCGAGGCCGATCGCGTTCGGGTACAGCACCTGGGCGTGGATCCCCGATTGATCGAGCACCTCGAGCCGGGCCACCGGATCCCATGCCGCACGGTGCACTTCGTCGAGACCCCAGATCGGCATCGACTCCGCGAACGGCAACTTCGCCCCGTCGCGATCGATCACACCGCCGCCCCCGGCGAAACCCATCGTGGAGTCCTTGCCAACGATCCAGGTCGGCGAGCCGTTGACCTCGACCACGCGCGGAACGAGCTCCTTGAACGCCGCCGGCGCGCGTGTAACCCACATGTCGTGCGGCGGCGTGTAGTGAGAATCCGCATCCACCACCTTGACGTCGTCGAATACCTGTTTCATGCCGTTGCTCCCCGTGGTCGACTTGCCCCCGGCAGGAGGGTAACGCACTTCCGACCCATAACTAACACTCACGTCACATCAGTTCACGTCGCGACAGACAACCGAGCGGCCGCAGCGGATCGTTCAGCCACGCTCGGCGCCGAGGTCGGTGCGGTTCACCTTGCCGGCCTCGGTACGAGGCATCTGCTCGACGACTTCGTAGGTCTTGGGCACCTTGTACGGCGCAAGCCGCGACTTGCAGTGGCGTCGGAGCTCCGCAGGTGACGGGGGTGCGGCGGGATCCACGGCTTGCACAATGGCGTGCACGCGGTGGCCCCACTCGTCGTCGGGAACGCCGACCACCACCTGATCGAGCACCCCTGGGTGCTCGGAGAGCGCCGCTTCCACCTCGGCCGGAAAGACGTTGGCGCCGCCCGTGACGATCAGATCTGTCCGGCGATCGGCGATGTAGAGGTAGCCGTCATCGTCCAGCGATCCGAGATCTCCGATCGAGTGGAACCCGTCCTGCGTCGGCTCAGGGGTCGGGATGCCGATGTACCGGTAGACCGCGCGCTCGGAATCGTTCGGTCGCATGTACACGTGCCCGATCTCGCCCGGCGCGAGTTCGTGACCGTCGTCGTCGCGGATCGAGATCGTGACATCGAGCGGATGCCCGGTCGAACCACGGTGCGCAGCCCAATCCGCACCGGTCATCGAGACCAGGCCGAGTCGCTCACTCGAGCCGTAGGTGAGCGTGAACACCTCGGGTGACACGAGTTCGAGCCAGCGATCGACGAGCCACTCGGCGATCTTTGCGCCTCCGTACACGAGGGTCTGCAGGCTTGCGAACTGTGCTGGGTGCACGTTCGGGAGGCTGGCAATCCGTTGCAACATCGTTGGAACCATCACCGTGACGGTCACCTGGTGACGCTCGATCAGTTCGACCGCGAGAGCGGCGTCGAACTTCTCCATCACGATCGATCGCGAGCCCTCGAGCACCTTTGGCGACGCAAAGAGGAAGCCGTTGACGTGGTAGAGCGGCGATGTGACAAGGATCGTCGAACCCGCGACGTGGAGTTGATCCCCCGTTGGATCATCGGCCACCACGCCGCGAATCGGACAGACGATCAACTTCGGCCGACCAGTGGAGCCCGAGGAGGCCATCAGCGTCACGCACTCCGCAGTCCGGTCGTCCAACGCCGCGCCGGAGAGCGCGGCGCTGTCCTCGAGATCGGCATTCGTGACCAGCTCCGACGTCGTCGCGGTGTGCCCGTCACTGACCAGCACAACCGGCTCGGCCAGCTCGAGCACCCGGTCCATCTCCCACTGCGGCACATCGTGACGCAGTGGCAGCAGGGTCGCGCCGAGCTTCCAGATCGCGAGGGTGACCAGGATGTGATCGAGGCAGTTGGGCAACGCCAGCGCGACCACATCGCCGATGCGAACTCCGCGAGATTCGAGCGATCGCGCGATCTGGTTGGCGCGGACTTCCAACTCGAGGAACGTCACCGGCCGCTCAGCGCCACTGCGCGCTACGAGCACCAGATCGGCGTCGTGGGGGCGCTCTGCGGCGAGATCTGTCAGGCGTCGGCCGTAGGAGACTTCCCGGCGGACGGGGTCGGTCATCTGGTTCCTCCGTTCGATTCGGCGGAGGACATTTCGAGTCCCACTCCCAGCCGTAGGATAGGCGAATCAGGAGATTCACGGCGATGTCGCTGGATCGCGTGAAATCTTGACGGCGCGGGTCGTGACGAACCGGCCGACCGTGAAAGGTGTGGGATGACGCGAAGTGACGAACCCCGTGGTCACGGCTTGAGCCAGCCGCGGGTAGCCGAGATGGTCGCCGATATCCTCCGCGCGCGCATCGTCGAAGGCAAGATCGCTGATGGCGGTCTGCTGCCCAAACAGGCCGCGCTGATCGACGAATTCGGCGTGTCGCGCCCATCGATCCGAGAAGCGATGCGGATCCTGGAGACCGAAGGCCTCGTCAGCGTGCGACGGGGCAACCTCGGAGGAGCCATCGTCCACTCGCCGGATGCCCGCAGCGCCGCCTACATGCTCGGCTTCGTCCTGCAGTCCGACAGAGTCACGCTTGCGGACATCGCGACGGCGCTGTGCCTGCTCGAACCGGCCTGCGCCGCCCTCGCTGCGGCGCGCGACGACCGCACCACCGAGGTGGTGCCACACCTCTACCAGCTCAACGTCGAGGCCGACGAGCAGTTGTCCAACGGACCCGTCTTCACCCGGCTCGCCCCCGAATGGCATGCCACGATGGTTGGTTCCTGTGGCAACCAGACGATGCGGCTGATCGTCGGCACCTTGGAAACCGTCTGGTCCCACCACGAGGCGGCGTGGGCCGACCATGTCGACTCGCAGGGCCAATATCCGTCCGAGAAGAATCGGCGGCTGGTGTTGCGAGCCCATGTGAAGATCACCGAGGCAATCGCATCGGGTCACGCCGACGCCGCTCAGCGGCTCGCTCCTCGCCATCTCGACGAATCACAGACGTATCTCCTCTCCCGCTATCCGGCCCTCGTCGTGAATATCACCGGGCCCACCGACCCGGTCGGGCCGTTCCGTTCCCGCTGACGACATGGCCGACGCGACATACCCCAGCGAGCAACACCCGACGGCAGCGAGTCAGCCATCGTTCTTCGAGGTCGCACTGCGCCAGCGCGCGTGCCGGTCGTTCGACGATGCCGATGTCGACGACGGCCTCATCGCCCGCTGTCTCCAGGCGGCAACCCATGCCCCGAGCGCGGAGAACACGCAGCCATGGGAGTTCGTGATCGTCCGCGACCGACAGTGCCGTGCCGCAATCGGTGAACTGAACCGCATCGCGTGGCGATCGGGCGGGCGGGCGCACTCCACAGGGCGGCTCAGCGCGACACTTCTCGCAGATGTCGATCGCGGTGCCGAAGGCGGCGTTGCGGCTGCGCCGATCATCGTGGTCGTGTGCGGCAATACACAACGCGGGCTCGTGTCGACGATGCCGTCATCGGTGTTCCCCGCCGTACAGAACCTCCTGCTTGCAGCGGCCGCACTCGGCCTCGGTTCGGCGGTGACCACGCTCGCCCTCCAACAGCTCGACGACCTTCGCGCGCTGCTTGGCGTGCCCCCTCACGTCGTGCCCATGGCGGTGATTCCACTCGGTTGGCCCGCCAAGCCGCTGGGTCCGCCGTACCGCGAACCCATCGCCTCCCGCACGCATCGTGAGCGCTGGGGAGAGACCTGGTGATCCGCCGCGTCAGCAGCCCAGACCGAAGCACCGCCGGCGAGGTCGACCGGCCGCCTCATTCATCGAGTTCGAAGCCTTCGAACTTTCCAGCTGCTCGCCAATCCGCGAGCAGTTGGCGGTAGCCGAAGAAGTCGCCGAACCCGCCCCCGAAGTTGCCGTCTCTGGGTCGGAAGCCGGCAGGGTTGCCCTCGTTGTTGATTCGCGACGGCGTGCAGGCCGCCATCACCTTGCTCCCGTCGACGAACGCGTCGATGACACCTTGGCACCATGCCTCTTCGGCCTCGGCGCTGACATCGAAGCTGCGGACTCCACGTGCCTCGAGTCGGCGTACCGTGTCCCCGACGTGTTCGGCGCCTTCCATGGCGAGTTGCGTGTAGCTCACGGTCACGACCGCTTGCTGGCCGGGCGCCGGCATCACGAACAGGTTGGGGAACCCTCGGCTCGTCATCCCCCACAAGCTTGCGGCGCCATCGCTCCATTTCTGGGCAAGCGTCGTCCCATCACGTCCGACGACCACCTGACCGACCCTCCGTGGGAGCGGCGTGGACTCGGCCTCGAATCCCGTGGCATAGACGATGCACTCGACGGCGAAGGTCTCGCCGTTGGCGACCAGCCCTGTCGCCGTGACGCGCTCGATTCCAGCCGGACAGTCGATCAGGGTGACGTTCGGGCTGTTGAACGCCGACAGGTATTCGTCGTGGAAGCACGGCCGCCGACACAGGTACCGGTAGTACGGCTTGAGTATCTCGGCCATGGCAGGATCCTCGACCACCTCGACGATCCGGTCGCGATGCTCCTCCATCACCTGGAAGTCGAACGCTTCGACGCGCTGGAGGTACTCGGCCACGGTCCACGCCGGATCTCGGGGCAGACGACGGGTGGCTGCAAAGTGACGTGTCCAGCCGTCATCGACGACGTCCTCATCAACCGGGATGCCGAGCATGATCGCCTGGAAGTTGTCCATCCGGGCACGCTGCCAGCCCGGTTGAAGCGTGCTGGCGAACTCTGGTGGTGTCGCCCGATTCCCGCGTACCCCGACGGCGGACGGGGTGCGCTGGAACACGAAGACGCGCTCCGCCGAGCGTGCCAGATGGGGCAACACCTGAATCGCCGATGCCCCGGTGCCGATCAGACCGACCACGTTCCCCTGGAGCTTGTCGAGCCCGCCCCGCGGCGAACCGCCGGTGACGTCGTAGTTCCATCGGCTGGTGTGGAATGACGGTCCCATGAAGTCCGTCATCCCCGGGATGGCTGGGAGCTTGCTGAGGTTGAGAATGCCAGTGGCCATCACGAGGTACCTCGCCCTGATCACGTCGCCGCGATCGGTGTGGATCACCCATCGTCCGATCTCTTCGTCCCATTCGGTGGAGCGACTACGGGTCTGGAGCAATGCGTCGTCGGCGAGCCGGTACTTCCACGCGAGCGCCCCCAGCTGGCTGCGAATCTCTTCACCACTCGCGTACTTCTCGGTGGGAACGTAGTCGAGATCCTCGAGCATGGGCATGTAGATGTACGACTCGACGTCACACATCACGCCCGGGTACTGGTTCCAATACCACGTGCCACCGATCCCACCCGCCTCGTCGATCATCCTGATCCGCGCAAGGCCTGCCCTACGGAGTTCGACCCCCGCGCAGATGCCGGCAATTCCCGCGCCGATGATCGCTGCATCGACGTCCTCGACAACCGGCTCACGTTCGATGAACGGGGTGAACGGATCATCGCGATAGCGGGCAAACTCGTCGTCTCCGGTGAGATCGCAGATCGCCGCCCTGCCTTCGACCAGCCGCCTGTCCCGCTCGACGAGGTACTTGGCACGAACGCTTTCGGCGTCGAACCGAGGCCTGGCGATGTCGTGGTCGTTCACTGTTCGTTTGCTCTCTAACATCCGTGTCAGTAGTGTTCGCGACACTACAGCGTGGCGTCCCTCGCGTCGCCTCACGCACGATCTCGCACATGAAACGAGGAGTCCCATGCCATCACGCGATCTCGACTTTCCGATCTTCGACGTCGACAACCACATGTACGAGACGCCCGACGCGCTGACCAAGTTCATGCCGAAGGAATATGCCGGCACGATCCGATACGTCCAGGTCGATGGGCGAACCAAAATCGCCGTGAAGGGCCAGATCAGCGAGTACATCCCCAACCCGACCTTCGAGCGAGTGGCAGCGCCCGGCGCTCAGGAGGAGTACTTCAAGATCGGCAATCCTGAGAACAAGACCTACAGGGAGATCCTGGGTAGGGGCATCAACTCGATCCCGGCGTACCGCGAACCAGCGCCCCGACTGGAGCTGATGAACGAACTCGGCATCGACCGCGCCCTGATGTGGCCAACGCTCGCCAGTCTTGTCGAAGAGCGCCTGCGCACCGATCCGGTTGCCATCCACGTCGTCGTGCACGCCCTCAACCAATGGATGCACGAGACATGGTCGTTCAACTACGAGGACCGCATCTTCGCGACACCTGTGATCACCCTGCCAATCGTCGACCGGGCCATCGCGGAGCTCGAATGGGTCCTCGAGCGGGGCGCACGCGTCATCCTGATCCGGCCGGCCCCGGTTCCCGGGTTCGCCCGCCCACGTTCCTTCGCCCTCCCGGAGTTCGATCCCTTCTGGGAGAGGGTCCAAGAGGCCGGAGTGCTCGTTGGCATGCACGCCAGTGACAGCGGCTATCAGCGGTATATCAACGAGTGGGAAGGCTACGCCGACGAGTTCACCCCGTTCAGCGGCGGCACCGGCTTCGACGCGATCGTCGGGCATGCCGGACGACCGATCATCGACACGATGGCATCGGCCATCGGCCACGGACTGTGCACGCGATTCCCGCGACTCAAGATCGCCCCGGTGGAGAACGGCTCGTCGTGGGTACGTCCGCTCCTGGACTCGATGGCTGCGGCGTACAAGATGCGCCCCGGCTCGTTCGACGAGAATCCCGTCGAGGTGTTCAAACGCAACGTGTTCGTCCATCCCTTCCACGAGGAGGATCCGGCCGGACTGGCCGCCGCTATCGGCGTCGAGCATGTGCTGTTCGGCTCGGACTACCCGCACCCCGAGGGAATGTCCGATCCGATCAGCTTCGTCGACGACCTCGCCGGGATGCCACACGAGGATGTCGCCAAGATCATGGGCGGCAACCTCGGCAAGCTGATGGGCATCGATGACAACGCAAAGGTGCTGGCCGCAACGTGACGATCGAGGTCGAGATCGACACCGAACGCTGCACCGGACACGGGCGCTGCTACGCAGTTGCCTCGGATTTGTTCGAATCTGATGACGATGGGTACGGCGTCGTCCGCGCGCCGAAGTTTGCGAACGAACTGCTCGATGCCGCTCGCCGCGGGGCGAGCAACTGTCCCGAGGATGCCATCACCATCACGGTCGTGGAAGACCCCTGACGGCCGTCAGCCGCCGACCGTGTCCTTCTTGGCGACCTGCACGGCAGGAGCGTTGCGCCAGTCCTGGACGCCCTCGTCGAAATCGGCATAGCCCGCCCAGCGTTCCCCCTGGGAGATCGTTGCCCAGTACGCGTGATTGAGCGAATGGAGCGAGAAGCACGACTGCAGCGCATTGGTGAAGCCCATCGTGTCGACGCTCTGGTTGACGGACTCCTTGATCAACAGCGCAGTCATGGTAGGCAGGATCGCGATCCGCTCGGCGAAGGCGAGCGTCCGATCGGTGAGTTGGTCCGGTGCGAACACCTTGCTCACCATGCCCAGTCGATGGGCTTCGTCGGCGTCGATCGAATCGCCGGTGAGCAGGAGTTCTTTGGCCTTGCGCGGGCCGAACTCCCACGGATGACCGAAGTACTCGACACCCTGCATCCCGAGCCGAGTACCGACGACGTCGGCGAACGTCGTGTCGGTGTCGGCGACGATGAGATCACATGCCCACGCCAACATCAACCCCGCGGCGTACACCGGACCGTGCACCTGGGCGATGGTGATCTTGCGGAGATTGCGCCACCGCAACGTGTTCTGGAAGAAGTAATGCCACTCCTGGACCATCATCTTCTCGCTCCCGCGGCGAGTGCCGGCGTTGATCTTCGTCGTAGGGTTGTTGGCCCAATCTTCCTGCGAGACCTTCGACCCCATGTCGTGACCGGACGAGAACATCTTTCCGTGACCACCGAGGATGACGACGCGGACCTGGTCATCCTCTTCGGCGCGATGGAACGCTTCGTCGAGCTCGACGAGCATCCCCCGGTTCTGTGCGTTTCGCGCCTCCGGTCGGTTGAGCATGATGCGCGCCACCCGCCCGTCGCTCAGCGATTCGAACGTGATGTACTTGTAGTCGCTCATGACTCTCCCCCAAAGGTGATGTTGAGTTGCAGTGAAGCTAGCTCCGTGTTCGGAGCCAGATGAAGTCGGCGCATCATGACCAGCGCTCGAGGATTGCGGCACGGTCGGCCTCGTGTTCGCTGCACGGGCGAGGTCCCGGCCGAGCGGCATGGTCCCAGTCGGTGTAGCCGCTCACGGCCTCGATCCGACCGATGTCGGGCGTCTCGAACACGTGCGAGTAGTCGTTCTCGACGAGGAACGGGTCGTCCAGTTCGACTCGCTCGATTGCGGTGCACGCGGCGACGCCGGCCGATTCGAGCCGCTCGATCACCGACGACGCCGAAAGCGCACCGATCACGTCCTGCAGTCGTGCCGCGAGCGTTTCATCGTCCAGTTGGTCGTCGATGGCAAACGCCGCGACGACGGCATGACGATCTTCCGGGCTGGTCGCCGCAATGGCCAGCCACCGGTCGGCTGCGGCGTACAAGCGATGGGTTGCGGTCGGTCCGGCAAAGTTCGGTCCCCCGACAGCTCGGCGAGGTCGCCCGCTGTACGTGGTGAGCTCCGCCGCCTGGAGGAAGGTAGAGGTCGCAGCGAGCGAGGCGTACACGCGCCCGACCCGTCGACCGTGTTGGTTGGCCCAGAGCGCGGCAAGGGTGCCGATCGCTCCGAGACAGCCGGTCCCGACATCGTGGACCGGTGCCGCGGTGGTGATCGGACGACCGAGGCCCCCCTGCACGGCGGCGAGTCCACTGAGGCTCTGCATGATCGGATCGAAACCGGGCAGATCCGTGAACGGTCCGTCGTAACCGTAGGCCGTGATCGAACACCGTACCAGGGCTGGGTTCGCCTGCTCGAAACGATCAGGCGTCAACCCGAGGCGGGCGAGGCTGGCCGCGACGAGGTTGTCGACGACCACATCGCAGTGACCGACCAGTTCCAGGAACTCCTCGCGCCCCACAGGGTCGGACAGGTCGATTCGCAGGCGTTGCTTGTGCTCGTTGACGTTGCCGTACGACGTCGAGTACACCGAATACGGGTCGCCGCCGGTCGGCTCGACCTTGACAACATCAGCACCGTGCCGGGCCAGGAGTGTCGAGACGAAGGGCCCGGCCAGGAACGACGACGCATCCAGGACGCGCATGTGCCCGAGGGGACGATCATCGGTGCCCGGATTCGGCCCGCTTGGCGTCGGCAGGGCGGCAACGTCGGTCCACACCGAGGCCGCTGGCACTGCCCGTTCGAACACGGGCGCCTCACCGACGACCGGTGGCGCCACGGGGATCGAGAGTGGGGTTCCTGGCATCAGGATCGTCCCGAGCGATGGGTGCATCCGTTCGACGGGCGGGCACGCGTGGGCCATCACGTCACCCGTCAGCCAGTCGCTGGGATCGAGCACGGCGGCGACGGGAACGCCGGCGGAACGGAATCGCTGGATCCATTCGTCGGCCGGCGCAGAGGCGAAAACTGCCTCCAGTGCTGACCCGACGGCGATGCCCACATCTGGGCGCATCATGTTGGTGAACTCACCGGCGACGTCGGGTCGCACGAGCAGATCGAGGCAATCGATCACCTCCAGAGCGCGGATGAACAAGTCGGGCGAGAGCGCTGCCAGATAGAACCACTTGGCGTCGCCGGCCTGGTACAGCCGGAAGTACGGACCGGCCTGCAGGCTCTTGCCCGGCGACATCACCGGCGCACCGTCGATGGAGCGCGACACCAGGGTGGCCAGCGTGGCCGCTTCGGCGTGCAATCCCGAGGTGGTCGCGGAGCGTCCATGGGTGTCTCGGTCGCGGGCGATCACTCCGGCCATGGCGGCCACGACCGCCAGCGCACCCTGCACGCTGTGGCGAGTGGGCACGACTGACGCGACCGGTCGCTCGTCGGTGGCCGGATGATGCGCAGCGAACCCGCTCAGCGCGTCGAGCAGGAGTTGATCACCGGGCAACTTCGACCAACGCCCCCGAGATGCGATCGGGGCCAACCAGACGTCGACCAGCGCTGGGAACCGCCGACGCAGGGTGCTCGCATCGAGACCGGCGGCGGCCCGCTCGACCGGTGGCAGATCGTGCAGCAGGACATCGGCGCGAGCAAGCAATCGATCGGTCGGACCCTGTCCTGTCGCCAGTGTCTTGCCGCGGTTCCGGCACAACCAACCCGGCAACTGTTCGGTGGCGATGGAGCCGTCGGCGGCGGAGGCGAGGCGGACCACATCCGCGCCGAGATCGGCGAACAGCATGCCGGCGACCTGCCCGGGTTGATCGCTCGCGATCTCGAGGACGCGCAATCCTGCCAGGACCGCGCGGGGCTGTGATTCGCTCATCACGTGATCCCCCTCCATCGATTCATTCGTCGATCCCGAACGGCCCGAACACGCCGACGTCGACGCGACTCAGAGTCGTCCGGTGAGGAAGTCGGCCGTGTCTTTCGCCGGCGGGAATGCCGAGGTGATCCCGCTGCTGAAGTAGCCCTGATCGCTGGTGAGGGTGATGCCCGTGATGGCTGAAGCAGCGTCGCTGCAGAGGAAGACGAGGGGATACGCCTGCTCGATCGGAGTCGAGGCCTCGATGCCGACTTCAGCGCGATAGTCGGAACCGAACCCCAGCCACATCTCCTTGTTGGCCTGGGCCAACGGCGTATCGGTCGGTCCCGGCATGATGGCGTTGATCCGGACACCGCGCTTGAGCAGCTCGTAGGCCTCGGAGGCGACATAGAGGCCAACAGCGAGCTTGCTGTGGAAGTAGTCGGCCTTGTTGTGCTCGATCGCCCACTGTGACGCCTCGTCCATGTCCGTGACGCCGAGGAACTCCTTGAGCTCGGGCATCGTCGCATTCGAAGCCCACCCGGCTCCGGCGGCCGACGAGATGAACCCGATCGAGCTACCCCGGCCGAGCATGCCGGTCTCGAGCATGCGATCGATCATGTGGCGGTGTCCGAGGAAGTTGATCTTCTCGATACCGGGCGTACCATCGGCAACACCCGCGCAGGAGAACAGTGCGTCGACGCGACCGCCGCACTCGTCGACGGCAGCGTCGATCGAGGCGCGATCTGCGAGGTTCACGGTGATCGTGGCGGACACGCCATCGAGATCGATGTCGGCGAAGTCCATCGCCACCACATCGGCACCGGCATCGACCAACAACCTCGCCGTCGCGTTGCCCATGCCGGACGCAGCCCCGACGACGACGACGCGCTTGGCGTCATAACGAAACAGGTCGAACAGTGACATGGGGAACTCCTCGGTCGGGCCACGCCAACTGAGTGCGCGCGTGACTGACGGAGATGTTAGATCATGGATCGGCGAAATCGCCCACCGAGTCGAACGCAGAGAGCAGCCGCTCCGTGCGCGCAGCCACCATCGGCCGCAACTCAGGGTGTGTGATCACGAACAGGTCGTTCCGGCGGATCGCGTCGATCACCTGTTGACCAACGACGGCGGGGTCGAGACCGCCGTCCATCGCGTTCGAATCGTCTGCTCCGTCGTCTGCCACGTCGTGGTCGGCGCTGTTGCGGCCGAGATTCGTGCGAACCAGGCCTGGGCACAGCACCGAGACTCCGACGCCTCGTGGCGCCATCTCGGCACGCAGCACCTCACTCAGCCCGACCACACCGAATTTTGCCGCGGTGTACGCGCCGAGCGACGGGATGGTCGACAGCCCCGCGATCGACGCCGTGTTGACAATGTGCCCATCACCACGATCACGCATCCCGGAGGCGAAGGCGTGGATCCCGTTGAACGTGCCGGTGAGCTTGATCGAGATCATTCGGTCGAACGACTCGGGCGTCATATCGGCCAACGTTCCGACCACCGGGCCGACGCCCGCATTATTCACCAGGATCTCGACCGGTCCGAATCGCGCCTCGACCAGGCCTTTGACCGTTGCCCAGCCAGCGCGATCGGTCACATCGAGGTCGTGTCGGGCGACGGCATCACCGAACCGAGCCGATTCACGTTCGAGTTCATCGGCATGCCAGTCGATCATCGCGACCCGGGCACCTGCAGCGACCAACGCCTCGGTGATCGCCAAGCCGATGCCGCTCGCGGCGCCAGTCACCAAGCCAACGCGGCCCGCTATCCGCTCCATCTCATGACCTCGCTCAGGATGGCCGAGCCGGCGAACACGCCCACACGACCATCACTTGGGCGCGAAACGCTGTCCGGCGTCGAGCCGGATCGTCCCGCCGTTCAACATCGGATTCTCGATGATCGCCACGGCCAGGCGTGCGTACTCTTGAGGGCGGCCCATCCGCTTCGGAAACGCTGCGTCCTTGACGAGCACATCCTTGAAATCGTCGGGGATGCCCGACGTGATGCCGGTCTCGAACAGGCTCGGAGCGATCGCATTGACTCGTATGCCGAGCGAGCCGAGGTCGCGCGCCATGGTCAGGGACATCCCGGCGATTGCTGCCTTCGACGCCGAATACGCGACCTGACCGATCTGCCCCTCGAACGCCGCGATCGACGAGGTATTGATGATCACACCTCGCTCACCATCGTCGTTGGGATCGTTCTTGCTCATGTGCCACGCCTGCAACCGATTCAGGTTGAACGTGCCGATCAGGTTGAGATCGACGACGTGGCGGAAGACGTCGAGCGGGTGGGGTCCGTCGCGACCGACGGTACGCGCAGCTGCTCCACCACCTGCGGTGTTCACTGCTGCATCGAGCCCACCGAGGGAGTCGACGACACCATGGATGACGGCCTCGACGCCGTCGAAGTCAACGATGTCACATGGATGGAACGTGCCGCCGAGAGCATCGGCCACCTCACCGCCGGCCGACTCCGCCCGGTCGACGATGGCAACCCGCCCACCGCCTGCAGCAATGCGTTCAGCTGTCGCCCGGGCCATGCCAGAGGCGCCACCGACCACGATGGCCCTGAGTCCGTCGAGTTCCATTCGATACTTCCTCTCTGTTGATGATGCGTCCGCTCAGCGCGGCAGACCGAGAATCTTCTCGGCGATGATGTTGCGCTGGATCTCCGACGAACCCGCCGAGATCGTGCCCGCGAACGTAGCGAAATACCCCTCCATCGAGCCGACCGACTCACCGATGCCCTCGCTCAGCGCCAACGATGACGGACCAACGAGCTCAGCGGCGGTCAGCATGAGACGCTGACGAACTTCGCTGGCATACAGCTTCATCAAGGATTGCTCCGGGGCGCTGCCCGTCTTCACGTAGCGGGCGAAGCCTCGGTAGCCCAGGCACTTCGCGGTCACCATGTCGACGTGCAGGTCGACGATGTCGTCGACGGCGATCGCTCGCTCGTGTGGCGAGAGTTCATCGAGGAGGGTGGGCACGAGTTCGATGAGGTCACGCATTGCCGCTTCGATGCCGAGCACACCCATCAGCCACACCATGGAACGTTCGTGGCCGAGCGAGGCGTTCGCCATGCGCCAGCCGTTGTTGAGGTCACCGACCAGATTCGTCAGGGGGACGTCGACATCATCGACGAACACCTCGTTCAGATCCGGAAAGTCGGGATGCACGATCTCCTTCAGCGGTCGTGGCGTGATGCCCGGGGCGTTCATCGGCACGAGCACGATCGAGATGCCCTTGTGCTTGGGTACGTCCACATCCGTACGGCAGAACATGAAGCAGAAGTCGGCGTCGTGCGCCCCTGAGGTCCAGACCTTTTGTCCATTCAGAATGATCCGGTCGCCGTCGATCACGGCACGGGTCTTGAGCGCGGCCAGGTCGCTGCCTGCATCGGGCTCGCTCATGCCGAGACATGCGGTCAACTCGCCGCGCAGGAGCGGCATGGCGTACTGCTCGATCTGTGCGGGGTTGCCGAAATCGAACAGCGATGGTGCCACGATCCCGAGTCCCTGCGGGTTGGTCGTGCGCGGGACGCCCGACCGACTCAGCTCCTCGAGGTAGACGAGTGTCTCGAGGGCACCAGCGTTGCGGCCACCACGTTCCGGAGGCCAACCGGGGACCAGCCAGCCCGCATCGAACAGTCGCTTCGCCCATGCTCGCGCCCACGGAGGGCTCGATGCCGACGACCGTGCCGGCGCAGCCTCCATCTCGTCTTTCGACGGCCGGTTCTCCTCGAGCCATGCGATGAACTCGACGCGGAACTCCTCGACTGAGTCGTCGAACTTCAGCTTCATGACGCCACCTCGCGCACCATGACAGTGGCTGACCGAGCATGGCGCAGATCGAGAAGTTCGGCGAGCGCCGCACGATGCGCGGCGCTCCCGCCGCACAACAGCTCACCGGCCTTGGCCCGCTTGAGCAGGAAGTGCAGATCGTGCTCCCACGTGAAGCCGATACCGCCGTGAAGCTGCAGACCGTCACCGGCGACGAGTCGTTGGCAGTCGCCGGCGGCGATCTTGGCGATATGGACTGCCTCCGAGCGGCCGGGATCGTCCTCGGCGATGGCGATCGCTGCGAAGTAACACACGGCCGTCGCCCGTTCGACGGCGAGGTACATGTTCGCGAACCGGTGCTTGAGCGCCTGGTACGACCCGATGACGTGGTCGTACTGCACACGAACCTTGGCGTAGTCGAGTGTCTCTTCGAATATCCGACGACACGCTCCCACTGTGTTGAAGGCCATCGCCACCTCGGCCTGTTCGAGCGCACGTTCGATGCGAGGCCCCGAGTCGCTCGCCGGCGCAATGATCGCCGCCGCATCACTGGCGGCGAACGCGACGTCGGCCAGCTCGAGCGTCGGCTCGAGTCCCGCCGTTGGAGTGATCTGCGCGTCGGAGGCGTCCACGAGGAAAGCCCCGACGTTGCCCGAGGCTCCATCGACGGCGGTCACGACGAAGGAATCGACCGTTGCGCCGGACAGGACGTCCGTCTTCGTTCCGGTCAGCGTCCACGAATCGCTCGTCCGAGTTGCCACGCTGGTTCGCGGTACGCGACTCCATCGTCCCGCCTCGGCGACGGCGAGCGAGCCGGTTCGCGCTCCCTCGGCAACCTGGGTGAGCATGTCACCAGCGCCAGCTTCGACGAGCATGGGTGTGAACTGTGACGTCGTCGCGAGAAGTGGACCTGGGGCGGTCGCGCGCCCGAGCTCCTCGGAAAGGAGGGCGACCTCGACGAAGCTGAGTCCGAGCCCACCGTGCACTTCGGGGACGGCGAGGGCCGGCCAGTACAGCTCGACCATCTGCTTCCACAAGTGGTCGGCATCGCAGGTTCCTTCGTAGACCCCGCGCACGAACCCGCGCGTGCAGGAGCCCTCGAGCACGTTGCGGATGTTGTCACGTAGTTCGATCTGATCGACGGACAGTTCGAGATCCATGGTGGGTCAGGCCGCGCCCTTCGGTTCACGCGGCAGGCCGAGAACCCGTTCGCCGATGATGTTCTTGTTGATCTCGGTGGTGCCGCCGGCGATCGTCAGTGACGGGCTCCCGAGAAAGCTTGCCGCCCATCGGCCGTCGAGCGCGTCGAGACCGAGCACGTCCACCGCCGTCATCGAAAGCCGCTGGCTCGTGGTCGACCAGGCCAGCTTGATCACACTGCCCTCAGCACCGGGCTGCTGGCCGCTCAAGGCGGCATCGAGTGTTCTCCTGGCGAGGAACTCGAGGTTGCGCGTCTCTTCGAACCGACGCATCAGCGCCACTCGGTTCACGGGCGAGTCGATCGCTCTGGTGCCGTCCTCACCCGGCGTCCGTGCGGCGTGAAGGAGATCGTCGAACTGCTGGCGGACCGAGAGGTACATGCTCGCCACACCGGCTCGCTCGTGGCTGAGCGTGTTCGTCGCAACACTCCAACCGGCATCGACCTGGCCGAGTAATGCCGACGCCGGAAACCGGGCATCCGTGAAGAACAGTTCGCTGAAACCGGCGTCACCCGCCATGGTCTTGATCGGCCGAGCCTCGACGCCGGGGGTCGTCATGTCGATGAGCAATGCCGTGATGCCCTGATGCTTGGGCGCTTCAGCGTTGGTGCGGACGTACAACTGGCACCAGTCGGCCACGTCGCCGTTGGAGTTCCAGGTCTTCTGGCCGTTGACCACGAAATCGTCCCCGTCGCGTACGGCACTGCACTTCAGGGAGGCGAGATCGGAACCGGAATCGGGCTCGGACATCCCCTGACTCCACAGCTCGTCGCCACGGAGCATCGACCGCAGAAAGCGTTGCTTCTGGTCGCTCGTGCCGTAGGCCATGATCGCAGGAGCGATGTTCGCAACGCCGATCGCGTTCACAGGTCCGGGCGCTCGCGCTGCCGCCATCTCCTCGTTGTAGGCCAACTGTTGGAGGATGTCGGCGTCGCGACCCCCGTACTCGGCCGGCCACGCGATAGCCCCGTAGCCGGCATCGACGAGCTCAGCGTTCCACGTGCGATGAGCGCGTAGCGCCGCGGTGCGCTCGGGTTGACGGATCGAGGCGGCGACCGTGTCCGTGAAGTTCGCCGCCAACCAACGCTGGAGGTCGCTGCGGAACGTGTCGATCGCCTCGTGACCCTCGGTCTCGGTTCCACTCACCGCTCGGTCTCCCTCGTTGCTGCGTGGGAATCGAGGCTACCTCGCTACTAACACCCACGTCATATTCGGAGGCGAGCGAGACCTACCGAGAAGTGGTTCGGGCGGCCGCCGAACTCAGAGGGAGCGGTACATCCCACCATCGACGAGCAGTTGCGCGCCGTTCACGTACCCGGCCGCGTCGCTGGCGAGGAACACGCAGATTCCCGCCATGTCGGCCGGCATCCCCATTCGCTTCATCGGGTTCATCTCGGCCACGGCGCGGCGCTGCTGCTCCGGCCACGCCATGGCAATGTCGGTGTCGAACGCACCCGGCAGGACGAGGTTTGCCCGCACCTTCGGCGCCCATGCACCGGCGAGACCGAGTGTGAGTGCATTCAGCCCGGCCTTGGCCATCGCATATGGGAGATCGGAGCCCATCGGCCGCAACGATCCGGCGGTGCTCACATTGATGATCGACCCACCATCGCGATCAGCCATCCGACTGCCGATGAGCGCGGCCAGTCGGAACGGGCCGCGTGCGTTCACCGCGTGGACCTTGTCGTAGAGGTCTTCGGAGACCGCGGTCAGATCGGGGTACAGCGGCGACATGCCTGCATTGTTGACCAGCACGTCGCAGTGGCCGAAGCGTCTGTCGACGAAGTCGGCGAGGGCCGTGCAGTCGTCCCAGCGCCCGACGTGACAGGCGAAGCCCACGGCGACACGTCCGGTCGCCGTCGCGATCTCGTCGGCCGCGACCTTGCACGCATCGAGCTTGCGGCTCGCGATGACGACATCGGCGCCGGCTGCAGCGAGCGCCTGGGCAACCGCCCGGCCGATCCCCCGGCTACCTCCCGTGACGAGGGCGACCTTGCCGGACAGATCGAACCGGGCGGCGATGTCGGCGAGGTCACGCGGACCGGTCATCCGCGGTAATCCGTCGATGCGGCGAGTTCGGCCGCCTGCCCCATCGTCCGCAGGACGATGTCACCGAACGCGCTCAACTTCGGGTCGTTGCCGGCACGTTGGAAGCCCTGCTCGAGGACGACAGCCAACTTCCACCGAGCCAGCACGATGTAGTAGTCGATGTCGTCGACCTGACGACCTGAGGATTCGCTGTAGCGGGCCAGCAACTCATCCCTCGAGGGCATTCCCGCGCAGTCGACGTACGTGCGCGCGCCAGGGTCACCGTCGGGCCTAGCCAGGTCGGTCGGTGACGGCCACCCCTGGACCACCCAGGCCAGGTCGAGCTTGGGATCGCCGACGGTACCCATCTCCCAGTCGACGATCGCAGCCAGACGCGCCGGTGCTCCGTGGTGGTACATGACGTTCGCGAACTGATAGTCGCCGTGCATCAGGCCCGGTGCGAAGTCGAGCGGACGATGCGTCCCGAGCCAGGCCGCGGCCTCGTCGAAGCCGGGTACATCACGACCCTTGATCCGCTCGAAAAACCGTGTCCACCGTTCGACCTGACGGTCGTGGAAACCGTCCGGACGCCCAAGGTCGGCGAGACCCTTCGCTCTCCAGTCGACCCGTGCCAATTGGGCGATGCCATCGATCAGTTCGAAGGCGAGCCCGCGGCGCAATTCGCGGTCCGACGAGAATGGCTCGGGCCACTGCGGTTCGCTCATGGGCGACCACCCGTCGACGAACCCCATGAGGTAGAACGTCCTGCCCAGCACCGACTTGTCAGCACACAGCGCGACGGCGGGCGTATGCGGAACAGGCGTGCCGTCGAGTGCCTCGATGATCCGCCATTCGCGAACGATGCCCTCGTCGCGTTCGGCAGGCGCGGTGAGCGGCGGGATCCGGAGGGCCGCATGCAAACCGTCTCGGCCCACCTCGTAGATCTCGTTCTGGCTGCCACCCGAGATGTAGGACGTGTGCAGCGGGCTGCCGGCACCGGGCAGGCCCTGTGCGTCGAGCCACGCGGTCAGCGCGATCTCGTCGACGCGGGGTTCGTCGTTCGCCGACTGATCGAGGTGCTGGATGTTGTTCATTGGTTGCCCACCACGTGTTCGAGGTGCTCGGCGAACTTGGCACGCGCTTCAGCGATGCGCCGTGGTCGATGTTCGCTCGGCCAGAGATCTTTGCTGGCGCGGTACTGACGCAATACCTGGCGGGCAACCGTGACCTTGTGGACTTCTGTCGGCCCGTCGGCGAGACCGAGGATGGGGCCAGTCAGGAGCATGCGCGCCAGGGGAAGCTCGTTCGACACCCCGAGCGCCCCGTGAACCTGGATGCTGCGGAGAACGACGTCGGTGATCACGCCGGGCATCAGCACCTTGACGGCCGCAATGTCCTTGCGGACCTTGCGGTAGTCCTGGTACCGATCGATCGACCACGCGGTGTTCAACACGAGCAGCCGGAACTGTTTGATCTGCGCGTACGAGTCGGCGATGTGGCCCTGCACGAACTGCTTGTCGGCGAGCAGGCCTCCCTGGGTCTCGCGACTCAGGGCCCGCTCGCACATCATGTCGAAGGCCCGGTTGCACATCCCGATGGTGCGCATCGCATGATGGATGCGTCCGCCCCCGAGCCGTGTCTGGGCGATGGCAAACGCCTGACCCTCACCGCCGAGCAGCGATTCGGCTGGCAACCGCACTTCGTTGTAGTGGATCAGGGCATGGGTGCCCTCGCCGTCCGCTTCGGTCCCGAGGCCCACGTTGCGCACGATGTCGACACCGGGGGTGACAACTGGAACCAGGAACATCGACATGCCCCGGTAGACCTCGACGTCGGGGTCGGTGACGGCCATCACGATCAAGAACGAAGCAGTGCGCGCGTTCGAGGAGAAAAACTTCCATCCGTTCAACACCCATTCGTCGCCATCACGGATTGCCCGCGTCGTGAACGTCGAGGGATCGGATCCGCCCTGAGGCTCGGTCATCGAATAACAGGAGAACACCTCACCGTTCAGCAACGGCTGCAGGTATCGCTCCTTCTGCTCCTCCGTGCCGTAGTGGGCAATGATCTCGGCATTCCCGGTGTCCGGCGCCTGGGTGCCGAAGATGTTCGGGGCCCAACCCGAGCGCCCGAGGATCTCGTTCATCAGCGACAGCTTGAGCTGACCGTAACCCTGCCCACCGAGCTCGGGGCCGAGATGACAGGCCCAGAGTCCGCGTTCACGCACCTGCTCCTTGAGCGGCTCGATGATGGCCCGGAGCGTGTCGTCGGGCGGTGTGAACTCGAGGCCGTGAAACAGCGTGTCGATCGGTTCGATCTCGTCGCGCACAAACGCTTCGATCCAGTCGAGCTGCTCCTGGAACTCGGCGTCGGTTTCGAAATCCCAGCCCATGTCGTGGCCCCCTCGTGCTTGCCAACGTGCCGGCTCGGACCGACCGGCGCATCATATGAATGATGAACCTGTTGCTCCGCATCGGGTCACACGTGATCGACCACCGCGACATCGTCGAGATGGGCCGGCGAGACGAGGACGTGCAGAATGGTGTCGGCGACGTGCTGTGGTTCCATCAGCCCACCGCCCGCGGATTCGCCCAGAACGCCCGACGCAGCCCAGCGCTCGATGGCCGCTGACAGATCGGCCTCGTTCCACTCGTTCGCGAACTCGGTCCCGAGCGTGTTACCGACGACGATCCGACACACGCGCAGCCCTGGGAACTCTCCCGGCAGGCAACGAATCAGCCCATCGAGGGCGATCTTCGAGGTGGCGTACAGAGACAGGTCAGGGAACGGGCGTCGCACCGACTTCGACGACAGCAGGAGCAGTCGCCCACCCGAGGTGATCAGATGGGGTGCCGAAGCCGCACTGACCAGCGCGGCACCGATCAGGTTGGTGTCGAGCACCTCACGCCAATCGGCCTGGGTGGCCTCGGCAAGTGGCTTCAGCGGAGATACGCCGACCGCATACACGACGGCGTCGAGACCCCCGAACGCCTCCGCCGCGCGGGCAACGACCGAGCGAATCGACCCCTCGTCGCGAACGTCCCCCTGCAACGCGACGATCGCCGGATCGATCGCACTCAGTTTCTCCAGGCGCTCGACGCGCCGACCGCAGGCGGCAACGCGTGCGCCACGTTGCGCTGCACCACGCGCCACCGCCGCACCGATGCCCGACGATGCGCCGACCACGAGCACGCGTTTGCCGCGCATGTCACCGTTCGATTCGTTGTCCACCGCGTCGACCATGTCGTCATCCTCCTCGTCGTCGGCCGACAGCCCACGAGCGGCTCGGGTCGACCAACACTGACATACACGTTAGATTGCGAGCACGCACCAACTGCCAGCAATCGAAGGGGATCCAACATGGACATGAACGACATGATTCTGGTCAGCGTCGACGATCACCTCTGTGAGCCGCCTGGGATGTTCGACGAGCACCTTTCGAAGAAGTGGGCCGACGAGGCTCCGAAGGTCATCAAGACCGAGCGCGGCGACGACGTGTGGACCTTCAACGGCAAGACGATCCCGAACATCGGTCTCAACGCCGTCGCCGGCCGACCCCGCGAGGAGTATGGCGTCGAGCCCACCTCGTTCGATGAGATCCGCCCGGGCTGCTACGACGTGCACGAACGGGTCAAGGACATGAGCGCAGCGGGCGTCTGGGGCTCGATGTGCTTTCCGTCGTTCCCCGGCTTTGCCGGTCGCCTCTTCGCCGACCATCCCGACAAGGCGTTCGCAGCCGATTTGATTCGGGCCTACAACGATTGGCACATCCACGAGTGGGCCGGCGCATACCCCGATCGGTTCATCCCGATGGCGCTGCCGATGATCTGGTCCGCCGAGGAGTGTGCGGCGGAGGTGCGCCGCGTCGCGGCGCTCGGCTGTCACTCGATGACGTTCACGGAGAATCCGGTGCCGCTCGGCCAGCCGAGCTTCCATAGCGACTACTGGGATCCGTTCTGGCAGGCGATCGTCGAGACCGGATGCGTCTTGTCGATCCACCTCGGATCATCGGGCCAACTCGTCGTGCCTGCACCCGACGCGCCGATGGACGTGATGATCCAGTTGCAGCCGATGAACATCAGCACCGCCGCGTCGGATCTGCTGTGGTCACCGATCCCGCGCAAGTACCCCGAGATCAAGATCGCACTCTCCGAAGGCGGCACCGGATGGGTCCCCTACTTCATGGATCGGGCCGACCGGACCTACGAGATGCATCACCTCTGGACCGGTCAGGACTTCGGCGATCTGATGCCGAGCGATGTGTTCCGGCGAAACTTCCTCACCTGCTTCATCTCCGATCCGGTCGGCGTCAAACTGCGCGATGAGATCGGCATCGACAACATCTGCTGGGAGATGGACTATCCGCACTCCGATTCAGTGTGGCCTGGCGTGCCCGAACAGTTGGCCGAGGTGTTCCGCGGGGTGCCCGATACGGACATCAACAAGATCACGCACGAGAACGCGATGAATTGGTACATGTACAACCCGTTCGCCGGAACCGACAGAGCGGACACCACCGTTGGCGCGCTGCGGGCCTCGGCGATCGACCACGACATCTCGATCAAGGCGCTCGGAACCGGCCGCTACTCGGAGCGCAGCGTCTCCCTGCTCGAAATGGCGACGAAGAGCTCCGCCAAGTCCTGAGCGATCGTCGACCGATCGCTGACCCTCAGCAAGGAGAGCACATGACAGGACCACTCGAGGGAATACGAATCATCGAGGTCGCGAGTTGGATGTTCGTCCCATCGGCAGGATCCGTCCTGGCCGACTGGGGCGCCGAGGTCATCAAGGTCGAGCCGGCTGCTGGCGGCGACCCGCAACGTGGCCTGATGACATCGGGACTGATCCCCGGCGGGGCGGCCGGGGTCAACTTCATGATCGAGCAGCCCAACCGCAGCAAGCAGTCGATCGGCATCGATCTCCGTCACCCCGACGGTCGGTCGGCACTGCTGAAGTTGTGCGAGTCCGCCGATATCTTCCTCACCAACTACCTCCCGCACATTCGTCAGAGACTCGGTATCGACATCGAAGACGTTCGCAGCGCGAACCCGAACATCATCTATGCCCGCGGGAGCGGGCAGGGGACCAAAGGTCCCGATGCCGGAAAGGGCGGCTATGACGGCGCGTCGTTCTGGGCCCGCGGCGGAGTGTGGTCCGGTGCGCACCCCAATGCGGAGGGCTACCCGGCGGGCCAGATGGGACCGGCCTTCGGCGACGTGATGGGCGGCCTGGCGATGGCCGGCGCGATCTCCGCTGCGCTCTTGAAACGTGAACGCACCGGAGAAGCAAGCACGGTCGACGTATCGCTGTTGGCCACAGCGATGTGGCAGATGTCGCCGATGGTCGTCGCATCCGGACTGTACGGGTTCGATTCGATGCCCGCAGGGGATCGCACCAAGCCTGCCAACCCAGGGGTCAACAGTTACCGAACGTCCGACAACCGGTTCATCAGTCTGATCCTGCTGCAGCCCGACAAGTTCTGGGCCGAGCTCGCGGGCAAGCTCGATCGCCCGCAGCTCGTCGATGATGCACGCTTTGCCGACGTCCCATCGCGCTCCGCCAACTCAGAGGCCTGCACGAAGATCATCGACGAGGCGTTCGGGTCGCGCCCGCTCGCCTACTGGAAGGACCATCTCGCCGATTTCACCGGTGTGTGGGCCCCCTATCAGACACTCAGTGAGCTCCACTCCGACGAGCAGGTGCTGGCCAACGGGTATCTGCCGTTCTTCACGACCTCGACTGGTCAGGAAGTGCACCTGGTCGCCAGCCCCGCCCAGTTCGATGAGATCGCCATCGAGGTGACCCGGGCACCGGAACACGGCGAGAACACCGAGATGCTGCTCGTCGATGCCGGATACACGTGGGACGAAGTCGCCTCCCTCAAGTCGAGCGGGGCCATTCTCTGACGACCCCGTCGCGAGGTCGTGTCGCCCCGACCGGTCAGCTGGTCAAAGGATCGCGCCCTCGATCTTGAGGTCGATCAGTTCGTCCTCGGTCAGACCGAGTTCGTACAGGACCTCGTCCGTGTGCTCACCGTGTCCCGGCGCGCGGGTGATGTCGGGTGGCGTCTCGTCGAACTGCAGCGGCGAGGGAATCATCCGGAACGTCGTGCCGCCCTCGCTGACGACGTCGCGCACGTAGCCGTTGGCGAGCGCCTGCGGATCGACGAGCAGCTCGCCGGGCGTCTCCATCGCCGACCACACGCCTTCGGCGTCAGCGAGCGCCTCCCTCCACTCGGAAAGGGTGCGTGTGGCGAAGATCGCATCGAGCTCGTCGATGCACTCCCCCACGTTCTCGCGACGCGCTGCGGCATCGACGAACCTCGGATCCGAACCGAGGTCCGGGCGCCCGATGCGCATGATCAGGTCGGGCCACCAACGGTCTGCCTGCAGCATCATCAGGCTGAGAAACCGATTGTCCTTCGTGCGGTACAGACCAACGATGGGGTTCGGCGACTTGCGGCGGTCCATCTGGGGCATCTGATCGATGCCGAACAAGCCCGACGCCAGCAGACTCGCCGAGCCTGCCCACATACCATTTGCCATCAACGAGTTGTCGACCACCGACGGTTGACCGGTTCGCTCGCGATGGAACAGTGCAGCAGAGATGCCTCCCGCAATCGCGAGTCCACCCTGGAGATCACCCCAAGCGGGCCCTGGCTGCGACGCAGGGTACTGACCCTCGGGTGTCTCGAAGATCCCTGCGACCGTCCGGACCCAGAAGTGGCTGCCGTCGAAACCGCCCTTGTCCGACTCCGCGCCACGCACACCCTGCCCGGTCCCGCGAACGTAGATGATGTTCGGGTTCACGGCACGAACGTCATCGACGCCGAGCCGGAGCGCAGCGATCGCCGCTGGGCGCATGTTGGTCAAGAACACGTCGCTCGTTGCCGCGAGCCGGAGCAGCAACTCGCGTCCGCGCTCGGTCTTGAGGTCCAACCCAACGCTGCGTTTGCCGCGGTTGGGCAGCTCGATCATGTGGTTGATCCCCCCGGGGCCAGCCTGCACGAAGCCCATCGTGACCAGTCCGCGCTGAGGATCACCGCCCTCCGGATGCTCGATCTTGATCACGTCAGCGCCCCATTCGGCCAGCACTGCGCCTGCCGCCGGAACATAGGTCCAGGCCGCCACCTCGAGGACGCGTACGCCGCTCATCATCCCTGTCATGGTCACTGTCTCCTTGGATCACTCGACACGATGCAGACCTCTCCGGTGCTCGATTCGAGAGCGGGTCGCGCTTAAGCTAACATCTGCGTCACATTTGTTCTGTCGGGAACCCGTGCATGCAACAAGCCACGTCGAGGCGAGTGCTCGGGCGACCAGTTCCGGACAATCAGCGCATCGTCGGTACGGCCTCGACGACCGCCCACTCACCACGCAGCCAACAGGGGAACCGATGACCGACATGAGCATGAACAGCGGGGACGTCGACCCAGGCGCACTTGCGCACCCTCAGCCGTTGTTCAAGATGATGCGTGACGTCGGGTCTGTCATCGACCTCGGGCCACCGTCGGGCATGATGCTCGTCGGCGGCGACGCAGACGTTCGGCACGTCCTCCAACACCCCGAGATCTTCTCGTCGGGTGTCGATGCCGTGCACATCGGTCAGGTGCGACCGCTGATCCCCCTTCAGATCGATCCTCCGAATCACAAGAACTTTCGAAAGCTGCTCGATCCGATCTTTGCCCCGAAGCAAATCGCGCAGATCGAAGCTGGCACTCGCGAACTGGTTCACGGCATGATCGAGCATGTCGCCGACGCTGGCCGATGCAACTTTCACGACACCGTTTCCGAGCCGCTGCCCAGCACCGTGTTCCTCCAGTTGCTCGGGCTCCCCGTCGACCGTGCCGCCGAGTTCATCGCGCTGAAGAACGGCATTATCCGGCCGAGCTTCACCACGCCGGACGAACGCACCGCTGCCGTGAACGCGACGGGCCAGCAGATCTACGCGGTACTGCAGGAAGTCATCGACGAGCGAGCGACGGCACCGCAGTCCGACTTCATCTCGATGTTCCTGGAGGCTGAGGTCGATGGACATCGCCTCACCCATGACGACGTGCTGGACATCGGATACCTGTTCTTCCTCGCCGGTCTGGACACCGTCACCGCCTCGCTCGACTGCATGCTGGCCTACCTCGCCCAGCACCCCGAGCAGCGGCAGCGACTGGCCGACGATCCGGCGGTGATCCCCCATGCAATCGAGGAGATGTTGCGCTGGGAGTCACCCGTGCAAGGCGTCGTCAGGATCACGACTCAGGACACGGAACTGGGTGGCTGCCCGATCCCCGCTGGTTCCACCGTGTCGGTGATGATCGGTTCGGCGAACACCGACGAGCGAACGTGGGAGCGTTCCGACACCGTCGATTTCGACAGAGAGATCAACAAGCACATCGCATTCGGTGGCGGGGCGCATCGGTGCCTCGGCTCCCACCTGGCCCGAATGGAACTGAAGGTGGCCCTCGAGGAATGGCATCTCCTCGTGCCGAGCTACTCGATCGTCGAAGGCACCGAGTTGATGTATTCCCAAGGCCTTCGGGCCGTCGAGAACCTGGAGCTGGTCTGGTGAGCGATCTCATGGGTGAGCGCAAGATGTTGATCGACGGTCGCCTGACCGATGGATCGAGTGGCCGCACGTTCGACAACATCAACCCGGCCACGGAGAAGGTGCTCGGTCCGGTGGCGGATGGAACAGCCGCCGACATGCATGCGGCGATCGCTGCGGCCCGTCGCGCGTTCGACACGACCGACTGGTCGACGAACCACGAGTTCCGCAAGACATGCCTGCGACAGTTGCAGGCCGCGATCGAGTCCGAGCGCGAAGAGCTGCGTGCCGAGTTGGTGGCCGAGGTCGGCTGCCCGGTGCTCTCCACGTACGGTCCTCAGCTCGACGCACCGCTGCGCGAAGCACTCACGTGGCCTGCGGACATGATCGACACGTTCGCCTGGAGCCGCCCGCTCGAGCCGAAGGACGCGTTCGGCATGGGCGTCTTCACCGACCGCGAGGTGTGGAAGGAGCCGATCGGCGTCGTCGGGGTGATCGTCCCGTGGAACTTCCCGATCGAGATCATTCTCAACAAACTCGGACCGGTCCTCGCGATGGGGAACACCTGTGTCATCAAGCCGGCACCGGACACCCCGTGGAACGCAACTCGGCTGGGACGGTTGATCGTCGAGAAGACCGACATCCCCGCCGGTGTGGTGAACTTCGTCCTCGCCTCGGACCATCTCGTCGGCGAGGTGCTGACCACATCGCCACTCGTCGACCTCGTCGCGTTCACCGGCTCGACTGCGACCGGCCGGCGCATCATGGCTGCTGCGGCCGAGACCGTGAAGCCCGTTTTCCTCGAACTGGGCGGTAAGTCCGTCAACCTCGTCCTCGAGGACGCAGACTTTGCCACCACAATTCCCGGTGCGGCCGGTGTCTGTTTCCACGCCGGCCAGGGCTGCGCGATGGCGACTAGGCTGTTGGTCCCGAAGTCGCGCTACGACGAAGCCGTCGAACTCGCCCTGATGGGTTTCAGGGGCGTCACCTACGGCGATCCCACAGATGCGAGCAACCTGATGGGCCCGCTCGTCTCCAAGCGCCAACAGCAGCGCGTGCTCGACTACATCGGGCAAGGACGCGCCGAAGGAGCACGCGTGATGTGTGGCGGCGGCGTCCCCAGCCACTTGCCCGTCGGGTACTACGTGGAGCCGACCCTGTTCGCAGACGTCGACAACTCGATGACCATCGCCCGCGAGGAGATCTTCGGGCCTGTACTGGTCATCATCGGGTTCGACGACGACGACGATGCAGTCCGCATCGCCAACGACTCTCACTACGGTCTTTCCGGAGTGATCACCTCGGGCGACCTCGAGCGCGCCAAAGGCGTCGCTCGTCGAATCCGTACAGGAACGCTCGGGCTCAACGGCGGCAACTGGTACGGGGCCGACGCTCCGTTCGGCGGCTACAAGCAGTCCGGCATCGGACGGCAGTGCGGCATCGAGGGGCTGGAGATCTTCACCGAGACCAAGACTGTCGGTTGGCCGAGTGCCTGATCAGTCACCCGACTGATCAGGTTCGTCACGCCCGCACCGGTTTGTTCCGGCGACGCCGGTCAGAGTGAAAACGGATCGTTGAGCTGGAACGGCACGTCGGCAAACCGGGCACCGTGCTCGGCGAGCTCCTCGATCGTCCAACGGCCGTCCTTTTCGATCTTGTCGATGATCGCCCACGGTTGGAAGAGGTGGACCTGGCCGCCGTACACGAGGAACGCGCGGCCGTTGATGGGGCACGACTCCGTGGCGAGGTACGCCACGAAGGGCGAGATGTTGGCGGCGTCCATGACATCGAAAGCCGACGGGTCCGCAGCAGCCGACGCGTCGCCACCCAACTGGGCGGTGAGGCGGGTGCGTGCCGCTGGGGCGATTGCATTGACCCGCACTCCGTACCGACCGAGTTCCTTGGACGCAATGATCGTCATCGCCGCGATCCCCATCTTCGCCGCCCCGTAGTTCGCCTGCCCCACGTTGCCGAACAGACCCGACGTGGAGCTGGTGTTGATCACCGACGCACTCACGTGAGCGCCCGTCTTTGCCTTGTCACGCCAGTGTGCCGCGGCGAAATGCAGGGGCGCGAAATGACCCTTGAGGTGCACCTTGACCACCGAGTCCCACTCCTCCTCGCTCATGTTGGCAAGCATGCGGTCGCGGAGGATCCCTGCGTTGTTGACCAGGATGTCGACATCGCCATACGCGTCGATCGCCGAGCCGACGAGCCGCTCTGCCCCCTGCCAATCGGTCACGTCGTCATGGTTGGCGATCGCCTCACCACCAGCGGCGATGATTTCGGCGACCACCTGTTCAGCTGGCGATTCATCAGCGCCGGTACCCGTGGCCGAGCCGCCGAGGTCGTTGACGACCACCCGTGCGCCCTCCGATGCGAAAAAGAGCGCATGCTCCCGGCCAATGCCTCGCCCGGCGCCGGTGATGATCGCGACTCTTCCGTTCAGCGCGTTCATGTGGTTGATCTCCTCGATGATGATGATGGCCCGCGACGGACGTCGCGATAGGGGACTTCGCGGTCAGCCGCGTACTCCCGCGGCATGCCGAGCACACGCTCGCTGATGATGTTGCGCTGGATCTCGTTGCTGCCACCTCCGAGGGCGATGCCCTGGCGGGACAACGATGCCTGGCCGAGGACGCGTGCAGGATCCGGATCATCGCCGGACGGCCACGTCACGCCCTCGACGCCCGCGAGCTCCAGCCCGATCTCGGCACGGTCGATCGACACGTTGGCTCCGAACAGCTTGATGATGGAGCTGCACGGAGGGACCATCTTGCCGGTCGTCACACCCGTGGTGATCCGGTCGACGAGTTGTGATCGCACGAGCTGATCGACGTGGGCGCGTGCGACCAGCTCGCGAACGCGTCCGTCGTGTTCCACGCCCGAGGCCCTGGCGATCGCAACGAGTTGATCGCCGTCGCTCGTGGACTCGTGCCCTGTCGAGCGGCCACTGGTGAACGGTGACCCACCGCCGACCGCATTGCGTTCGTGGACCAGCAAGCGCGTGGTGACGGTCCAACCGTCATCGATCTCGCCGACCACGTCGGCGACCGGGATCTGCACGTCGTCGAAGAACTCCTGGCAGAATTCCATCGTTCCATCGACCTGGCGGATCTGATCGACCTGGATGCCGGGCTGGTGGATCTTGACGATGAACATCGTCAGGCCACGGTGTTTGGGCACGTCCCAGTTCGTACGCGCGAGACACATCGCATAGTCGCTGACATACGCCGACGAACTCCAGATCTTTGAACCGCTGAGCACGAAGACATCGCCGTCGCGATCCCCCCTCGTCAAGCACCCGGCGAGATCCGAACCGCCGCTCGGCTCGGAGAGGAACTGCACCCACAGCTCGTCGCCTCGAAGAATGGCCGGCAAGTGACGCAACTTCTGCCCATGGGTTCCAAAATCGACAAGGGTCGCAGCGAGGATGCCGAACGTCGGAACGTTCATCGACACAGGCATGTCGTACGGCATGGACTCCTCGGTGAAGGCGTGTTGGTACTCCACGGGGAGACCGAGACCGCCGTATTCGGCCGGGAAGCAGATGCCGGCGAATCCCCCGTCCCACAAACGACGCTGCAGCACGCGCTCGACGTCGAACCTGCCCTCCCTGGTGCGGTCGGCCATCTGGGCAGGCGGCATGTTCTCGGCAAGCCAGGCGCGAGCTCGAACGCGAAACGCGTCGACAGACTCGAGGGGGTCGGGCGAGATGGTCGACGAAATGCTCATGCCGGTACTCCGAACGCGATCGTGGCGATGCGCTCCGCGTGCTCGGACGGCGTTCCGTACATCGCCCGATTGACGGTGGCACGTCTGAGGTAGAGGTGGATGTCGTGCTCCCAGGTGACGCCGATGCCTCCGTGCATCTGCACACAGTCCTGAATGATCTGAGTCGCCCGAGGGCCGATGTACACCTTGGCCGCGCTCACCAGTTCGGCGGCGTCAGGTCTGCCAGCGGCAACGGCGCGAGCTGCGGCGGTCGCCGTGGCGCAGCACGCTTCCAGCCAGATCTTCATATCGGCGAAGCGATGCTTGAGCGCCTGGTACGACGCCAGCGGCCGCCCGAACGAATAGCGATCGGCAACGTACTCCAGCGTCATCTCGAAGACACGGGAGACGACCCCCACCGTTTCGGCACACTGGACCGCCGCTGCGACCAACATCTGGAGTTCGAGATCATCGTGCGCCCGATCGGCAGTCGAGACAACCGCTGACATGGGCACACGGACATGATCGCAATCGATCCTCGCGAAACGGCGGACGAGGTCGAGGCCGCCCATCGGTGTGGCCGTGAGACCCGGCGCGTCCGACGGAACGATGACCTGGATCAGCCCATCGCCGGACTGAGCGCTGACGAGCAGGTGACTGGCCTGGGCGCCGGCTTCGATCGGCTGCTTCGAGCCTGTGATGACGAGATGGTCACCATCCACAGTGGCGGTGGTCGCAACGTTGCCCCAACCACGCCCGCTCTCGGCGTGAGCCCACGACGCGACCGCTTCGCCGGCGAGCAGTGCGTTCAGCAGTTCGGCATGCTCGCCACCGGCCGGTGAGCGGCCCAGGGCGAACGCAACGATGTTGGTGGGCACGAGCGGCCCGGGCGCAACGAGACGACCCATCTCCTCGGCCACGAGCACGAGGTCGGCCAGCCCGAACTCGCTGAGCGAGCCGCCACCAAGGGCCTCCGGGACGAGCATCGAGACCCATCCGAGCTCGGCGCCCCGCCTCCACATCGCGCGATCGAATCCATCGGCGCTCGACACGAGTGCACGCGTCGCTGAGATCGGCGACTGGGCGCCCAGGAACTTGTGGGTCGTCTGCCTGAACTCCTCCTGCTCGTCACTCAGTACCAGTTCCATCACACCCCCATGCTTGCCATGTTCGGCATCACGATTATATAGTCTTCTAACAATCACGTCATAATTGTGGAGGGGACGCCATGCCATCTCGCCAGCTGGGCTTTCCGGTGTTCGACGCAGACAACCATCTGTATGAGACCCGGGAGGCGCTGACCAAGTTCCTTCCGTCCGATTACGCAGGACTCATCGATTACGTCGACGTGCGTGGACGCACCAAGATCGCAGTCAACGGACACGTCAGCGAGTACATCCCGAACCCGACGTTCGAGCGGGTCGCGGCACCCGGCGCGCAGGAGGACTACTTTCGACATGGCAATCCGGAGGGCAAGTCGCGGCGCGAGATCATGGGCAAGGCGATTGTCGCTCCTGCAGCGTTTCGCGAGCCCGGGCCTCGGATCGAGCTGATGGATGAACTCGGCATCGACCGCGCGCTGATGTGGCCGACGCTCGCCAGTCTCCTCGAGGAGCGGTTGCGCGACGATCCTGACGCGACGCACGCAGCGATCCATTCGTTGAACGAGTGGATGTACGAGACGTGGACGTTCAACTTCGAGAACCGCATCTTCCCCACAGCTGTCATCACACTGCCGATCGTCACCGAGGCGATTAAAGAGCTGGAGTGGGTGCTCGAACGAGGTGCGAAGGTCATCCTCGTTCGACCCGCACCCGTTCCGGGCCTGCGCGGTCCTCGCTCGTTTGCTTTACCGGAGTTCGATCCCTTCTGGAAGCTCGTCGAAGAGACCGACATCGTCGTTGGGATGCACGCCTCCGACAGCGGGTACCAACGGCACTTGAACGAGTGGGAAGGAGTGCGCAACGAGATGACCCCGTTCAAGGGCGGTTCGGGATTCGCGGCGATCGTGCAGCTCCAGCACCGCGCGATCGTCGACACGATTGCTTCGGCGATCGGTCACGGTCTGTGCAGCAGGTTCCCTCGTCTGAAGATCGCCCCTGTCGAGAACGGCAGCGGTTGGGTTCGCTCGTTGATCCACGACATGGGCACGGCGTACGCGACGAACCCGCACATCTTCGCGGAGGATCCGGTCGCGGTCTTCAAGCGGAACATCTTCGTCCATCCCTTCCACGAGGAGGACCCTGTCGGCCTCGTGGAGCTGCTCGGCGCCGACAACGTCCTGTTCGGCTCGGACTACCCGCATCCAGAGGGCATGTCAGACCCGATCACGTTCGTCGACGACCTGGTTGGACTGCCCGAAGACACCATCGCCAAGGTGATGGGTGGCAACCTCGCACGACTCATGAACGTGGCCTGAGCGCGATGCAGTTCGACCCCTTCAGCGAGGAGTACTACGAGAATCCCTACGAGATCTACCGGTGGCTGCGCGAGGAAGCACCTGCATACCACAACGAGGAGCTCGGATTCTGGGCAGTCTCACGCTACGACGACTGCGTCGAGGCCCATCGCGACGTGGCCACCTACACGTCGACACGCGGGCTCACACTCGATCAGCTGCGCAGCGCCGAGTTCGGTTCGATCGTCGAGCAGGTGAACTCGATGATCATGATGGACCCGCCGCAGCATCATCGAATGCGGCGGCTCGTCAGCAAGGCGTTCACGCCTCGAGCGATCGCATCATGGGAACCGGTGGTGGTCGATGTGATCTCACGCATCCTGGACGGTCTCGCCGACCGCGACGCGTTCGACGCTGTCGTCGACTTCGCCGGGCCGTTCCCGATCGACGTCATCGCCGAGATCGTCGGCGTGCCCAAGGCTGACCGCAGCACGGTGCGACGTTGGACCGACGAGATGCTCGAGCGCGAGGTCGGCAATCCCTTCCCCACCGAGCGCGGCATGCTGGCCGGCATGTCAGCGGCGCAGTACTACCTCGACCTCGTGGCCGATCGACGGACGACCATTCTGGATTACGCCGAGGATGACACCGACATGATCGGGCATCTCCTCGCCGTCGAGATCGTGCGCGACGATGGCGAGGTCGATCACCTTGCAGACGACGAGATCGCCAGCTTCATCGGCTTGCTGACGGCTGCCGGCGCAGAGACGGTGACCAAGCTCGTCGGCAACGCGATCGTCACCTTTGCCGAATGGCCGGATCAGCTCGCCGTCCTGCAGGACACCCCGTCCATCGCTGCCTCGGCGGTCGAGGAAATGCTTCGATGGCGGGCACCATCGCAGTACCAGGGGCGCTACAGCGTCGCCGACAAGGACTGGCACGGCGTGACCATTCCTGCCGGCCAACCTGTACTGATCGTGACCGGCGCTGCCAACCGCGACCCGCGGGCGTACGACGATCCGGACCGTCTAGACATCACCCGCCAGGCTGCGCCCGGGATCACGTTCGGCTACGGCATCCATCACTGCATCGGTGCCCATCTCGCCCGGCTCGAGGGACGCACTGCATTTACCGAGCTCTACCGCCGCTGGCCGAACCTCGAAGTCGATCTCGAGCACGTCGAATACGTGCGGATGACGAATGTCGCCGGTCCGTCCACCGTGCCCGTCCACGCGGGCAACGGCTGACAGGGAACTTCAGCCCTCTCGGGTGAGCAGCATCGCTCCGGCGATCGGCCCGCCGCCGTTGCCGACTGCAGCAACCTCGACCGAGCCCGGCACCTGCCGAGCACCGGCCCCACCTCGCAGCTGTAGGCACGCTTCGTGGATGAACCCGAAGCCGTGCAATCTGCCGGCGGACAGCTGACCGCCATGGGTGTTCAACGGCAGTTCGCCATCGAGCGCGATGCGATAACCACCCTCGATGAACGGACCGGACTCGCCTTTGGCGCAGAACCCGAGCGCTTCCAACCAAGTCATCGCCAGAAAGCTGAACCCATCGTAGAGCTCAGCGACATCGACATCGGCAGGCTTCAAATCGGTCCTCGTCCACAGATGCGCACCCGCATCGCGCGCACCCATCGTCGTCATGTCCTCGAACTGGTCCCACGACGGCCGACCGCGCAACGCGGTCCCGACTGCTTCGACCCGGGCAACAGGATGATCGACGTCACGAGCATGCTCAGCTGTCGAGACGATCAGCGCCGTCGAACCGTCGACGGGAGCGTCACAATCGAATAGCCGAAATGGAGTGGTGATCATCCTCGACGCGAAATAGTCGTCGAGTGTCATCGGATCGGTGTAGACGGCCTTCGGATTCAACGCCGCGTTCTTGCGCGCGTTGATCGGAATCATCGCCATTTGCTCGGCCGTCGTGCCGAACTCGTGGAAATGCCGTTGAGCATTGAGGGCCAACCAATTCGCCGCGGAGTATGCACGGAACGGCAGGCTCCACTGCATCACGCCGGACACCCCCTGTCGTCCATTGCCGACACCGATCCCCTGCCGGCCCCCGGAGCCCTGGGCCGTTGACTCCGTCACCGTGCGATAGACCAGCACGTGGCGCGCCAACCCTGCCCCTACAGCGAGCACCGCATTGACGACAGCGGCGAGCTGAGCCGCGCCCTCTGGACCCCCACTGTGCCAGTTAACTTGCAAGCGCAGTGCGTCCTGCACTTCGGGAGTGCCCGGCCCGGCGAAGCCGGAGGGTGCTCCGCCTCCACCACCGGGATATGTCGAGATACCGTCGATGTCTGCAGTGGTGAGCCCAGCGTCGGCGATGGCCTCTCGAGCGGCGTCAAGGGTGAGATCCAAAGCGCCCCGTTGGAGGCGTCGTCCGACGGCGGACTGACCGATGCCGGAAATGATGGAACGTCGCTCGAAGCCCGTCATCGATCGACTCCTACGAACATCGGCAAGAACACATCGTCGTGCTGCTCGAAGCGGACTGTGACCGGGAGGCCGATCCTGACCTGTTCGATGTCGGTGTCGACGATGTTCGTTGTCAGCCGGAGTCCTTCCTGCTCGTCGAGTGCGACGAGAGCGATCACATAGGTGGCCGGATCACCATCCCATGGTTGGTGGTTGATGGTGAACGAAAAGACTTCGCCCCGTCCGCTGACGACCTCCGGGGCGAGATGTCGCCCTGCACAAATGGGGCACGTCGGCACTGGGGGATGCACGTACTGGCCACAATCACCGCAACGCAGAAAGCGAAGGCGATCATCGGCTCCCGACGTCCAGAAGAACCGGTTCTCCTCGTCGATTTCGGGCAGAACACGAAACGTTCCAGCGCTGATCATTCCTCGGTATCCACATCTTCCCCCTTTTTACAGCCAGAACTGACGACGCTGTTAGATTAGCTCGGTAGTTCGATTCCGCAACTACCAGCAGGGGCGTCGATATTGTGCTCTGAATGAACGGCGCAGAGATCACGAGGAGACCGCCGTTCGGTCAGCATCCCGGCGTTGGTGAGCGTGGCAGCGACACGCAACGACGGATTCTGGCCGCCGCGCTCGTTGTGTTCGGTGAGGTCGGTTTCAACAACGCCCGGGTCGAGATGATCACCAGTGCGGCCGACTGCTCACGGCCATCCTTCTACCAATATTTCTCGAGCAAGGATGACCTCTTCTCGCACCTCGCCGAACGACTCGGCGTCGAGATGATCCGTCTCATTGATCAGCTGGAGCCCGTCGCAGCCGACGCAGTGGGCGTCGCCGTGCTCGCTGATTGGATCGACGACTTTCTTACCCTCTGCATACAGTACGCACCGGTGTTCTCCGCGTTCCACACTGCGAGTCGACACCAGGAGCAGCTCGCTCAGGGGTCGCGCTCCATGGGCGATCGTCTCGATGCGGCGCTGCTGAACGAGCTCCTCCGGGCACGCGATGCCCAACTCGATTCCCGGGTCGCCGGAGCGATCGTCAGCGGTGTGGTCGGCATACTCAGCCGATGCGGCACGATGTCCGATCGCCTCCTCGGACCACGTTCCCGACGGCGATTGGTGCACGGGCTGTCGCTGATCATCCACCGTGTGTTCTACGGTCCGCTGCCGGGCATCAACATCCTCGAACCCGTTCGGGTCCGACTGCCGAAACCAACCGTGAGCGTCGCATCGATCGACAGACCGGTGCCCGACCCAGGCACACGTGGCGCCCACACTCGGCAACGGTTGCTCGAGGCAGGCGCGAAGGTGCTCCCCGAACGCGGGTACTACGACTCGCGAGTGGATGACATCGTGCAGAGTGCAAACCTGTCCCACGGTAGCTTCTACCGCCACTTCGAGAGCAAGGACGATCTGTTCCGCGCGCTTGCCGGAGAAGCGAGCACTCACATGATCGACCAACTCGATGGCTTGCCCATCGGCGGAACGTCCGAGTCCGTGCGCGCGTGGTTGAAGTCATGGATGGAGACCTATCGCGACAACGGTGGCGTGATCAGCGCCTGGCAGGAGATCCAGACCGCCGATCACGAAATGCAGCAGATGTCGGACCAGGTTGCCAGCGCTGTCCTCCACCGTTTGGTCGCGATGCTGCGCCAGCGGACGTTCGGCGATCCAATGGTCGACGGACTGGCACTTCTCGCCTTGCTCGAGCGAATGCCATACAGCGTGTACACGATCGAGCACCTGGCCGAGACCGATGCGATCGAGGCGATGCTGATGGTCATCGAGCGCGGCTTCTTGGGCAAGGTGACCAGTCAGCGATAGGTGGCGTTGACCCGTGCCGATCGGTGGGGCGCCGAGGAATCGACGTCAGTCCGCAGGCGGGTTGTCGGCTTCCGCTTCGGTCTCGAACAGGCTTCTCGCGATTCGATCGCTTGCTTGATCGGCGGGACCGGTCCAGGTGATTCGCCCGCGGTCGAGCACCACTGCACGATCGCAGAGTGCGATGGCGTGTCCGACGTGTTGCTCCACGATGAGCAGTGCGCAACCGCTCTGCTTCAGACGGTCGAGGTTTCGGTAGACCTCGTCGACGATGATCGGTGCAAGACCGAGGGAGAGTTCGTCGGCGACGAGAAGCCGGGGCTCCTCGATGATGACCCGGGCCATTGCAAGCATCCGTTGTTGGCCACCCGACAACGTGCCAGCGACCTGTCGGCGACGCTCACCGAGCGCCGGGAAGAGTCCGAACGCGCGCTCGATCGCGTTGCCGACGCCAGCCCGACCTTTCGAGCGCCGGAACGACAGCCGAAGATTCTCCTCGACTGACAACGTCGCGAACACCGAACGCCCCTCAGGAGCATGTGCGACGCCGGCCCGCGCGAAGCGGTACGCGGCCGCTCCTGTCAGATCGGTGCCGTCGAAAACGACCGCTCCGCTGCTCGGTGCGAGCAGTCCGGTGGCAACGCGTGCAATGGTGGTCTTGCCGACCCCGTTCGCGCCGAGGAGTGCAACTGCTTCGCCGGGTCGGATGGCGACGGACACGTCGAAGAGTGCTCGAAATGGACCATACGCAGCGGAAACGTTCGTGAGTTCGAGCAACTCGGTCATCAGCCGGCGTCTTCGAGGCCGAGGTACGCAGCACGAACATGGGGATCGCGCAAGACGTCGCGTGTCGGTCCCGAAGCAATCATCTGGCCGAAGTCGAGCACGTATGAACGATGGGTGAAACTCGACACGAATTCGACGTCGTGTTCCACGAGCAGGATCGCAAACTGCTTGTGCTCTTGCACTGCCCTGAGCGTGCTGGCCAGATCACCCGTTTCGTTTCGATCGAGACCCGATGTCGGCTCGTCGAGAAGCAGCAGCTTCGGATCGGTCATCAGCGCTCGACCGACTTCGACGAGACGTCCCTGCCCCAGGCTCAGGTGTTCGATCGGCTCCTCTGCAACGTCTCGCAGCCCGAGCAGCTCGAGCACCTCGTCGCATCTGGCGATCTCGTCAGGTCGCGGGCGACCGCGGCCGATGAGGTCCTTGAGCAGTCCACCGTCTCGTCGGCGGGTGCGCTCTGCGATCAGCAGGTGCTCTCGCACCGTCGACTCGGCGAACAACTCGATCCGCTGGAACGTGCGCCCGATCCCGCGCCGGGCCCGCTCGTGCACCCGCATCTCGGTCACGTCGTGGCCGTCGAGGAGGACGACCCCAGAATTCATGCGGAGCACGCCGAGCACGCAGTTGAAGAAGGTGGTCTTGCCGGCACCGTTGGGACCGATCAGCCCGACCGACTCCCCGGCATCGACGCTAATGCTGAGTTCGTGGAGGGCCACGATGCCGGAGAACTTCTTGCACACTCCCTTCGCATCCAAGACGTTTGTCATCTCGGCGCGACCTCCTCCACCGGAACGACGGTCGTGCCGGTCCCAACGGACGATCCAGTCGTGGTCGGCAGCGCCGATTGACCAGGTCTGTCATCGATCGCAGCGGCCGAACCGCCACGTCGCTTGAGGAGGGCATCGACACGTCGCCCGAATTGTCTCTTGGAGTGTTGGACGAGGCCCTCCGGATGCCGAGCGAACTGGATCGTTCCGAGCCCGAACAGCACGAACCGCCACTTCGCGTTGATTGGAAAGATCCCTGGGATGCGCTTGGAGCTGCGCAGGATCCAGCCAAGGAAGGTCCCTCGCAGGATCAACGTGTCGAACAGCGAAAAGGCAGCTCCAGCCTGAGCAGCTCCTTCCACGGATCGTGCACCGAGTGACACAACCAGGACGAGCCAGAACAACGCGGCGAACGGCGAGAAGTTGCTGCCGTAGTTCACGTTTCGCTGATGGATGCTCAGCAGCGCACCGCCCAACCCGGCGATGAACGCCGAGACGGCAAAGGCGGTGACCCGCGCTCGCGCTGGAGATATTCCGATCGACTCCGCCGCCACTTCGCTGCCGCGGATCGCGCTCAACGTGCGCCCCACGGTGCCCGTTCTGATCTGGAACACGGCAAACGCAACGACGACGAAGACGATCACGGTTAGCACCAGAAAACTTCGGTCATCGGCAAAGTTCCACGGCCCGATCACCGGTCGCGGCACACGGGTGCCTTGGAGCAGCGACGTCCCGCCGCCGCCGATCCACGAGATCTTGACCAGCACCGAGTCGAACAGGTACGCAAACGCGAGCGTCGCCACAGCCGTCCAGATACCGCCGAGGCGAAGCACCGGAAGCGACAACAATGCACCGACGGCTGCCGCAATCGACGCGCCGATCACCGCTGCGACGAGAACGGACAGGCCGTGACGATCCGCCAGTTGAAAGACGGTGAACCCGCCGATCGCTGCGAAGGTTCCCTGGCACAGCGAGATCTGACCGGCGAGACCGGTAATCACGGTGATCGACAGGTAGATGGTGGACATCACCACTGCCTGGGTGATCAGGAAGATCCACGACGAATCCGCAGTCATGAAGACAAGGACACCAACTCCGACGATCGCGAGGAAGGCGACCGCACGAGTCACCCCTCTGATCGATGCGCTCGAGGTTGGGGCCGCCAACGACGAAGGGGGCGGGTCGACGCCCGACAACGGGTCGCTCACTTCTCGTTCGCGGCGGATCGCAGGCCAGAAAACCAGGACTGCGAACAGGACGACGAACGGAACCGAAGGAGTCAGGCTCTCCTGAAAGGGTCGTAACCACACATGGGTTCGGCTCCAGCGCGGCAAAAACGTGCCCAACAGGGCGATCGTCCAACCGAGGCCAATCCCGCCGAGCAGTGCGCGTGGCAGGCTCACGAGCTTGCCCAGCACCGCTGCAGCAATCGCCACGACAACCAGATTGAAGAAGTCCGGTGCGGCAAGAGTGTTGAATCGCGGTGCGATGAGAACGCCCGCCATACCTGCGAACGCACTCGACAGCGCCCAACTCATCGCCGAGACCCGATCGGCTCGGATTCCGTTGAGTTCCGTCATCCGCGGACTCTCCACGACGGCGCGCATCTGCAACCCGAGCGACGAGAACCTGAAAAGCGCAGCGAGGCCTAACATCACAGTGACCGCGGCCGCCATCGTCATCAACTCATTGCGGCTGAACGGATAGACGCCAAACGGGTCGTAGTAGACCCCGGCACCATTGGGAACGATGCCCTCCGGCGTCTTTCCGGCCACTCCCCGGAAGCCCACGGCGAGCTCGAAGATGCTGGGAAGCGCGATCGACAGCCCCAGGGTGACCACGATTTTGGCGACCGATGATGCTGTGCGGAGATACCTGAAGACCAGTCGCTCGACGATCAACCCGATCGCCGGCGCGAGAACGAAAACGGACAACAGCAAGGCTGGCAGGATCGGCCACTTCCACTCGGTGTGCGCCTTGTAGTACATCGCTGCCGAGATGTACGCCTGCGCCCCGAACGCAAGGTTGAAGACGCCCGACGTCTTGTACGTCAGTACGAATCCGAGTGCGATCAGCGCATAGACCGTGCCGGGCGGAGTGCCCTGCAGTAGCGCACGAAGCAGATCTGAACCGAGTCCGGCGGCCAATGTCATTGCGTCTCCTCGGCCGACAGTCAGTTCAGCCGAAGGCGGCGAACTTCGGGTCGGACCATGCGGTGGAGGACCAACACATCCAAGGTGTCGCTGCGGGAGCAACGGTCACGAACTTACCCTCCTTGACACGAACCATGGTGGAGCATTCCCCCTGTTGATCGGCGGGCCGCGTATCGTTCGTGTACGGGGTATGAGCCGTCGTCCAATTGATCGGCTTCGTGAGTCCACCAGCGGTGTCGGCGGTGAACGCGTTGGTCGCATCGGTCACCTTGGCCCGGTCGAATTGAGGTCCGGCCGCGAGGAGACCCTCGAACGCCACAGAGGCGTTGATCCATCCGACCATCGACAACTCGGTCGGCGTCTTGCCATCCTTGCCCATCCACGTCATGAAGTCGCCGAGCGTGGACTTGCCCGACTCTGCCTCGAACGGGAGGAACCCCACACCAACGAAATCACCTTCGAAGATGCCCCCGGCGTTCGCGACGAACTGCTGGTCGTAGGTGTTTGGGTGGTACAGGGTGACATTGTCCATACCTTGTCGATGGAGCTCGTCGCCGAGAGTCTTCATTCCGTTCAGATCGATGCACGTCGCGATGAAATCGACCCCCGCATCTCGCATCGCGCTGACCTCGGGCCCGATGCCATTCGGAAGGCCGAACGTGATGTTGTCGTTCGTGTAGGCCACATCAGCACCGATGTCGGAGGAATACTTCTTGACCGAGTCGGCCGTGGCCTTCACGCACAGCTTCGAATTCTCTGTGATGCCGTAGCCGATCACGCCGACATGCTTGGCTCCGGCGACCTTGACTGCATAAGGAACCTGGTGTTGCGTGCAATCGACGCACAGGAGCGCAGTGCTCGGGAAGTTGTGTGGTCGGTTGGCCGAGTCGGCGGGCTGGATGCCCCACGTATAGGTCGGGATACCGGCGGAGTCGAGGTCACCCCACCCGTTCGAGAGCAGTGTTGCGTCGAAAACACCGAAGGACTTGTTGTTCGAGATGACGTCCAGCGACCGGACCTGATTGTTGGCCAGTTCGTCATCCAGTTCTTGATTGACCTTCAGCTGGCGTCCGAAGATGCCGCCCTCGGAGTTGCGAAAGTCGAAGTACGCCTTGATCCCGTCGAGGTAGCAGTCGAGGATGCACGTACCGAGCGGATTGCCACTACGTGTCCCGATCGCGGCATAGTCGATCTCGGTGTCCGTTACGCCGGGTACCCCGGTGATCGGCAAATTCTTGTTGCGTTCGTTCGCGGAGGTTGTCGTCACAGCATCGCTGCTCGGAGAAGCAGTGCTGACGGAGCCGCCGTCGGTCGCTGGGCTCGTGTCAGCAGCGCTCGAGACGGTGGTTGTGGCTGCGCCCGAGGACGCAACAGGTGAGCCGGTCGTGGCTGTGATCTCAGTCGTTGCGGTGGTTCCCGCCGCGTTCGGGCTCGACGACGCAGAGTCGTTCGAGTTGCTGCACGCCGCCGCTGTGAAACACAGCGTGAGCGCGATAGCGAGGACCTTGTTCAACCGAGCTTTCACGGATTCCCCCAACGTGAGTCGTGGAGCGAAGCGCCCCAGACGATTGTGACACGGATGTTAGTACACATCGATGTCTTTGGCGTAGCGGACAACCAGTGGACGCCGACGGTGTTGTCAGCGCTCGCACCGCAGAGGTGTTCGACGAGCTCGAGTCTCGTGACGGAGCGGACGTTTGTGGCCGCGGGTAACAGCCGCTGCGCCAACGCCGATGAGGTGGTTGGCCTTGCCGGTGACTGCGGGTTTAACGAGGCACCGGTTCTCAGTCTGCTAGATCCGATGCGTTTGCGTAGCACATGGCTGGATCCCAACGGTTAGAGCCGGCCCTTGCGAACCGGCTCTGACCTGGTGTTATTGGTCGGGCTGACAGGATTTGAACCTGCGACCCCGATTTTGGCCCTGTCCAGGTCACCGCCTATTCGACCAGCTCAAGGCACGTTTTCGACTGACCGAACGTGACCAGCGGGAGCCGGAAATGACCATTTTTGACCGCTTTTTCGTGTCATGTTGTGTCAGAACCGTGTCACGCCAGCTGTGTCCGCCGAGCGATCTCGACCACCTTCGGGGCGCTCTTCGCCGCCTGTGCGACTGCGGCGCCGTGGAGCGTGTCGAGCTTCGATGTGAGGGCTTCCTGGGCGCCCTCGAACAGGTGCCCGTACACACTCAGCACGAGCGTTGCGTTCGTCTGGCCGAGCCGATGCGCGACCTCGAGCGGCGAAGCTCCCATCGCGATCAGCAGCGACGCATGCGTGTGCCGGAGGTCGTACGTCCGGAAGTCGGTCGGCAAGCCGGCCGCCACCAGCGCCGGCAGGATCACGTGCTTGCGGAACTTGTCACGGTTGAGCGGCTTCGAACTCCTGATCGACTCGAACAACCAATCGCCCGCAGCGGCCGGCTGGCCGGTCCGCTCGCGACGCTCGGCGAGCATCAGCGCAATGTCCTCCGTCAGCCAGGCTGGGATCGGAATATTGCGGTCGCCGGCCGACGTCTTCGGCGGGCCCTCGACGAGCTCGTAGGCGTGACCTTCGTAGCCGGCGACCGGAGTCAGTGTCGTGTCGACCTCGACGACGTTGCGAGCGAAGTCGATCGCGCCGACCTTGAGCCCACACAGCTCCGAGGGACGCACACCGGTGAAGATCAACAGCCAGGCGGCCGGCTTGTACGGGTCGCGCACGTTGGCCACGAACTCGATCAGCTGGTCCATGGTGAACACGTCGCCCTGGCGGATCTTGCGTGCCGGCATCTTCAACGAGTGGCCCTTCGCCGGATTGTCGTTGCGTGCCCGGCCCAGCATCGCGGCCTTCATGATCTGCGACAGGATCGAGACCATCTCGCGCACCTGCTTCGGGCCGTGGCCCTCCTCGAGCCGATCAGCGATGAAGTCCTCGACGCTCATGAAGTCGAGCGCTGCGACCTGCCAGTCGCCGAACGCCGGCAGCACGTACGTGTCGAGCAGATAGCGGTACGTCTTGCGCGTCGTCGGCCGCAGCTTCACCGTCGTGCGCCACCAGCGGTCAGCCCACGAGCTGACCAACGCTCGCCCGCGCTGTGGGTCGATGAAGTCGCCCTTGCTCTTCGATGTGCCCATCTGCTCGAGGAACCGTTCGGCGTCGAATTTGCGCGGGAAGTTCTGCGACCGGCTGCGACCCGCCGGATCTCGGTACCGTGCGCGCCAGGTGCCGTTCGGTTGTTTCTCGACTGAGCTCATTTGTTCCGTCCTCTCGTGAGCAATCCGACCGCGGCAGCGTCTCGGACCATTTCTTCGGCAGTTTGACTCGCGATACCGAAGTGTCGAGAAACTGCCTCGACCCGGCGTCCTCGAGCTGCATCGTGGATGTGAGCAACCGAGCGAAGCATCGCCTCGCCGGCGGTGCGGCCTTGGCCGCCTCGCGCTCCTGGCGTCAGGAACCCTCGTCGTTCCGCAGTCACGAGTTGGGTCTTCATCGTGCCCTCGGGGTAGTTCCCCAGTTCCTTCTTGAGTCGCAGCCAGGCCCGCTTGTTCGCCCCGCGTCCGGCCCGGAGCTCGTCGAGTAGCACGGCGCTGAGTCGGGCGAGGTGATCGTCTGGCTGAGACGGTCGTCCTCGTTTGGATCGGGAGCCGTCGGCCCATTCGTTGAGTCCTCCGACGTCGTCGGCTTGCCGCACTCGTTCGGCGGACCATCCGACGATTTCGAGGCGCGCCCGCTCGATGACTTCTGCCCGGGCGAGAGTCCGACGAACTTCCGAGAGCAGTGTTCCGATCTTGACCTCGCGCATCGTGTCGTTCGTGACGGCTCCGCTGAGGGCCACCACCGAGAGCGCCACAACTGAAAGTGGCGCCGGCGGCGCAGCGAGCCAGCCGGCGGCCACCCACTCGGACGTGCGCCACACGAAGGAGAGTCGGCCGTCGTCATTTCGCGATAGCTCAATCGGAGAGGGATCGGCAGCGGTCGAGCGAGCGGCCGCCGGTTCGGGCTGCGGTTCGACCGCGCATTCGGCCCGCCAGCACGCCCACGGCTTCACGATCGACGGATCGCCGAGCTCTGCCTCCTGGCCGCATGCGCAACTGATCCACTCGGGATTCTTGTGCTGTGCCCACGGCGCGAATTCGGCGCCGAGCGACTCCCACGCCGAGCGCTGCCGATCGTTCATCGTCACGTCGATCGGGTAGTCCGGCACGGGCCGTATCCTACTGAATCCCAACCATTAGTCAACTTATTCGCAGATAGTTGGTTTTGTTTGGTAGCGCAAATTCCGGCCGTTTGGGATGGCGCTTCACTGGTCGACATGGACCTCAGCACGATCGTTCGACTCAATCGAAGCCTGCCGCTCCCCGACGACTGCCTGCGCATCCGCACGGCTGCGAGGGTCTCGCGCCACGCCGTCGCCGTCGAGGTCGGCGTCACCGCAGAATCCGTCCGACTGTGGGAGATCGGCGACCGTCGCCCCACTGGCGAGCACCTCGAACGGTACGTCGCAGCGCTCGACGTCATGAGCGGTGGACAATGAGCGGCCACGAGCTCGTCAGCCTCGCCGACGCCGCCACCGCTCGGCCATGGGCGCGCAGCGACGGCAAGGACAGCACCCGTTGGCTCCGGCGCCTCATCAGCGAGCGACGCATCCCGTACCACAAGGTCGGTGGTCGAGTTCTGCTTGACCTCGCCGACCTCGATGCCCTCGCTGCCGCCGGCAGGATCGCACCGGCACAGGCGCTCCGAGTCGTGCGAAATCGACGCATCGCATGAGCCGCCTGAATGAGAAACGCCGCCCGCTGGCCACGGACGGCGCCCCAATGATGATCTCTCGGCAGGGATCTACTGCTCGGAACGTAGCACCCGACGTCATCGAATCTGAGCCCTTCGCCTCCGACCTCGGGCCCGATGCGTGGCTGCAGCGAGACGTCAACAGCGGGCCCTTCGTGGTCCACCTCGCTCGAGGCCCGCTCGCAGGATTCGTCGCAGCAGCTGCAGCGGCAGGCATCCCGCTCCGAGCGATGTGCGGCTTCACTCGTGTTCCGTCGCTCCCATTGCCGGAGCGGCACGTTCGCTGCGTCGAGTGCGACGAGCTGGCAGCCCTCCTCGATGCGTCATCGCGGGCGTCGCAGTGACGCCGCTCGAGCATGCGCTCGCCTACGCCCAGCTCGGCTGGCGCCTGGCGCCGATCCCGCCGACCTTCAAGTACCCGCACAAGGTCGACAACTGGCAGCAGAAAGCCACCGCCGACCCCGACAAGATCCGCAAGCACTGGGGCACACACCCCGATCACGGCATCTGCGTCCCGACCGGGCCGGGCTCGGGCATCGTCGCGATCGACATCGACTCGTACAAGGGTGGCGATGAAGGGTGGGCCGAGCTCGAAGCCCTCCACGGCCCCGCACCGGAGACGGTCGAAGCAATCACTGGCGGAGGCGGCCGCCACCTCCTGTTCCGTCATCCGATCGATGGTCCGGTCATCACGAATGCTGCCGCGGCGCATCTGCCGGCGGGCATCGACGTCCGTGGCGATGGCGGGCAGATCTGCATCGCACCCACTATCCACCCGTCCGGTACACCGTATGCGTGGGAGGTCGAGCACGATCCGCTCGACGGCTACCCGATCGCAGATCTCCCGACGTGGCTGCTCGAGCTCCTGACCCGGCCACCGGTCGCTCAGGAGGCCCGGCGTGAGGTCGCGCCCTATGCCGGTGGCGACTCGATCGTCGACCTGTTCGCAGCGAACCACACATGGCCGCAGCTCCTCGAGGCCGACGGCTGGACGTTCCACTCGCGCCGTTCCGACTGTGAGATGTGGACACGCCCAGGCAAGAACGCTCGAGCTGGGGCCTCCGCCACCCTGTACTACAAGGGCTCCGATGTCCTCAAGGTGTTCACTGCGTCACCGCCCGCCGGCCTCGCCGAGAACGGCACATACACCCGGTTCGGCTACTACATGTTCACCCGCCACGGTGGCGACGCCGAAGCTGCCGGCCGCGCCTACCGCTGCGAAATCAACGGCACCACCGGCCCCTCATACCCCGATGGCGTCGTCGGCCAAGGCGGCATGGCAAAGCACGACCCGGCCGGACCACCAGACGAAGCTGGCGCCGCTCCCCCAGCGCCGGCAAAGAAGGCGTCGAAGGCGACCGACCTCGTCAACCTCGCGCTCGAGCGATACCGGCTCGGACGAGATGACGAGGGACGAGCGTTCGCCGTGGCAAACGCCGGCCCCAACATCGCCCGCCTCGTCGACCGTGGCGGGCTCGGCGAAGAGCTGGCCGCTGTCTACTTCGCCGAGCACGGGAGCGCCGTCAGCGGATCCGCCGTCAACGACGCGCTCGGCATCCTTCGCGGCCACACGACGCAGGCCGAGCGTGAATCGCTCGCGCTGCGCGTCGCCAAGCTCGACGACGGCATCGTGCTCGACCTCGGCACACCCGACGGTCGCGCCGTCATCATCCAACCCGGCGGCTGGACAGTCGTCGCAACGTCGCCCGTCGTGTTCCGACGCACCTCGCTCACCATGGCGCTCCCCGAGCCCGTGCACGGCGGCACCCTCGACGGCCTTCGGTCGATGCTCAACGTCAGCAATGCCGCGTGGCCGCTGTTCGTCGGCTGGCTCGTCGCCACCCTCGTCCTCCACGACGGTTCCCGACCGATCCTGTTCCTCAACGGCGAGCAGGGCACTGGCAAGACCAGCGTCGCCCGCTGCATCGCCCAGCTCGTAGACCCATCACCGGCACCGGTCCGGGCAGCGCCCAAGGACGTCGAGTCGTGGGTCGTTTCGGCAGCGGCGTCGATGGTCGTCGCACTCGACAACCTCTCCACCGTCCCAGAGTGGCTCGCCGACGCCCTCTGTCGCGCCGCGACCGGCGAAGGCCTCGTGCGCCGAGCGCTGTACACCGACAACGAGGTCGCTGTCACCGTGTACCGGCGCGCTGTCGTGCTCACCACGATCGACGCCGGCGCCCTCCGTGGCGACCTCGGCGAACGCCTCGTGCCCGTCGAGCTATCCGTCATCCCCAGCGATCATCGCCGCACCGATCGCGACCTCGACGCAGCCTTTCGAAACCTCCACGCAACAGCGCTCGGCGCCGTCCTCGACCTCACCAGCGCCGTGCTCAGCGCCCTTCCCGACGTCGAGCTCGGCCGGATGCCACGCATGGCCGATTTCGCCCGAGTACTCGCCGCTCTCGACAACGTCATTCCTGGCGGCTGGCCCCCGGTGGCACCGTCGCCCACGGGCGAGGTGGTCCCTCCTACTGCGCTCGGCAGGTACCTCGACTCGATCGACGACGTCGCCCGAGAGGTCTTTGAGTCCGACCCGCTGGCTGTCGCCATCCGCGACGCCGCCCTGAGCAAGATGGGCTTCAACGGGACCGCCAGCGAGCTGCTCACACTCCTTCAGCGACCGGACTCTGCAGCCGGCTGGCCCAAGACGGCCAAGGGTCTCAGCGGCGCTGTACGGCGGCTGGCGCCGGCCCTGCGCTCGATGGGCGTCGCCGTCGACTGGACCCGCTCGAACGGGACACGCTGGTTGCGCATCTCACCGTTCGAGAGTGCCGCAAGTGCCGCAAGTGACGGTCCCTACTCTGTCAATCTTCAAGAAGAAGGGCCGAGCGGGCAAGACGGACCGCAACGAGACGAAGAATCCGAAGGTATCCAACAGTCACTTGCGGCACTTGCGGCACTGTTCCAAGGCGAAGAGCCGTTTTGAACCGGACCGCCCCCAACCGCAACGCCATCCGTCTCTCGGCCATCATCGACCCACACACCGGCAGCCAAGCACGCTGGATCATCGGCGCCGAATGCACCGAGCACGACCTCGACTTCAACATCGACACCCCCGCCGGCCCACGCTTGCAAGTGTGCGGATCCTGCCTCGCACGAACGGCCTGCCTGGAGTACGCACTCACCAACGGAGACAGCAGCCACGGCGTCTGGGGCGGCACAACCAGATCAGCACGCAGCGCCATGCTCAGAACAGCGAAGGCGACGTCATGCTGAATCGCTCCGAGCCCGGCCTCTTCGTCGACAGCGGGGCCGCCGGCGGCCGAATCGACGAACTGCTCGAGCTGATCACCAACGGCCGGCCGGTCTGGCAGCGCGACGCCCTCTGCCGCGAACACCCCGAGGTCGACTTCTTCCCAGGCCAAGGCGGCGACACCGAGCCAGCCAAAGCCGTGTGCGCAGCGTGCCTGGTCGCCGTCGAGTGCCTCGACTACGCCCTCGCCGACAAGACCCTCGTAGGTGTCTGGGCCGGTACCGGCGCACGAGCACGAGCCGCCACGCGCCGAGCCGCCGACCGACAACGCAAGGCGAGCGCATGACCGCCCCGCGACCACCTGGGCAAAACGTCTCAATGTCGAAGGGCGCAACCCGTTGCCCATTCGCTCTTCTCGCAGCGTCTCTAGTGCCGAAAATCGAAAATGTGGAGGTCATCTGATGCCCAAAGGTCCAACACCGAGGCCTGCCGCACTCAAGCTCGTCGAGGGCCGCGGCAACGGTCGTGACTCTGGTGGCCGGGTCGTGGCGACTCCGCCGGCGTTCGTCCGGTTGCCGCCGGAGCCGCCGGCATGGCTGGATGAGGTGGCGCTCGCCGAGTGGGAGCGTGTGCTGCCCGAGTTGACGCGGCTCGAGCTGACGAAGGAGCTCGACGGTGCGGCGTTGGCTGCCTATTGCCAGACGTGGAGCTTGCTCGTTGCCTCAGCTGCGGAGGTGGCTCGTGATGGTCTGACGGTGGAGCGCACGTTCGCCAACGGTTCGGTCCGCACCGTTGTGAACCCGGCAGTCGCTGTGCAGTTCAAGGCGTCCGCTCAGCTGCGGTCGTGGTGCGCCGAGTTCGGCTTCACCCCGTCGTCCGAGCAGCGGCTCACCACGACGCCACCAGTGCTCGACGACGGCCTGAACCCATTCGCATGAACCAGCTCGGAGAACCACCATGCCCTGGAAGGCCAGACCTCGATGCAGCATTCCACGGTGTCCGCACCTCGCCCCGTGCCCTGTGCACCGGCGCCAACGGACACCAGACACCCGCACCTCGGCCGACCGTGGGACGACAACGCAGCGAGGGTACGGCGCAGCACACCGACGAGCCCGAGCTCGCCTGCTCGCCGACAGTCCACCGTGTGATTGGTGCGGCGAACCAGCCACCACAGCCGATCATGTGCCCGCTCTCCAGGCGTTCGGCGGCGACGTCACCGCATGGGAGCGGGCCGGCGGCTTCCTCGTCCCCGCATGCGCACTCTGCAACTACGGACGGCGCGGCATCGACAACTGACGGGGCCACACCGCCCAGCGACCACCTGGGTCGATCCGCTGATTTTTTGGGGGCAAGACCCGCAGCCGATTCCACGCGCATATACGCGGAATGGTTTTCCGGATTTATCCGACCAGGGCGTGTCGTGAGCAGGCCTGACCCGATTTCCTGCACCGTCGCTGTGTCCGGCGTCACGTTCGGTCAGGATCGATCGTGAGTCGGCCGATCGCCAATTCGGCCGGCGGGATGGCGTTCGTGCTGACGTCGTCGGCGGCGTGGCGTCTGACTCATGTGCATCACGTTCCGGATCTGGTCGCGTTGGCGGCGCGGAACAATGGGATCGCGCTCGACCAGGAGACGCTCGATGCGCTGGCGATTCTGGAGGCGGCGGCCGAGGCGTACCGCCCTTCTTCGCCGCGGGTAGTTCCGCTAGTTCCGGTCGGAAGTTCCGCAACCGAGGAGTCGTGCACACTGCTCTCGACGAAGGAAGTAGCAATCAGGCTCGGAAATTGCTCGACGCGATACGTGACAGGTCTCGTGAAGGCAAAGCACCTCGTGGAGCGCCGGCAGGGCAGCAAAATCTTCGTTCCTGAGGACTCTGTCCTCGAGTTCCTGGCAGCGCGAGCGAGAAAGGCGAGCGGGCAAACAGCATGATCCGAAGCGACATCGAGGCGACGTATTCGCCAGCCGAGGCGGCTCGGATGCTCACTGCCGCTGCGATCCACGAGGCCGATCCGTGGACCGCAACGGATCTTGTCGAGCTGGCGAACATGGTTGCGACGGACCGCGACCGCGGGTTCGTGATCTGCGAGCTCGCCAGGCTGGCCGCACGATCGATCATCAGCGACGCCGCCAATCGATCGCCCGACGATGACGCACGGCAGCTGCAGTTGATCGCGCTGCGATTCGCCTTCGAGGCGGCCGACTGATGGCGTTTCTGTATGCCGAGGACCCGACGCCGTCTTATGCCGAGGACCCGACGCCGTTCGCTTCGAAGATCGCACGCGATGGCATCCCCAAGGCGGAGCCGGTCAGGCCGGCGGCAGCCGTGCGTGACGATGCGCTCGAGGCGTTGCGGTTCGAGGTGCTTGATCCGTCCGGCCCGAACCGTGCACGGATCGTGAAGGCCCTCGACGACCTCGCATCAATGGACGGGCGAGACCCGCAGATCCGCTCGAGCGACGCACGTGCGGCCGAGCTCACCAAGCTCGCCGGCTCCGTGCTCGACCCGGCGCTCGCCGCCGGCTATACGGCGTTGGTCGTCGAGCTGAAGGCAGCGACAGCGACACAGTCCGGCGTGCGTCGGGCGGACACACTGTTCGCCCAGCTGGCCCGCCAGGCCTCCAACTTGCACGCCCAGATCGATGATGCCGCTGGCACACGGTATGCGCTCAAGTCGTCTGCGGCCGTGGCCGGCGTCGAGTGTTGGGTCGCGCTCGCAGAGGATCATCGTGCGATCTCGGCCCGCACACGGACGCTGCGCTCGCCGCTGCCCGATCCGCTCCTCAAGGCCGCTGCGTACCGCCGGCATGCCGCTGCGCTGACCGATCGTGCGCTCGCGGCCGGCTATCTCGCGCTCGCCGAGGATCTCGAATCAACGTTCACCCCGAAAGGCAACCCATGACCATCACCACTTCAGCCACTGTGCACGCAACGCTCGGTTCAGCAACGTTCACGTTGCGCTCACCTGCTGCGCTCGCCGACGACGTCCGCTCGCAGATGCTCGAGCAGCTCGGCCGGATCGCCGACGGCTACCTCACGATGGAGCTCACCGGCCACACCAGCTTGGCGCTGGGCGATACCGCACCGCTCATGACGATGTGGGGCACGTTGCTCGTCGATGTCGACGGCGTCGACGGATTCGACGATCCGCAGTTCGATCGGCTCGGAATCGAACCGTTGGCACGCCTTCAGGCGATCGCCGGCGGCCGCGGATCCACTCACATCCAAGCTGCCTCGCTGCTCGCCCTCTTCGTTCAGCGTTCGACGGCGAACCTGCTCCGCTCAGTGCTGTTGGGCACGCATCGCGAGCCCGAGATCGCGGCGTTGCCGTTCGTGGGCGAGTTCGTCGGGTTCGGCACCTCCGGGATCTCGCGGGGCGGCACCGACTGGGCGATCGACGAGAAGACTGGTTGTATCACGCACGAGCTCGGCTCGGAGCCGGCATGACCGACATCGACAACATCGGTGCGACCGGCATCGACCGGGACCAGGCGACCATCGAGCGCGACCACGACGAGCATCGACTCGGCGCCTACGTCGAGCGTGGCGCCACGTCCGTCACGTTCGCCGCCGAGCGCCTGCATCACATCGTGCGCCCCTCGCATGATTTGATCGGGCTTCACGACCCCGAGGTGTACGAGTGGCGCCCGTGCGACGGCCACGTCGCCAGGTACATCGTCGATCCGTCGACCGGCTGCATCGTCGCCCTCGTCGCCCCGCCCAACCCGACGGACGCCGCACTCAGCGCCGCACCCGACCTCGAGGAGACCACCTGATGCCCAACCTCATCGCCCCACCGAACTTCGTGATCTACACGCCCGAATCGGTGCCCTGTGTCGTCACGTACGCCGCCCAGTACGGCGGACTGACCCCGACCGGCCTCGCTGCCGTGATCGCCGCCGTCGCCGCCTACCTCACGGCCGCCAAGAAGGTGCTCATCGGCGCCGAGCAGCTCCGTGTCGGCGGCACCACCGTCGTGCCGGCCGCTGTGCTCGGCACGAGCAACGGTTCGTTCCCCGTGTTGTTCGCTGACGCTACGGCGCAGGCGGCCGCACTGGCGGCGATCATCGCAACCGGCGGGAACGCCGGCTGATGACCGATCCGATCGCCGATGTCGCCACGGTGCCACCGGCACCTGAACAGGCGGCCGGCTTCGACCTGAGTGGTCTCGGTGGTCGTCCGTGCGACGACCTTGAGGCGGCACTGATCCGCGAAGTGTTCAACATCAACTGAAGGAGATGACATGGCTCAAGTGAGCAAAATCAAGCTCTCGGGCTCGACCAACGGCCGCAACGTGAAGGTGGTCGCTACGGGATCGGTCGGCACGACGATTCACACCGCGGTGGCCGGGACGACGGTCGGCCTGTTCGATGAGATCTGGCTGTGGGCCTACAACTCGGACACGGTGGCGCGTGTGCTCACCATCCAGTTCGGTGGGGCAGCGACGCCGGACGATGACATCAAGGTGACGATTCCGCCACAGGTCGGGCTGGTGCCGGTTGTGCCCGGTCTCATCTTGCAGAACGGTACCGTCGTCGCTGCGTACGCCGCGGCGGCGAACGTGGTCACGATCTCCGGCTACGCACATGCGATGCTCCCGTGAGCCGTCTCGGGGCTGATGGCTGGGCGTTGCCCGTCGCCGGGTTGGTGGGCTCGATCGCCTATGTGCCTGCCGCCACGTGGCCGAGCAATACGTTCACCATCACCGCTCAATACGTCAAGATCGGCGGCCTACTCATCATCTCTGGCGTCGTGAACTGCACGGCGGGCAGCACGACCGGCGCCGTCACGATCCCATTGCCTTCCGGTTATGTGGCATCGGCCCAGGCGTTCGGGGCGATCTGCAAGACGTTGTCGGGGGTGATCACCTCCGCGCTGGTGGCGTCTGGTGGCAGCTCGATCGTCATCGGCAGCTTGATCCCAGGTGTGGACACCTACCCGTTCAGCATGCTCGTGCCCGTAGCAAACTGATCCGGCTGCGGACAGGCCGTTCGTTTCCGACGACGACGATCTGGGCGGTTGCTGTAGTGGGCGTCGACGGAGATGTCGTGAATTCGCCGCCGCTGCCCGTCGCCGAGCTGCCGACGTGATTTGACGCCCAGGCCATCTGAGCGCATGATCAGCGCCATGAAGCTCGGGCCGGGAATCTCGTTCAGCTGGAAGCGAGCGCTCGGCATCACGAACGCCAAGCGAAAGATCGCCCGCGCCACCGGGATCCCGACCACGAGGTCAGGTCGGCGGGCCAAGGTCGGTCGCAAGTTCGGCATCCGCTGACGTGCTCGCCTTTCATTGGCAGTTCGGAACGGTCGCGGAAGCTGTCGCCGGCCTCGCGACCGGCGCCGCTGTGTTCGTGGCCTGGATCCAGCTGCGCACAGCGAAACGCAGCCAGGCGACGGCCGAGAAACTCACGCGGGAAAGCATCGCCCACGAACGAGCAACCTCGGCCGAAGCGCTGCGAGTCGCCAACGAAATGCTCGAGCATGAGCGCTCGACCACAGCCGAGGCGTTGCGCATGACGGCCGAGAGCCTCGCCATCGCGGCTGCGAATCTGGAGATCGAGCGTGAGCGGCGCAGCGACGAGCAGCAGGACCGCGATCGCCGGCACGCACAACAGGTCGAATGCCACTTCACGATCGACGTGGCCGCCGGACGCGGCCGGATCCGATGTACGAATCGTGGGACGCAGACGATCGGAACGTCAGGATGCACCTCAAAGCGCCCGACGTCGACTGGCTGCACGGTGACGGTGGCGTGGTGTGTGCGCCGAATGAGACAGCGGAGTCGCGCCATTTCGGCTTCGACCGCGTTGCCCTCGCGACGCCAGAGCAAGTCATCATGGCGTTCGGTGCGTGCGCGACATTCACCGACGTCGACGGTCGCTCGTGGGTGCGCTGGGCCAACGATGACCACCTCGAGCCGTACACGGGTGACTTCACGCAGATCGCCGCTCGCTGGCGTCCACCAAGCTGAACCTCGACGCCGCACCGCCGGCGCCCGATGGTGGCCGATACGCGACGATGCCCCCAGCCGTCGAGGTGGGGGCATCGTGAGGACGGGCTGATGGAGCGCGGGTTATCGGTGTCGGTGCGGCCGAGGTGGCCGAGGACGATCTGCGTGTGTGTGCCAGCGAGCACGAGCGACAGGTCTGCATTCTTCGTGCCATGTCGCGTGTCGCTGCCGGTTCAGCTCTCTGATCAATCCAGCCAGGTCGGTGCTGATTTCTGCGGCCAGGCGTTCGAGGCGATCGACCTGCCCGACGAGTGCCGCCCGGTCGTCGTGGGCTGATGTCTGTTTGTCAGCAACGCGGGGTAAATGGTTACCGTTCTCGGTCATGATGCAGTCCTCCTTGTAGGGCTGTGTCTAGAGCCCGTCTCGGTCTGAACCACCGGGGCGGGCTCGCTTTGTTTCCCTCGTGACGGTACGCCTTCGTGGCGACTCGGGTCAATGACAACCCTCGGGTTCGTCTAAGTGGGTGTCCGGGAAGTCGGTTCAGGTGTTCCAGGTGCGGGATTGTGGTGAGTCGGGTTTGGGGTGGAGCCGGTCGAGGATCATTGCGATCGAGGCGATCTTGACCCAGGTTTCGGCGGCGGCAACGGTGTGTTCGA
>JBBRPP010000024.1:0-80646 GCA_038227995.1 Acidimicrobiales bacterium
ACCTTCTCGCGCTCATCGAGACAGAGTCCACGACAGCCATCAAGCCAACGCGGACCCCCACCCGACCGGCGACCCTCGTGGGGCCAAATCAGAGTGCCAAAACCTTCACAAGTGGGGCCAGATCAGAGTGCCATTCCTAAACATGCCCGATCGGATCGAGTTCGCGGCACCCAACACCGATCGTCAGGTGGTGTTCTTCACCGATCAGGCGGGCAAAGGCACCGTCGAAGTGCGCGGACACGCAAGAGCCAAGGCGTTGCCTGGTTCACCCAAGGAGAAGGACGACAAATTCGGTGTCTCGTTCTCCGCACAGTTCGAAGAATCCAACCTGCAGAGCGGGCTGAACGTCGCCGCCGACACCCTCGGCGTGGTGGTTCCGCTCGGGCTCTCAGCGGTGCTCGGTCCCGCCGCATTCATCGCCGCCCTGCCATCGGCGATCTCACTGGCGATCGACCTCGTCAGGCTGGCGCAGCACAACCTCGGCACGAGAATCCTGCCGTTCACCGACTGGGAAACTCGGGGGTGGAGGGTCGACGAACCATCACCGGGCACCAACTACCGGTACACGGCGGCGATCTGCGACCTCAACGCGCCGTTCACGGTCTTCGAGAACGAGGCGGCCGTCTTCGGGTTCACCAAGGTCTTCGAACAGGGCGGCACGTATGACTTCACGCCGATCGGCGATGGGGTGTACTCGACCACGACCAAGAACTACCTGTGGGACGAGCAAGGTCGAGTGACGCAGGGCTTTTCCGTGAATGGAACCTTCCCCGCCAACCTGGTGTACCAAACGCCGACCACCGAACCGGCTGCGATCCTGGTGCCGAGCATCATTCCCGGCGCAATCCCCGACCTCACGTTCACGCTGATCCCTGACCCCACCGTGTGCGACCTGCCACCCGACACCAGAACTCGAGCCGGCTCGGGCTGAGGACGATGCGGATCGATGCTCGAGTACACACCCCGGCCAGCTCGTCTTCCAGCGGCACCTGAATCGACTCAAGGGCAGTCATTCCCATCACTCAATCGTACATATGTTCGCACATCACGGAAACGTCAACGTTGACATTTCTATCGAACAATTCACCCGCAAACCCTTACTGCACAACACTTTCATCGAAACGTCGGTCAACGCGACGAGCCCACTCCGACGGATATCAGACCCGATCGCGCGACGCGCGATCGGGTCAACGCCAACTGGCTCGAAACAGCTTGCCAACGGTGAAGCGATCGGGGTTGAAGTCACGATGGACGTGTTGCGCTTGCGCGGCGTTCGACGGCCAGGCACTCTGGACGAATGCGTTGCCGGTGGAGACATTTTCACACGCCGCGCTTCGTCGCGATGCGAACGGGGTGCGGCAGCGCGTTGGTCATCGCGGCGCTGATCGTGGGCACCTCGGCGTGCGGAAGTGCTGCAGATCCTTCCCTCGGCAGTTCGGCGCCGCAACCAATCGCGACAGCGGTGGAATCGCCAACGGCGCCGGCCGCTGCATCAACACCCTCGTCAACGGCGCTGGCCGCTGCCACAACACCGTCGTCATCGCCATCGACGGTCGCCGTGACACCCTCCTCCGAGAACGTGGTCGCACCGACGGCACTGGGACCCGCAATCGCGACCGACCTCGTCGTGGACCCTTCGATCCTCAGCTACCTCGACGGCATCTCGTTGGTCACCATAGCGCCGACCGAATTCGGCGGCGCCTACTACGACGCCGCGACCGACCGCGCGATCGTGTTCTATTCGACGGCCGTCGACCCCGCGGTTGCAGACGTCGACATACATCGGTATGTCGCCGAATCGATCACCTGGCTGAATCAGTCGGTCGTCGATGGGAACAACGCTCCGGTCACGACTGCAATCGATCCGCCACTCGCGCTGGTCCTCGTCGCATCGGACATGACATACAAGGACTACGCCGACCTCGGCCGCCGAGCGAACACCGAGAACTGGACGACGGACGCGCCGACGAGGGTGGTCGGGTACGGCCCCAACTATGCGACGCAACAGGAAGACGTGATGATCGTGGATCTCTCCCGAACAGACATCGACGCGGCCACCACGACCTTCGGCCAGCGAATCCATTTGATCGACAGCGGCATCCCGCACGCTGTCTCGACGCAATCGTCGGTCGTGCCCTCATCGTCGACTGCAGGTTGAATCGAGGCATTCGGTATTCGGCGCCGCCGGGAACCCGTGCCACTCGTCCGATCGTCTCAGGACAGCGCGGCGTCCGTCGCCAAGCGACCGGTCGCTTCGTCGCTCGAACAGCGGCGACCTACGATTCGCTCGCCACAACACGAGGGATCAGATCGACATGACAACAGCCACGACGACAGCGGCGATCTCCATCGCGCTCCCACCGAGCAAGGACTTCCCGGCCCACGTTCGCCAGGCCGAGCAGCTCGGCTACAGCCGGGCCTGGGCCTTCGACTCCCCCGCGCTCTACACCGACATCTGGATCGCGCTCGCCCGCGCCGCCGACGCCACCGACACCATCGGCCTCGGCACGGGCGTCGCCATCCCCAGCCTGCGCCACGTGATGGTGACCGCGTCAGCGATCGCCGCGATCGAGGAACTCGCACCAGGCAGGCTCGCGGTCGCGCTCGGCACGGGCTTCACCGCACGCAACACGATGGCCAAGCGCGGCATGCGGTGGGCCGATCTCGAGCTCTACGCCAACCAGTTGCGCGGCCTGCTGCACGGCGATGTCGTGGAAGTCGACGGCGGGGCGTGCCAGATGATCCACTCGTCGCATCTCGCGCCGGCCCGGCCCATCAGCGTTCCCGTGCTTCTCGCCCCGATGGGACCCAAGGGGATGGAGGCGGCGCGACGCTCGGGCGACGGAGCCGTGCTCGTCGGTTTGCCGGCCGAGCCACCGGAACCATCGTGGGGCATCTGCGCGCTCCTCGCGTCCGGCACCGTTCTTCGACCGGGAGAGGACCACACCAGCGAGCGCGTGCGCGATGCCGGCGGACCGATCTTCGTGACGAGCTACCACGGCGTCTGGGAGTGGGCGCCCGCCGCAGTCGCCGGGATGCCCGGTGGCACCGAGTGGCTGGCACGTCTGGAAGCCGATCGATCAGAAGGCGAGCGCCACCTTGCCGTGCACGAGGGACACTTCGTCAACGTCACCGAACGAGACAAGCCGTTGCTCGACGCCGGCGGTCCGGCGATCCTCGACGCCGGTTGGACGGGCACCCCGGAGCGCATCCGCGAACGGCTCGCCGAAGCATCTGCGGCGGGGATCACCGAGGTGCTGTTCACACCTGCCGGCGCGGACATCTCCGGTGAGATTGCTGCCTTCGCCGAGGCCGCCAACGGCTGACAGTGATGTGTGGATCAGGGCGCGGGAGTATTGGGCGGACAACACTCGCACCAGGTGGCGGGACCTGACCTCAGAAGGCTCGCCCTGATCCGACGAACGAGGCTACGGACGCCAACCGAAAGTCGGCTGGTGTCATCGGACACTCAGTTCATGCTGTGAGGCTCATGATTCCCGGTCGCGATCGCTGTGGCATTGGTCGACGTCACCGGCAGCGGCGTCGAGCGTGAACGTTGCCGACGCGACAATCTGGCCCGGAGTGGAGACGACGAGCTGGAGCCAGCCATCTGGCGACTTCTGCACGCATGCATTGCCCGATGTGATGCGGAACCATTTCGTGTAGCGGAAGCGGACGGTGGTGATTCCAGGGTTGGGCGCGTTGATCGTGAGTGACGAGGATCCGACCGTGTCGACGATGGAACCGTTGTCGGCCAGCGGTGCACCGTCCGTGACGCGGTACACCTTCCATTGCGGCGTCGACCAGACCAGGTGGAGGTATGTCGGCTGCGACTCGATCACGACTTGTTCGTTGTGCGACGAGAGCTGAACGTCCGACGCCGGCAAGGCGACCAGACTCACCGAGTTGCGCAGCAGCCACTGGTGGTAGGTGTCAGCCGTGAGGTGGTCGTAGAACTCGGGGTTCAGTTGTCGGTCGAGTTGAGCTTCCCAGCCGCGAGCGATCTCGATTCGAAGTGCGAGTTCGTCGGCCTGACGCAACGATTCGGTCGGCACGACCTCGACCCGCTCGACGCCGCCTGGTTGGGACAGCACGTACGTGGCGAGCGCGTCGTAGTACTTCGCGCTGGCCGAGGCTTGCGCGGGGACCAACCCGAGCTTCACATAGGACCAGCCCCAGATCACGGTGAAGGCAACGAACATCGGCAACAGGGTGCGGCGGAAACGGTTGAACGTGAGCACCGCAGCGGGCGGTGCAGCAAGCCACGCGAGCCGCACGACGTTGCCACCCAACGGCGAACGAACCAGGAACGCTCCGACCGCGACCACGGCATAGATGATGACCAACAGGCGGACCGTCGGGATCCGTCGCCCGAACCAGCCGATCGCAACCAGTGAGATCGTGAGCATCGTGAAGCTGCCACCAGGGAACGGATACCAGCCACCTTCGGGAAACACGACACCGACGATCGCGGCCGGCACAACAGCCGCCACCGCGACCCATACGAGTTGGCGTCGAGGGAACGTCCGCGCCACCCAACACGCGGCGAGAACGATGCCGAGCGACAATGCACCCACCGGTGACGACAGCCCACACAGCGCGCCGAACAGGATCGCCAGCCGCGGTCGACGGCGTTGCAGACAGAGCAGACACACCGTCCCGAACGCGACGGCGGGGCCGAACGTCAGGCGGCCGCCCCACAGACTCAAGCCGCAACCAACCGAGAACAGCATCGCGGCGATCGTCGGTGCGCGCAGCGTCGATCGGTCGAGCGCGTGATGGAACAGGATCGCTCCGAACGCCCAGGCAGCCACGAGCATCGACACAATGGCGACCGGCACGACTCCGAACACGCCGCTGAGCAACGGCGACACCAACCCATACCCGGGCAGCGCATGGCCGCCGAACCAATGCAGATTCCACACGTACGCGCCGTCGCGGAACAGGCGCGCCCGGAAATCACCGCTTGCGAAATCCTTCGACGCGGGGCGGATGATCAGGTACGCAATCGAGATGACGATGGCTGGTGAGATGCCGATGAGTTGATCGATCATCGGTCGTCGTTGGGTCATGCAAATCCTCGACTGCGGGGAACTCTCAGGATGGTTGCCCCAGGGTAAGGCAAACCACCGAGTTGTCTCAACCACCGGTAAAGCCACTGCTTCAGTGCCGCTGGCGCCGGACACGCCGCTCTCGACGATTGTTACCGGCCGTTTACTGCATCCCGAGCATGCACCAATGTTGCACTCTTACCGTGGCGCCGTGGATGTGATCGCCCGAAAAAGACCGATACGGCTCGGATCAAGCCTGGCGGCGGTCGCGGTCGTGGCGGCAGCCTCCTTCGGTGGGGCCCGGCCCATGCAACAGGTTTCGATGCCCACGCTGCCGAACGGCGCGTACGTTCAGCCGCAGCGCAATGGGCCCCTCGATGCCGCACCAACTCGCGCCGCGTCGACGTTGCTCGTGATCGCGCACAACGCGGGCGATGCGATGACCACAATTCGTGCAGCGGTCGCGCACCACGCTCGCGTGATCGAGATCGATGTCGTGACTGCCGACAATCAGCTCCGCGCCCGCCACGACTCCGCGCCTCGGTCTGCGAACGACATCGTGAGCCGGAGCCAGACCGTTTCGGAGGCCTGGAGCGAAGCTGCGACGCCCGCGATCCTGCTGGATCTCAAGACATCCGGGCCGGGCACCTCGGCGCTCATCTCCCAACTGATCGCCGAGCACTCACACACTCGGGTGTTGGTGTCCACGCCCGACGTGACCATGCTCGATCGATTGCGCATCACGTCGAAGCGAGTGCTGCGCCTGGTCAGCGTCGGAACTGCAGCACGGCTGGATTGGCTGCTGGGTCAAGCTCACAGAGATCCGGCGATCCAAGGAGTGTCGATCGCCGAACACCTCTTGACCCCGACAACCGTCGGGGAGCTCCGCACTCGCCGGCTCTGGATCCAGGCATGGACGGTGGATTCGATGACACGCGCCAACCAGCTCGCAGGTTGGGGCGTGAACGGGATCACGACCAACCACCTCGGCATCCTGACGGCGTTGCAACTGCCGCAACCGCCGCAACCGCCACCATCGCCGCTCAGCGGATAGCGCCTCGATCGCCGAGCATGCCCGGAACCGTCACCGCCATGATGCGAAGATCGAACAGGAACGACTGCCGGTCGATGTACTCGACGTCGAGCGCCACGCGTCGGCCGACTTCGTCCGCTCCGTGCAGTGGACCCCGGGATCCGTTGACGGCCGCCCATCCGGTCATGCCTGGCTTGATGCGATGTCGATGGGCGTACTCCGCAACCAATCGCGCCGACTCGACGTCACCCGTCTTCATCCCGATCGCGTGGGGCCGCGGACCCACCAACGACATCTCGCCGTTGAGAACGTTGAAGAGCTGCGGCAGCTCATCGAGACTCGTCTTGCGCAGGATTCGGCCAACGCGCGTGACGCGATCATCGTTCGCGGTCACCTGCCGCTCGGCTTTCGCGTCCGCAGCATCCTGACGCATCGTGCGAAACTTCCAGACGGTGATCTCTTCGTTGTTGAAGCCGTGCCGCCGCTGCCGGAAGAAGATCGGGCCAGGACTGTCGAGTCGCACCGCCAACGCAGCGGCAGCCATGACGGGCGCAGCCAGGATCAGGATGGGCAGTCCGAACAACAGATCCTGCGCTCGCTTCGCGACGGCGCGACGGTCGTCGTCGACGCTCGAGTTGATCGGCGCCAACGGGGCGTCGGTGATCTGCGAGATCGCAGCGGCGCGCGAAGCGCCGCGTGTGTCCCCGTGAACCTGGCCGTCCTCGAAGATCAGGGTCACCTTGTTCGGCAAGACCGACAGCCGGGCAGTGAGCTCACGGACGCGGGCGCTGGCGGCCGGATCGACGGCGATCACGATGAGATCCAGGAATGGGACGATCTTGTGGCTCAGCAGCGCTTCGGTGTCGCCCAGCACGGGCACGCCGAGAACGGCGAACGGTGATCGTTCACGACGGTCGTCGAACACGCCGATCACGTTCATGTTGCGTTGGGCGATCGCGTCGCCGATCAGGTCCTGCGCATGCGCAGTCGCCCCGACCACGACGACATTCGGCGTGAGCCAACCCTGCCTGCGCCAGCGCCCGACGAAAGCGGACCACACCGCATGCAGCACTGCGACGCTGCCCCCGCACACGACGAACCACGCGACGACAGCCCGCAACACCCGCGTGTCGTCGACCAACCAATACTCGACGAGCGCCATGATCGGCACGACGAGCATCGCCGCGACGATGGTTCGGGCGATGTGCCCCACGCCGACTTCGCTGCGGCCGAACCGGTACAGACCGAGACCTCGCAAGAGCCGCGCATACAGCAGTGCACCGATGACGAACGGGGCGGCGACCGCGAGCGTCATGTGTGTCAGGGTCGACGTGGATGCGGCAGATGCGCACGTGACCGAGATCCCGACGATGGCAACGAGGTCAAAGGCACGAAACGTGTGCGCGGCAAGACGTCGGCTCTGCCGCTCGCGCACGCTGAGCAGGCGCTCGGGCCGCATCGGACCGCGCTCTCGGCCATTTCCAGGCGCGACGATCTGGTCGAAGAGTGTGTCCACGTCCAACGTCATCGAGCAACCGCCTCGCTCTCATCCGAATATGCCAATGTACGCGCACTCTGGTTGCGGCAATCTTCAAGAAGTCTTGATGTTTCCGGTGCAGGTCAACCCTTGAAATCGGCCCGCGACGGTGGCGTCGGCACGAGGGGTCTCAGCGTGGTCTCAGTTTGGCAGTGGCAGACTGCGCGGATGAGAGTGCTGGTCGTCGAGGACGAGAGGTCGATGGCCCGCTCGTTGCAAATCGGGCTCGAGGCCGAGGGTTACGTCGTCGAGGTGACCCACGATGGTGTCGATGCGCTGTGGCGAGCCACCGAATTCGAGTTCGACGCGGTGCTGCTCGACATCATGTTGCCGGGCCTGAACGGGTTCGAGATCGTGCGTTCGCTGCGTGATCGAGATCGGCCCGTGCCGATCATGATGCTGACCGCCAAGGGGGGCGACCTCGATCACGCCGAGGCGCTCGATCTCGGAGCCGACGATTTCTTGTCGAAGCCGTTCTCCTTTCACGTGCTGCTGGCACGCCTGCGGGCCCTGATTCGTCGAGGGTCGAGCTCGCGCTCTGCGGTTCTCGTCGTCGGCGATCTTCGACTCGACATCGCCGGGCATCAGTGCTGGCGCGGCGAGGTCCTCGTCGATCTCACGTCGAAAGAGTTCGAGCTGGCGGCGTTCCTGGCCCACCGCGAAGGCGTGGTCGTCAGCAAGGAAGACCTCCTCCGCCATGTGTGGGGCGACGACCGCTTCGACCCGAACGTCGTCGAGGTGTACGTCGGCTATCTGCGCCGCAAGATCGACGCGCCGTTCGGTCGGGCGTCGATCGAAACCGTCCGCGGTCGCGGATACCGTCTGGTTGCCCAGGTCGCCTGACGTGACGTGGCGCGCTCGAGCGAGTTCCGTTCGCGTCCGGATCACCGTGTTGGCGACGCTCACCCTCCTCGTCGGGTTCGCCGTCGGGGGCGCTGTCCTGTTCGGCTCGCTACACGACGGTCTGGTCGATGCCGCCGCAGGTTCAGGACCACAACAGGCCGCTGAACTCGCTGCGCTGGCCGGTCGCGGGCCACTGCCGACAACGTTGCCGGCGCTCGATACCGGCCGGCTCACGTTGCTGCAGGTCATCGATCCCTCACGAGGGGTTGTCGCCGCCAGCGCGTCGTTGTCCGGCCGCCCCGCCCTGATGGACAGCACTGAACGCCGCCGCGCGATTCGACACTCGATCGATGGACTCGGCGCCGGCCCCTGGTTGCTCGAGCCGACTCCCGCGACGTTGGGGGGTCGGCCAGAGCTGGTGGTCGTCGTCAGCTCATTGCACGATGCCGAGGCGAGTGCGGAGGTCGTGCGTGAGCGCCTCGCCGTGACGTTCGTCCTCCTGTCGATCGTCATTGCGGCGTCGATCTGGTTCGTCGTCGGCCGGGCGCTACGACCGGTCGACCAGATGAGCAACACGGTCAACGACATCACCGCATCGAATCTCGATCGTCGCGTTGCCGTTCCGTCCAATACGGACGAGGTCGGCCGGCTCGCCGCGACCCTGAACGACATGCTCGATCGGTTGCAACGAAGCGCCGCCGCTCAGCAGCGGTTCGTGGCGGACGCCTCTCATGAACTGCGCACGCCCATTGCCAACACGCGGGCGGCGATCGAGGTCGCCAAGATGCGGCCCGAGGCCACCGACTGGGCATCGGTAGCCGACGACATCCTGGTGCAGAACGGCCGCATGGAGCGGCTGACGGATGACCTGTTGCTGCTGGCCCGCGCCGAGCACGGTGAGGTCGTTCGACGGTCCGAGCCTGTCGAGATCATCGACCTCATCAGGTCGCTGACGCATCACTCGGTTCCGGCCGACCGCAGCTTGACCGTTCGGACCGCGCCGACGGCCGTCGCAGGCATCGTTGCGGGAGACGCCGACCAGCTGTCACGGATGCTCGTGAACCTCGTCGACAACGCGCTTCGTCACGCGCGCCATGCTGTCTCCGTGGATGCCAGCGTCGGATCGACGTCGGTGGAGATCCGCGTGTCGGACGACGGAGCGGGCATTCCGCCGGCGGAACGCGACAACGTCTTCCGCCCATTCGTTCGCCTCGACAGTCATCGTGACCGCGGCAGCGGTGGCACCGGACTCGGCCTCGCCATCGCTCGTCAGATCGCCGTCAACCACAACGGCACCGTGCGCATCGTCGACAACCAGCCGGGCGCGACGTTCGTCGTGCGGCTACCGATCTCAGTGTCCTCTCAGGAGGCGACGGGTACGTTGCAGGCATGAACCCTCTGTCCAGGATCAATCGCCGATGGGCTGCACCATTGCTCGCGGTGGGTCTCGTGGCCGCAACCGCGGTCGTCCCGAACGCCATCGGATCCGCCGATGCCTCGCCACCTGCGCTGCCGCCCTTGACGCCCGCCGAGCTGCTGGTCAAGGTCCGCACGGCCAAGGTCACGGCGCTGTCGGGAACCGTCAAGCTCACGACCAACCTCGGTCTGCCGTCGCTCGACTCGCTGGGCGCGCTTGGGGGCGGCGGTTCAGCGACCTCGATCACCAGCCTGCTCGCCGGCGAGCATTCGGCTCAGATCTGGATCGACGGTACCTATCATCTGCGCGTCGCAACGACCGCCCCGATGGCGGAGACGAACTGGATCCGCAACGGCAGCGATCTGTGGAGCTACGACAGCTCGACGTTGACCACGACACACGCGAGCATCCCGGCCGGCTCTCGCACTTCGGCCGACGCGGACACCGATCCGAAGACCTCGATCCCCGACCCGGCCCACGACACGCCGATCGAATTCGCTCAACAATTGATCGACAAGGTGACGCCGAGCACCGGTGTTTCGATCACGGACAACCGCTACGTCGCCGGCCGGGCGGTCTACCAACTGGTGCTGACGCCGAACGATCCCACCTCCACGGTGCAGGCCGTCACCTTCGCCGTCGATGCGGCGACCGGCTTGCCACTCGATGTTCGTGTCACTGCGAAGTCATCCGGTTCGACGGCGATCGAGATCGGATTCACCTCGATCGACTTCAGCGTCCCGAGCGCGTCGATCTTCGACTTCACGCCACCACCCGGCTCGACGGTCGTCGAGGCCAAGACCCCCTCCGATCTGCTCTCGGCAGGCGGCGACCGGTATGACCGCCGCGGCAGGCGCAACCAACCGTCCGATGCGGCGAACGGCCTCGGCCAACTGACGACGTTGGGACAGAACTGGACAACCGTGGCGGTCATCGAGAAGTCGTCGGTGGCCGGTCAACTGCAGTCCTTCCTGGCGAGCGCGCCACGAGTCACGGTCGGCGGTTCCATGGCGCGACTGGTGACGACGACTCTGGTCAACGTGTTGGTCTTCGATGACGGGCGAATCGCAATCGGCGCCGTCACGCCTGATCAACTCGAAGCACTCGTCGCCGCAGGATGACCACGCTCATCGACGAACGGTCGTCGGATCTGACCGCCGCCATGAACGACGCCGCGTTCGCGATCGAGACCACGGCGCTCACGAAGCGCTTCGGTTCTGTCGCGGTCGTCGATCACCTCGATCTCCAGGTCCCGGCCGGATCCGTGTTCGGGTTTCTCGGACCGAACGGTTCGGGGAAGACCACGACGATTCGAATGCTGCTCGGCCTGATCTCACCCAACGAAGGCTCCGTGGCGCTGTTCGGACAACCGATCCCCGCCGCTTCGATGCAGGTGCTCCCCGCGGTCGGTGCGCTCGTCGAAGGGCCGGCGTGTTACCCCTGGCTGACCGGCCGGCAGAACTTGGAGCGGATGGATGCGGCCGGCCCGCACCCGGAAGCACGGACTCGTGATGCGAGGATCGACCTGGCCCTCGAACGAGTCGGTCTCAGCGCCGCACAGAACAAGAAGTTCAAGGCGTACAGCCTCGGGATGCGGCAACGGCTCGGCCTGGCGCAGGCACTGCTGCGACCGCGCAAGATGTTGATCCTCGACGAACCGACCAACGGCATGGACCCGCAGGGAACGCGCGAGATCCGACACCTGATCCGCGAGCTCGCCGCCGACGGAACCACCGTGTTCCTCTCGAGTCACCTCCTGGCCGAGATCGAGCAGGTGTGCACGCATGTCGCGATGATGCGGCTCGGCAAGCTCGTCACCCAGGGTTCGTTGAGCGCGCTCCAGGACGCGAACGCACCGCGCCTCCGCCTGCAGACCGCCGATCTCGAACTCGCCATCAACGTGCTGTGCGGCATCGGCCTCGATCCCGCGATCGTCGAGGGCCAGGTGACCGGCGAGTTGGGCGAACACCATCCCGAGGCAGTGTGCAAGGCGTTGGTCGACGGCGGTGTCGGCGTGCGCGAGTTCAGGGTCGAACGGCCGTCGTTGGAAGACACATTCGTGGCGCTCACCGGGGAGGGTTTCGATGTTGCGCGCTGAGCTGCTGCACCTCTTCCGCCGCCGGCGGATCCATGCCTTGCTCGTCGTGCTCGCGCTCGTCCCGATCACGATCGTGATCGCGCTCAAGCTGTCGGGCGGCCCGGATCACGGTGACGGTCCGACCTTTCTCAACCAGGTGACCAACAACGGCGTGTTCGCCGCGCTCGCCGGTCTGGTGATCACGCTGCCCGTGTTCCTGCCGCTCGCGATCGCGATCGTCGCCGGCGATGCGATCGCGGGCGAGGCCGGGCTCGGCACGCTGCGCTACCTCCTCATCCGTCCGACCGGGCGATCTCGTCTCCTCGTGGCCAAGGGCCTCAGCGTGATCGTGTTCTGCTTCGTCGCGACGCTGGTCGTCGCACTCGCCGGTCTGATCGTCGGCTCGATCCTGTTCCCGGTCGGCAAGGTCACCACGCTCTCGGGTGACACGCTGTCGCTCTCGTCCGGCATCTGGCGGATGTGCATCGCCGCCGCACTCGTCGCGCTCTCTCTCCTCGGTCTGGCCGCGATCAGCCTCTTCGCCTCGACGATGACCGACGTCGCGATCGGCGCGATGGCCGCGACGCTCGGCATCCTCATCCTGTCGGGAATCCTCGATGCCATCCCCCAGCTGTCGGCCATCCATCCGTGGCTGTTCACGCACAACTGGTTGTCGTTCGCCGACGTCATGCGCACGCACATCTCGTGGACTGCGATCAAGAAGAACCTCGGATTGCAGGGCGCGTACGTCGTCGTGTTCGCGAGTGCGGCGTGGGCACGGTTCACACCGCGCGACATCCTGGCGTGAAGCAGGGCGACATCCTGGCGTGAACCAGGGCGACATCCTGGCCTGAAGCCGCCGAGGCGTCGTGCCTACAGCGCTTCGCTGCGCTGCATCACCGTCAGGTACCAGACGGCACACACGATCAATCCGATCAACACCAGGCTCACTCTGCCCGCACCCAGCCCCAGCCCGCTGCGGTACGTCGGTACGCCGATCCAGTCGGCAAACGAAGCGCCGAGCGGCCGGGTCACGATGTATGCGAACCAGAAGGCGATCACGGCGTCGAGGCGAAGCCATCGATACGCGATGCACGGCACCAGGATCACCGCCGCGAAGAGCAAGCCGGATGAGAAGTAGCCGAGCTCGAAGGTGTTCGCCGTCGCATCGCCCAGCGCCGTGCCCAGAGCAAACGTTGTCATCACCGTGGTCCAGTAGAAGAGCTCGCGTCGACGCGTCGTGATGCTGTGGATCGACAGCGTGCCCTCGAGCGCGAACCACAGCGTCAGCACGCCGACGAGAGCGACGAGGAACACAGCGCTCGACGCGACGTACGGCACCCCAAGGGCGACATGAACGGCGTCTGCGGCCATCGTGCCGAACACCCCGACCATCGCGACGGTCAACCAGTACCGCCACGGGATGTAGCGAGTCGCGGCGAACTGCAACAGCAGCGCGACCGTGAGTGCTCCTCCCCCGCCGGCGACAGCTACCGCAGGTGGCCACTTGTGGACCAGGAAGTCCGAAGCGGACTCACCCATGCCGGTCGTGAGCGCCTTGGCGATCCAGAACGCGGCAGTCGCCTGCGGCACTTTGACAGCAGTGGCGATGGCCGGGTGCGTCACGACATCGGCCATCAGACGGGTGCCGGCCCAGCAGGAGGCAGCTCGACCGACACCTTCTGAACTGTACGAGTCGGTCCTCCAGCGTTTCGTGTGAGCCCGGTAAACCGCGGGTAACAAGGCGGGCAGGAGCGGTCGGTCTCAGGATGCTCTCAGGGCGCACTCCGTATGGTCGAGCACATGAAGCATCACCATGCTCGTGCGGCACGCACAAACCCGAACGGCGACCCGACACGATGATCAAGGCCCAAGGACTCACCAAGCGCTACGGCTCCACCATTGCCGTCGATCACCTCGACTTCGAGGTCCAGCCAGGCGTCGTCACGGGCTTCCTCGGGCCCAACGGTGCCGGCAAGACCACGACCATGAGGTTGATCCTCGGGCTGGATTCGCCGACGTCGGGAACCGTCACCGTCAATGGTCGCCTGTATGCCGACGTGCCGTATCCGCTGCACGAGGTGGGCGCACTGCTGGACGCGAAGGCATTGCATCCGAGCCGAAGCGCGTACAACCACCTTCTCTCATTGGCCAAGAGCAGCCGCATCAGTCGCGCACGCGTCGACGTCGTCCTCGACCTCGTCGGTCTCAGTGATGTCGCCGGCCGGCCGGCCGGAAAGTTCTCGCTCGGCATGGGTCAACGGCTCGGCATCGCTGCCGCGCTCCTCGGCGATCCACCGATCCTGATGTTCGACGAACCGGTGAACGGTCTCGATCCCGAGGGCATCCTCTGGATCCGAACGCTGCTCAAATCGCTGGCAATGGAAGGTCGCACGATCTTCCTGTCCAGCCACCTGATGTCGGAGATGGCACAGACCGCAGACCAACTGATCGTCGTCGGACGCGGTCGGCTGATCGCGGCCGACAGCGTTGCCAATGTGATCGGAAGCGGTCAGGGGACGGTCCGAGTCGAAACCCCACGACTCGATGATCTGGCCCAGGTCCTGCGCAACGCGGGAGGGATCATCACCCTTCTCCACAACGCGTTGGAGGTCAGCGGACTCGAGTCGAAAACCATCGGCGAGTTGGCGCTCGAGCATCACATCGTCCTCCACGAACTGGTCCGCCAACGCGAGTCGTTGGAGGATGCCTATTTCCGTCTGACCGAAGCCAGTGTGGACTTCCACGGCTCGAACACGCTTGTTTCAGGAGACCCGCAATGACCATCATCACACACTTCGAACGAGCGGCACTCCCCCATCCGGACACGGCCAAAGGCACGTTCTGGGCTGCAGTCGGTGCGGAGTGGGTCAAGCTGCGCAGCGTCAAATCCACTGTCTGGTCCCTGCTCGTCACCGTCGTCATCACCGTCGGCCTGGGCGCCCTGCTGTGCGCGGCGATCGTCGCCCGTTGGGACCACCTCGATCCATTCGAGCGACTGACGTTCGACGCGACAGCTCGCAGCCTGAGCGGCATCTTTCTCGCGCAACTCGCCATTGGCGTTCTCGGGGTTCTGGTGATCGGCTCGGAGTACACCACTGGCTCGATCCGCACGACCTTTGCCGCGATTCCACGACGACGGACGGTCATCGCCGCGAAAGCCGCGGTGCTCGCCGCCGTCTCGTTGGTCGTGGGCCTGATCGGTTGCTTCACCGCGTTCGGAATCGGACAGGTCATCCTGCAGGGCAAGCACGTCGGGGTGTCGCTGGGAGATCCTCGCGTGCTTCGAGCCGTCGTCGGCGGCGCCATCTATCTGACCGCCGTGGCGGTGATCGGGTTCTCGATGGCCACGGTGCTGCGGCGCACGCCCGGCGCCCTCGCCGCACTGTTCGCCGTGGTGCTCGTCCTACCGATCCTGTCGAACGCGTTGCCGAGCCCGTGGGACAACAACGTCTCCAAGTTGCTCCCGGCAACGGCCGGCGAGTCGCTCTTCAGCACTCGTGCCGCGGGCGACATCCTCACCACCGGCCACGCCATCATCGTGCTCGCGGTGTGGGTCGTGGTGACGTTCACCGCAGCCATGATCGCAGTCGGTCGCCGTGACGCATGACGGCCGGCGCATTCGTGCCGCCTGTGGGCGGGGCGAGTAAAGAGTCAGTAAATCGGCCCCGACCTGAACTCGACCGGGCACCTCGGCGACGGTACCGTCGACGGCGTGAAGCGCATCGGTTCGGCGAAGACTGACCGATCGACGAGTCCAGGAAAGCAACGCCTGTGGGCTGGGTTGCGCAGTGCAATCCTCGTACTCGCGGTCGTGATGATCCCCGTCATGTATTCGTACATCTCGGCCCTCACCGGACCGGGCTCGGACAGCTTCCAGGCGCGAACGGTCGAATGGGGTCGAGATCATCACCTCGGATCGATCGTCGACGGGGTCGAGCGCTACTGGTACGAACACCATCCCGCCAAGGTCGGCGGCGCACCGAGCGCCGGCGACGCGCCACGCTTGGCCGGTACGGCAACGGTGGAAGTCTCCCCGATCTCGCGAAGTGGAACCTCGGGAGGTGTGGAGCCGGTGACGACAGCGGCGCCTGGCGAGACGTCCCCGACGAGCCCCGGTACGGCCGGCACAACCGCCACGGCCGGCTCGACCGCGCCGGCCATCACAACGGCGTCACTGCCGGGGCTGTCGACGACGACCACGCCGGTCGGCGCGCCGGCACCGTTGCAGACGCCGGCGGCGACACCCTTGGCCGGCGAAGGTGTCTGGTCCGCACTCGGACCGATGGTGCGCGGCCAGGTGGCCGCGTACGTGACGGCGATCCGTCCCGACAGCGTCCATACGTCCGATCTCGTCGCGGTGGTTCGCTTCGAGCCCGGCCTGTTCACCTTCCGCGCCTACCCAGGCACGAAGATCCCGGGCTCACCCTGGGATCGACCTGACCATGTCGAGCCCGACCGGCAAGCGGCGCTCGTCGCCGCGTTCGCCGGAGGCTTCCGACTGCGGGACTCGGGCGGCGGGATGCTGCTCGGTGGACGGCAATTGCAGCCGATGAGCAATGGAGTCGCGACATTCGCGATCGACAAGAACGGTGTGCCGAACGTCGGCGCTTGGGGTAGAGACATGGGACCCTCCGATGCGCTGGACAGCGCCCGTCAGAACCTTCCGCTGATCGTCGACAACGGCGTCGCCGCCGCCAACCTCGCCACCGACCCCAACCGCGTCTGGGGCTTCACCGGCCCCGCCAACAAGAGCGCCGTGTGGCGGTCGGGCGCCGGGGTCACGGCGTCCGGCGCGCTGATCTGGGTCGGCGGACCGGCGATGACGATCTCGACGCTCGCCGACGTGCTGATCCGCGCCGGCGTCGTCCGCGGCATGCAATTGGAGATCAACCAGGAATGGGTCCAGTTCAACACCTACGTGACGAAGAACGGAAACACGTCCGGCAAACGACTCCTGTCCGGCATGCAACACACCGGGAGCCGGTGGCTCACCGAGGACACACGAGACTTCGTCGCCGTGTTCGGGCCGACATCATGAACGAACCACTCGACGAAGCACGCCGCCGCCTGCACATGGGACTGGCGATCGGTTCGGCGGCGTTCGGCGTGCTCGCACTGAGCGCCCACGGGTCGGGATCACAGCCCGGACAGCTGGGCACGACGCAGCTGCTCGTGATCGGCTTCGTCGCGTACTTCCTGCCCTTCACGGCAGTCGTGTATCTCGTCGCCAACCGCTACGACGCAGGTAGCGCGATCGTCGGTCCGGTGAGCGCGGCGAGCACGCTGTTCCTCGCGACGCGACCGCCGACCGCCTTCGTTCACGCATGGTACGCGTTCGCACTGATCACCGGCACCGTCACCATCGTCGTCTGTGTCCAGGTTGCGCACCGCATTCGTCATCGCCATGTCCGTAGCGAACACTCCCGGGCTGAATCCACGCCGAGCTGATCGACGCCAACCGATCAAACCCCGGGCCGTCAACGCCCGCGGACGACAACCCGCCACCAGAGCTGCAGCAGTTGGACAGCGCTGCGTGTGATGGCGGGGAGCCGGAAGAACTGAGACTTGCCGGATGGTCGGAAGTAGTGATGCACGGGCGTCTCGACGAACGTCGCCCCGGCGTCTTGGAACGACCGCATCATCTCCACACAGATCACACCGCTGGTCGATTGCAAAGGATGATCGACGACGAGGCGGCGGCGGAACAATCGGAAGTCGCAATCGGTGTCGCGGACACGCAGACCGAAGAGGGCTCGAACGGTGTGGTGATAGCAGCGACCGATGACACGCCGGTACCACGAGTCGCCACGCCCGAGTTTGTACCCCTGCACGATGTCGATGTCCGCGGTCGCGAGCGGAACCAGCAACGCTGCCTCGCGGGCGTCGTATTGCGCGTCACCGTCGGTGTAGAAGATCCAGTCGTTGCGTGCGGTCTCGAATCCGGTGATCAACGCCTGGCCGTAGCCGCCGTTCTGCGCGTGGTGCACGACCGTCAGCCACGGCCGCTCGATCACCATCCGGTCGAGCAGCGGACCGGCGTTGTCGGGTGACCCGTCATCGACGACGATGACCTCGACATCAGCGACCAGCGTGCGCAGCGAGGTGAACGCGTCGTCGACGAGCTTCTCGATCGTGTGCTCGTCGCCGTAGCAGGGAAAGACGGCCGAGACGCTGTGGACATCGTGTGACACGGCCGAATGGTACGGCCGGCAGCGAACCATCGATCCGTCAGCAGGCGCGCGACTTACCACCGATTTACCCGTGGCGTTCAGGACATCTCGACCAAGTTCAACCCCGAGTAAATCGTCGCCGTGCTGACCGACGTCGTCAGCGGCACACGGCAAAGCTGCGGCCGTGAGCGCGGACGTTCGGCGAGGGTGGATCTGGACGTCTGTCGGGGCGTCACTGTCGGTGCTGATGCGGTTGCGCATGTATGGCACACCCGTGAGCGCTGACGAGGGCGGCTATCTGGCGATCGCCCGGGCATGGTCTCACGGTCGGGTCCTCTACCGCGATGTGTGGGTCGATCGACCGCAGGGACTGTTGTTGCTGTTCAGGTTCTGGGACTGGGTTTCCGGCGGAAGCACCGCATCGATCCGGATCATGGCGATGATCTTCGGGGTCGTGCTGGTCGTCGCGACGACCCTTGTCGTGCGCGAGCTCGTGGGAGCGACCGCTGCGCAGTGGACGGCCGTCGTCTGCGGGATCGTGTCCGCCGCACCGGTTCTCGAAGGGCACACGGCGAACGGTGAACTGCTGAGCGGCGCCGTGTCGGCGGCGGCCATCGCTGTCGCTGCTCTCGCGGACTCGAAGCAACATTCGTTCCGGTGGTACGCCGCATCGGGTGCAGTCGCGGGTCTCGCGCTGTCGTTGAAACAGTCGGGCTTCGACGGGATCCTCGCCGTGCTCGGTTGGCTCGCGCTGGTCGTGCTTCTGATGCCGGCTCGTCGGCGATTCGCGCTTCGCGCGTTCGGTGCCGTGCTCGGCGGGCTCGTGCTCGTCGTCGGGGCGATGGCTCTTCAGGCCGCACTCACGAGTTGGTCGCGGTGGTGGTCGGCCGTCGCCGGCTACCGGCTGTCGACGCAGAGCGCCGTATCGGCTGCGCAATGGATCAACCTCCGTATCACGGCCCCCTACGCCGTCGCCGTTCTCGGCGCGTGCACCCTCCTCGGGGCGCTCGGTGTGATCACCATCGCGGCAGATGTCAAGAAGAGCCGCCGCCGTGCAGTTCCGCCGTCGATCATGCTCGTGCTGTGGTCGGTGACTGCGTCACTGGCCTTCCTCGTCGGAGGCGGCTACTGGCGCCACTACTGGTTGCTGCTCGCTGCTCCGGCCAGCGCGCTCGCCGGGGTGGGCATCGCCCGCCTCGGCCGCTTCGGAGCCGCGGCCACACTGATCACGGTCGCGCCGTGCCTGTTCATCTCGATCTGGGTGTTCGCCGGGAATCCGGCGACCATCACGATTCGAGCTGCGTCGGACAAGCGATCGCCCATCGACGAGCGCGTCGCACAGTGGTACCTCTCGCGGCGTGTTCCGGGCGAGAACCTTTTCGTGCTGTGTGCCAGTTCTGCGGTGTACGCCGACGCGCATCAGGACCCGGGGTACCCGTATTTGTGGTACACCGAGGTCATCGACGCGCCGCAATCCCAGAACCGACTCGTTGCGTACCTCGACGATCCCACGCGGGCGCCCGAGTACATCGCCCAATACCAGGGGGCGTCGGCGTGCGACCGATCGGGCCGCGTGGCTCGGATCCTCCACGCTGACTACCGACGGATCACCGCCATCGGCTTCGTGACGTTGTTCGAACGATCTCAACCCGCGGAGGCACTCCTCGGTCGGCCGTCATGACGAGACGTACGCTGGCGTTCGCCCCCGCGCTGGGGCTGGTCGCCGGATGCCTCGTCGCCGCGCTCCCAACGGCTGGTTCACCAACCGCCAACGCCGACGGCACGTCGTACCACTCGGTCGCGCCACAACGTCTGCTCGACACGCGGAACGGACTCGGCACGACCGTCACAGGTCCCGTTGTCCCGGGCGCGGCGACATCGCTCACGGTCCCGGGGGCCCCGGCCGACGTCGCCGCGGTGGTGTTCAACCTGACCGTGACCGAGCCGCAGGCCGATGGATATGCGACTGCCTACCCATGTGGTGAGCCACCTCCGCTGGCATCCAACGTCAACTTTCGCGCGGGCCAGACGGTGCCGAACCTGGTGATCGCGAAGCCCGGAGCCAACGGTCAGATCTGCATCATCACCAATGTCGTCGCGCATCTCGTTGCGGATCTGCAGGGCTGGTTCCCAGCCGGCAGCTACGACCCGCTACCGGCTCCGCAACGGGTCCTCGACACGCGCACGCCCGGCTCGCGACGCTTCACCGCCGGCATCGAGGCCGTCATCGTGACGGGCCAACCCGATGGAGCCGTCGTCACCAACATCACCGTCGCCAATGCCGGACGCGCCGGCTACCTCACGGTGTATCCGTGTGGCACGACTGCACCGGTGACCTCGAACCTCAACTTCGCTCCCGGTGATGTCAACGCCAACCTGACGATCGCTCGTGCAGGCGCGAACGGATCGGTCTGCGCGACGGCCAACGTCGACACCGACATCATCGTGGACCTCCAGGGAACCATCCCCGCTGACCGCGGCTACACCCCGATCGTCCCTGTTCGGATGGTCGACACCAGGTCACCGATCGGCGTGCCGGCCGCCGGCCGCATCCAACCGGGTGCGACCACCGAGTTGTCGTTCCCCGAGGCCAGCGGCATCCCATCGCTGGCTGACACCGCTGTGATCAACGTGACCGCGACGGATTCAGCACGGGCCGGGTTTCTCACGGTGTTTCCCTGCGGTCAGATCGCTCCACTTGCATCGAACCTCAACATCGCAGTCGGTGACACTCGACCGAATTTGGTCTTGATGCCGCTCGGCCCGAACGGCACGGTCTGCATCACCAGCAATGTCGCCGTCCAAGTCGTCGCCGATCTGCAGGGCTGGTTCGACACCACCCAGCCTCTTCCCGCCGTCGCTCCACCCACCCGACTGCACGTCGATCGAGCACCCGGCACCGACCTCGGCTACCTCGCCTACCTGCCGGCCGGGTACGACTCCAGCCCCGGCCGATCGTGGCCGACGATCGTCTTCCTCCACGGGTCGGGCCAGGCGGGCCCGGGCACCGACGAGGAACTCGACAGCATCGCGGTGAACGGTCTGCCGCGATTGTTCGAGGCCGGCACCGAGCCCGATGTCGCGTCGCATTTCATCGTGATCGCGCCGCAGCTACCCGATTCGTCGTACAACCCGGGGCGGCTCCACGCGTGGTTGGCAGAGGTACTGCCGCGCTACGCGGTCGATCGGGACCGGGTGTACCTCACCGGACTCTCGGCAGGAGGCTTCGGCACGTTCGACTACGTCGGCGCGTATGGTGACGCGAACGAGTTCGCGGCCGTGGTGCCGATCTCCGGTGGTTTCCCCCATCCGATCATCTGCTCCAGTTGGCGGCGCACTCCGCTGTGGGCCTTCCACGGTGAGACGGACACCACCGTCAAACCGGCCGGCTCGATCAACACGGTCACGTTCATCAACTCGGCGTGCTCACCTGTCGAGCGCCTTCGGCTCACCACCTACCCCGGTGTCGGCCACAGCGCGTGGGACCCGACGTACGACCTGTCGGGCATGGCTCCCGGCCACACCAACCCCGCCCGAGATCCCTACGACATCGACATCTATTCGTGGATGCTCAGCCATGTGCGGAGCCGATATCGCTGACGATCAGTCGTGGGCCGCCATCAGGTGCTCGCGCTCCTGCACGCTCAAGTCGGCCATCGACGTCTACAGGTAGTACCCGCTGACATCGATGATGAACTGGCACTGCGTCGCGGCCGAAGCGAAGATCACCAGCTGACGCAGTCCGTCGAGCGCGCACGTGAAGCCGTTGGCGATCACTGCCGAGCTCGACGTCCAGTTGATCGTCGACCCGCCGATCTTCGGAGTGCCACCCGGAGCGACGTAGAGGTAACCGACGTCGGAGACGGCGATGACGGTCAGGTTGCCGACGATCGCGCGCGCGTTCACCGGGATCGCATCGGCCGTGACGATCTTGCCGGTGTCGACATCGATCGAGTTCGCGACCGACAGCGTGCGGGTTCCGCTCTGCGCGAGCAGCCCTGACGAAGCCGATGGCAGACGCGAGTCGTACACCCGCACCGGAGCGATCACGTGCAATGAACCGGCCGTGTCGAATCCGGCGACCTTGCGCCACGAACCAGCACCTGGTGAGTAACGCACCTTGGCCCACACCGAGCCCGGTCCATCGGGGTACGACGGGATGGAGTTGCCGTCCGGTCCGACCGCGACAAGTCCACCGACGTACGAAGCGATCGTGGAGTTGAGCGTTGCGCCGCCGCCGATGATCGTCAGCGGCGCGTAGAACGCCGTTCCACTGTCAGCAATGACGTTCGGGGTGGCGGCAACAGGCTGCGCGCTGATCGCGACGCCGGCTGCCACTGCCGCCGTTCCGGCGCCCGCCAGGCGTACGAGACCGCGACGAGACATGAGCGCACGAGTCGAGTCGGGGTCAGCTCCGCGTGCCTCGCCTTGGCTCCCAGCGGGGCCCTCGTCGATCGCTGTCGTCGATTTGCTGTCGACAGACCCGCTTGTGACGCGGCCGCTGATCAGCTCGCCAACCATCTGCTCGAGTTGCTCGATCCGTCGTTGGGCCTCGGCCTCACGCACCTTCATCGCAACGAGTTCCGCCTGCCATGTGGAATCGACATCATTCGAATTCGGATTCATCGCGGACGCTCCTGGGGACGAAGGCGAACAAGCACCTAACCCAAAACCTAGTTGATGCCCAAGTTGGTGTCATCCGGCGAGCAGCCTCAGCAGCCGTGGATGGCGGCGGCGGAAGACTTCGTCGGACAGGTCAGCGTGCTCTGCGCGCACGCACGGCAACGGAAATCCAACGGCAGCATGGTCGCCAACGCTCAGGGCGAGAAGCGATTCGTGGATGAGGAAGTCAGGCTCGATCTCCCAACCGTCGCTCATCTGCGCGAGCAACCGTCCCCGAGGAAGTTCCAGATGGCCACACACCTCCTCGTCCTCGATCCACGCCATGAGATCTCGCGTCTTGGCATCGATCACCGAACGACGGAGATCGGTGTAGATCGCAGCGATGAGTGACTGCGCGTCGCCGACCGTCTCGGTGTGGGCGATCACCTGCACGAATTCGGTCTGCAAACGACCCCGACGGGTGTTCGGCCCTTCGAGGATCTCGACACTGGGAACGTCGATCAGTCGCGGGCGGACACCGAGTGCCGACATCCGCTCCCAGTAGTCCCAGTCCTCCAGGCCGGCCGGCCCCAACGTCCAAGCACCGACCTGCTGGGTGATTCGCCGATGGCACATCACCCGCGACGGCTCGAAGATCGGCGCACAGATCTGAAGCTCTCGCGACCACATCAGGTCGGGGTCGGCGACGGTTCGGGTGACGCGCCGGGAATCGTCGACGTACGAAGCTGAGCTGACCACCCACCCCTGATCGCCCTCGGCGACCATTGCCGCGAGATGGCCGGGCATGTACACGTCGTCATGATCGAGGTACGCGACGAGTTCACCCAACGCTGCCTCGTGACCGAACGTGCGCAGCGGACCTGGATGACCGTGCCTCCGCAATCGATGGAACTTCACCCGTTGGTCGATCGCCGCGAACTCCCGTGCGATGTCGTCGGTGCTGTCGGTGGAACCGTCCGAGATCAGCAACAGCTCCCAATCCTCGAAGGTCTGGCCAAGAACGGACTCGACGGTCACTCGGAGTTGTTCGCCACGATTCGCAACGGGACAGATCACGGAAACCACCGGTATCGGCACCGGAGCACGATACAGACAACCGATCATGTGCAATCGTTGAGCGATGGAGCAGACGCGCGTCGACAAGTGGTTGTGGGCGGTTCGCATCTATTCGTCGCGAACGGCTGCCTCTGACGCGTGTTCAGGCGGGCACGTCAAGCTCAACGGCGCGTCGGCCAAGCCGGCGTCGACCGTCCGCATCGGTGACCGGGTCAGTGCATTCGCCGGCGGGCGCGAGCGGATCCTCGAGATCACGCGCATCATCGAGAAGCGGGTCGGAGCACCGATCGCTGCCGAGTGCTTCGTCGACCACAGTCCCCCGCCGCCACCGCGCGACGACTCCAGCCCACTGTTCGTCCGGGCACGCGGCACCGGCCGCCCGACCAAGCGCGATCGGCGTCAGCTCGACCGATTCCGAGCGCGCTGAGCGGGTCGATGTTCAGGGACGGGTCGCCGCCCACAGTCGGCCGACCTCGACGAAGCCGCGTCGCCCGTACCACCGTCGCGGCCAGTCGTCGGCGTCGGCGTCGAGTTCGACCGCGTCGCAACCCTCGGACGCCGCGATCGCCAACGCAGCCGTCACCAGTGCGTCGCCATGGCCCCGCCGGCGATGATCGGGATGCGTGTCGACCGCATCGAGCGTGGCGCTGCGGCCGTCGATCTTGAGCAGACAGGCCGCCACGACCGAGCCGGCGTCGCGGACGACGAGGCAGCGGATGTCGACAACCGCCGCCTCCAGCAGAAATCGATCGGTCAGCTGGGCAACCACTTCGTCGTCGACGCCGGGCAACTCCCTGCGCCAGTTCGCGTCCCAGAACGGCCGGGCGACCTCGATGTCGACCTCCTCCACGACCGAGCTGACAACGTCGGCGAGTCCGATGCCAGCCACGCGCGGATGAGTCGTCATGTTGACGAGCGCCTCGACCTGCCATCCCATCTCAGCCAGATCGCAAGCCGTTCCGGCGAGTTGATCACCGACCAGCGTCATCCCGCGATGCGTCAAGCCGGCTCCGCCCAGCACCCGCTCGGCTTCGGCGATCAGGTTCGTCGCCGAGACCGGTTGGGAGATGACCAGTTGGTTGTGCTGATGCGATCGAGGAACTGGCTCGGTCAACACCGCGAATCCACCGCTCACCGGGATCACCGACGTCGCCGTTCGGCGCAGGAGGTCGCTCACACCGCAAGCTTGGCACGTCACCGGACCGTCGAAACGAGATGGTCGTTCTGGGTTACCAGAAGGTGGCATCATGTGTTCGGTGAGTTCTCCCGTGCGGGTGATGGTGGTCGATGACCACGAGGTCTTCGGGGTCAGCGTCGCGCGGGTGCTCAACGACGAGCCGGACATCGACGTGGTCGGCGCCGTGACGTCGATCGACGCCGCGATGGCACTGATGTCGGACGACATCGATGTCGTGCTGTCCGACTTCCGACTCGCGGTCGGTGACGGCGTGATGCTCACCAAGATGATCCTGCAGCGTTGGCCGCGAACGAAAGTCGTGATGCTGACGGCGTCGCACGACGAGGCCGTGCTGGCGGCGGCGCTGGAAGCGGGCTGTGCCGGATTCGTGACCAAGGCCGAATCGCTCGACACCGTGCTGTCAGCAGTTCGCAGTGCAGCAATCGGCGAGGCGGTGATCACCCCCGCGCTGCTGGCTCGGCTGCTGCCTCGCCTGAGCGCGAAGCCGCGGGCCCGGCGCACGGATCTCACGACTCGAGAGCGAGAGGTCCTCACCCTCATCACGCGCGGTGGAAGCAATCAGGAGATCGCCGACCAACTCGGGCTGTCGAGAGACACCGTCCGCAACCACGTCGCCGCGGTGCTCTCGAAACTGGGTGTGAACTCCAAGCTGCAGGCGGCGGCCGCTGCCGTTCAACGTGGCCTCGTCGACCCGAGGTCGTGATCAGTGAGCTGCGATGGCTGCGATCAGATCTTCGCCGTGCAGCTTGGAGACGATCGTGTTCATGCCGACATCGCGGGCGACCGATCGCGATGCCGGGGTGACGAGTGCCGACATGACGACAATTCGACACACTCGTTCACGCGCTCTGACCTTGCGAATTGTCAACCGCAACCCAGGAAACCGCACGTCCATCGCGATGACATCGACGTCGTGAACGTCGACCAGTTCGATCAGCGCTTCTCCCGTCGAAGCCGTGCCGACGCACCTGAGTCCGGCATCCCCGATCAGATCGCAGAGTGCGCTTGCGAAGGTCGGGTCGGCATCTCCGACGGCAACACGCAGCATCGCATCTCCTCTCCGGGCCGGGATTGTCGACGCCATCATCAACCGAATGCCGCAGGGCCGACAGAGATCAACGGCTCACCGCGCCGTAGCGCGTCCGCACCAGAAGCACAGAACTAGCGACATGTCGGTCAGCGACATCGACCCGATTCGCGAAGGCATGCATCTGCTCGGAATTGCCGTCGCCACCATCGACGAGCACGGTCATTTCCTTGCCGCGGACGCCAACGTGTGCGCCATGCTCGGACGGACAGAACGAGAACTGATCGAGCTCTCGGACCTCATTGCGTGCATTGCGCCCGCGGATCGCCAGACAGCCGTTGGTGAACGCGCCGAACGACGCGGCCGGCCACCGCAGGCTCACGACTACGCACTCTCACTGCTCGCCAGCACCGGAGAGCTCATCCCGACCGAACTCGCGATGGTCCCGACGATGTGGCACGACGGCACCCCGGCGTTCTTGGTTGTCATCCACGACCTTCGCCAACGCCGAGCCCGCGAAGCCCTTGCGGAACGCTACGCGCTGCTGGTCGAAGCCATGCCCGTCGGAGTGATCATCTGGGACACCAACGATGTCACCGATGCGAACGACCTGGTCCTCGTCTCGGCCAATGCTGCAGCGAATGCAGCGGTCCGGTTCGATCTCGGCGCGCGGGCCGGAGAGAAGGTGTCCGCGATCTTCAAATCCGACCGGCCCTTCGAGAACGCCGGCCGCATCCTCGGGATGCGGGACACGGGCCGGATCGAACACTTCGCCGATCTGATCGTCGGTCGACGGAACTCCCCGCTCGGGATCTATCGGCACAGCGCGGTCTCGCTGCCCGGCGGCGTGGTGGCCAACCTGTTGCTCGACATCACGACCGTCCGGGCCGAAGTGCAGCAACGTCGACAGATGCTCGAGCGTCTCGTCGACGCCGGCGACGAGGAACGACGAAACCTGGCGATGGGTGTTCACGATGACCCGATCCAGCAGATCGCTGCCGCGTCGCTTCTGGTCGACGCGCTTCGGCGAAACCCTGACACGCCGCAACGCGAGGACCGGATGGCGACCGTGCAGACCTCGCTGCGCACGGCGATGACCAGCTTGCGTCGGCTCGTGTTCGAGCTCAGCCCGCCTGAACTCGTCGAGTCCGGTTTGGAAGCCGCGCTGAGGAGCGCCTCCGACTACCTCTTTGCCGAAACCGAGACCGTGGCATCGATCGACGTCGAACTCGTTCACGAGCCGGAACTCGCCGTTCAGACAGCCGCGTTTCGCATCGCGGCCGAGGCGCTCACCAACGCCCGCAGGCACGCGCTCGCCACGCGCGTCACGGTTCGGCTGTCGGAATCGGCCGGCGCTGTCCAGCTTGCGGTGACCGACGACGGCATCGGATTCGACGAGCGAGCGCGCACCGGTCACATCGGGTTGCGGAACATGCGTGAACGCGCGACGTCACTCGGCGGCAGCTACGAGCTTCGATCGGGACCGGCCGGCACCACGGTGACCGCCTCGCTACCGCTCGACGGCCGGTCCGCTTTGGACCAGGTGGTGATCGCCGCCGTCGAGCTTCCCCCGTTGCTGCACAGCGAGATCGAATCGATTCGTGACGAGCTGGAAAGCCTGCGTGCGGCCAATGCCGACGAGCGGGTTCGGGCGGAGCGGATCCAGAAGCGGCTGACCGGATTGGTTGCTGTGTGGTCGGTCTTCGACGACCTCTCGCTGGGTCTCGACGAGTTCCTGCCCGCAGCGGCACGCGTCGTTGCCGAGGTGTTTCCTGACGCATGCGGGATTCGCCTCGCATCACTGGACGGCGAAGTGCTGCAGCGTGCGGCGAGTTGGCACCCGATCCCCGAGCAACTCGAATTCCTCGACCGGTACCTGTTCGTCGACCGCCCTCGCGGCGATTCGTACGGCTGGGTGGTGTACTCCAGCAATCGGCCGCTCTTCGTGGACGATCCAGCCCGCATGTGGATCGCCGATGAAGCGGAAGCTCGCGTGCATGCACCATTCGAGGTGCACGCCGCACTCATCGTGCCGATCAGACTCGGGCTGCAGTCGATCGGCACGATCACGATCGCTCGCGATGTGACCGAGCGCCCGCTCGGCAACGACAACATCTTGCCGTTGCAGACCATCGCCGATCACCTCGGTCGGGCGATCGCGGTGCGGACCTGACGTAGCGCGCCCGCGTCGTCGCAGTGATGCCGGCGCGGTGTGCAACTTCCGTTCTGGCGCGTCTATCGGGCGAGTTCAACTTCAGGCATTGTTGTACACAGGTGGAACCGTTGCGCGGCAACGTGACAGGCGGAGAGGGACGGCAGCTCATGTTGATGCGCAGGAAACGCTCACGGGAGACGACGACCGTCGAACCGTGGCACGACGCGTTCGTGAGCAGCGTCAGCGAGCTGATCACTGTGCACGACTCGGACGGCACAGTTCTCTACGTCACGCCATCCGTCTCTCGCTTCGCCGGCTCACCCGCCAGTGCGAGCATGCGGAGCAAGGACGCACTGATCGCGATCCACCCCGATGACCGGCAGGGCGTGCGAGACGCGTTCCACGCGTGGACCGGCGATGCGCTGTCGACGGAGTCCGTGCAGTACCGGGCTCGGCGCAGCGATGGCAGCTGGCGCACGATGGAGGCCGTCGGTCAGAGCTTTCCGACGGCTGACGGCGGACGCGGCGTGGTGGTGACATCACGTGACTGCACGTTGTCCGACGCAAACGTCGGCGCAAGGTTCATCAGTGAGCTGCTGCTGCAGCGCGCCATCGAGGCGGGCGAGTTCGTCGTCCACTATCAGCCGGAGATGGACATCGCCACCGGCGAGCTCCGCGGGTTCGAGGCCCTTGCCCGATGGGAGGACCCCAATCGCGGCATCGTCATGCCCGATGCGTTCATCGAGCTGGCCGAGACCACGGGGCTCATCGTCCCGCTGGGACGCGCGATCCTGACGCTGGCGTGCCAGCAAATGGCCACGCTGCACCGGTCGATCCCGTGCGGGACCGTGCGACCGTGGATCTCCGTCAACGTGTCAGGGTGTCAGCTGACTCGCCCCGATTTCGTCGACGAGGTCGCGTCCGTCCTCCAGGCGAGCGGGCTCGATCCCGACACGCTGTGGCTGGAGATCACCGAGACGGTGCTGATGGCTGATCTCGACGCCAGCCGCAGGGCGTTGGACCGCCTTCGCGGGCTGGGCGTCCACATGTCGATCGACGACTTCGGTACCGGATGGTCCTCGCTCGCACAGCTCAAACGCTTCCCGGTCGAACAACTCAAGATCGACCGGTCGTTCACGGCAGGCGTCGGACGTGATGCGGACGACACGACCATCATCACCGCGATCATCGCAATGGCCCACTCGCTCGGCATTTCCGTGGTCGCCGAAGGGGTCGAGACGACGACTCACCTCGCCGCGCTCGGCCAGTTGCGTTGCGACATCGGCCAGGGTTACCTGTGGAGCCGGCCGATGCCGTTCGACACGATCGCGTCGTGGACGGAACAGCACCCTCGTTGGACGCCGACGGAACTGTTCCGGCCGCCAGCTCTCGTGGAACGAGTGCGAATGCTGGAGTCGGCCGGCTGCTGAGTCGCCGAGGGTGGCTGGACGCGTCATGATGTACGCGTGAGTGCGACCGGGAATCGGGCGACCAACAACGGTGACGACCCCGCGTTGACGCGGTTCGATGCAACGGCCGCGTCCACGTTCGCCGTTCTGTGCCACCTCACGGTCGGCGATCATGTCGCGTCAGAACGACTGCTCGCCGACGTCTACATCGGTCGCGGCGAACTGGCCGTCTCGACCGACGCGGCAACCGCGTTGACGTTGCGCGCCCACCAGGTGTATCTCGCCGACGCCGCTGACACCGCTGACACAGGCTCGCCGCGCTCGGTGCACATCCTCGCCAACCTCACTCCTGCCGAGCGAGTCGCATTGAGCCTGGCGGAGATCGAACACCAGACGCTTCCCACGATCGCGCAGGTCCTGGGTGTCGACGGTGCCACGGCTGAGGTCATCCTCGATGCTGCTCGAGGTGCCGCATCGGTGTCGATCCTCGGAGAGTCCGTGCGCGACGCATTCCGCCACACCGAGGTCTGGATGGACGATGGCGTCCAGCAACGCGTGCGCGCTGCACTCGAGACCAGCGTCGGCCGGGCCAATGAATCGCTGCGCCGCAGCGCGACCCGCCGGTCGCGATACGCAGTTCGCTCTGCCGCGGCCGTCGCTGGAATCGCGCTGGCCGGCGGTGCGGTCTGGGCCGTGACCTCTCCGGGCACATCGCCGACCTCCGCTGTGCCGCGCGTGACCACGATCACCATGGCGGCCGACCTCACCGACTCGCAGAGCGTCCGGCCCGACTCGATCGTCCGGTTCTCGAACGGTCACATCGGTCTGACCTGGCGCGGCGACTGCAATCGACCGGCAGCCAGCGTCGAGGTCGTGTCCACCAAGCACGGTGTCGGCATCAAGCTGGAGACCGGTGCGTTTCCCGTGGTGAGTTGCGTCGGCATGCCAACGCGGTGGTCGGCCGTGGTGGATCCCGCCAACGCGAAGCTCGGCAAAGGCCCGATCCTGCCGCTGCTCGATGCATCAACGCTCGATACCGCTTTCAGCAGCTACTCCGCCGCGGCCGCACCCGAGAACGACGGCGTGTCGACCTCCAACGATCGCGACGTCGCTCTCACCTCGTCGCTGCTCGATGCACAGGGGCACCCCTGGACGTTCGTTACCGACTGCCGACGCCTTCGCAACATCGCATACGCCTCGCCGAACGGGCCGCTGTTCGAATCCCGCCTGACCGAGATCGGTCGGGCCTGCGCGTCGGAGGACAACGTTCCGCGACTGGTCAGCACCGACGGCACACGCTTCCCGCACACCGACGGTGGCACGCCGGCAGGAGCAACCGATTGCGAAGGTCCTGCCGGTTCCGCGACCGACCTCGCGTACACGCAGCCGCTGACGACGATCGTCGGCGACGGTCACCTGTCGACGTGGGATGGTTGCCGTGTGCGCAGCGGCGTCATCTTCACCACACCTCTGCCCGCGGTGTGCGGCTGGCGGTCGGCACGCACGATCACCTTCGCGCGCGCAATCGGCGAGCCGATGGGCTCGAGCACGCTGACATTCATCCGCGACCCGCAACATGTCGTGCCCGGCGAGCGAGCCCCGCTGCTGTTCTACACCGACATGCCCGTGAAGGCTCACGACACCGGGATCCGGTTCGACACCGACCAACTCTGGCTCTCCCCCGACAACCCCGATGCGTTGTATGTCGTGACCTCCACGGGCGTCGAGCGATGGCCGCTGTTCACGGGCACGGCGGGCTGCTCGGGTGCGTCGTCGTAGTTGGGCGGTCGGATGACCGAGCGTGTCGACGCCACCGCCGCACACGTGTTCGCGACGCTGTGTCATCTGACCGGCGGTGAACGTGCCGTCGCCGAACGGTTGCTGGTCGAGTGCTACCTCACCCGGTACCAGCCGGGCCAACCGCACGACGCGCTCGCCAGCCACGCACTGGTCGACACTGCCCACCGCATCTACCTCGCGACGATGCAACGCGTCGCCCAACCCACTCTCGAGCCCGTCGGCGCTGTCCGTCAGCTCGGAGAACACGACTGGTTGCGCGAACAGTGGGCGTCGCGCGGTCTGACCAACCTCAACGCGCAGCAGCGAGCAGCACTCCACCTCGTGATGGTCGAAGGCCGCTCGCTCACCGCCGCAGCGTCGATCATGGACACAACGGTCGACGAGACGAACGAGCTCGTCACCCAGGCTCGCGGGTTGCTCGGTGACCTCGATGATGGCGGCGTGCGCGAGGCCTTCATCCACACCGAGGTCTGGCTCGACGACACAGTCCGCGAGCGGATCGAGGCGGCCCTCACAGAGCGAGATCTGGCGCACTCCCGGCCGCCCAGACGATCCGGTTCTGCCCTGACGCGCCGCAACGCACTGGTGGTCGGAGCGGTCGTCGGGATCCTCGCCGCGCTGGTCGCTCACTGGATGTTCGACGCCGGTACCCACGACGGGACGCCGATCACGTTCGACGTTCCGACAGCATCGGCGGTTGCGCCTCCGTTGAGCGACAGTGCCCCGCTTCGGGAGAGCACCACGGTCCTCGATGCCGCGGGAAACGTGGTGAGCGAGCAGGAGTTCGGCCCCGACGGGACACCACAGAGCTCGACGGTCTTCCTCGCCAACGATCTCACCGACATCGCCGGGGTGCATCCGGACGCGATCGTCCGCTACGACGACGGATCGATCGGCGTGTCGTGGACCGGTCCGTGCAACCGTCCCGCAGCCGAGATCCGCGTGACCATCGCCGCTGCGGGCGCCGAGTTGCAGCTGGACACCGGGGCGTTCGCAGTCGACAGTTGCGTCGGCATGCCCAGCACGTGGACCGCCCTCATCCGGCCACAGCTCGGGGCGATCCGTGGGCCGATCGTGCCCGTGACCGACGGAGCCGTCGACACATCCTTCACGAACTTCTCCAGCCTCCCTGCGACAGCGACATCCGCAGCACACGCAGCCCAGTCGTTGGGTGCCAACTCGATCGCGGTGTCGTCGGCGTTGGTCGACAGGGCAAACCGTCCGTGGGCCTACGTCTCGGGCAGCAGCTGCACCGTGGCAACGACCTCGTACCAGTCTCCGGTCGGCCCGATCTTCGAAGTCGTCAGAACGAGCGACGACGCCACCTCGTCGTCGCCATCACCGTTCGCGCGCTGCTTCGGACACCGACTCGTCGGCCCGGACGGCGCCCGCTTCCCCCAGCCGGTGGCCGCTGACACATTCGGTCGCCCGGCTCCCGTCGACTGCCACGGCCCGTACGGCTCGGCCACCGATGTGCCGGCTCAGCGTCCGTTCACAACGCAGTCATACGACGGCGACTGGTCGACGTGGGACAACTGTCTGGTCAACAGCGACGTGATCCATTCGAAGAGCGTCTGGCCGGCGTGCGGATGGACGAACGTGCGCGTCGTGCGTTTCGCCGACACGCTCGGCGATCGGATCGGTCCGGTCGCCCGCACGCTGACCTACGTGCGCGATCCCGACGCGGTCGTGCCCGGCGAGCGGCCGGCGTTCATCCCGTTCGCTGCGCTCCCGGTCGCGGCGTACGACACCGGCATCCGCTTCGGGGTTCATCACCTGTACCTGGTGCGTGGATCGACCGACGTGATCTACCTCGTGACCGGCGCGGGCGCCGAGCAGTGGTCGCGACTGACGGATCCGCCGGACTGCAGCGGGCTGTAGCCGGTCAGGACGATTGGGTCAGGACGACGACGGTGCGGGCGGCGGCATCCGGCCACCACCCTGGTTGACGTGCAGCTGCTGCAGCGCGAGCAGATCCTGGAACTGCTTCTCCATGCCGTTCGGTGATCCGTCGAGGAACATCACATTGCCCTTGCCGTGTTCGGCGACGTGGCGGATCGATTCCGTCCACATGCTGAACAGGATCAGGGCCGAGTCGACGTGGTTGTTCTCCATCTCGCGTGCGGCCTGAGCCAGACCACGAGCCACCTCTTCACGGAACAGCGCGACGCCCTGGCCGCGCAGCTGGGCTGCGGTGCGCTCGGCTTCGGCCGCGATCCGGATCGCGGTACCTTCGGCTTCGGCTTCCTTGGTCTTGCGGATCAACAGCGCATCGCCTTCGTTTGTCGCGGCGGCCTTGAGGTTGTTCGATGCGACCACCTGCGCCATCGACGTCGTGATGGCTTGGTCGAAGGTGATGTCGTTGAGCTGGAGATCGATCAGGTGGTAGCCCCACGTCTCGAGCGTCACGTCGAGGTTCTCCTTGACCTCTTTGACGATCTCGCCGCGCAGACCGAGGATCTCGGCCTGCTTCATCGTCGCCACGAAACCACGGGTGCTGCCCTCGACGCTGCGCACCATCGCGGTCAGGAAGTCCTTCTCGCTGACGAACTTGAAAGCCACGTTCTTGATGGTCACCTCGTCCTCGGCGACGACGCTGTACACCATCATCGCCGTGAAGTAGACGTTCGCCTGGTCTTGCGTGATGGCCTGGAACTGCAGCTCGACAGCGCGGTTCTGGATGCTGATGCGGCGGAAGACCTTCTCCGCGAACGGGATCAGGAAGTTGAGCCCAGTGCGCTTCACCGAGTGGAACTTGCCGAAGACCGTCGTGACGGCGACCGTGCCCTGCGGAACCGTCTTCACCGACGACAGGATCAGGAACAGGACGACCGCGGCAATGACGATGTAGGCGATGACCGCGCCGCTGATGGCTGCGAACATGAAAGCTCCTTTGGAACAACCGCACACGCGTGTGCACGACGGTGAAAGCCTAGGCGATGAGGCTGATTACTCTTCGCGCATGCGCCTCGACCGACCCCGCGTCAACCCCACCACCGAAGCCGAATGGGACGACGATTCGCGCCCCTTGCTGGAGGCGATCGAACGCAACAGTGGCGGCGTGCTCAACATCTTCCGCACGCTGGCGCACCACCCCAAGCTGCTGAAGCGATGGAGCGTGTTCGGCAACCACGTCCTCTACGGATCGACGCTGCCGGCACGCGAACGCGAGTTGATCATCCTCCGCACCGGCTACCTCTGCGGCTCCGGCTACGAATGGGCCCAGCACGTCGCTATCGCGCGACGCAGCGGCGTCTCCGACAGCGAGATCGAGGCGATCGTGACCGGTCCCGCTGATGTCAGCTGGAGCGCTGGCGACCGCGCCCTGCTCCACGCGACCGACGAGCTGGTCGATGCGAAGTTCATCTCCGACACGACCTGGGCCGAGCTGGGCACGGTGTGGAACCAGAAGCAGCTGATGGACATCGTGTTCACGGTCGGCCAGTACACGCTCGTGTCGATGGCGTTGAACACGTTCGGTGTGCAGATCGAACCGGGCACCGACAAGTTCCCCGCGGCGCTGTTCATCGGCGGGCGGTTCCCGAGATGAGCGATGCCGACCAGGTCGACGAGCCCGCCCTCTCGCCCGAGTCAGCCGGGCTCGCGCCCGGCCGCGGTCGGCTCGTCGGTCGACACATCGTCGTGGTCGGTGCCGGCACACGAGTCACCGCCGACCCGGACGCGCCGATCGGGAACGGGCGGGCAATCGCCGTCCTCGCCGCTCGCGAGGGCGCATCCGTCGCGTGTGTCGACATCGATCAGGGCGCGGCACGGCACACCGCCGATCTCGTCGAAGCAGAGGGCGGGCGTTCCGTCGTGATCCAGGCCGATGTCAGCGATGCGGGCGCGTGCGAACGACTGGTCGCCGAGTCGCGTGAAGCATTCGGCAGCATCGATGGCATCGTCGCCAACATCGGCATCGGCCTCGGCGGCGGTCTGCGCGGCACGACCCCCGAGCAGTGGGATGCCGTCTTCGACGTCAACGTCCGATCCCACTTCCTGATCGAAAAGGCCGCGCTCCCCGACATGGATGCGGGCGGGTCGATCGTCCTCATCAGCTCGATCGCCGGTCTCAAACCGGGCAGTCGGCTGCCCGCCTACGACGCGTCGAAGGCTGCGATCTTCGGCCTGTGCCGCCACGTCGCATCCGAGGGCGCTCGGCGAGGGGTTCGAGCCAATGTGGTCGTGCCCGGACTGGTCGACACGCCGTTGGGACGCGTCGCCACCGAGGGCCGACCATCTCGTGGCCGCACCCGGGTTCCTCTCGGCCGGCAGGCCACCGCGTGGGATGTTGCATATGCAACGATCTTCCTGCTCAGCGGCGAGTCCAGCTACATGACCGCGCAGTCGATCGTGGTCGATGGCGGGCTGACCCAGATCGGGTAGGTGCCGCCGAGACACGACGGGCGAAATCGAGGTGGGTCCTCGCAGCACCAAGGGGTAGTCTGGCGATCCACCAATGCGGGTGTAGCTCAATGGCTAGAGTCTCTGCCTTCCAAGCAGAATATGCGGGTTCGATCCCCGTCACCCGCTCCAGACATCAACCCAGCTGAGGAACACGTTTCAGTGGGCGCGCCGGGCTTCGAGGACAGCACTGACGCGGTAGCGCCGATCGGCGCTCTTTGGGCAGCCTCGAGCCCGACTTTCAGTGCGCCGTAATCGCGACGTTCGCAATCGCGACGTTCGCGTTGTTGCTCACACATAGCGTGAGCGGGGTGGACGCGTGAGTCATATGTCGTCAGATCGACGACATGTGACTCACAGCTGTCTCCGCGGGCACCCGCTCAGCCGCTCGCCGAGCCGGCGATCTGCGCTTGCCGTCGGGTGCTTGCGTGCATGCCGGCCACGTTCCGCTCGGCAGCAAATCGGTCGTCCTTCATCTTGGTTCTGCGCGTTGAGGTCACCCGCTCCAGAAGTACTCCTCACCCACAACAATGGGTGTCTCGGCAACGGACGCGTCAGCACCTCAACGGGTTCACGGGTGCGGTGGGGACGGATTGTCGACGAGGACGATCGCAACCGGTCGTCCCTCTGCCCGCAGCATCGTCAGCTGTCCGAGCATCGCGGCAAGGTGGTGATCAGGGTCGACGAACCCGGCCAGTCCGGCGGTGTCGCTGGCGTCCGACGTCACGAGTGACGCGGCGTTCGCGAAGCCCGCAACGCGGTACGTGGACGACAGCGCCGACGTGAGGCTCCGCTCCTTGCTTCGATCGAGCGGCGAAAGCGGATCGCTGACAGCGAGCAGCCGCTCGCCGCTGCGTGCGCCGTAGAACGGTGCGACGATCTTCAATGTCGGGTACGAATCTGCGCGCGAATCGGTCATGTGCTGGCCGAAGAGAACGACGGCATTGGGATCGACCACGATCTGATATCCGTCACTGCGGAGTTCGCTGACGACGCCGAGTTCGTAGATCGAGTTGAAGAGATCAGTGCCGTGCGCAAGGCGATAGTGACCGGACGGATGCAGGCCGAGTCTGGCTTGCGCGACCAGCCGCGCCACCACCGCCGCATCGGAATGCTGTTCGAGTGGGCTGCGCGGCGGGTTGGCGCGAATGCTTGCCGCCACGATGAGAACGGCGGCGGTGAGACACGCCGCTCGAGTGATCGGAAAGGCTCGCGGAGCGAACCGCATCCCGGAAAGCGCGAGGAGCGGGACGAGCCAGCACAGCATCCCGAGCATCGTGACCCAGCCGAACAGGTAGGGAAAGAGTGGGCCTCGCGCTGCGCTCATCTCAGCGACCGCGACGAACGCGAGGACGGACAGGATGATCGCGAGCATGCCGGCGACGGTGTTGTGCTTTCGCCACGCCATGATCCCACCCCCGACCATGAGGATCAGACCGAGTCCTGCCGCAGGGCCGACTCGCCCGTCGAACGCCTGCGTGAACGTCGATAGCCCTGGTCGCCCGCCCAGCCAGCCTCCACCTGCGCCGGTTTCGCGGAGCAACACTCGCAAACCGGCGCCGAGACCGCCGCGACTGCCGCTGGGAGATGACGCGAGGAAGAACCGGCCAATGCGGAAGAGGTTGTGATGTGCCGGCAGGACGAGATCGACCAGCGCCGGAATCCACGCGAATCCACTGACGATCGCTGTCTGGACGACGATTCGACGCGGGGGTCGGACCCGCCGGACGACCATCGCGACGACTGCGATCGCGACCAACGCGACGCACGGCGGCAGGAACGCGATGTGAGCCTGTGTCGCCAAGCTGGCGGCACCGATCAACCAGGGCAACCATTTCATGTCGCCGGCAACAACTGCCCAGCACGTCACGACCGCGGCAACGAAAACGAGTTCGACCACGTACGGGTTCCATGGATCGATCAGCCGCGGTCCGCGGGCGGTCAGCACGTACACCATCGTGGCGGTGCAGACCACGGCCGAAGCCCACTCACCGGCGAGCGAGCGGACGCAGCGACCGATCACGACGACGCTGGCGATGTTGATCACTCCGGCGCCGATCAACAACCCGCGGGGTGAGGCGCCGAGCAGACGGTAGGGAATCGCGAAGATGTAGAAAAGCCACGGCCCAAGGTGGTTCCAACCGAAGCGCGAGTCACCTCCGACGAGCGGCGTGTGCGCTCCACCGACTGCGTCCGTCCACATTCGCGTCAGCGCATTGTCACCGAGCGGCAACCACCCGACTCGCACGCGAAGGACGACTGCGAGTCCCAACAGCATCGCGGTCGCGGTCAGCCATCGAGTGCGGGTGGCCGATTCGGTCGTCACGGCGACACCGGTTCGACGAAGCGGTGCGGGCGTCTTCGCAGCGCGATCGCACCACCGGCAAGCGGCAGCCACAGATCGAAGAGCCGATACAGCCCGACGACGGCCGCCGTCTTTCCGGCTGGAATGCCGTAGGACGTCAGCGTCGCCGCCATCGACAACTCGGTGAAACCGATGCCGGCCGGCAGGAAGCCGACGATCGAGAACGTCGTCGCGATTGCGTAGGACACGAGCGCCACGTCGATGCCCTGATCGATCCCGAGGGCCCGAAACGTCACCCAGAGCAAGGCCACCCCGATCAACGGGTAGCCGGCCGCATGAATCGCCAACGGCCACAGACCTCGGCGGTGTTCACGAGCAAGCACCATCGTCGCGTAGAGGTCATCGGCAGCGTGGTGATCGACCGACGGAGGCCGCGGCGGACGGCCCAACGCACGACCAACCAGGTTCCGGATCTGGTCCGGCGCCGAGTGGAGACGGCGAATCGCAGACCTGGACCGCGAGGCGGCAACGACACCAGCAAGGAACATGCCTGTCACCAATGTGAAGACTGCAATCGCCGCGATGTCGCCGGCGGTCAAGTGTCCGTCGCGGGCAATGATCGGGATCGAAACGATCAGGACGGCCGTGAAACCCAGATGCGTCGACAGCTCGGCCAGGATGTAGCCGGCGGTCGTTCGTTCGACCGACAGGCCGTGACGACGCGCGTCTGCGTTGAAGCCGGTGACTCCCGCCATGCCGCCCGACTTCGTGACGAGGTTCAGGAAATGTCCGCTGGCGGTCAGGGACATCATCGCTCGGAATGGGCGATGGACTCCGAGCAGACCCTGCGATCGAGCCTGCATGCCGGCGAGGTTGGCGACGATCGCGACGCTCAGGCCGGCGGCCACGACGAGCCACCACGGATTCGAATGCCGGAGCGCGTGCCAGGCTTCGGGCAGATCGCCCCGTTTCGTGACCACGAAGACGGCCGCGCCGACGAGCACGATCGCTGTCAACACGATCCGACGGACGTTCTGTTTGGTTCGAGACGCGACGTCGGCGTTCACGCCGGCCACGCCTGTGGTCTGCTGCTCCGTCATCACTCCCCGTCAAACTCGCAGGAGTGCAGTTTGGTCGCTCGGTCGCGACAATCCCGGTCAGGCGGAGTAATCGCTCGGTAATCTCCCGAGCTGGTCTCAGCGGCGCCGGGTCGTTCGGCGCCGTTCGGTGGCCCCGATCAGACCCGTTCGATCACCACGACAGGGATCGCCCGAGACGTCTTCGCGGCGTATTCGTCGAAGTTCGGCATCTGGTCGGCTTGGGTCCGGTACAGACGATCACGCTCTTCGCCCTCGGCCACTCGTGCCCGAGCGGAATAGGTTTCGGGCCCCAACTCGACGGTGATCTCCGGGTGAGCCTGAAGGTTGCGGAACCACTGGGGGTCATCCGGAGCGCCGCCCTTCGACGCGATGATCACCACGTTGTCGCCATCGCGCGTGTACACGAGCGGGGTCGTGTACTCCTTGCCACTCTTGGCACCTCGATGGTTGATGAGTACCAGCGGCCACCCGGCGAAGTCGCCGGTGACCTGGCCGCCTGTGGCGCGGAACTGCTCCACGACGCCGGCGTTGAATGCGTGGAAGTCGATCTCGTCTGGCATTGGTCCCTCTCGTTGCAACGTGCAGTGAACGAGCCCAACCCCCATAGCGACCGATCCATTCCGAATCGAGCTGATCGAAGGTTTCGGGCGCGATGCATCCGTCATCCCTATGCTGCGTCCGATGCGGCTCCGCCTGATTCTTCTCGTTGCGACGTCCACGTCGGTGGGGTGGCTTGCCGGCTGCTCCAGTGACACGCCGGCGGCAGGCAAACCCGCCGCGACGGTCGCGCCCCCCAGCAGCGAGGCTCCGACTGCGACGGTCTGCGCATCCAATGATGCAGGCGAGACCCCGACGGTCACGATCGACGTCGATGACGGAGCGGACGGCCTCGGACGGTTCGGGCTGCGGACGCCTGATCCTCTCCCGCCGGGCCCCGTGCGCCTCGTCGTGAACTCGGTGAAGGAGAACACCCATCCGATCGATGTCACCATCACCCACGCCGGCGCAACCATGTTCGAGTTCGTCCAGGTCGGATCCGGCGTGTTGTGCGCCGCAGACCTGACCCTCGCATCCGGCGACTACACGGTCACGTCGGTCGGCAAGACCAAGACGTTCACGGTCGCTCCACAGCCCTGACGCGCCCGGCGACACCTCCCCATAGCCGTTTGCGCGCGGTGTCTGTCAAGCTGCCCGGATGACATCGGCTCTCATCGAGCGGCCCACTGAGGCCGTCGCCATCATCCGCCTCAACCGGCCGGACCGACTCAACGCCATGAACTTCGATCTCGTCTGCGCGCTGCACGACGCGCTCGACGAGGTCGCGGCTGACGACGCGGCCAAGGTCGTGGTCCTCACCGGAGCGGGACGAGGGTTCTGCGCCGGTCTCGACCTGAAGGAGTTCGGCATTCCCCCGGCGCCTGGCGAACATCGCCATCGCAACGCCGGGCACACCCCGCAGGCATTTCTGGCCAACCTGACCCAACACATCCACGACCTCCCGCAGATCGTCATTGCGGCGGTCAACGGTCCGGCTGCTGGTGGCGGACTGGCACTCGCGTGCGCCTGCGACATCCGCATCTCGGCCCAATCGGCGACATACTGCGCGGCCTTCATCAAGACCGGACTCACCGGAACCGACGTCGGCATCACCTACTTCCTGCCCCGACTGATCGGCGCCTCGCGCGCATTCGACATGATCCTGACCGGGCGGACGATCGATGCCGACGAGGCCGAGCGGATGGGGCTCGTGTCGCGAGTCGTGCCCGACGCCGACCTGGCCGCCATCGCTGCCGACGTGGCCGGCACCGTCGCTGGTTACACCACGTTCGGGCTCCGTCGAACGAAGGAAGTGATGTGGCACAACCTCGATGCACAGAGCCTGCCGGCCGCGTTGGCGATGGAGAACCGCAACCAGGAGCTCGGTGCGGCCGACCGCGAAGTGATGGCGTACATGGCCGAGTACAGCCAGCGTGTCCGCGGTGCGGCCGCCGCGGGCGTCAGCCAACCCCGAGGCTGATCCGACCGGCGCTCAGCTGCGGGCGACCCGGCAGCGCATCGATGCCGCGATGCATGTGCCGCCAGTCTCGAAACGGTGTGAAGCCGGCGGCGAGCAACGTCTGCAGGTGCACGCTCTCGGGCGGGACGCAGACGCGGGCGCGATCGGACCATGGCAGGGCACATGCGAATGCCGCGAGCGCCGACATCTCGGCGGCACCGTCGGCCACGAGCGGCCCGATCGACGCACCTTGCGCGATCACGTACCCGGTCACGGTGCCGTCAACAGCGCGGACGACGCCGCCGCGACCGGGATGCTGCGCATGAAGCGTCTCCAGCAACGTCCGCCGCGACGCGCCGAAGATCGCGGTGTCGTAGGCGATGACGTCGTCGAGATCCCGGGCCACGATCGGCGCCACATCGCTCGTGGCAGCGACCGGCGTGGTCGACGCGGACGGTGCGAGAAGTCCGCGTGTGAGGCCACAGTCGGTGAAGCCCATGCGTGCATAGAGCGGACCGCCCGACGATGACGCATCGAGCACCGACGCACAGCCGTGTGATTCGAGCACGTCGGACAGACGGTCGGTGACGAGCCTGCCGATGCCGCGCCGCTCGTTGCCCGGATCGGTGGCGATCAGACCGATCCAGCCGAAGCCGGCCTCCGGGTATGCGATGCACATTCCAGCGCCGACGATCGCGCCGGCATCGGTGGCGACGACGATGCCGTCCGGCTGGGCGGCGATGTACCAGTCGATCTGATTGCGGAAGTTCGAACCGAATGCCCGCGCGATCACATCGTGCATGTCGTCGATCGCGGCAGGCTCGGCGGCGGCGTCGATGTGGCGAAGTTCGATCACCATCGCGTCAGTCTCCTATGCGGGCGAGTGCGGTGAACGACCATCCAGCGTCATCACCGGCAAGCCCAGTTCCTCGATCAGATCGAGGCTCACGTTCGCGTAGCCCGTGTGCTCAGGCCCGCAACAACAGAGCGCGACGGCACCTTCGACCATCGCTTCCATCGATTCGTAGAGATCGCTGGAGACGCTGTCGCCCAGCAGGGCGTTCGCACCTTCGCTGGCCACAGCGGCGCGAGGTTCGACCGCGTTGATGCGCACTCCCTTCCCGTACAACTCGACCGCGAATGCGTTGGTGGCACGGTTGAGGGCCGCCTTGCTGGTGCCGTAGACACCGACCTTGGCCGTCACTCCCCCGGTGTTGAACGGCGGCCCGACGGCCGGCCGCGCCGTTGCACTGGACACGTTGACGATCCAGCCCTCGCCGCGCTCGATCATCCCCGGGATCACGGCCTGGGCGAGGTCGATCGGCGCGTTGACGTTGATCTCGAACGTGATGTTGCGCCGCTTCAGCGGGTAGTCGAGCATCGACTGGTAGATCGCTGCGGCAGCATTGTTGACGAGGATGTCGACGCGCCCCCCGAAGATCTCCATCGCGGCCGGCACGATGCGTTGACGGTCGACCGCATCGCCGAGATCGGCAGCGACAGCTTCCACTCGTGTGCCGTACTGACGACAGCGGGCAAGCGTCTCGTTGAGGCTGCCGTCGAGATGCGCGTGCTGATCGACCGTCCGTGCGGTGATCACGACATTGGCGCCCTCGGCCGCGAGCCGCTCGGCGATCGCAGCACCGATCCCTCGGCTGGCCCCCGTCACTATTGCGTTGCGTCCCTCGAATCGTCTCATCGCCACGAGCCTGCCACCCGCGGCCTCCATTGCGATCAGTCGAGCGTTCGCCCGATCTGCGATGCTCTGGCCGATGGACGACCTCGAACAGATCAAGCAACTGAAGGCGCGCTACTTCCGCGGCATCGACACCAAGGACTGGGTGCTCGTCGAGAGCCTCTTCACACCCGATGCCGAGATCGACATGACCGGCGAAGGCGGTGCCGTGACGACCTCGACCCCCGACTTCGTCGAACGCCTGCAACATCTCCTCGCCGATGTGGTCACCGTCCATCACGGCCACATGCCCGAGATCACCCTGACGACCGAGACGACCGCGACCGGTATCTGGTCGATGGAGGACAAGCTGTGGTGGCCCGAGGGCTCACCCATCCGGTTCCTCCACGGCTATGGCCACTACGTCGAGTCATACGCGAAGGTCGACGGACGGTGGTGGATCACGGCGATGAAGCTGACCCGATTGAAGCGCGACCTGGAGTTCGCTGATCAGCCGTGAATCCGTCTCACCGCCGCGCCAGCACGCGGTCGCGCCCGCTGCGCTTCGCTTCCAGAAGCCGCTCGTCGGCCAGCCCGAGCAGCGCCTGGTAGTCGCCTGACTCGGTCGTGTCGGCGATGCCCGCCGACACCGTGAAGGCGGGTGTGCGCCCGTCGCCGACGACGCTGAGCAACTCCAACCGGACCCGGTCGAGGACGGCAGTCGCGATGACGGAGTCGGCATACGGCATGACGACAACGAACTCCTCACCACCGTGTCGAGACACGAGATCGGCCGATCGAACCGTGTTGCGCAGGGTCCGCGCGAACAACCGCAACGCGCGATCACCCGTGTCGTGGCCGTAGGTGTCGTTGAGGTTCTTGAAGCGGTCGAGGTCGCAGATGCTGACCGCAAAGGGCACCTCGTCGTGCACCAGCGAGCGAACCGAGTTCTCCATCGTTCGCCGGTTGTAGAGACCCGTGAGCGAATCGGTGCTCGCCTGCAGCTGCGTCTGTGCCGTCGCGCGGAGCATGCCGACGCGCTGGCCGGACTGATGTGCGACGGTTTCGATGTGGCTGCGCTCGAGCGCGTCGAACGGCCGCGCATCGCGCACGACGTGAACGACACCCGTGGCGCGACCGACGACGCTGACCGGCACGCACAGCGCCGACAACGACGGCACGCCACGCTCGACGAGGTGCGGACACGAATCCAGCTGATCGCTCGATGCGAACGCCAGTGTGTGGCCCTGGTTCACCGCAGGACATCCACGTGGCGTCGCCACATCACAGATCCCCACGGTTGTGCAGCCGTCGGTCTGGGTCACCGTCTGCAGATGAGCGTCGCTGTTGTCGGCGAGCAGGATCGATGCCTCGACGTCGGGCGCACACATCGCCAGCGCCCGTGCCGCGGTCAACAATGCTGCCGGCTCGGCGTCGGCCATCTCCAGGGCACGGCTGAGGCGGGCGTCGAACTGCTGGCGTTCGTTCTGGTGTTGCAGCGCTTTGGTCGTCGCCTCGGACTCCTTGCGCTGAGCGAGCAGCAGTATTCGAAGCGGTATCGCGACGGCGATGAGAATGAACAGCGAGGTGACGGAGATAAACACCCACCAGCGAGTCGAGCCCGTCGCGACGGAATCCGCGATGGCACGCGCTGCGCACGCGATGGACACGACGACCACGAGGTCCACGAGCACCATCGGCCAGCTGCCGCTCATCGGGTTGAAGCGCGGTGGCACGACCGCCTTGCTTGTCACATTGAAGTCATCGGCACGCCACCGTCGCTGCTCAAGAGCAAAGTGTCAGCAGCACTGCCATATCACTTGAAGAATTTTTCAATCGTGTGACAGCATCCACGGCCGATCCACCGCGTCAAGAGAGCATCGCTCGTTCACCGTCGAAACTTCCGTTCTCCGAGCGGACCGCTGTCATCCCCAACTCTCGACGAGGCCAAGAACCGCACGAATACACGACTGTGGAATAGTCGGCTCGTCGCGGAACAGTTGGAGGTCGGCCTCCGCCAGTCCGGTCCACCACGTCCTACGCTCTGCTGCGCCGTCGCCTGCCATTCCAACGACACACGGTATCGGCAGGGGCACAGGTCAGCGATCCGACCAAGGGCAAACACAACATCTGTACGACAGATTTGGCGAACTCGGTAGGGACTGCGCTCGCCCACGTCAACTTGCCCGAACGTGCCGGGCCGACCAGCACAACCAGGCACGGCGACGGCAGTGCAGCACGATCTTGACGATTCGCGCACCTTGAAACGCGGCCGCATGTCCCGACTGAATGCTCGAGGAGTTGGTGAAGCATGGATGCTGACGCAATGACACAACACGACGACGATTCAGACCGGGATCTGGTGAGACGCGCCCTCGATGGCCGTCTGACATCGGCATACCAACCGATCGTCGCCCTCGACCGCAATGTCGTGGTCGGCTACGAGGCGTTGCTGCGCGCCGAGCCGTCGCTGGGGGTGGCGTCCGCGGACTTCTCGGCCGCCGCGTTCCTCGACACGGCACGGCGTGTCGGGCTGGGATACGAAGCAGAGGCCGCGGCGTTGCGCACGGCATTCACGGCCCGTGACGACCTTCCGGTCACGTGCTTCCTCTCCCTGAACCTCAGCGTGGGATCGCTCACCGACAGCCGGGTGACCGACGTCTTGCTGCAACAGGGCAGCCTCGACGGCGTGGTGCTGGAAGTCAACGCGCACGAGTACGACGTGATGGGCGACGTCCACGATTCGATCGTGCTGTGCAAGGACCGCGGCGCGCTCATCGCGATCGCCGATCCGTTCCTGCACCCCGATTGGTTGGAACGGATGATGCTCCTCGAGCCCGGGTTCCTCAAGCTCGACCGCAGCTTGATCGACGGGGTGTCGGTCAGCAACACCAAGCTCGCGCTCGTGGACTCGGTTCGTCACCTCGCCGAGCGGTTGAGCGTCGGTGTGATCGCGCAGGGGATCGAAGAGCTCGCCGACCTCCGCTCGCTGGAGCGGATCGGCATCGGATTCGGGCAGGGCTATCTCCTCGCTCCGCCCTCCACGACGCGCCACTTCACCTCGCCGCTGCCACTGATGCGTTCGACCGACGAACGAGGCACCAAGGTCAAGCCGTTGCGGGCGCTGATCGAGGCCGTCTGCGAGCTGACCGAGGACGATCTCGACCTCGTCCTACCCACGAGCGGAAGCGGCATCGAATTCGAGGTCCTCGTCACCGAGGTCCGCGAGCCGATGGCGCTGTTGCAGCGAGTCGGGCGGCGAATCGAATCGCTGTCCCTGACACTCGTCGATGAAGGCGCTTCGCTGCAAGCGGCCGCACGCGTGGCGATGCGTCGCGGAACGCTCACGCGATTTCATCCACTCGTGTGTGTCGACGAACTCGGTGCCTGCGTCGGTGTGATTCGCATCGATCGCCTGATCGATGCGATGGCCGCCGAAGTCAACAACGCGAACGGCGAGCCGAGGCCGAGCGCACGAACGGGTCTGTCGAACGCCGGTCAGACCGGCCATCGCAGTCGCTTCGCATTCGACTTCAGCTGTCGGCCTCCGCGCCGGCGCTGACTCCGACACTGGGAACCATCTGCATCGACGTGCCGGCGCCGGCATCGAGACGTGCCCGCCACGACGAGCGTGAGGCAAGCGCGGCGCAGAACGCAGCGCGTCGAACGGCGCCGGGGAGACCCGGGTCCGGCGTGGGCACCGAGTCGTAGAGCGTCGCAAACCAGGCCGCGAGCGCGGTGACCGCCTCGACCCGGTACTGGGCGACGCGCTGGAAGCTGATGCCCATCTCGTCGGCGATGTCGACGAGGCGTTCGTTGCCCCAATGCGAGCGCACGAGAATCGACTTCAGCGGCTCCGGCAGCTCACCGATGGCTTCGCGCAGCGCGCCGAGCAACTCCTGCTGCGACAGCTTCTCCGTCGGCTCGGTCGTCAACGTGGCCAGCGCGTCGTCGGCCTGGCTCCCACTCGTCTGGTCGTCGAGCGACGTCGAACGAAGACTCGCCGCGGTCTGCAGCCGGTCGCGGACGACGGCGATGTCGATCTGGGCGACTTCGGCGACTTCGGTCAGCGACGGTGCGCGGCCGAGCGTCTGCGTCAACGACTCGACGACTTCGGCCAGCTCGCGCAGACTGCGCCGCAAGCGACGCGGTGCCATGTCCGCGCTGCGGGCTGATTCCAACATCTCGCCGCGAACTCGGGCGGAGGCGTAGGCGGCGAACGGAACGTTGTACGACGTGTCGTAGCGGCGAGCAGCTTCGACCAGGCCGAGCACGCCGGCCGACCAGAGCTCGTTGCGCTCGACGTACCGGGGGAAGCGTCGCGCCGCCTGACCAGCAAGACGGTCGACCAGCCAAAGGTGGTCCTCGACCAGCTGGCGGGTCGTGCCGTCCGTGCCAGCCGTCAGCCACTCTCGCGTCTCGGCGTCGATCTCGGGCTCAGCGACAACAGCGCCAACGGTGCTCTCACCGGTCACGACCGAGTCTGCGGATGACTGCGCATCACTCGCATCGCTCGCATCGTTCAGATCACTGCGATCGGTTGTATCCGCCGGCACCGGCCGCGGACCGCTCAGGGCGTTGGCCCGCGCGATGCGATTGGCCCTGATTGCCCGGGTGATCGACACGACGTCTTCGTTCTGCTTCGCCACGAAACGCTCTCCTTGAATACTGGTCTCTGCGGACGACTCTGTAGGCCGAGACATCTCTGCGGCCCGGTGGCCGCCGGTCCGCGAGGCGAGTCCGCCCACCCGTTACCGGAGTTGTCACAAGGGATCGATGTGGAGCCGATTGCAGCCGTGAGCGCCGTGACACCTGACGGTTCCGCAGACGCGTCGACGAGCACCACCTTCGCCAGCGCGCTCGGTCAGGCGGTGACGGACCCCATGGCCGCGGTCACGCTGGGCGAGATGGTGTCGATCCGTTCGGGTACTTCGTCGAACACCGGCACGATCTCCACACTGGGAGCGTTGGGTCTCGGACAGGCTGCGCAGATCCTGCGCGCCGGCTACCTGTCGACCGAACGGGTCGGCTCGAGCGGACGAAGCTCGTTGAACGTGCCAGCTGCCTTGCAGGCGTACGGCAACGGCCGCGTCCCCCGCGACATGTTGACGTTGATCGGCATCGGCCAACACAGGCTGTGGAGCCCAGCGGCCGACGCGTTCAAGAAGATGCGCGCCGCGGCGGCAGCGGACGGCGTCACCATCGGCGTCACCGACAGCTATCGCTCATACGACGAGCAGGTCGACCTCGCTGGTCGCAAGGGGCTGTATCAGAACGGCGGCTACGCGGCGGTCCCGGGCACGAGCCCGCACGGTTGGGGCCTTGCGCTCGATGTCGATGTCGACCCCAAGGGTCTGGCATGGCTCCGTGCCCACGGCAGCGAGTACGACTTCGTCGAAGCCGTCCCTCGCGAACCGTGGCACTGGGAGTTTCACGGCGCAACCTGAGCGCCGGTCACTCAACCGATCAGTGGGCTATTCGCCGCGAACAACGCGGCGAGCTTCGACAGCAATCTCTGCAGTGGCAACCGCGCCAGCCGACGAGGCCTCGCGGTTTGCCGATGCAACGGCCTCGATCAGCTCGGATCGCAGCACGCGGACGCTGCGCGGCGCGCGGATCCCGATGCGGACCACGCTTGGTTGGATGTCGAGGATCTCGATCTCGATGTCGTCGCCGAGCATGAAGACCTCGCCTTCGCGGCGGGTGAGGACGAGCACGGCTCAGCCCTTCAGCGCGATGGCGTGCCGCAGGGGCCAGCCCTGGCGGTCGAGAATCACTTGGCGCGCCTGGTGCGTGCGCGTGTTGACGACGATGGGAGCCGCGAGATTGAGGAACACCGTTCCCGGCGTGGCCTCGGTGGCAGCCGCGATCGTTGCGACGACTTGAACGTAGACATCGCTTGCGTCACGAACATCGATTCGGGCCAGGTCCTCGTCGGGGAGGTCGGGCTCGTAGCCCGGGGCGAGGTCCCACGGTTCGGCCACGAGCAGACCGATACCGGGCTGATCGAGGTTGCGGAGCAGACCGAAGACGGAACTCGACTCCTGCCGCTCGATCGCCCAGTGACGTGCTGTCACGAAACCGGGAAGCCCGTCGGGCGTCTCGATGATGGGAAAGGTCTCTTCCGGTCGGGGCTCGGCGGTTGTCGCCTGGTCCTGGAGTGCGGTGTCGTTCATCGGCCTCTTGCCTCTCTGCGCCACCGTCTCGGGTGGGCATCGGTCCGCATCGTGCGGTTACACGAGACCGTGTCGGCCGCGGCGGCCCGATGGCCCAGCGCGACGTCGTTCGGTGTCAGCGCAGCCAGTCGAGGAGGCTGCGCTGATCCGCCTTTGCCGTCACAGCGAGAGCCGCCTGGTACGCCGTGTTGAGCTGCGTTTGCCTCGTCATCGCGTCGGCGAGATCGACGTTCTGTAGGTTCGACAACTCGGTCGTCAACGTCAGCTTGGCGGCAGAGTTCCTGGTCGCCGCGTTGTCGATCCGATTGGTGACGGCACCAACCTGCGCCTGTCCCGAACCGAGAGTCGTTCGGAGCGAGTTCAGCGAGCCGAGCGCAGCCTGGATGCCTGCGGTGTTGTTCGCCGTCAAGTCCGTGGACAGCTTGTCGAGCACGGTGAAGATGTCGGTGGTGCCGTTGCTGAAGATCTGCGACGCGGTGACGTTGGTCTTGACGACCTCGTTGGGGCCGATGCGCCGATTCAACGCATCGGTCGGGCTTCCCGTGAACTGCCACGACGATGTCGTCGTGTTGTACGCGACCGCAGCCCCCGACTGAAGACCGGCGAACAGCGGGGCACCGAGGTACGTACTGTTGGCGATGCCGATGAGCTCACCCTTGATCTGGGTGATCTCGGCGTTGATCGCCGCTTGCGACTCGGGTGTACTGACCGCGTTCGCGGCCTGCGTCGTCAGCTCGGTCACGCGCTGGTACAGATCCATCGCCTGAGACATCTTCGAATCGACGACGGTGAGGCGCGATTTCGAATCATCGATCGACCGGTCGTAGCTGTCGAGCTGATCGAGGTCGTTCTGCACGACTGCGGCACGTGACGACGAAGCAACGTCGTCGGACGGACGGAGATACGCCTTGCCCGACGCGGCGATCTGGCTGGCCTGGTCGAGTCGGGCGTAGCTCGCTCGCAGACGAGCGAGCGTGGCGTTGGCAGAACCGAGGAAGGAGATTCGTGGAGCGGTCATCAGGTCACATCTGGATCAAAGTCTGGAGCATCGCGTCGACGACGGAGACGATCTTCGCTGCGGCGTCGTAGGCCCGTTGCTGGGACACGAGGTTGGTCATCTCTTCATCGACGTTCACGCCGAGTTCCGAATCACGCTGACTCGAGGCTGCGTCGGAAACAGCACTCGCCGTGTCGGACGAACGCCCGGCCGCAGCGACCTTGCCGCTGAGTGATGCGACGACAGAGCGAAACGCCGGCCCCTGCGTCGCACTGAGCTGGCTGATCGCGTCTGCCACATTGCCGTTCTGGGTCTGGCCGGCGACATCGGTGACCGCGAGGTCGCTGGTCTGAGCGACCACGACGGTGAGCAGACCGCCGACCTCGGCCAGCAACGGGCCTCCGGGCGCTCCCGTGGGCGTGAAGCCGGCAGCGTGCGCGTTGTTCATCGCGGTGGTGAGGCCGGTCACGAACGTGTCGAGTTGCGAGCGGGCGTCGGGAATGTCGGTCTTGATCGACGACTGCAGGCCGCCGATCGTGCCCGACAGCGTCACCGGCCCGCTTGGGTGGGTGATCGTGCCGGGCGGCGTCGTGCCGACTGTCAACGGCGTCGCGAGATCTTGGTCCACGATGGCGAGGCCGGAGACCGTCACGCGCGTCTGCCCATCGGCGTCGGTGGTCGCGATCGCGCCGAGCGAAGTCGCGAGGGCATCGATGTCACGATCGCGTTCGTCGGCGAGGTCAGGGGGAAGGCCGCCCGGCACGCGAGCGAACGTGTTGATCTTGGCCAATCGTGCAGTCAGCGAATTGGCTTCGGCCACCTTCGTCGACATCTGCGTCACAGAGTCCGCGCTGAGCTGATCGAGCCCTGTGCGCACGCTGTTCACTCGGGCGGCGAGGCTCTGCAACGACGTGATCGCGTTCATGCGCGTCGCTTCATCGGATGGGGACACCGCGAGCGTCGCGAACGCACTGAATGTCGCAGTCAACTCGGTCGAGATCCCCTGGTTCGGTTCTCCCAGACTGTCCTCTGCCTTGCGGAGGATGTCGGCCTTCGCGCCGAAGTAGCCGGACTGAGCAGCTGATGTCCGAACGCGGAGGTCGGCGAGCTGATCGGTCGCACGCGTGACGGATTCGGCTTGGACGCCGGCACCCATCGGGCCGATCGCACTCTGGCGTGGGTACGCGGTCTTGAGGTTGACCGTCTGGCGCCGGTAGCCGGGAGTCGCGACGTTGGCGACGTTCTGGCTGGTCGTCTCGATCGCATACTGATGGGCGCGCAATGCGCTCACAGCGATGGACAGGGCAGAGCTCGTCATCGGTCGTCCCTACACGCTGCCGCGCGACCGGCGCATCTGGCCGGTCGTCGTCCGCCCGAGGGCGTCGTAAGTACCGGCGCTGCCGGTCGCGAGGGACATCACTTCTCTACATTCGGCAAGATGCCTGCGCAGTTCTAGGGACAGACCGGCGCATTGCTCGCGAATTCGGGTCACGTTCTGGCGAATGCCCGCCGCGATCACGCCTGCCCGATCACCGAGTGATGACTCCAACGTCTGCAGCGTCGGATGACCGCCGCTCGGCCCGAGCTGGGCGAGTGTCGTCATCGAGATCGCGAGATCGGTGGCGGCGGCCTCGATCAGGTTCGCCGGACCGCAGCGGGAGGCGTCCAGGTGCTGGATCGAACCGAGGACTTGCTCGGTTGCCTCCAAGATCTGGATCAGGTGCTCGGCGGGTTCGATCGGCTCCAATTCGGCGACTGCAGTGATCATCGTGCACGCACCAGTTCTGCAGCGGCCGCCACAACTGTGGGGTCGTACGCGGTGCCCGCACCGCGCTCGATCCGTTCCATCGAATACGAACTGGCGACGAGCGCCTCGGCGACAGCAATGATTCGCGCCGGTGCTGGGATGTCGACCCCGCTCGCACCATCGGGTGTGCCGGTGCCATCCCAGTGTTCGGACACGCTCCGCAACGCGAGCGCGACCGACGGGCCGGCGGTGGCGCCGAGCAGCTTGGTCGCGAGCTCTGCTCGTCCACCATCATCGACCGACAATGCAGACCCGATGTCGGCGACCTCGGCGCAGAAGCGGACGAAGAGCCGCTCACGTCCTTCGAACCCGAGCCGGGCGGCCAGATCGCTGGCCACGGTCGCGACCTCTTGCCGCGGTTGCGCTCCCTCGCGCTCGCCAGCCAGGCTGGCAAGTCGCAACGTGACCTCCAGTTCGGTCGCGGTGGCGAGCGGCCGCACGAGTTCACCGGCGCCGAGCACCGTCGAACGATCCTCACCTCTCGCGGATGCTTCCGCCCGACCGGCCAGTTCGCGCAACGTCGACAGATCGGTCGAGCACTCGGCGCCGGCATGACCGACCGCGACGGTCATCGGCGAATGCCCGTCGGGCGTGTAGGACTCGACGACGTCGGCCAGCGTGCGTCCGAGTTGCTCGACCGCCGGAACGGTCAGGCGCGGCGCGAGGACGACGAACGAGCCGTCACCGATGTCGAACACATCACCGGCTGATTGCATCACGAGTCGGATCGCGATCGACAGCCGTCGATGCAACATCACCTGCGCATCGGTGCCGAGGCGCGTCCGCTGGCTGTCGGCGAGACCGGAGATGGTGATCATCACAAGCCGCACGTTCTGATCGGGGTCGTTTCCGGACTGAGCAATCCGTGTCGCCAGTGCGCCGGCGGCCGGCAGGCCCGAGATCGGGTCGACGAAGCTGACGTTCGATTTCGCCGCGGCCTGGGTGCGACCGAGGCGCGCCTCGTAGGCATCGAGCAGCGAGTCGATGCGGTCGTTGCCGGCCTCGGGCTCGAGGTACAGATCGCGCAGCGCGGACACGTCACCCTCGGCGATCGCCACCTGACTGCCGGCCCGCAGCGCATCGACGGCGAGCATCTCGCCGCCAGGATGGACGAGCACGATCACTTCGAGCCCGATGCCTTTGGCGTGCGTGACGTACTCGCCGATGCGATGGCGAGCAAGACGGGTCGACACGATCGCGTACGCGGCTCCGTCGGGAGAGTCGATGACCTCGATGCCGGCCGATTCGATGGCCGTGACGACCTGAGCTCGGGCTGCCGGGATCCAGACGCTCAGCTTCGGTGCCGGAGTCGCTGCGGCGGTGACCGCAGCTGCAACCGGCGCGTCTGGTGCCGGCGTCTCCGCCGGGTCTGCAATCGGTTCGGCCGCGACGGCGGGTGTGGCGGTCACGTGAAGTCCGCCGACGATGCAACGTTTTCATCGACCGGGGCCTGGTCGGCGTTGTGCAGGATCGAGCGGATGTGCGACACAACGGTGAACACTTCGAGTCGCTCGTAGTGATCGCCGGTCCAGCACCATCCGAGGGTCGCGTCCCACGCCACACAGACTCTGATCGCTTCCAGTAGATCGTCCGCGGACGCTGCACTGACGATTGCCGGCTGTACGCCGCTGAGATGCTGCCATGCTCCGCCGACGACCAGATGGACCTGCCGCGAGTTGAGACCGGCGAGCACCGCCGCAGACGAGGCGTTCGGCGCCGCGACCGATGACACGGATTCGGCCACCTCATCGGGGCTGATGCTGACCAGCCGCAGTTGGCGGGCGAGGTTGGCGCACTTCGGGCCGACCATGATCACCGGGCCGATCGTGCGCGTCGCGCAGATCGATTTGAACGCGCCCATCAGGGCAACGATCCAGTCGGCTTCACCAATGGGCTGCGAGGCGGTCGCCAGGTCGACGATTCGATCGGGGACGCCGAGCGCTCGCAGCGATCGAGGCGACCAACGGGATGTATCGGACGAGTGGGCAGTGATTGCCCCACGAGCAGCTGATTGGGCAACTCCTGGCGGGGCAATCACTGGTACCGCGGCCGTCGATGGGGCGACGAGCGCAGGCACAACTGTCGGAGGAACAACAGTTGGTGAACCGGGGACGTGCTCAGCGGCATGGCTGCTGCACGGAGAAACAGGGGCGATGTGGGCCGGGGCGCTGTGTGCGGGGGCGCTGGAGAGCCGTTCGACGAAGGCCATCCGCTGATCGGCGATCGTGGGAATCGGCGCCGACGACGTCGACCGACCGAGTTCGTTCATCAAGCGGTCGGCGAATTGTGGTGAGCGCTGACGGAGCGCGGAAACGAGGTCCTCGGCCGACGTCATCGCGGCGGTCAGCTCGCGGTCGGTGCTCCCCCGCTTCGACGGGACCGCAGTGACCTGGATCAGTTCGGTCGCGAAGAACCCTCCGATGCCACCCTGATGCACCTTCTCGACCGCGGTGATCGTGCAGTCGCCGCCAAGGGCGTCAGCCGCGGCCTGCTGGGCGTCGACCGTCGTCCGGGCGAGAACCACCACGCCGCCGGCGCGTTCTTCGATGATCGGGTATTGCTGAGCCATGGGTCGTCCTCCATCGCGAACCGTGTCAGCCGCCCGTCGCTGGTGGCCCACCGCGAACGGAGGGCGCGGGTCACACTCCGACGACTTCGCTGACATCGATCGTCAGGTGTCGCGGGAGTTCGCGATAGGCGAACGTCGGCAACTCGAGACCGGCCGATCCGAGGATCCGCGCCAATGGCCGGCGCAGGTTCGGCGCGCAGGTCAACACGACCGGATCGCCACCGGCCAGCCGCTCCCACGCGGCGCGCACCGACTCGCGAACGGCGTCGAGCAGCTCCGGTTCGATCGCGAGATGTGACGTACCGTCGACCTCGCGCAAAGCTGCGATCAGTCGACCTTCCAACTCTGGGACGAGCAGGATCGCAGCAACCCGCTGGTCAGGCGCAATACGAGCCGCGATCTGCGCCCCGAGCACGGCTCGACACTCGTCGGCCAGCGCCTCGACACCGTGGACGTTCCCGACGGACGTGGACAGCGTCTCGATCACACGCGGGAGATCTCGGACCGAGACCCGCTCGGCCAGAAGCGCCCGCATCACCTGATGCAGCAGGGCCATCGGGACGCGATCGTTGCCGATCTCGTTGGCGAGCAACGGTTGGTCCGTCCGCAACGTGTCGACGAGATCGGCGACCTGTTGCCGAGACAGCAACTCGGGTGCGTAACGGCGTGACAGCTCGGCGAGGTGGGTGACGACGGCGGCCGATCGGGGAACGATCGTCGCACCGGATGCCGCCGCAGCCTCGCGCTCGTTCTCGGGCAACCAGTACCCGATGAGGCCGAACACGGGCTCGACGACGCGCTCTCCGATCTGGGCCAGGCTGAGATCGTCGCCAGCCGTCGGATCGGGGAGAGCGAGGATGCACCCGGCCGGAGCGCGTCCCGAACCGACGTCGACACCGAACACCGAGATGCGGTACTCGCCGGCCGGCAGCGTCGCGTCGTCGGTCGTGCTGACCTGGGGCATGACGATGCCCATCTCGTTGGCCAACTGGCGGCGCAGTTCACGGATCCTGGCTCGGAGATCTCCCCCGTTGACGAGATCGACGAGGTCGTAGGCGAGGCGCACCTCCAACGGCTCACTCCGCATCCGACTCATCAACACTTCGGGATCATCGGGGTTGGTCGTGACGGTCACATCGGGTTGCGAGGCCGCCGCCGGGGCCAACTTGGCGATGCGCCCGCCAAGGATCCACATGCCGACTGCGAGCGTGAAGAAGGGCAACTTCGGCATGCCGGGGATCAACCCGATCAGGGCGGCTCCGCCGGCGGCGGTCCGCAACGTCGATGGGTTGGCCGAGAGCTGCTCGAAGAGTTCCGACCCGAGGTGGGGGTTCTCGCCGCGGACGCGGTTGACGAGCATGCCGGTGGCGAGGGCGTAGAGCAGCGCCGGGATCTGCGCCACAAGCCCGTCGCCGACCGTCAGCAGCGAGTACTTCTGGATCGCGTCGCCGACCGACATGCCGTTGCTGAGCACGCCGATCGCGAAGCCGCCGAGGAGGTTGACGAACACCACGATCACGCTGGCGATGGCGTCGCCCTTGACGAATTTCACGGCGCCGTCCATCGCGCCGTAGAAGTCCGACTCCCGAGCGATTCGACGACGAGCGGCACGCGCTCCATCCTCGTCGAGGAGCCCCGCAGCGAGGTCGGCATCGACGGCCATCTGCTTGCCGGGCATGGCGTCGAGGCTGAATCGAGCGGCCACTTCGGCCGCGCGTTCCGAGCCCTTGGTGATCACGATCAGGTTGACGATCGTCAGGACCAAGAACATGACGAGACCAACGACGACGTTGCCGCCGACGACCACGTGACCGAACGTGTGCACGACATCGCCGGCGTCACCGTGGAGCAGGATCGACCTGGTGGTCGAGACCGTCAACGCGATTCTCGCCGTGGTGGTCACGAGCAACAGCGACGGATACGACGAGAACTCCACCGGGTCGGCGAGGTTGAGCACCGATGCCAACGTCACGACACCGGCAACGATGTTGGCCGACAGCAGCAGGTCCAGCAGCGCCGTCGGCATCGGCAGCACGAGGCACAGGACCATCGCCACGAAGAGCAACGGCAGGGCGATACGAGCGTTGCGCATCAGGCGGCAACTCCTTGGGCGATCGGGCGGTCACGAACGTGCGTCGGCACATGGCCACGGCGCCAGTAGGCAGCCACCAGCACCTTCACGACGTCGTCGAAGAATCGTTCGGGCACATATCCGCCGACGCGGACCTGGCGGTACAGGGCGCGGGCAAGCGGGCGGTTCTCGATGATCGGCACACCGTGGCGGGTCGCCTCGCGGCGGATCTTCTTGGCCATCCGCTCGGTTCCTTTGGCGATCACCTGCGGCGCAGCGGAGCCGGGTGCATACGAGAGCGCGACCGCGAAGTGGGTCGGGTTGGTGACCACGACATCAGCCGTCGCGACCGATACGAAGGAACGACGCCGGCGCATCTCCATCCCACGGCGCTTGCGCAACGCTTTGGTGTGCGGATCGCCTTCCGACATCTTCGATTCGTCGATCACTTCCTGCTTGCTCATCATCAGGTCGCGACGCCATCTGCGGCGGGTGACGACCTGGTCGAGCACGCCGATGATGAGCGCGCCGGCGACAACGCGGGTGAGGATCGTGCTCATCGCCTTCCCGGCGAGGGTCGCCGCGGAAGCGATGCCCGACGCACGGGGCACCATCTTCCACAGGCTCATGAGGGGGCTGACCATCGAACCACCGACGATGGCGAACTTGAGTGAGTTGCGGAACAGCGTGTAGCTGGCCTTGATCGGATTGAGCTGGCTGAGGCCACGCTTCCACGACAGCTGCTTCAGTGACGGTCGCTGGCTCTTCGGAGCCAGCGGCATGCCGCCCTGGGCGATCGTGAGGACGATGCCGGCGACCATTGCCGCGAGCACCGGCGGCGACCACGCCTTCACCATGTCGATCGCGCTCGTCATGAACGGACCCTTGCGCAGACCGACCGTCGGGTTCGCGTTGGCGAGCCAATCACGCATCATCGACGCCGTCGACCGCAATGCCCCGCCAGTCGTGGAGGTGATCGTGATGATGACGGCCGCGACGACGAGCATCGAGGTCGTCTCCTGCGACCGCGGAAGTTGCCCTTCCTTCTTGGCCTGGCGCTTGCGGCGCTGTGTGGCCTGCTCTGTCTTGCCGTCCCGCTTGGACACGATCAGCCACCCAACAGTCGAGAAACGGTCGTGATGCCACCGTGGATCGCGTTGTCGGCGTAGCGCGGGAAGACGATGCACGCCGTGCCCAGCATCGACATCGCCATCAACGTCTTCACCGGGAGTGCGATCAGGAACATGTTGATCTGCGGTGCGAGTCGACTCAGCAGGCCGAACGCCAACTCGCTGACGAACAGCACCGAAGCGACCGGGAGCGCGAGCTCGACTCCCCTGCGGAACATGTCGTCGACGCTGCTGGTCGCCGTCTGGCCGAGTGCAGCGAGCCGGCCGAGATGACCGTCGAGAGCGACCGCCTTGGTGGAGACCCACGCCACCTGGATCAGCGCGGTGAGGCCGCCCATCACGATGATCAACGTCTGCGCGGACAGCGTGTAGAACCGCGAGAACGGTCCAGGCGTGTTCCCCGAATCCGGGTCGAAGACCGACCCGAGGCTGACACCGCTCGTGAGGTCGATGACCGCGCCGGCCACCTGGAACATCGATGCGAGCAGACCGAGGAACCATCCGAGGATCGCGCCGAGCAACAGGTTCGTGAAGGCAGCGACGACGAGATCGGCCGACGACATCTCGACGTTCACGACCGGTTGGGCGATCAGCAGACCGACCGCGATCGCGAACGCGTTGCGCCCCGGGCGTGGAATCGAGCGCGGCACGAACGAGCAGAACGCGACGATCCCGGCAGCACGGGTGACTGCCAATGCGAGACCGAGCGCCCACGCGATCGAGATCTGCATCTCCATCAGACCAGCGCCGCTCTCGCGAAGAGGACCTTGACGAACCCGGTGACCTCTTGCAGCATCCACGGTCCACCGATGAGCAGCACGATGGCGACGGCAACGAACTTGAGCACGTACACGACGGCCTGTTCCTGGATCTGGGTGATGGTCTGGATCAGGCTGACGAGGACGCCGACCGCGAGGACGGCACCGAGAATCGGGCCGGCGACCTTGAGACCGGTGATCGACATCAGCTTGAGGACGTGGACGATGTCTGTGTCTGTCATGTCACATCACCGATTTCAGGAGCGAGCCGGTCAGCAGCGCCCAGCCGTCGACGAGGACGAACAGCGCAAGCTTCACGGGGAGGGACACGACAACGGGCGGCATCATCAGCATTCCCAACGACGCGAGGACAGTCGACACGATGAGGTCGATGAGCAGGAACGGCACCCAGATCAGGAAGCCGATGATGAACGCTGCGCGCAGCTCGGAGAGGATGAACGCGGGAATGAGGTAGCGCGGGCTGACCTTGGTCTTGTCCGTCGGCTTCGCTGTCTTGGTGAGGTCGTAGAGCATGTTCATGTCCGACGCCCGGGTGTGATCGAGCATGAAGTCGCGCAGCGGCTCCCAACCCTTCTTGATCGCCTCGCTCTGCGTCATCGAGCCCTTGATGGCCGGCTGGATCGCCTGGTCGTTGATCTTGGAGAACACTGGCCCCATCACGAACAGGGTGAGGAACGCGGCCAGCCCCGTGAGCACCTGGTTCGGTGGCGTCGAGCTGAGCCCCAGACCCTGTCGGGTGAGGCCGAGCACGATCAGGAAACGCGGGAACGTGGTGGTCAGCAACAGCAGACCGGGCAAGACTCCGACGAGCGTGACCAGCAGCACCAACAGGACCGCGTTGCTGGTGCCCTTCGGTGTGTTCAGCGTCAACGTGTTGTCGTTCTTCGACGACGCTCCGTCCTTCACGGTCGGGGTGGAAATGCCGCCCGGGCCGGCGATCGTGATCGATGGCGTCGCCGGCGCCGGTGCCGCAGTGTCCAGCGTCGTGGCGAGGTTGGTGGTCGACGTGGTCTCGGCGGTGGTGTCGGGCGTCGCCGGAATCGTGGTCGCCGGCGGATCCGTCGCGGCCGTCGCCGATGAGGTCTTGGCGGCAGCGCCGGCAGACGCGTGAGTGGCAGCCAACGTCGACGAACCCATCGTCAAGAAGACGACGAGTGCGCCGAGCAAGGCGACCGCCGCCGCCGTGATTCGTCGCCGAAGTGGACTCACCGCGACCCGCTCTCGCGGGCCGTCAGGCGAAAGCCGGGCTCGACGCTGCGGACGGTGAGCCCGCGGATCTTGTCGATGGCGGATCGGGTTGCCGGCGTCGACGTCGCACGCAATGTCACCGGGCGAATGCGCGGCTTGGCCTGCGCGGGTTGGGCGACCGACGCTGCAGATTGGATCGGCGTGTTGAGCGCCGGCGAGATCGAGCTCGATTCGCTGCCGCCCGCACCTCCGGTCCCTGCGCTTTGTGTGCCATCCGCCGAATCGAGTTCGGTGATCAGGTTGATCTGGTTCGGTGCGGCGCCGATCAGCAGACGCCGGCCGTCGACCTCGACGACGAGCAGCACCGCGCCGCGGCTGACCGCCGCGCGCGATGTGATCTTCATCGATTTGGTCGTCGTGGTTCCGCGGTTGCGCATCTTGAGCGCGATTGCGACTGCTCCGAGGAGCAGGATCACCACCAGCAAGCGGATCATGAGAAGTCTGAACTACTGGCGGACGGACATGATTTCGAGGATTCGCACGCCGAGGTCGTCGCCGACCACCACGACTTCACCACGCGCGACGAGTGACCCGTTGGCCATCACCTCGACCAGGCCGCCGGCCTGACCGATCTCGATGACCGAGCCGGTCCGCAACTGCAACAGGTCCTGCACCGTCATCTTGGCTCGGCCGAGCGCGACCACGATTTCCAGTTGGACGCCGGCGATGACGTCGAGGCTCGCCGTCGCAGACGGCGGCGTCCCGTCACCGAAGGCTGTGAACTGGGCTGGAGCTGGACTCGGCGTTTCGAGCATCGTGCTGCCTCGCATCTTGATCAACTGGAGCCACGTCGTGTGTCACCTGCGAGTAACCGTGCAGGCCAGCCCCTGTGTTCGGCCCGCTGCCAGAGCCCATTGCCTCGTTGACCATGGCGGCCATGCGTGGCATCGGGTCGAAGGGGTGTTCGGCGACGGCGATGGCCAGTCGCGACCCGCGCCGGCCGAGATGACCGCGTACGACGGTGACCTCGCCGATGCTGACGTTGGCGAGTTGGTTGAGACGATGATCGAGCACGACGACATCGCCGGGGACGAGTGCGGCGATCGAGCCGGCCGACATGACCATCCGCGACAGCGTGGCTTCGAGCACGAGCGGCACCTTCTCGGCGACGGTGCGCATGATCATCGGATCCAGGTCCGAACCGGCCCGTTCAGCCGCGTGCGACATGATCTTCTCGAGCATCGGCGTCAAGGTGGACAACGACATCACGACCGACAGGTCTCCGGCCAGCTGGCAGCCCGGAACTGCGAGTGAGTAAGTCAACGCCAGCACCATCTGCGACGGCGCGGCCAAGCCGATCAACTGCGGGCTGAGATCGATGCCCTCGATCGCGGTCTCGACGTCGAGGAACTGCGTCAGCGCGTCACCGAGCGCCTCCACCGCAACCGATGCGATCCGGCGAACGGCGGGCAGCTCGAGCTCGCCTGGGCGACGTGGAGCCTCCATCCGACCCGAGCCACCGATCAGTCGACCGGCGAGCGCGAGCGACAACGAGGTGTCCATCTCGATCAGGATGTCGCCCGGCAGCGGCGACGCTGACGCAGTGATGAGGGTGGTGACCGTCGGCAGCGTGCGGACGTATTCGTCCCAGGTCAGCTGCGTGGTGCGGACGATCTCGACCGATGCCGATGAGCGCGCCAGGCGACCGAGACCGCTCGACAGCTTGCGCGAGAACGTGTCGTGGAACAGATCCAACGATCGCAGCTGCTCGCGGGACAGCTTGGTGGGGCGGCGAAGATCGCACTGCTCCCAGACTCGGTCGGTGTTCTGGCTGGCGTCCATCGAGGTCCTTTGCAATCAATCCGCTGAAAGGGAACTGATGCGCCTGACCGTGTCGGCTGGGACTACGAGATCGACCACCTGATGTGCGGCGGGCGCACGCCGGCACACAACGGGTGGCCCTTGGCGTCGGTCAGGCCGAGGGTCGCTTGCACCGTGCGACCGTCGGTTTCGAGCGGATCGAGGTGGTCGACGAACAGCTTGGCCCTCCGGAACATCGCGAACTCGCCGTCGCCGACTTCGCCCCACGACAGATAGATGAAGCGCTCGTGCCCCCGGCCGTGGATGTACGTGCCGGCGAACCGCCCCTTGCGGATGTCGACATCGAACTCCCATCGCGCCTCGGCGGCGTCACCGCGCACGAGGTCGATGACCTCCTGACCGCGCTGCACACCGACGGCGATCCCGCTGTATCGACCGGATGGTGTCGGCGAAGGTCCACAGCTGGCGCCGGGAAGGTCGGTGCCGATGATGCGGAAGTGCGCGCTCACGGAACCGCCGCCACAACCACCAGTGTGATGTCGGCGGGTGAGCCGACGCTGAGGCGTTCCGCGATGCGCACCGGCTTCTTGACCGGGAGGACGTAGGTCTTGCGTTTGCTGTCCGGGAACACGGACGTCCGCCATGTCGTGGACCCGATCGTCACCTCGACACGGATCGATCCGAAGCCGGCCGCCGAGTGTCCGAACCGTTCTTCGATGTCGTCCGCTTCGTCGTCGGGCAGGCTCACGAAGTGCCACGTGCCAGTGCCCTCGGTCTCCCACAGCTCAGCCGTGAACGAATAGGTCGCCGTCGACGATGACACGGCTGCACGCTAGTGCAGCCGATTGCCCGTGTTCCTGCCTACTCGAACACCGAGTCGAACCGCGATGTGGCTTCGCTGACGAAGCCCGGACCTTTCGCGTCGCCTCCATCGGTCCGGTACTTCACGAAGAGTTGCTCGAAGCCTCCAGGAATGAACGTCACGATCAAATCCACGGGATCCGGCGTCAGATTGCGATATCCGTGTGGAGTCTCGCGGGGCACTCTGACGAAGTCACCTGCCTCGAGCGTGACGATGTGACCGTCGAGCATGAACTCAAGCCCGCCAGACCGAACGAGAAATGTCTCCTCGAACGAACCATGCCGATGCACACCGAAGGTGCCCAGCACGTCGCCTCCGTCCTTGGACGGAGCGACGATCCACTCGAGCACGGAATACGCGCCGTCCGTCATTGCAGACGACACGACGACCCGACCCCGGTCGTCAGAGTCTTCGAAGACCACGCCATCGCCAACCGCAACCACTCCGTCGATCATGTGCCCACTGTAGATCTCGACCGCGTTTTGACGACCGCTGATTTCGTCGTGAGGCGCGGCAGGACGAGCAGCCCCGGGATGGTGACTGACAATGCGGCGGCCGACCCGTCAGGCAGCGCTCTCGCCGGCGTCGGTGTTCGGTTCGGGTCCGCGTGGTGCGATTTCGGTGCCGTCGGCACGGGAGAAGTGCCAGCCGGAGCGGTCCCGCGTGACGGTGATCCCGAGGTCGTGTTTGGCGGTGTCGTGACCGGCGCACAAGGGCCCGCCGTTGTCGTGATCGGTGCGGCCAGGGTCCTCCCACGGATGGCGCGGGACCCACGGATTCGTGTGATCGATGTGAATCCGCCCGGGCCGGAACTCATCCCCCGGGAAACTACATCGATCACCACCCAACAGGATCGCCTCACGCGCGGCCCCCGTGAACAGCCGTGACGTGCGCCCGAGATCGATCACCCGACCCACCGAATCATTCACCACCCGCCGCACGTTCCCCAACAGCGCTGCCACGAACAGGTCCTGCCGCGCCACCAGCCCGCCCGACGCCGTCTCGGCCCAACCGAGTTTGCTGGCCGCGACGGTGACCGACTCGATGTAGCCGGGTGCGCATTGGCGGATCGCGTCCTCCAACTGTTGCTGGGTGCAGAAGATGTTCACCAACGGCTTCGGCGGACGGCGCCGACAGTGACACGTCGCACCGCCAGATGACGGCGGCGGCTCGGGCGGCGGCGGATCCGATGCCGGCGTCGGGTCGATGGGCGGCATCGGACCGGACGCACCCGAAAGATCGACATCATCGACATCATCCGCGTCCGTGTCGTCGGCCGCGGCCTTCGTCGTGGGTGACATGCCGGAGGACTCGGCAGCGTCGAGCATGATCGCCATCAACGCATCCGCATACCGTTGCGCAGCCGTGCGCGGAAGATCATGCTCGTCCGCGTCAGCGCCCCAGCGCCGTTTGCGTTCCGCAATGTCGGCTTCCATCTCCAACGCGTCATACGCCCGCACCAGATTCTGGATCACCTCACCCGACACTGCATCCGAGAAGAACTTCAACTCGAACGCACCACCCACCGAACCCATCGACAACCTGCGCGCCGCACGCGCCTCAGCCACCGAATGGTCTGCCCCATCAGGATCAGCCGCCTGCTCCCACCGCTGACAGAACTGCGCGAAACCCGACAACAACAACGACTGCGCGAAATCGACGAACCGATCCTCCCACTCCACCATCAACCCACGACACCGCGGATTGCGGAACAGGCGCAACAACAGATCCAACTGCTCATCACCGATCAACCCGGCCGCCGCAGCAGCCGCCAGCTTCGGCAACAACCCGAGCATGCGACCCAGCACAACCGTCCGCCGAGCCGACGCATGCGACGAATTCAACACCGCCTGCAACCATGACCAGACGTTCTTGTGACCATCCGACCGAAACGATCCAGACCCCGCAACCGCAACCACTATCGCCACCTTGCGCGCCTGCAACCGACGAATCTCACGCTCCACATCCAGCACCGCGCTGTCACGCGCTGCACCCCGAAGGTCGCCAAAAACCACGCCAGGAACGTCCGCCGCATCCATACCCCAAACGCTACGCAAGGGGTGCGCGACAGTTCCCCCTCCCTCCGGCGGATCGCGATTGGCTGAAGTCGCGACGTCAGAGTGTGTTGCGTCAGAGGCCTCGAACCGTCAGTGCCCAGCAGCAGCCGTGCTTGCCGCTGCCGTTGTCACCGGCGCAGCGGGCAATGTCGTTGCGGTCGGAGCTCCCGAGCCACTCGGCACCGTGGTGCCGGTTGGAACGGTGTCACCGGGAATCGTCGTGGCAGTGGTGTCGGCGGGCCCTGCGATGACCACGATCTCGACCCGGCGATTTCGTGCGAGCGATGCGTCGTCGGTGCCGGTGGAGACTGGGTGCTGCTCGCCGTAGCCAACGGCAGACAGTCGGGATGCGTCGATGCCATGGCCGTTCGCCATCACCTTCAGCACTGCCACCGCGCGATCGACAGACAGGTCCCAGTTGTCGTACCCGGTGCGATGCAGCGGGCGATTGTCGGTGTATCCCTCGATCACGACGTCGTTGGCGATTCCCGACAACGACGGCGCCACCGCATCGACCAGCTTGGTGGCCTCGGCTCGAAGGTCGGCCGAGGCCGAGTTGAACAACACGTTGTCGGTCTTGACCGAGATCACGAGACCTCGTTGCTCGAGATGAACGTTCACGACATCACCGAGCCCCTCCCCGCCGAGCGTCTGAGACAGGCCCTGCGCGAGCTGCGACAGCTGCGATGCGTTGAGTTCGGGAGCCGGGGCCTGACCTGATCCGGTTCCGACGTCGAACGATGTGGTCGTGGCGCCTGATCCGTCCCCGCCATCGGCACCGATTGCGGTGTTCGGGACGGTGGTCGTCGTGGTCGGTGACGAGTTGCTCACGCCCTCGGGTGGGCCGACCTCGGTGGATGCCGGTGCCGCGGCGGCCGGGTTGCCGAAGTCGCCGAGGCCCGATTTGAACTTCTCGAACTTCTTGAGGTCGATCGTCGAAATGACCCAGAGCACGAGGAACAGCACCATCAGCAAGGTGAGGAGGTCGGCGTACGTGACGAGCCATCGCGAGTCGCCGCCACCGTGGCCGCCTCCGCCACCGCCACCTCCGCCGTGGCCTCCCCGGCCACGCCGCGACCGGGTCATGCCGCCTTCTTGGCTCTCGCGGCCGGTTCCAGCCAGATCTCGAGACGTTCCGTCATGGCCCGGCTGGAGAAGCCGTGAAGGATCGAGCACACGCCGTCGATCATCATCTCGTTGGCCAGCATCTCGCTGGCGTCGAGTCGGGTGAGCTTGTCTGCGATCGGGGTGAAGAGCACGTTCGACGAGATCAGTCCGTACAGCGTCGCCGTCATCGCGACCGCAAGGCTCGGCCCGATCTCATCAGGCTTGTCGAGGTGACCGAGCATGCTGATGAGGCCCATCGTGGTGCCCATCAGTCCGAAGATCGGGGCGAAGCCCGCAGCCTTGGTGAAGATCGAGATGTTGCGCTGGTGACGATCGCTCGTGGCGGCCATGGCGGCTTCCATCTCGTCCTGGATGCGATGTTCGTCCGCGCCGTCGATGAGCAGCGTCAAGCCGTGGCGCAGGAACGAGTCCTTGACGTCGGCCATCCGGCTCTCCAGAGCGAGCGCGCCATCCTTGCGGGCGACCTCGCCGAGCTCGCACATCTGTTTGATCGTTCCGTCGAGCTGGGCCGGCTTACCGAAGCCCTTGATGCCGAGCTTCGGCATCTTCAACACTTCGCTCACCGTGAACGACGTCGCGGTGGCAGCGAGGGTGCCGCCGAACACGAGCACGATCGACGACGGCGCGAGGAGGCCGGCAGGGTTGCCGCCCTCCATCACATCGCTGACCATCATGAAGACGAGAGCCAGCACCATTCCGATTGGCATCAACATGGCTCACACGCTCCCGAGACGCCGCGTGCTCTGCACGGACCGTTCGGCATGGGTGAAGATGGTCGACAGGTTCTCAGCGGCGGCGAGCACCGATGAGCGGAACTGCATGACAGCTGTGGCGATTGCTTCCGGAGGCTCGGCAACGGTGACCCGATTGCCATCGGCAAGCGTGACGACCGTGTCGTGTCCTGTGTTTTCGCTGAAGACGATCAGGTCTGGATTGATCCAGAGTTCGTCGCCGCGCAGTCGATGTAGGCAAATCATGAGATCCTTCTCCGTGGTTGTCCCTTACCCGAACAGATCGGTCGAGGGGCTCCGAATTCAAGGGCGTGGCGACGTCCGTGGCGTGCCCTGCAGCGTTGCGATCAGCGCTTGACGTTGACGAGATCCGACAGCATTTCGTCGGAAGTCGTGATGACGCGCGTGTTGGCCTGGAAGCCGCGCTGGGCGAGGACGAGGTTCGTGAACTCCTGGGCAAGGTCGACGTTCGAACCCTCGAGCGCACCAGGGGCAATGCTTCCGTAGCCCTCCGTGCCGGCAGCACCGAGCACCGGCGATCCGGAGGTCAGCGAGGTCTCGTAGAGGTTGTCGGCGGCCTTGACCAGGCCCTCGGGGTTCGTCACCGACGCCAATGCGATCTTCGCCAGCACCTTCGACTCGCCATTGGTGTACTGCGCAGTGACCGAGCCGTCGGTGCCGAAGCTGACCGTGCTGAGCTCGGAACCGGCAGAACCGTCGCGCACCGGCATGTTGAGCGTCGTCGGCTGGTCGTATTGCGTGAAAGCGTGCTGACCATTGCCGACAGAGATCGTGATGTCCTGCGCCGCGCCGGTGCCGAGCGTGATGCCGGTCAGGTTGATCGCCGGCGCTGAGGTCAGGTTGCCTGCGCCATCGAAGGTCACCACCGGTGCGGTCGCCGGGGTGATGTCCTTGGTGACACCGTTCGGATCGGTCGCCGTGATCTGGGCGGTCCAGCTGCCGGTTGCGGTCTTGGTCATCTTCATCGTCAGGTCGAACGATGTACCGATCGAGTCGTGAACCGTTCCGGAGGTCGACACGAAGTCGCCCACGGCGGTGCCGGCCGAGACGTTGCCGCCGAGCACGATGCCACTCGTGGCAGATGGGGCGAGGACGCCAGTCGGTACGGTCACGAAACCGGGAGGGGTCGAGGTGTTGACTGCGCCCGTCGTCGGGTCCGCGCTCCAGCCGAGCACTCGCGCACCGCCAGCCGTCACCAACTGCCCGGACGAGTCCCAGTTGAACGAGCCGTCACGGGTCAGCAACTGCTCGCCCGACCGCTCGACCATGAAGAAGCCGTTGCCCTGGATCGCGAGGTCGGTCTGGCCGCCGGTCAGCTGCAACGCACCCTGCGTCCAACTCGTCGTCACGGCAGCGACACGCGTGCCGAGGCCGATCTGCATCGGGTTGGTGCTGCCGCTGGCGTCGGTGGGGATGCCACCACCGCGGACCGTCTGCGAGAGAGCGTCCGCGAAGATCGTCCGCCCCGCCTTGAATCCCTGGGTGTTCACGTTGGCGATGTTGTTGGCGGTGACGTCCATCATCGTCTGATGGGCACGCAGACCGCTGATCGAGGCATAGAGGGCACGAAGCATGGAAGGTTCTCCTGTGGTGGGGCTTGTGGGGTGAGGTCTTGGTCTTCGGAGGAATCAGTCACCGCTCGCCGCGTACGCGGCAATGGCGGCTTGAGACAGCGCGGGGTCGACGATGGTGTGGACTGTGTTGTCCGGCATCGCTGCATTGACCGCCGCCGCTGTGAAAGCGCCGGTCGAGCTCGGGACATCGGCTGAGGCCGGTGCGGTTGGAACGACAGACGCTGCGGCTGATGCAGTCGCACCCGCTGCCGCCGTTGTCGATGAAGTCGAAGATGCTGTCGGGGTCGAAGATGCCGACGCCGTCGATGCAATTGCGGTTGTCGAAGCGGCCGTCGACGACGAGCTCGACGATCCCGTTGATGACGAGCCGGTGCCTGACGCCGCGGCGACCGGTGACGCCGTGTCGGTCACCGAGACGACGGCGCTGAGCGTGACCTCGGCGCCGGTGTCGAGGATCAGCACGGGTCCGGTGGAGGTGAATCGAGCCGACAGCACCTTGCCGGTCTCCGTGCTCGTACCATCGGTCGCGCTGATCGTCTTGCCGACCATCTCGGTGGCGAGCTTGGCCTCGGACAACGACTGATCGGTTGCCTGACCCTTTTGCATCTTCGTCAATGCCTCGACCTGCGCGTACTGGGCGACCTGACCCATCATGGCGGTCGGATCAGAGGGGTTCATCGGGTTCTGATAGCGCAGTTGGGCAACGAGCAGTTTGAGGAACGCATCAGGGCCCATCCCGCTGAAGATGTCCTGCGACGACTGCGCCGTCGTGGGAGTCGTCGAGCCGATGCCGGCGGTTGCTGCCATGTCAGTTCACTCCTTGGGCGAGACGGCCAACGGTGGGGACCGTGGACGGACCGGTCGCAGCTGCCAAGAGCGCGGTTGCGTCGGTCCACCGCTTGCTGCGATCGGCGTCGGTCGACGACTCGTCGTTCTGCTGCGGATTGCGTTGCTGCTGCGGACGTTGGCCACCGGACATGTCGCCCTGGCGCGAATTCTCGCTCGTCTGAGCGCGCACGACCTGGCCGAGCGAGCGCTCGACGTTGCGAGCCCAACCATTGCCGAGTTCGCCGGCGGGGTCGGCGACGACGTCGACCGAGATCCGGTCGCCACCGAAGCGCACGGCCACGCGCGCGCCGTCGAGGTCGAGCGCCAGGCGCTGTGTCGTCTGCGGGGCCGCTGACTCGCGAGCGAACCGAACTCGATCGACGCTGATCATCCCGAGGCCGACACGGCTCGGCATCGCCGCGGCCTGCGTGCGTTGCGCCGCCGAGGATGACGTGCCTGCAGCCGGTACCGCTGTCGTCGACACGGCTCCGGCGTTGCGGGCGATGTCGACGACCGAGCGAGCACCGTGAGCGGCTGCCGTGTCGGGCGCGAACGGTGCCACCGGTGCGACTGGTGCGGAGTTCTTGGAACGGGTCGTGACATCGGCTGAATTCGAGTCGGTCGTCGACGCCGACACATCAACCGCGGACGGACTGAGGTCGCCGGAGACCGTTGCAGACGTCGATGCGGGTGTCGCCGACGTCGATGCGGTCGTTGCGGAACGAGCCGTGGCCGACAACCGGTCAGCCGACCGGAAGAGTCGGGCGATGGCACGCGTCAGCGCGGGAGCATGCACGTCCACCGTGGGGTCAGCGACCTGGCGGACAGCCAGACGTGCAACTGGGCGGATGGCAGGCGCCTGCTGTGCAGCGACCAGCGGAGTTGAAGCGATCGATGCCGGCGTCGTCGACGGACCGACTCCCAGCGCAGCCGTGATCGTCGCCGGTGTGATCGCTGACGCCTGGCCGATGGTTGCGCGGCCATCGTCGGCCGGCAGCGACGAACTCGTGTCGTCGCTCTCGGTGCTGGAGCTCTGGTTGCTGGAGCGCTCGACAACCGGGGCAGGTGCGACCGTCGTCGGCGCGGCTGCAACAGGCGGAGTGGTGGACGCCGGCCTGGGCACTCCGAGGGCGATCGGCGGCGCGGTCAATGCGTCAGGAGCACCGATTGCAGTCTCGCCGGCCGGAGACGTTTCCGGCGGTTGAGTTTCGGCGGCATTCGACACGACCACTGAAGGGGTTTCGGCCAGAGGCATCACCATCGACGCGAGTGCGGTCGGTGCGGTCGGTGCAACCGGTGGCGTCGAGGGCGGCGTGCCCGCAACCGACGCGACGACTGGTGCAGTCGGCGTGGCGGCAGCATTCGCCGGCGGGGGTGAATTCGGCGAGGTCGTTGGTGTGGACAGGGCGGCCGGAATCGGCTCTTGCGCGACGGCCGGGCTCATCAGGTCTGCCGCTGCTGCCGTGCTCGGCGTGGTGGTCGAGTCCGTCGCTGTCATCGTCGTGGTCGTCGAGTCCGTCGTCGTCGGGTTCGTCGCTGTCGTGTTCGTCGTGGGTGCGGTGGGCACGCCGCTGCCCGCAGCCTCCGTTGCGGCAGCCTCCGTTGCGGCATCGACCGCCCCTGCCGTCAGATCTGTCGAACCGGTGGCGACCACCGCCGCCGCCATGTCGGCACCGGCCGTCACGTCGGCACCGGGCGTCACGTCGACGCCGGACGACGCGAGGACGGAGGCGTGGGCAGCGATCGCGGCCCGTCCGAAGGTCCGGCTCTGGGCGGCTGTCAGCATCGCTTGGAGGTCGTCGGGAAACGTGCCGGCAGACGCTGCGCCACGCACCTTCTTGCTCGGGTTCTCAGTTCTCGACGAGACCTTGCCGATCACGCACATCACCAACACATTTCGAATCCGGCGATGGCCGGTGTGGTGCTGTCATCCATGGCAGCGCTGGTTCGGATGCTCCGTGCGCCGGAGGGATCGGCCGTCGCGATCGTCGCTCTAGGGGCCGTCGCCCTGAGACGGATCATGGAGCGGTGGCTCGTGCGCCGGCGAGGTAGTCACGGCGGGCCAGCAGCTTCGTGATGTAGTTCTGGGTGAACGTGTCGGGAACTCCCCCGGCCTTCTTGACCGCGCCGGGACCCGCCGCGTACGACGCGATCGCGAGGGTGATGTCGCCGTTGTTCTTGTCGAGCAGATAGCGGTAGAACTTGGCAGTGCCGTCGATGTTCTGTGTGGCATCCCATGGGTTGACGCCGAGCCACTGCGCTGTTTCGGGCATCAACTGACCGAGGCCGATCGCCCCGGTGCGCGAGACGGCGTCCGGCGTGTACGACGACTCGGTCCAGAACACTGCGGACAGGAACGCCGGGTCCATGTTGTACTTGGCTGCGGCAGCCGCAATCGTGGGAGCGAGCGCCTTGCCCTTCGCGCTCGGAATGCGATCGACCCAGACGCCGGTCGGCATTGCCGTCGCCGTCGACCCACCGGCTGCACCGGCGATGTCCGTGTTGGCAGACGACGCCGCTCCGACGCCACGTGCGATCGTGGCCGGCGCCATTGTGCCGACCGCCTCCGTGCGCACCGCGGCTGTGGTGGTTGACGAGGTCTGTGTCGACTCACTCGACGTCGATCCGGTGACAGCTGCGTTGCCCTCGTCCATCATCGACGCGAAGCGGCTCTGGATCTGAGCGATCGCGGCCGGCGGCTGAGAGATCTGGGAGATGCGGGTCAGGATCGCATCGAGCCCGACGGGCATCGTCACCACCGATTCCAACTGGTCGATGCGGATTCGTCGATGGTGCGCTGATCACGCCGCTGCTCCTCGAGCGCGACCGCAGCGATGCGACGATCGACGAGCCGTTCTGCCGCCTTGCGGTTTGCGGTCGCGGTCGCGACTTGGCGACGCATGTCTTCCACCGTCTGCTCTGCGAGCGCCGCACGCCGTCCTGCGGCCAGCGCCGACTCGCGCAACGCGCTCGCGGTGCCCACCGCTGTCAGCAGGTCGAGCGCATCCAGCGATCCTGTGGAGTTCGCCAATGGATGCGTCCGCGCCCGCTGCTGCGCCAACGACGCGGCCTCGGACGCCGCCTCTGAAGCCACGACCGCCGACGCGGCCGCGACCGACGCCATGTCCTCGGCAATCGTGCGAATCCGCACGACGACATCTCCTCGGGTCCCGCTCATTCCGTTGCTCCATTCGATGCGCTCAATCGAGCGTTGGGGTTCATGCTGATGCTCCAGCCATCGCGGCGATCTCCGCGAGCGCCGCAAACGTGTCGTCGATCGACGTCACGTCAGACGTCGCTTGACGACACAGTTCGATGATCGCCGGGCTCAATGCGAGGCCGGCGTCCGCGTCGGCGTTGCTCCCCGGCGAGTACGCACCGACCTCGACCAGATCGCGCACCGACTCAGCACCGGCCAGGGCCCGACGAGCCATGTCGGCCAACGCGGCGTGCTCGGGTGGGAGCACCTTCGACGCAAGGCGCGAAATCGACAACAGCGGGTCGACGGCTGGGTAGCGGCCGGCGTGCGCGAGTCGGCGGTCGAGAACGATGTGGCCGTCGAGGATGCCTCGCACGGTGTCTGCGATCGGATCGTTGTGATCGTCGCCGTCGACCAGGACGGTGTAGATCGCCGTGATCGAGCCGTTCTCACGCGGGCCTGTCCGTTCGAGGAGCCGCGGGAGTGCAGCGAACACCGACGGCGTGAAGCCGCGTGCAGTCGGCGGTTCGCCGGCGGCGAGACCGACCTCGCGTTGGGCGAGAGCGAATCGAGTCAGTGAGTCGCAGAGGAAGAGCACGTCGCGTCCTTCGTCAGCGAGCTGCTCGGCGATGGCCGTCGCGTAGCGCAGCGCGCGAACGCGGACGAGGGCCGGCTGGTCCGAGGTCGCGACGACGACAGCGGCGCGCGCCGCAGCGTCAGGACCGAGATCGTCCTCGAGGAACTCCCGTACTTCACGACCGCGCTCACCGACGAGGCAGATCACGACGCAGTCGGCATCCGCACCACGTGCGATCATGCCCAACAACGTCGATTTGCCGACGCCCGAGCCGGCGAAGAGACCGACACGTTGGCCACGGGCGAGCGTCGTGAAGGCATCCATCACCCGCACACCGACCGGCATCATGCGCGTGATCCGTTGACGCTTCAGTGCGGCCGGCACCGGTCGGTCGATGACGCCGCGGGCAGCATGGACCGCGCCGAGTCCATCGATCGGTCGGCCAAGTGCATCGACCACACGGCCGAGCAGACCGATGCCCAGAGGCTGGCCACCTGCGAGCGTCGGTCGGGCGCGGTCACCGCTGCTGAGTCCGGTCGGCTCGCCCAGCAGCGCGAGCGTCGCTCCCCCGCCGTTCGAGCCGATGACCTCGGCGTCGAGTCGAACGACTGCGCCCTCGACGGCCACGGCGGTGCCGATCGGCAGGCGCAGTCCGCGAACGCCGACTTCCATGCCTCGGATCACCGAGACCGTCCCGCTGATCGGCAGCGCGAGAGGAAGCCCCTTCGGTGTTGCGTCCAGCTCGAGGCCGTCTGACGGGAGGTCGTCCGTACCGTCCGGCGTGCGCCGCGTACCCGAGCGGTCCCGGGTCGAGCGCCATTCACCGGTACTCGGCCGCATCGGCGACGTCGGTGCAACGCCGATCTGCGGCCCTGAAGAACCGGGACCCGACGAGGCGGCGGGACTCATCGCGAATCCAGACCGAGGTGGAGTTCGACAGCTTCGCGAGCAGCCTCGATGTAGCGCTGGAAGGTGCCCTCGGCATCCGCCCATTCGCTCTGCAGCCGGAACTCACCGGTCGCCAGCGTTCGATCGGCGGTCACCGTGATCGAATGGCTCCGCGGCGGACGCCGGGCGAAGGCTTCGCTGACCTCCGTGACCGCGTCAGGCTCGACGCTGACGACCACGGTGCCGGGGTCGAACGTCGCCAGGACCTCGCCCATCCGGACGAGCAATCCGGTGGTGCGCGCTTCGGGGATGTGACGCAAGGCCGTCGTGACGAACAGCTCGGCGACCTCGATCACACGCTGATTGAACTGGTGCAACGACGACTCGATCGCGCCCATGCACTCGTCGAGTGCGCTGCGCAGGTTCGACTCGCCGAGCATGAGGTCGCGGCGGCCGGCCGCTCGGCCGGCCTCGGCACCCTGTGCAAATCCCTGCTCGAACGCGGCGACCGCGACCGAGTCCCACGCCGGAGGCGCGGGAACCCCGATTGCTGTGTCGTCGAATGCCGGGCTCTGCAGGACGCGAGTCATCAGATGAAGTCGCCCCCGCCGCCGCCACCACCGCGCATGAGCACGATGCGGCCCTCCTCTTCCAACTTCCGCGCCCCGCGGACGACCTCTTGCTGAGCAGCTTCCACATCGCTTCGGCGGACCATGCCACTCGACGAGGCGTATTCGGCGACGTCCTCTGCAGCGCGCTGCGACAGGTTCTTCTCGATCTTTTCCCGCACCGGCAGCGGCGCGTCCTTGAGCGCCAACGCGATGGTCTTGGTGTCGGCGATGCGCAACACCTCCTGCAATCCGCGGTCGTCGAGATGAGTGATGTCCTCGAACACGAACATCAGGTCGCGCACGGCCATCGCGAGCACCGGATCGGTCCGCTCGAGCTCGCCGAGCACGACCTTCTCTGTGTCGCGGGCAACGTTGTTCAGTAGCTGGGCGAGCGGCTTGATGCCGCCGCGGGACTGGCTCGGCTCGTTGCTGGTACCGGCGCCGCCGACACGGCGCAGGAGCGCGAGCTCGACCTCGTTGATGATGTCCGGATCGGTCACCTCCAACTTCGCGTAGCGCTGCGCCACTTCGGCGCGGATGTCGGCGGGAAGTCCCTCGATCACCTGGGCCGAGGTACCCAGCGGCAAGTGCGCCAGCACGAGGGCAATCACCTGCGGATGCTCCGACGACAGGTACGAGACGATCTGGTCCGGGCGCCGGGCACGGAGGAACTGGAACGGTACGTTCGACGATGCTGACATGATCTGCTCCAGAATTGCGTCGGCGTCGACGCCGTGGCTGCGACGCAAGAGTTCGCGTGCCTTGTCGAATCCTCCGGCAACGGCGTAGGACTGGGCGATGGCTTCGTCGCGCAGACGCCCGACGACCTCTTTGACCTCGGAGATCGGCACGTTCGGCATGTCCTTGACTTCGCGAATGATCGCCTCGACCTCTGGTGCCGAGAAGTGGGCAAGGACCTTTCCGCCGAGCTCGGTGCCGAGCGATGCAACGACGATGGCCACTCGCCGGGCGCCGGGGTAGCCGAGGTCGCCGTCGAGCGTCAGCAGAGGAACCGCACCCTGCGCCGCGACTTCCTTCTCGGCCAGAGCAGCGCCACCACGTCGGCGGCTCACTTCGCCATCCATGAGCTGAGAAGGGCGGCAAGCGATTCGGGGCTCTCGGCCAGCATCCGTTCGAGGTCACCCTTGATCTCGTCGACGGCTTCTCGATCGGGGTCGGCGGTTCGTTGTGGTGCTGCGGTTGCCGTGAGCACCGGGGCCGGCGCCGTGGCGGCGCCCTTCTTGCCCTTGCCCTTCTTGCCCGACTCGGCGATGATCAGCGGGCTCGAGGAGTTGGCCTTGGCCTTCCGTTTGCTCCGTCGCCGTCCCATCATCACGAGCAGGAACATGCCCAGCGCACCGGCGCCAGCCGCTTCGGCGAGCAAGGTCGTCGGCTTCGCAGCCACCGGCTTGATGGCGGTTGCGCTCGTCCCGCCGCTGACGGTCAGCAGTTGTCCCGAATCGGTTGCCACGGCAGGAACCATCGCCACCTCGATCGTGTCGCCGCGGGTTGCGTCGATGCCGGCCGCAGAGCCGATCACTCGCTTGAGCATTGCGTCGTCGACCGCGGAAGTGCCGGCCGCGGCGGTTGCGATCGACGTCGCGGGGACGTCACCTGCGGTCGCTCCGCCTGCGAGCGTTGTGGCGGTCACATTGGCGACGGGCACGACGACGGCGATCGACAGTCGAGTGACCGTTGGGGTCGTCTGCGACGATTTCGTCACCGTTCGGTCGCCCGGCGTGAACGTCGTCGTCTTGTCCGAACTGGCATACGTCCCGTTGCCCGATCCAGAACTGGCGGCACCGGCGCTCGCGCCGGTTGAACCGGCGACCTGAGATCCGGTTCCGGTCCACGTCTCCGATGTCGAGTGGTCAGCGGTCGGCACGTTCTTGGTCGGATCGATGACTTCGTGTTCGACGTCGGATTGGGTGAAGTCCATGGTTGCCCGCACCTCGACGGTCGCAGCGGCGGAACCCGTGAGTGTGCGTGCCAGTGCAGTCAGACGGTTCGACAGCTCGTTCTCGTAGTCACTGGTCATCGCGATGTTCTTGGTCGATGTCGCCGACGTCGTCGAGTCACCCGCCGCGTGCAGCAGCGTGCCGTCCGACGATGCGATCGTCACCTGATCGGGCGTGAGGCCTTCGATCGACGATGCGACGAGGTTTGTGACCGTCTCGACCTGCGCTGCGGTCAGTGGCTGCCGGAGCGACAACATCACCGAGGCGGTGGGCTTGTCGTTCGACGTCGTACCATCACCGATGAACACCGACTGCTGCGGAATCGTGAGCTTGACGCTGGCACCGGCGACGTTGTCCATCGTGAGCAGTGTCTTGGCCAACTCACCCTCGAGAGCCCGCTGGTAGTTCACTCGCTGCTCGAAGTCGCTGCTGGCGAGCCCCTGGTTGCTGAAGATCTGGTCGAAGCCTTCGGGCACCGGCTGCCCGGTGACGCCCTCGGACGCAAGTGTGAGACGGGTCGACGCGAGCTGACTGGCGGGGACCTCGATGCGGGTGCCGTTGCCGCTGAGTTGATGCGGGATGCCGTGTGCGTCGAGCTTGGCCATGACCGACGCTGCCGTTGCGTCATCGGTGTTGGCGTACAGGACTGCCCAGGTGATCTTCTGCGAGTTCGAGTAGGCGGTGTACCCCGCGAACGAGATGCCGATCACTGCAGCGACGAGCAACATCCGTTGTCCGAGCCCCAGCGCCCTCCACTTCGTCGACGCTGCGTCGAGCTGCTTCATCGGTTGTCCTCACTCAGACTTGGGTGTTGATGATCGATTGGTATGCCTCGAGCCCGCGGGTGCGGATCTCGTTCACGATCTGCATTCCGAGGTTGGCCTTGGTCGTCGCAGCCATGACATCGGAGATCTGCACATTGCCGCCGGCGGCCATCGTCGACACCAGGCTGTCTGCCTTGGTCTCGATGTTGGCGACCGAGTCGAGTCCCTTGGTGACCGCGTCGCCGAAGCCGGCAGCGGGCTTGGCCCCACTCGATGCGCCGCTGATCGGGGGCAGGATGTTGGGTCCGATGGGTGGGATCGCGCTCATCGGATCAGCCCTTGCCCATCGTGGTCGCCGTCTCCAGCGCGTCGCGCGATTCCTTGAACACACTCATGTTGGCCTGGTACGACCGGCTGGCGAGAATGAGGTCACCCATCTGACCAGCGAGGTCCACGACGGGGCTGGCGATGTAACCCTGCGCGTTGGCGGTGGGATTCTGCGGGTCGTAGACCAATGCTGGATCTCCCGCCTGGTCGAGCACGTCGGCGACCTCGACGCCACCACCTGCAGATGTGTCGGTGGGGAGTTCCATAGCAACGACCATGCGTGCCCGGAACGGTGCCTGGCCCGCCGTGACAGTGGTGTTCACGTTGGCGATGTTGTGCGCGATCGTGTCGAGCCAGTACTTGTTGAAACCGAGCCCCGTGTTGGAGACGTCGATGCTCGCGAACGGCCCGTGGACGCTCATCGGGTACCTGCCGCAGACTTCAGCAGATCGATCTTGTAGTTGAACCCCGACACCATCACTTGCCGTTCGAGCGATGATTTCGTCATCGTCGTCAACTCGTCCTCGAGGCTGACGCTGTTCCCGGTGTTGTCGACGAGACCGTCTCCGCCGGTGACGGCGGGCGCACCGTCAGGGTTGGGCTTGCCGGCCTTCAGCGCCGCGGCGAGATTTGATTCGAAGTCGACCACCTTCGACCGATACGCCGGAGTGTTGGCGTTGGCGATGTTGTTGGCGACGGTGTCGAGACGCAGTTGGAGCGCGTCCATCGTGTACTCGACTGTGTTGAGCAATGGGTCCATGAAACCTCGAACGAACGCGGCATCCGTGCGTTTCATGAACCCGTCCGTGGGCCCGCCTTGAACTACGGGATGCGGATCGGCACAACCGCAGCGTGATTCAAGGTGCGTATGAAACGGCGGTGACGTATCCCGTCATGCCCGTCTTCGAGCGGCGCAGCACCGCTCGGCGAGCCACCACATCAGCGATCTCCGCCTCCAGGTGTGTGCACGCAACCGTCATCGCATCGACGACGCGGTCGAGCTGGGCAGCGTCGACCCCGCGCAGCGACGGTTCGTCGACGGGCAGCGTTCGGCACGACGCCATCAGACGCGTCACGGCGGCGTCATCGGAGCCAGCGCCGATCACGGCTTCCGCCTCGCTCAGCCACGCGGCGATCTGTGCACTCATCCGATCTGCACCCACGCGTCGCGCAACCCGTCGATGATCATCCGGACGGCGTCGAGCTCGGTCGTGCTCTTGCGGACGTTCGCCTGGCCGAGCTGTTCGATCGCGAACATGTACAGGTCTCCGAGGTGGGTCGCGAGATCCACGACGGCCGGGTCCTCGCTCTTCATCGCCAGACCGCTCGTGAGTTCGATGAGGATCGCCTGCGCTCTGATCGCCTCGTCGTTGAACGTCTCGATCCATCGATCGCCTCGCGTCCCCGCGGCGCGCTCACATCGATCGCACGCGGTGATGACACGCTCGTAGGCCATCCGAACGATCTGATGTGGGCTCGCCGTCGCGGCGGCAGAGCGGGCGTAGGTGGCGAGTGCTGAAGAAGACATGTGCGGTGATTCCCCGAGTGTTGTGCGAATGGAGGTGCGGATGGTGAACGGTTCGTGACCTGGACGGTCGAGCGTGGCGTCAGCCGGTGCTGGTGGTCGCGCCCATGCGCGTCACCGTTGCCTGCATCGATTGCAGTTGGCTGAGCATCGTCTGCATCGAGGTGAACTTGGCCCGAATCGTGGACTCGTACTGCGACAGATAGTGATCGAAGTCCGAGACACGCTGGGTCATCTGGTCGATCTGGGTCTGGAGCGTCGCCTTCGACGCGAGCGGCGGACCGGTGGTTCCGCCCTGCGCACCGATGGCCGACAGCGCGCCGGCGAGGCCCTGGGTGAAGGAGACATTGCCAGTCACCGAGCCCCCGGCAGTCGCGATTTGCGTTGCGTTCGTTGCGATCGAAACCACCAGACCCCCGCTCACGAACGTTCGCCCGTTGGCAACGAAGGCAACCCCGTCCATTGTGCCGGCCGCGTTCGAGCCGCCAGTGGTGGCACCGGTCAGCCCGATGTCACCGCCGCCCGCGATGGTGGTGGTCTGCGTGCCGTAGCGAGTCTCGGTGAGGTTGATGCCCTGATCGACGCCACCCGATGTCTGCACCGACGCCGTCATGGCCACACCGGCGTTCTTCAACCCGATGTTCACGTTGGCGACGGTCTCGGCCCACGATGCGCCGGTGTTGAAGGTGACGGTCGATGTCCCATTCGTGCCTGTGACCGTCAACGATTCGGCCGTGCCCGGCGCCGGAAGCGCCACGGCTGCGCCCGTGAGAGTCGGTTGCAACGCAGCTTGCGTGACGACGATCGCGTGAATTCCGGGCTTCGCACCGGTGACAGTCGAGGCCACGGTGACACCATCGGCCGTCGACGCCGCGCTCTGTCCGAGCGCAGCGATTGCATCATCGGGCATCGAGTCGAGCGTCGCCTGCAGCGCGCTCGCGGTGAACGTGATCGTTCCGTCCTTGTTCAAGGAGATACCGAGCGCGCTTGCCGTCATGATCTTGCCGGTCGCCGATGACAGCGGCTGGGCGATCGCGTTGCGAATCGTGTCCATGTACGTGCTTGCGGAATAGTCGCCGGCAAGCGGGCCGCTCGTGCTCGCGTCCGTCCCGATCTTCGTGGCCGCGGCGGCCATCGTGCCCACTGCGTTCGCAGCATCGACGATCGCTTTGACCTTGGCCACGATGCTCGACGTGTCTCGGGCCGATGTGATGGTCACGGGTGCCGTGCCGGTCGGTTTCAGCAGCGTCAGCTGCACGCCGTCGATGACGTCACCGATGATGTTCGTCGAACGCTTGACGAGCACGCCGTCGACCTGGATCTGGGCGTCGGCGGCCGGCCGGACGGTCGTGAAGGTTCCGAAGCCGGTCCCCGCAGCGGTGAACGCGTTGGCCGTGCCGCTCGTGGTGGCAGTGAGTGCGAGTTGATACTTGCCCGGCGACGTCTGCAACAGTCGCGCGGACACCCCGATGCCCGCTGCGTTGATGGCGTTCGCGAGGCCGCCGATCGTCCCATCGGCGCTGCTGTAGCTGCGAACGGTGCCGCCGGCATCGGTCAGCTGAAGCGATCGACCGCCATCAGGGTCGGTCGTCGCGTTGAAGACGTCACTGACAAGAACCGACTGCGCGGAGGCGAGCGCGACGACGTCGATCGTCGCGTTGGTCGATGCACCGGCACCGGTCGACGAAACGGACACCGACGTCGGGTCGGTGGAGGTGACCGTGCGCAACTTGGCGAGCGCACCGAGACCGCCCAGCGCGTCCGATGCTGTCTGCAGCGCCGTCAACTTGTCCGCGATCGCTTGCCAAGCGTTCTGCTTGGTCTGCATCGTGGAGATCTGGGTCTTCATCAGATCCTGTGGATTGCGCTCCACAGCCATCAGTTGAGTGATGATCGATTCGGTGTCGATGCTGCCGACGGACGCGGTGGCCATCAGATCCTCCTCATGACCCGAACGTCGGGTCGGAAAACGGCGTCATCCTCTGACTCGATGTTGCTGAGTCAGAGGATGAGGCGTCGTTCATTGGTTCGTGTTCGTGTTCGTGTTGGTCAGGTTCAGCGGAGCAGCTGGAGGACGCTCTGGGGGACCTGGTTGGCTTGGGCCAGCATCGCTGTGCCGGCCTGGCTGAGGATGCTGTTGCGGGTGTAGTTGACCATTTCTGCCGACATGTCGACGTCA
>JBBRPP010000025.1:0-77633 GCA_038227995.1 Acidimicrobiales bacterium
GACAACATCGAACAAGCCGCCGCCGACCATGCCGCCACGATCATCAATGGACAACGCCGACGCCACCTCAACTACCAAAGCCCCACCATGCTCTACACTGCCGCTACAGCAACCGTGCACTGATCACTGGAACTGGCCGTGCCAAAGGGTGCTCGCTGAATGCGAAACGTCTTGGTTGTGCAAAGCTTGGAAATGAGGAGGCCCTGATGGCAGCGACAATCACGATTTCGCCCAGACGTGGGCTGTGGAGAATGTGGCGGTCGCGCCACTCCGGACAGTCGCGTGTGAACCCTGCGCTGTGTCGGTTCCTCGACTGCGACCTCGACGCGAGCACCGAACTGGACCGCAGACCACTGTGCGCCTTGCATCGTTCGCTGTTGGAGAGAGAAGCCGAGCGCTCGTCGGCAATCGGCGAGACGACGTCGTCGACGCTCTGACGCGATCGACGCGGAGCGATCAGCCGAGTTCGATCTCGACGACTGATGGGTCGACGTCCACGTCCCGGCGAGGAAACAGGACGCGCATCAGACGGGACACGCTCTGTTCGATCGTGCCGACGAGAATCATCATGTCGAGCGTGATCGACCAATTCTCGACGTAGAACAGGTCGAGCCGACGATACGCCTCGAACGATGGGTTGTCGCGGGCTTCGACCTGCCAGAGTCCCGTGATGCCGGGCAACACCTGCTCACGAGCACGCAACTCGTGAGAGAAGTGCTCGACCTCGGATGGCAATGCCGGTCGTGGTCCGACCAGACTCATCTGGCCGCGCACGACGTTGATCAGCTGAGGCAGTTCGTCCATGCTCGAGTCACGGAGGAAGCGGCCGATGCGGGTGACCCGTGGGTCGTTCGTCATCTTGAACAGCGGACCATTGCGTTCATTCGTGTTGGTGAGCGAAGCGAGGCGGGCTTCTGCATCGACCCCCATCGTGCGGAACTTCAGCACGCCGAAGGTCTTGCCGTCGCGATCGACGCGGCGCTGGGAGAAGAAGACCGGGCCACCGTCTTGAAGCTTGATCGCCAGAGCGACCACGGCGAAGATCGGACTGACGACGACGAGGGTGACGGCCGAGACGGCGACGTCGAAGCAGCGCTTGGCGGTGGCCTGCGTGCGACGAAGGGTCGGCGCCTCGACGTACACCAGCGGCTCGTGGGCGATCGGCATCGAGCGGAGGCGCCGGGAATCGATGCCTGCGACGCCCGTGGACAGGTGGATGTGGCAGCCGGCCGTGTGCAGATTTCGGATCAACATGTTCAGGCGACCAGCCGCAAGGCCGGCCGGCGACACGACGACGCCCGAGATGTTCAGGACATCGACCAGGGTCTCGGCTTGCTCGAGGTCCCCGAGCCACAGCGCATCGAGGTCGGAATCGTCGATCTCCTCGCGATCGCCGATGAACCCGACGACCTCCATTCCCAGTTCGGCGTGGGTGGTGAAGATGTTCATCAGGCGCAGTGCCTCGTGGTCGGTGCCGACGATGGCGATCCGGCGGCGATACGCACCGTTGGCCCGGGCTGCGGACAGCCAAGCACGATACGTCGATCGGGCAACACCGATGAACAGCAGCGCCAAGGTCGAGGCCACGACGATGTCTCGGATGTAGAGATCGTCGTGCAGGACGCGGTCGCCGACCAGTACCAGGCCACTCATCATCGTGACGGCTCGCGCCGTGCGGGTGATCTCGACGACACGGACTGCGCTGACCCGTGCCAGGTAGAGATCCTGAGACCGCATGGCCCAGATCCCACAGAGCGTGGCAGCCGCCACAGCAGCCACCGTTCGGGTCACCGTCTGCCGATCGATGTACGCCCCACCGAAGAGAACGATGGTGTACGCGGCCGCGAAAGCCACTGCGTCGCCCAGGACGATCAGCAACTTGAGCTTGTTCGCTTGCACGAACCCCCTGGTCCGTGGCTGCACTTCCTCGTAAACGTTCACAACCGCCCTCGCCCTCACTCATCAATCCGCACTACGGATGCTAGACGCGACGGGATCACTCCATCTGAGCCTTTCGGCCCATTTGTGTGAACACTGTGTTGCCGAACTCTTGACGATGGTGGCGTCCCGGGGATCTCCCGCAGACGGGATGCATCGGGCGGGATGTGTCGGGCGGGATGTGTCGCTCGCCACGTCGTCGATCACTAGGGATTCTGTTCGGCCATTCTGAGTCTGGTATCCGCGCGTCATCGCCGCAGGGCGACTACCGTTTCATCCGCGTGTGGAGAACGCTCACGAGGGGGTCGTCAAGGCCGTGTCTGTTCCGTTTGCCCTGCCCTGGGCGCCAGTTTTCCGTCTCCGCTTGCGCGCCCGCGGTGTCTCGAATCGAGCACACCCAACCGTTTGCCGCTTCGTCGGATGTGACGAAGATGCGGTGGCTGTCGTCGACAAGATTCACTTGTGTGGACTTCATCGATCGCTCTTCGTTCGTTTGCCCGAGGCTGACCTCTGGACCGAGTTCATCGAACCGTGACCGGTGTGCTGCGGCGAGCTCGCCGCTGCGATTCGCGCATCGAGTGTCGAGCGCGGCTGCCCGACGTTGCGCGTCACGTTCCCAACATGCCCGCCTCGTCGCGCACGTCGACCGTGACATCACCTGATGTCAACACGGTCACGGCTCCCGCATAGTCGGCCGCGGGTGCAACGTCGCGCATGCGTGCGGCGGGCGGTGCGGCGAAGTCGAGCGCCAGCAACCGAGGCGCTTCGGACGGCGCCGTGACAACGATGTCGTTGAGCCCGTTCATCACTCCCCGCCCCAGGGCTTTGGCGATCGATTCCTTACGCGTCCATGACACGTAGAAGTCGTTTGCGTCTCGGACACCGTCGAGTTCGGTCTGATCGAGCACGTACGGCAGCAACGAGCCGGTGTCGATCGATGACATCTGTTCGATGTCGATCCCCACGGGGGCGCCCGGCGTCAGGGCAACGGCGGCGAAGTTGCCGCTGTGAGAGATGGAGACCTCGAGTCCGCTGCCATGGAGGCGTGGCCGGCCATGAGGGCGACTGCATGTCGGGCACGTTCGATCGATGTCCACCTGCTCAGGTGGTCGGCCGAGACACGTGGCAACCGCGAGCTTGACCATCACGGTCGCGAGCCCGAAGAGATCGGCGTCGATCTGACGACGAAACTGCTGCCGCCTGGCAAGCTCCTGCGGCGACAACAACCGGAGGTGGCTCGGTCGGAACATGTCCGACGGAGCGAAGTAGACGTGGCACCAGTCCGGAGGCATGAACGAGGTCGGTCCGTCCACGACCCAATCATACGGTTGCTCGCCGTGGCGGCAGCCGGTGCCGAGCGGCCGCTACACTCTTGGCAAGCCTGGGCGGGCGATTCCCGATCCCCGATCCCGAGGTTCTCGATGAAGAAGCGCAACATGTTCGGCTCGTTCGTTGCCGCGGCCGTGGCGGTCACGTCTGTCAGCGGTGTCATCTCCGTGCTCAGGGCGTCCGCAGCCCCGACCGCGATCATCAACGGTGCGACGGCGACAGCGTCGGCCGAGCGGGTGAGTCCGCCGGTCACCACGGTGCCGAGTGCCCCGGCGTCCGGTCACTTCTCGACGCTGCCCCCCGGCTCGGCGCTTCCGTCCGATGCGACCTGCGCGGCGGCCGTTCGGCCGATGGCCGAGCGGCGGGCGGACAACGGTACCGCCAACCACACGGTCGGAACAGGTGCCACCGATGCGACGAATGGTGCCTACTTCTCGCGCGTGACCGGCAACTACACGGGTACGACAGATGAGTTGATCGAATGGACGGCGTGCAAGTGGGGTATCGACGAGGACATCGTCCGGGCGCAGATCGCGAAGGAGTCGTGGTGGCACCAGTCGGCCGGCGGCGACACGAGCACGGATCAGAGCACCTGCTACCCGGCAGTGCGGACGACCAGCGGTCCTTGCCCGCAATCCGTCGGTCTGGGACAGGTGAGGTACCCGTACCACCTCGAGGCCTTCACGAATGGTGGGAACGCCTACAAGTCGTCCGCGTACAACCTCGACTACACCTACGCCGTGTGGCGTAACTGCTACGAGGATCCGAATGGGGTCTACGACTGGCTGAACACCGTTGATCGCGGTTCGCAGTACGCGCCTGGCGATCTCTGGGGTTGCGTGGGCACGTGGTTCGCCGGCCGGTGGCACACAGCCGACGCAAACACATACATCACTGCAGTGCAGACGTACCTCAGCCAGCGCATCTGGGAGACACCTGCGTTTCGAACGGGCTGAGACTCGGCCGTCAGGGGCGACCCCATTCGCGACGCCGTGGGCCATTCACTAGGGTGGCTCTGTGATCCTGTCTGACCGAAGCCTGCGCGAAGAGATCGCGGCGGGCCGCATCGTGATCGAGCCACTCGACGACACCTGCATCCAGCCGTCCTCGATCGACGTCAAGGTCGGCAACCTCTTTCGCGTGTTCCGCAATCACACGACGGGAATCATCGACGTCAAGCTCGACCTCGAAGATCTCACAGAACTCGTGTCCGTGCCGGTGGACGGGGTGTTCATGTTGCATCCCGGTGAGTTCGTGTTGGGCTCGACGCTCGAGCGCATTGCGGTACCCGACGACCTCGTCGCCCGAATTGAGGGCAAGTCGTCACTCGGTCGCCTGGGGCTGTTGATCCACTCGACGGCCGGCTTCATCGACGCCGGCTTCGACGGACACATCACGCTCGAGCTCAGCAACGTCGCCAGCTTGCCGATCACGATCTATCCGGGGATGAAGATCGGTCAGGTCAGCTTCGTCAAGATGACGACGGCCGCCGACAACCCCTATGGCAGCGGCGCTCGTGGCAGCAAGTACCAGGGCCAGCGTGGTCCGACGCCGAGCCGCTACCACGAGAACTTCGAAGCAATCGCCGACGGCGGCTGAACCGGCCCGTCGGCTGAAACGCGCCGCGCCCCAGCCCCGAACGGGGTGGGGGGCATCGTTGACGCGCCCCCCGGCATGACCGTTGCGTGTATGTGACGAGAGAATGAACAGCACGAACGCGCGCTCAACTCGATGCATGTCATGTCGATACAAATGCACAACAATGAATATATGTGCGTGGAGTGATGTTCTTGACGCTCTCTGAACCGGTCACTCCGTTGGAACGACACTTCGGGCAGATAACGATCATCCGACAGTGCGAGACGCACGAATGACAGTGATGATTCGCGGCTGGCAACCGCTGATCAGAAGACATATTGGACTGAAATCGGGCTCGGGACAGCGACGATTTTCGGTGGTTCGCCGCCGTGTTGCCAATGGGGTTGTCAACCCCCTCACCGAAAGGATGTTCATGACCAACGTTGCGGTTCTTTCTGACTTTGCCGGACTCAATGCGATGAGGAGCCATCTCGCTGAGTCACCGACTTCAGGTATCCATACGATTCATTCAGAGCAGCATGTCGCGCGCCATAGCCCGACTCGGCCGCAGAACCCGACGATCTCGGTCATCGTTCCCACATTGAACGAGGCCGCCAACATGCCTTTCGTGCTGTCCACGCTGGCCGGTCTCGACTGCGAGATCGTGGTGGTCGACGGGCGGTCACGCGACGACACGATTCGGGTCGCGATGGCGTTGCGACCCGACATCGTCCTGATCCGCGAGCAGCGCCGCGGCAAGGGCGCCGCCCTGAGAGCGGGCTTCGCGGCCGCGACGGGAGACATCATCGTGATGCTCGATTCCGACGGATCCGCTGACGGCCGCGAGATTCCGCGGTTCGTCGATGCCTTGAAGGCCGGCGCTGATTTCGCCAAAGGCACGCGCTTTGCGTTGGGCGGCGGCAGCGCCGACATCACCGGGGCTCGACACATCGGCAACTCGGCCCTGAGCGCGATCGTCAACGCCGTCCACGGCGCGACGTTCACCGACCTCTGCTACGGCTACAACGCGTTCTGGCGCGACTGCCTGCCCTTCCTCAACGTCGACTGTGACGGCTTCGAGGTGGAGACGCTGCTCAACGTACGAGCTGTGAAATCGGGCTTGCGCATCGCCGAGGTCGCATCGTTCGAGTCGAACCGCATCCACGGCTCGTCGAACCTCCATGCGATCAAGGACGGCATGCGCGTCTTGCGCACGATCTTCACCGAGTGCCGCAAGGCGTCGCATCTCGCCGGCGCCTTCCGGCCGCGTCGGTCGTCGATCCACGCGCAGTCCCATGACGGCCATCGTCGACTCGTGCTGCCCTCATGAATCGCGTTGGTTCACATATGAGCTCTGCGGATGCCTTCGGCCTCTGCGTCGTCGGTCCAGGTCGGCACTCACCCGTGCTCGGCGCCATCACCGAACACATCATGTCCGTCCTCGGCCCGACGTGGGAGATCAGCAACGTTCAGGTCGGCGTTCCCGGTGACCACTTCGACTCGACCCTCATCGGGATGAACAACCCCGCGTTGGTCAGCGTGCCGTGCTTGATGGAGACCGCAGCGCAATCGATGACATCGCACGCACGTCGTGTCGAGCGGTTCCTGATCCGCGAACGTCCGCGTGCCGTGCTGTTCGAGTTGTGGAGTGTCGAGCAGGCCGACTTCCTGGCGATGCTGGTTCGTGTTGCCCATCGTCTGAACGTGCCTGTCGCGGTCCGCTGCGCCGGGCGGCTCGACGAATCGCCACGTCGAGGTGTGACCAAGCGATTGGTCGAGGCACTCGAGGACTCCGATCTGGTGATCTCGTGCGGTTACATGCCGCCGGTCCTCGCATCCGCCGATTGCGCATGGTGGTCGTTGCCGGAGTGGAAGACCGAGGAACGTCAGGCTGATCCGGATCACGTCGCCGCGTTGGCCTTCCTGCCGGCCAGTGACTCGGGTGAGCTCGATTCGTTGCTGCGTGCGTTCGACGGGCTCACCGAGGCCCGTGCTCGGCGCTATCGCCTACACGTCCTGCGCTACTCCGATGACGACGAGCCAGATTTCGTCGACTCGGTGAAGCTCGCGCACCACGCCGATCGCATTCACCTCGCGACGCACTGGCTCTCGGACACCGAGCTCGAACGGCTCGTGCAGCAGGCCGGGGTCGTGGTCATCTTCGATCCGGACGAGACATCCCGTGCGGTCGACGCGGCGACGTTCCATGGCACACCGATCGTGATGGTGCGCGGGTTCGAAGGCCAGGACGGCGCCGACTTCTACTGTGGCGCGACGGTGTGCGATCGCGAGCCGGCCAGCATCCTCGTCGGCATCGAGCGCGCCAACTTGGCGCGGAAGTTCCGTTACCCGCAGCCCGGCGACTGGCAGCGCGGTGCGTGGCGGTTGTCCGATCGGCTGGCGACGTTGGTCGACGGCCTGGTTCGCGAACGGCAATCGACGACGAGCGGGGTGTAGCGCGATGAGCCTTGCCGCGATCGATGGCTCGCGCACCGACGCAGACCCGACGACTGACCGATCCTCGGCCGCCGTCGCGATCTGTGTGTACACCGAGGACCGCTGGGACGACATTGTCACTGCGATGGCGTCGGTCGATCAACAGACCCATGCTGCCGTGGAGCGCATCGTCGTCGTCGACCACAATCCCGCCCTGCTCGAGCGGCTGCGCCGTGTGGGAACGGCGTGGAACATCATCGCCAGCACTGGCGAGCGGGGTCTGTCCGGCGCACGCAACACGGCCGCGAGCGCGGCGACGGCGACGTGGATCGCGTTCCTCGACGATGATGCTCGCGCGGAACCGGAATGGCTCGACCGGCTCGTCACCGCGATGCTGACGCAAGGCGCCAGCGGCGGCGGCGGTCACGTCGAGCCGCGGTGGGAGCTGCGGCCGCGCTGGTTGCCCGAAGAGTTCTGGTGGGTCGTCGGGTGCAGCTATCGCGGTCTGCCGACCGACATTTCACCGGTGCGCAACCCGATCGGCGCCAGCATGATCGTCCGCCGCCGGTTGTTGCTGGAGGTCGGCGGGTTCTCGTCGACGCTCGGTCGGATCGGCAAGAACCAGGCGGGTTGCGAAGAGACCGAGATGTGCATCCGTGCGACCGCGGCGACGGGAAGCATGTTCCTGTACGTGCCGTCGGCCATCGTCCATCACCGAGTGCCGACAGGCCGGAGCACGGCGTCGTACTTCTCGCGCCGCTGCTACTCCGAGGGTGTCTCCAAGCGTCAGGTGACCCAACTCGTGGGTTCGAATGCCGGCCTCGCCGCGGAGCGATCGTTCGCGATGAGGGCGACGACGTCCGGCGTTGTACGTCACTGCAGCGCCATCCGGCGGGGCGATACCTCCGGCCTCGCACGCGCGATGTTCATCATCGCCGGCATGGCGATCACGACGACGGGCTATGTCTCGGCAGACGTGCGACGGGTCTCGGCCCGGCTGACCGGTGCCTTCGGTCGCCGCGGTGCATCGACCGCTGGAGCGCGCTGACATGGATCTCGCCACGCCCGGAGTCGATCTGCCCGAACTCGATGTCTTCGACCCAGCGTGTGATCTCGGATTACCGGGGCTGCATCTGATCCGGGCTCACAACGTCCCGGTTGGCACGGTCGTGCTTCCGCTCGACGTCGACGCCCGGTGGGCTGCGATCGAGGCGGAGCTCGGGCCTGCGATCGCTCGACATCGTTGCGGCGACGGCATCGAGGCGCGAGGCGAACCCCACAGTGCCGACACCTGCCGGTGGGCGGCGGATGTTCCGCGCCTGTCGTGGAGCGTCATCATCGCCACTCGCAACCGTCCTGATCTTCTGCAGCGCTGCGTGAGATCGATCGCGGCCAGTCGACCGAACGTCGAGATCATCGTCGTCGACAACGGGTCGTCCGACCCGCGTGCGAATCGCGATGCGGTCGACCGTGAACACCCGAACGTGATGCTGCTCCACGAATCGATTCCCGGGGCGTCGCGCGCGCGCAACTGCGGACTCGCGATCGCGAGTGGAGATCTCATCGCGTTCACCGACGACGACGTCGTCGTCGACGAGCACTGGTTCCTCGCGTTCGAGCGACGTCTCGCAGAAGAGCCTGACCTCGGTGCCGTGTGTGGCCTCGTGGTTCCGGCGTCGCTCAACAGCCGTGCAGCGCGACACTTCGAACAGTTCGGCGGGTTCAACAAGGGCTCGATGCCACGTTCGTTCGACCTCCGCGATCATCGCCCGGAATCGGCGATGTTCCCGTGGGCTGCCGGTCAGTTCGGCTCTGGCAACAACGTCGTGTTCCGGGCCGAGGTCATCCGAGACATCGGCGGCTTCGACATCCTGCTCGGCCCTGGCACACCGACACGGGCCGGCGAAGATCTCGACCTGCTCGTGCGGACCATCCTCGCCGGCCACCGCCTCGGCTACGAGCCGACCGCGATGGTGTGGCATCGCCACCGCACCGATGCGGAGGCGTTGACGACACAGATCCACGACTACGGCGTCGGACTGTCAGCGATGGTCGCTCGTCAGATCGCCCGTTCACCCCGCCATTCGTTGTCGATCGCCAAGGCATTCCCTTCGGGTATCCGCCATCTCATCGGATCAGGTTCCAGCAGGAACGCCAATCGCGAAGAGGGCTACCCGTCTCACCTCTCACGTGCGGAGTTGTCGGGTGTCGTGCGTGGTCCGGCGGCGCTGCTCGCCAGCCATCGGTTGGAGCGTCGCCGCCAGCAGTCACTGGGCCACGGCGACGGCCCCGGGGGCACTCGCGAGCTGTCGCGCTCGACCCGCTCGCTGCTCGTCAACACGTTCGCCACCGGGCTCCTCGGTGTCGCCTTCTGGGCGGTCGCGGCTCGGTCGTATGCGGCCAGTCAGGTTGGCAGAGCATCAGCGCTGATCTCAGCCATGACCCTGGTCTCTGCGATCGGTCAGCTCAACTTGCAACAGGGCATTCCGCGGCTGCTGCCCACACTCGCGCGTGGCGGTCGGGCGTTCGTGTTGCGCTGCTACGCGGCAGCCTTGGCTGCGACACTGGTTGCGTCGGCGGTTGCCGTCGCGCTCCTCACGAGGTCCAGATCGTCCCCACTTCTGCACTCATCCGGGGAGTCAGCCCTCTTCATCTCTGCCGCATTGATCTGGACGGTGTTCACGCTGCAGGACGCGGGCCTGGTCGCGCTTCGGGCTTCGCAATGGGTGCCGGTGGAGAACATCGCGTTCGCCATCGCCAAGATCGTGCTCGCCATCGCACTCGCAGATGTCGCAGTGCGCAACGGCTTGTTGCTCGCCTGGATGATTCCGGTCGGGGTGGCCGTGATCCCCGTGTCGTGGCTGCTCTTCCGGCGTTTGCTACCGGCCCACACGGCCAACTTCGAACGACTCAACGGCGCTGCGGTCGAGCCTCGACAACGGCCGGCGCGTCGCCAACGCGGGTTCCTCGCGGCCGACTACGCCGGACAGATCGTCAACCTCGGTGCCACCACGGCAATGCCCCTGATCGTCGCGCTTCGCGTCGGCACGACCAGCGCGGCCTACTTCGCCGCATCGTGGATGATGACCGCCATCGCCGAACAGGTGCTCGGTGCGGTGACCACTCCACTGGTGGTCGAAGCGACACGACGACCGGACTCGACGCCTCTGCTGACTCGACATGCACTGCGCCTCCTGGCGATGACTCTGTTCCCCGCTCTGCTCGTCGCGATCACGATTGCTCCGAAGGCGCTCGGTCTGCTCGGACACGACTACGAACACGCCGCCCCACTCCTGCGGTTCATCTGCATCGGCCTCCTCGGCCGGGCCATCGTGATGGTACGGCTTGCCCATCTCCGCCTCGCGCGTGCTCGTGTGCAGGTCATCACGCTCGGCTGCATCAGCGCCTGCGGATTGCTCGTCGGATCGCTGCTCACGCTTGGTCGCTTCGGGATCGTCGGGGTCGGCTTCAGCTATGCCGTCACACAGGTCGGCCTGGCGCTGTGGGCCAGCGTCGGCATCGCTCGCACGTTGCGCAAGCCGATGACGATCACGCGCAGCCATCGACGAGCGTTGACGGCGCTCGATCGCGAGGCTGCCGCACTGCTCGACGAATCGTTCGACCGTGAGGCCGCAGCGCTGCTGGAGGCGACCCCCGCGACATCGCGACGTGCGCGATCGAGCCTTCCCGAGTGGCTGCTGTTCATCGCCGCGATTGGCGCCTTCACCGCCGGCCTGGCGATGACGGACGTCGACAAGATCAACGATCTCGGCCTGCTCCCGGCGCTCGGCTGGCCCTACTTCGTCGGTCTCGCATTGTGGGTCGCCGCGTTCGCCTGTGCGCTACGACACCGCAAACCGCGGCTGGCGCCGATCGTGGCATTGCTCGTGATGCTCGTGGTCGTTCTGCACGGATTGCCCGGGATCGTCGAATCCATGCCGCGCTACTTCAGCGCATACCTCCACGTCGGGTTCATCGAGCACATCGGGCGGACGCACACGATCGCCACCGACTACGACGCCCGGTTCTCGTGGTGGAGCTTCTTCGCCTGGGGATCGACCGTCGCCGGAGCTGGTGGTGATCCGCGAGCGCTGTGGATGGTTCGCTTCGCGCTCGTTGCCTTCAACCTGATCTACATCGCTGGCGTGGCCGCGCTGGCGAACGTCGCCACGGCTGACCGACGGATCCGGGCCATCGCCTGTGCGCTGTTCGTCGCCACCAACTGGTTCGCTCAGGACTACCTGTCGCCGCAAGCGCTCGGCCTCGTTCTGTGGCTGGCGATCATCGTTGTTGCCGTTCGTGTCTTCCCGATGGTCGGTCGGCGTGTCGGCGGCGGTGCGATCGCGACCCTGTGGCACGAGTTCCGCGGACGTCACGTCGACAGCTCCGTTCCTCGCGTCGGTCAACACGTCCGTGCGACGATGGTCGTGATCGTTGCCGCGATGACGCTGATCCTGGCCACTGGCCATCAGCTGTCACCGGTGATGGTGATCACCGCCGCCGGCGCTCTCGTGTTCTTCGGGCGCACCGAACTGAAGGTCCTGCCCGTGCTCGCCGTGCTGTCGATGATCGGGTGGCTGTCGTTCGGTGCCGAAGGATTCTGGGTCGGGCACCTCAGCTACATCTTCGGCGGCGTGGGCAGCGTGGGCTCGAACGTGTCGTCGGGCGTCACGAATCGACTGGTGGCGCTCAGCCCGCAACGCGAGCTGGTCCTCGGGATCCGGTTGCTGCTGGAGGCCACCGTGACGTTGACCGCCCTCGCCTGCTGGATCCGCGAGTGGCGCCGGGGCCGCCGCCACACGACGCTGGTGATCCTGCTGCTGTCGCCCTGGTCGGTGATCCTCGCCCAGTCGTACGGTGGGGAAGGGTTCCTTCGCGCCGGCCTGTTCTCGCTGCCGGCCGCGGTCGCGCTGATCGCTGCAGGCACGGCGCCGCAGCGGTGGCATGCGGGCGAACGCGGCGAACCGGACGATCTCGAAGCGACAGCTCCTCCTGCCGTGGCGGCAGTCACTGGCAACAGGTTCCGTCCACGGGCGAGCGCCATCCTGCTCGCAGTGACGCTCGCACTTGCACCGGTGCTCGGTGCGGTGTTCGTCACCGCCCGGTTCGGCAACGAGAGCTCCGAGATCGTTCGTCCCGAGGAACTGGCTGCAGTCCGTTGGGTGTACATGAACGCACCGCTGGGCTCGACGCTGTTGGCGACGTCACGCAACCTGCCGTGGAGGTTCGAGCACCTCCTCGACTACAACTACTACCCGCTCGGCGATGAGTTCATCTCCGACCCGACGAGCTCCGAGCACGTCGTGACCGTGCGGGGACATGACACCTACTTGATGCTGTCGCACGGTCAGGACGTCTTCGGAACGACGATCTACGGCTTCCCACCCGGTTGGACCGCTCGCCTTCGCGAAGAGATCAAGGTGTCGGGGCGCTGGACCCTCGTGTTCGGTGAGAAGCAGGCCGAAGTGTGGAAGTTGGCGCCACCAACCGCGGCGACCAAGACCCAGGAGACCAAGCACACCACGTCGAACGCGGACACGACCGCGGCGCAGATCGCGGCCGGAAAGGGACAACCATGAACGAGCACACGAGACGTCTTGCCGATGACGTCGCACTCATCACATCGGCGTTGATCCTCGTGCTGATCGCAACGGACGCGAGCGGCCCGGTTCGGGAGATGACTGCCGTCGTGTTCGCGCTCGCAGTCCCCGGATGGGTGATCGTGTCACGGCTGCGCATCGGCGATCTCGCCGTCGAGGCGATCCTGACTGCGGCGCTCTCGATTGCGATCGGCACAGGCGTGTCGATCGTTGCCTTCTGGAGTCACCTGTTCCGGCCGACGGCGATCGAGGCGTTCCTTGCGCTGGTCGCGGTGGCCGTCCTCGGCCGCAAGCGGTGGCTGGCTCGCAACGTGCCCGAGCCAGCGGCGGGCACGTCGTGACCGCGACGCTGATGCACACGGTCGCCGCCGACTCGTCCCACGCACTGCTCGCGGTCGCCATCATCACCGTCGTGTTGCTGGTGGCGTATCAGATCGCCGTCGTGACGTCGGCCAAGCGGATCGTCGAACGCAGCCTGCGCGTCGTCTCGTACTCGCTCGCCGTCCTGACGGTCGCGATCATCATGTTCCGCTTCAAGGTGCTCGCGTCATGAGCATCATCGCACCGGGTCGCGATGCGGTCGATGTCGACGCGGCGGGCTTCGGCTACCTCGGCTGGATCGGCCAGTCGAACCTGGGTGACGATGCGATCGCTGATGTGCTGGGTCGGCAGCTGGCACCACTCGATCTGATCCAGGCGCCGATGTCGGTGTCCGAGCTGATCCACCTTCGAACCGAGGTGACGCGCCGCGAAGCACTTGCGCGACGCCGTTTGCTGCTGGGCGGTGGCACGGTCATCGGACGCGCGAACTGGCGTCTGAACCTTGCGATCTCGCTGCGCGCGTGCCGCGGCGGCGCGGCTGTCATGATCGGCGCCGGCGTGGAAGACCCGACGTTTCGCGGACGGCGGTCCTTCTCGTCCTTCGGTGAGCTGAAGCGTTGGCGGCATGTCCTCGAACGATTCGAGTCGGTGACGGTACGGGGGCCTCGATCCGCAGAATTGTGCGCTGGCATCGGCATCGAGGCGCGAGTTGTGGGGGATCCGGCGTTGTTGGCCACGATGACGGCGCGGCCGAGCAGCGAGGGCCCCGTGGTCGTCAGCCTCGGCTACGGCGATTCGCTCCGTGGCGGAGACCAGGCAACGGTCGTCGCCACGATCGCCGCTTCACTGGCTGCTCGACCGGATCGACATGTCGTGGCGGTATCGGTGAACCCGTCCGATCGCGAGTGGGCGAACCGGCTCGCCGACATCCTCGGATCACAGGTGACCCGCGCCGATGCATTCGATCTGGCCACGTTCGACCGCGTCATCGACGGTGCGTCGTGCGTGGTCGCGGAACGACTTCACGCCGGCATCCTGGCAGCGGCCGCGGGCTTCGCGCCGGTGATGATCGGCTATCAACCCAAGGTCGACGACTTTGCCGGATCGGTCGGACTGTCGGTGCACCGCACCGACGACCTCGACCGGGATCGGCTCGTCGCGGCGATCGAATCAGGTACAGAAGGTGCCGCGATGTCATCGGTCGTCGCTGCCGTCGACGTGTTGCGCGCCAAGCTGGCGTTGGAGATCATGGCGCTCAGGTCGCTCGTCAACACCTGATCGTTCGCGCCCGCAGTTCAGCGCGTCGGCGGCGATCACGCAACGATTCGCTCAGCCAGGGAGGACGGTGACGGTCCATGGTGCGACGAGCATCTGTCGGCCGTCTGGCAACTCGACCGTCGACGACAGCGGCGAGCGGCTGATGATGATCAGGTTGGCGCCGACTCCCCAACCCTCGACCGCCGGCGTGTTCGACACCAGCCGCCGGATTGGCAGATCCGGTTGCAGCACCTTCTGCAGCGTGGCGAACAACAGACCCGTTGGCGTCGCGATGCCACCGGCGGATGAACCGACCCCGGTCGTCAAGCTCGGCCGACCGCTGAGGTCCTGCACGGGGCTCCACAGGAATGCTGCAGACGCGCCCGAGTACGCCATCCGCATCAACGTCGCGGCCTCGATCGCCGCTTGCTGCTCGCCACTCCACCGGGCATTCGGAGGTTGCGGGTAGTACTCCATCCACCAGATCGGCTTGCTGGTTCGCTGTCGCAGCCAATCGTCGATCGCCGCGAACTTGCCGGTGGCATCGAACGGATCACCGGTGAAATCGTCGACGTTCTTCGGGGTCGACTTCGCATCGACCGCGATGAAATCCGGGTCCGTCGACGTCAGGAACTTGGCGAGCACGTCGAGCACGCGTTGATCGGTGACACCCCAAGCTCCGGAGAGCACACTCGGGTTCGACGGCGAAGAATCAGCCGAGTAGCTGTCGATCGGAACATACGGTCCGCCGATGAGCGCGTCGGGGCGAACGGCGCGAATCGCGGCAGCGGTCTGCTTCCACAGGTCGATGTACTCGTCGGTCCTCCAATTGTTCGTGGCCGAATCGAAGAAGCCTTTCAGCTCGTTCCACACCACGAAGTACTTGACGAAGGGATACCGCAGCGCGGCCTCGGCGGCGAGAGCGGCGAAGTCCTTGAAGTGCGCGGGAAGTGGAGCCGTCTCGATCTTCGTCCAGTCGGTGACGCCGGCCGCGCCGCCCTTCATCCAGTCCGGCGAGCAGCAGAGGATGAGCACCGGCTCCTCGCCTGAATCGCGGATTCCGGCCATACGAGAATCGAGCGAGGTCCAATCCCGCACACCGGGTGCCGGCGATGGGTTGAGCGCGCCGAAACCCATCAAGTGCTGGGCTTGGTAGCGCACAGCAGAGGCGAGCACGGCCTTGCCCGACTGCACCGCGGTCGGGTCGTTCCATGGATCGTACGCGTACTGCGCAAGCGTGGTCCCGAGCGTGAGCCGGTTCGGCGCCGTCGCCGCGCTGTCGTCCGTCAATTGCACGCCAGGCAAGACGGTCGACGTTCCCAGCGGCACGTGACCGGGTTGCGAGGTCCCCAACGACGTGGTCTCGGTGGACGCTGTGTCAGCGGTGATTCGCAGGTCCGAACCCGGCGACGTGTGCGAGTCGACGGTCTTGGCGGTGACCGAGATCGCCGCGAGCGCGACGCATCCGACCACTACTGCCAGACGGGGCGCGCGCCTCATCATCAATCATCGGCGTTCGCACTGTGTGACTTGACTCTCCATCCACGAGATTCATGTCACGCTTACCTCCGCTGCCTGCTCCAGCGGCGTGCGACACCCAGCTTTCCGTGCGCCACGTGCGACGACCCGGGGACCCCGGCGGAGCTACTCGCCGGCGACGGGGGCGCTGAGGGGAGCGTCGGTCTGCACGGCGAGCAGCATCCGCTCGCCGTTCTCGATCGCCTCGAGGAGGTGGATCGCGATGTCGGCGACCTTGACCTCGTTCTCTTCCTTGCCGGCAGCCTTCACACCGTCGTCGAGCATGATGTAGCAGAACGGGCAAGCGGTGGCGACGCGCGAGGCGCCGGTGGAGATCGCTTCCATCGCCCGCTCGTCGTTGACCTTGGTGCCGATGGTTTCTTCCATCCACATCCGTGCCCCGCCGGCACCGCAGCACATGCCCTTGGTGCCGTTGCGCTGCATCTCGACGACTTCGATGCCCTTGATCGAGGCAACGACCTTGCGCGGTGCGAGGTACACGTCGTTGTGGCGACCGAGGTAGCAGCTGTCGTGGTAAGTGATGCGCTCTTCGAGCGTCGCCTGGCTGACATCGAGCTGGCCGCTCTCGATCAGCGATTCGAGCAGCTGCGTGTGGTGCACGACCTCGTAGTTGCCGCCGAGTTGCGGGTACTCGTTCTTCAGTGTGTTGAAGCAGTGCGGGCACTGGGTGATGATCTTCTTCACGCCCATCCCGCCGAGCATCTCGATGTTCGGCATCGCCAGCATCTGGAACAGGTACTCGTTGCCGCTGCGGCGGGCGGAGTCGCCGGTACACATCTCCGATGGCCCGAGGATCGCGACATCGATGCCGGCTCGCTTGAGCAGCTTGGCCATCGACTGCGTGACCTTCTTGTTCTTGTCGTCGAACGAACCGGCGCAGCCGACCCAGTACAGGTACTCGGCGGTGAACGGCTCGCCCGGATCGACGACGGTGACGTCGAGGCCCTTGGCCCAGTCGCCGCGCTCACCCTGGTTCATGCCCCACGGGTTGCCCTGGTTCTCCATCGCCCGATAGGCATTGCCGAGCTCGGCCGGGAAGTTGCTCTCCATCAGTGACAGGTAGCGGCGCATGTCGAGGATCTTGTCGAGGATCTCGATGTTGACCGGGCAGATCTCGTCGCACGCGCGGCAGCTGGTGCAGGCCCAGATCTCTTCCGCGGTGATGCGTTCGAACACCGAGTTCGACGTGATCTTGATGTCGGTGACGGTGCCGATCGGTGGCGAGACGTGGCCCATCACCGGGTTGATCGCAGTCGCGGCCATGACCTCGCCGACCTTGAGCACGATCTCACGCGGGTCGAGCGGCTTGCCCGTTGCGTGAGCGGGGCACACGCTGGTGCAGCGGCCGCACATCGTGCATGCATCCGTGTCGAGCAACTGCTTCCAGGTGAAGTCCTCGACGACCGACGCGCCGAAGGATTCGAGTGACGTCTCGGTCAGGTTCGGCATCGCCTTCATCGCGCCCTTGGGCCGCTCGCGATCCTTGAGGTACATGTTGAGCGGCGACGTGAACATGTGGCGCAGCATCGTGATCGGCAAGATGGCGAGGAACGCGATGAACGCGATGACGTGCACGCCCCAGAAGATCTGGTGCCAGGTATCGAGGTGGCTCACCGACAGCCCGTCGAACAGTTTCGCCACGGGGTAGCCGATGAAGCTCCACTTCTCGTAGCTCGGCTCGCCGATCTCGGCAATGCGCACGCCTTCCGCCAGGAAGCCCGTGAGGCCGATGGTGAGGAAGACGCCGAGGATCAGCGCGTGCTCGGGCTTGGTCTTGATCCGAATCCGATATGGGCGCTGGATGTAGCGACGGGTGATCGCCCACAGGATGCCGCCGACGAACACGACGCCGGCGAGATCGCCGACGAACGAGTACCCCATGTAGGTGCGGCCGTGAAGGAACTTCAGCTTCGTCGGCATCTGGTGATCGATCTCGAGCACCGTGGTGACGCCGAGCAAGACCAGGAAGCCGAAGTAGATCATGCTGTGCATCAGCCCGGCGGCGGAATCACGCAGCAGCGTGCGCATGTAGACACCGGCGCGGAAGTCCTTGGCGCGGGTCTTGGCGTTCTTCAGCGTCGTGCGGCGACGATCAGGACCGCCACGCTCCCAGTTCTTGACGCGGTCGGCGAATGCGAACGAACCCCACACGAGCATCGCCGGGATCACCGTGTAGAACGCGATCTGCAACGGCCCGGGGATGCCCCCGAATGTCTCGCGGGCGACATTGGACTTGTCGTGCCACTTCGTGATCAGCGGGATGATGCCCGACACGACCGTGAAGACGGCCATGAAGATCCCGAAGGTCAGGACGAGTTGATACGGCTTGAAGCGCTTCGATTTGGGATCGGGCGCTGGGGAGGACGCGTGCGTGCTCATGACGGTCGAAACCTTAGTTGGTCACCGCGGAAGTACCCATGTTGACTGCGGATTGATCGCGGAGGTTCGCCGCTGGCGGGCGCGAGACGCCTGCAATCAGCCGTGGTGATCAGCCGTAGTACTGGCGGTCGAGGTCGCGGATGCGGCCTGCCAATGACGCCAGCAGCTTGTGCGCCAGCGCGGGAACGTCGTCGATCACGGCCGAGAAGTGGCGCTGGGTGATGATCATCAACGTGCAGTCGGTCTCGCAGATCACCGTCGCGGTGCGCGGTCCATGATCGAGCAGTGACAGCTCGCCGACGACCGTGCCCGAACCGAGGGTGGCGACCTTCTTGCCGTTGCGCTTGACCGTCACGGTGCCGTCGAGCACGACGAACGCCTCGCGACCCGTCTGACCCTGATCGACGATCAGCGTGCCCGCGGCCATCTTGATCTCGTCACCGGCCTTGGCGATCTTCTGCAGATCCTTCATCGAGCACGACGCGAAGAGCGACACGTTGCGCAGTGAGTCGAGTGATGCCTTCTTGCTGACCATGCGCGGGAACTATACGACGTCCGCGCGCATCAGCGTGACAGCGGAGGGACGGACTCGGCTGCGGCGCTCAACCGTCGTTCGACGCCGCCCACGGACCGACGCCGCCGACCTTCAGGGGCGTGATCCGCGTGATGACTCCGGCGGGCGGATTGTCCATCGGCGGGAACTTGACGCCAGGCCCGACGTAGCGCTCGGCGAGGCGCTGCAGCAGCTCGGGCGCGCCGCCTTCGGTGATGCGCGCGGTCCCTTCGACGACGAGGTATTCGTCGAGGCCGTGCGCATTCTTCTCGCCCGTCAGAACCGACAGCGCGACGCGTTCGTCGCGACGGATGTTCTTCACCTTCTGGTGCTCACCGAGGTGGCCGATGACGATCTCGCCGTTCTCGATGCCCGTCCACACGACGGTGATCTGTGGCCGGCCGTCGGCACGCAACGTCACGAGGTGCACGAGGCGCGCGCCGGTGGACAGGATCGCTTCTGCTGCAGGATTGAGGACGCTCATGAGGCGAGCGTACAAAACGTCGCCGAGTCACGCACCAGCTTGCTTCGCAACCGCATCTGCGGCAGCCGCGATCGCACTCTGGTCACCGAGGTAGCCGAAGCTGAGAACGTTCATCGACGCGTCGAACGTGTATCGGCGCGGCACACCGGTGGGGATGTTCAGCTCGACGATGGCTTCCTTGGAGATGGCCTCGAGATGCATCACGAGCGAACGCAACGAGTTGCCGTGAGCGGTGACGAGGACGTCGAGTCCGGCCTGAAGCTGCGGCACGATCACGTCGTACCAATACGGAATCACGCGCATGCCGACGTCTTGCAGACACTCGGCCGCGGGCAACACACTGGGCGGAAGCAGCCGGTAGCGCAGGTCGTTGATCGGGTGCTCGGGACTGGTGAGATCAGCCGGCGGCGGGGGCACGTCGTAACTGCGTCGCCACAGCAGCACCTGATCGGCGCCGTACCGCTCGGCGGTCTCCTTCTTGTCCAGACCCTGCAGCGCGCCGTAGTGCCGCTCGTTGAGACGCCAATGGCGTTGCACCGGCAGCCACACCATCCCCATCGCATCCAATGCGAGGTGGCATGTCACCACGGCCCGCGTCTGGACCGACGTGTGGGCGACGTCGAAGCGCAGCCCGGCGGCCGCCATCGTCGCGCCGGCCGCCGATGCTTCGGCCCGACCTTTGTCGGTGAGGTCGACGTCGTGCCAACCCGTGAACAGATTGCGTTGATTCCACTCGCTCTCGCCGTGACGGAGCAGCACCAGGGCACCGGTCATGTCCCGAATCGTACGGCGCCCGACAGCAGGCTGCCCAAACCTCTCCCGTCACCCTGACCTCGCGCCACTAGGGTCGCGCTCATCATGAACGAACTCCGATGGCGCACCCGTTGATGGATCTCGACCGCTTCCTGCGCTACGACGAGTTGTCTGCCGCCCTCGACGATCTCGCGCGCGATCATTCCGATCTCGTCACCGTCGAGTCGTACGGCACCTCGTTCGAGGGACGTCCCCTGCTGCTCGTGACGGTCACCGATTCGGCCACCGGCTCGCACGACACGAAGCCGGCCCACTGGGTGGATGCGAACATCCACGCGGTCGAGGTCACGGGTGGAGTGGCCGCGCTGAGCCTGTTGCAGCATCTCGTCACCGCCGTGGATCGTGACGACGTCGCCGCGATCACGGCACTGCGCACGCGGACGTTCTACATCGTGCCGCGGGTCAACCCAGACGGCGTCGAGGCCGCGCTCGCGGATTCGCCGACGTTCCGCCGCAGCAGCATGCGACCGTGGCCGTACCGCGACGCACACCGTTGGCCGGGCCTCCTCGAGCACGATGTGAACGGCGACGGACGGGTGTTGACGATGCGCATCGTCGACCCGAACGGTGCGTGGGTCGAACACGCCGACGACGCGCGCGTGATGGTGCCCGTCCCGGCCGACGGTGTCGTTGCCAACGCGGTCGTGCGCTATCGATTGCTCGCCGAAGGCACCATCGCCGACTACGACGGGTTCACCGTTCCCACGCCACGTGCGCCCGAGGGGCTCGACATGAACCGCAACTTCCCCGCTGGGTGGGGCACGGGCGTGCGTGGATCGGGCGATCACCCGCTGAGTGAACCCGAGATCGATTCGCTGGTCCGAGCCATCGTCGCCAGGCCGAACATCTGCGGCTACAACGCATATCACACGTCCGGTGGCGTCCTGCTGAGACCATCCAGCACGCAGGCTGATTCGGCGTTGCCACCCACCGATGTGTGGACCTGGAAGCAGCTCGGGGCCCGCGGCGTCGAGTTGACCGGATACCCCGTGCACTCGGTGTTCGAGGACTTCACCTGGGACAAGTCCGACACGATGAGCGGTGCGGCCGACGACTGGGCGTACGAACACCTCGGCGTGTTCTCGTGGACCACCGAGTTCTGGGACGTCGTGTTCGCGGCCACCGGCACCCGCAGCTCGACCGAGATCTGGTACGTCGGTTTGACGCCCGACGAGGAACTCGCGATCGCGCGTTGGAGCGACGATCTCGGCGAGTTCTACCTGCCGTGGGAACCGTTCGAGCATCCGCAACTGGGTCCGGTCGAGATCGGTGGCGCCGACTGGTTCCACATCCTCACCAATGCTCCGCCGGCGATGCTGGCCGCGGAAGTCCGCCCGCACGCTGACTTCGCGGTCCATCAGGCGCTCGCTGCGCCGTGCATCGAAATTCTCCACGCGACGTCGGCATCGCTCGGCGACTCGCTCTGGCGCATCGATGTCGGCATCGCCAACACCGGTTGGCTGCCGACTCAGATCAGTGCTCGCGCCACCCGTGACCGGTTGGTGCTGCCGCTGACCGCTGAGCTCGAACTTCCCGATGGCACGTCGATCGAGCGAGGCCCGAACCGGGTGACACTCGGTCAATTGACGGGGCGCAGCGCGCTTCGACTCGACGGCGGCTCACGCAACGACGGCACCGGCGACCGAGCACTCGCAACATGGGTCGTTCGAGCGTCGTCGTGTGACGGCATCGTCGCCGTCGCCAGCCACCCCCGTGCCGGCACCACTCGGCGGGCCGTGTCGTCGATGTGACCATTGCGGAGACCAAGCGGCCGATGCTGTCGGCGGACGGCCGACGTCTGGTCGCGACGCGCGGCATCCGCGGCTTCGTCGACGGCGCCGTGTCGGTGGTTCTCGCCGCATACCTCACGCTGTTGCACTACAGCGGACAACGGATCGGCGTCATCGTCACCGCGATGCTGATCGGGTCCGCGGCGCTGACACTGGTCACAGGTTGGTACGGCCACCGCTTCCAGCGCCGCCACGTACTGCTCTCAGGGGCGGTGCTGATGACCGCGACAGGTGTCGTCTACGCGACGTCCACCGCGTTCATCGCGCTGTTGGTGCTCGGAACCATCGGTACGATGAACCCGAGCGGTGGCGACGTCAGCGTGTTCCTGCCGATGGAGCAATCGTTGCTGCCCAGCACGGCGCCCGACGATCGGCGCACGGCGATGTTTGCGCGATACGCGTTCGTCGGCAGCATCTTCGGCGCAGTCGGATCGCTCGCTGCAGGCATCCCGGATTGGATCACCGCGCACACGTCGTTGAGTCACGCTCAGACGTTGCGCGGTGTGTTCGCGGTCTACGCGATCGGAGGTGTTGCAGCCCTGTTGATCTACCGGTCGCTGTCGCCGGCGATCGAGCCCGCCGCGCATCAGAAACCCGAGCCGCTCGGGGCATCCCGTTCGATCGTGTATCGCCTCGCCGCGGTGTTCAGTCTCGATGCGCTCGGAGGAGGTTTCGTCGGCCAGTCGCTGATCGCGCTGTGGCTCTATCGACGCTTCGATCTGTCGGTGACCGCCGCTGGCGCGCTGCTGTTCTGGACCGGCCTGTGCTCGGCGTTCTCGGTCTTCGTCTCGGTGAAGATCGCGACGCGCATCGGCCTGATCCGCACGATGGTGTTCACTCATCTGCCGGCGCAACTGTTGCTGATCAGCGCGGCGCTGATGCCGAACCTCGGGCTCGCCGTCGTGTGTCTCGTCGCGCGCAGCCTGCTGTCGGCGATGGACGCCCCGGCACGGAACTCGTACGTCATGGCGGTCGTGTCCCCGGCCGAACGCGCAGTCGCTGCGAGCGTCACCAATGTGCCCCGCAGCCTGGTCTCTGCGATCCCGCCGATCTTCGTCGGATGGATGCTCGACCACAGTTCGTTCGGCTGGCCGCTGATCATCGCCGGCACGCTGAAAGGTACCTATGACCTGCTGCTTCTCGCGATGTTCCGGCACGTGAGACCGCCAGAGGAGCAGGTTCCGGCGGCCGGCTGAGTCACCGCTGATCTGGCGCGAGGAACGCTGCCGGACCAGTTGAGTCGCGACGAGCGTTGCCGCGCGATGTCGAACCTGTTGCCCGTGTCCGTGATTGAATGCGCCACGTGCAGGGTCACGTCGAAGCGGGGGGGAAGGCCGGGCAGGCCATGACGCGCCCGTTCACGCCTGCCGCGGTCCGCCACGACCTGCCCGTCGAACAGCTCCACGTGCGCCGTCACAACCTGTCGTTGGTGCTCCGGCTGCTCGCCGGCGGCGGTCGACGTTCGCGTGCCGGCATCGCCGCGATCACCGGTCTGACACGGGCCACGGTCTCGAGCCTCGCCGCTGAGCTGATCGAACTCGGACTCGTCCGCGAGATCGGCCTCGAGGCCGACGGGCGGCGCGGTCGGCCGGCGACGCTGTTGGAACTCGATGGTTCGCACGTCGTCACCATCGGTGTCGAGCTCAACGTCGGCTCGATCGCGATCTACGTTCGCGACCTCGGCGGGCGCGAAGTGCTGCAACGGCGCATCGCTCAACGCGCGACGGGCACGACCGAGCCGTCGGTGTTGATCGACGTCCTCGGTCAGCAACTGAACGACACGATCGAGGTGATCACGTCGTTGGGGCAGCAACTGTCGGGCATCACGGTCGCGGTGCCCGGTGTCGTCGACATCGAGCGCGGCTCGGTGCGCTTTGCCCCGAACCTCGGTTGGCGCAACGTGCCGCTGCTGGCCGAGATCCGGCGCATCGTCGGTCCCGGGGTCGCGCTGTGGCTGGACAACGAAGCCAACCTCGGTGCACTCGCCGAGTTCCGCGCCGGCGCCCATGCCGGCACTCGCGAGCTCGTCTACGTCCTCGTCGAGAACGGCGTGGGTGGGGGTCTCATCGTCAACGGTGCGCTGCAGCGCGGTTCGTCCGGTGCCGCGGGCGAGATCGGACACACCACGGTGCAGCCGATCGGTGGCCGACCGTGCGGCTGCGGCAGCTTCGGATGTTGGGAGACGCTCGTCGGTTTGCCGGCACTGCTGCGCGCAACCGTGCCGGATCTCGCTGATGCGATGTTGGCCGACGGCGAGTTCCAGTACGAGGCACGCACGTTGCCGGTGGCACAAGCCGCCGAACGGGGCGAACCGGCAGTGCTCGCCGCGCTCGACGAGTGGGCCTATTGGATCGGCATCGGCATCGCGAACCTGATCGACACCCTCGACCCCGAGGTGGTGGTTCTCGCCGGGCACCCGTCGCATCTCGCCAAGTGGGTCGTGCCGAAGGTGATCGAGACCGCACACGCCAACTCGATGCCGGGCTCGATCCGCCAGTGCCTGATCGAGGTGTCGACGCTCGGCTTCTCCGCCGCAGCGCTGGGCGGCGCGATCCACGGCGCCGAGCGGATCTTCACCGACCCCACCCTCATCGCCGCGACCTGAACCGCCGCAACGGCCGCGGCGCTGTCGCCAGCGACCGCGCCGCCGTTGCCTTGCCAGGCCAGGTCAATCGGGCGCGGTTCCCCGTCATTGATTTTCGAACTCGACAGCGCGCCGGGTTTGCCTGCGCGAGCCGGGCGAACCCGGCGCGGGCCGCGGCGGGCGTGACCGTGGCGGATGCCTTCGGATGGCGGATGCGGGGCTGCGCATCTAGGTCAGTGGCGTGAACGCTGGGTAAAAAAATTGTTCAGGACAACAACAAATTGCACGGAAGTTGTGTTATGTTCGCGCGGCGTTGAATCCGGCCGCCTCCGGTCCGGTTACGCACGATCCAGGGGGATTTCATCCATGCAAACAAGGTCAACGCGCGCGGTCGTCATGATCGCATCACTCGCGATTCTCGCCTCGGCTTGTGGGAGCGACAAGAAGGCCGCAACCACCACCACGGCAGCAACAGCCACGACAGCCGCAGCAGGCGCCACCACGGCTCCCGCAGCCAGCGGCGGCGGCAAGGTCGGCTTCATCCTTCCCGACTCGAAGTCCTCAGCTCGCTGGGAAGGCTTCGACCGTCCGTTGATCACCGCAGCATGCGCCAAGGCTGGACTCACCTGTGACATCCAGAACGCCGAAGGCGACGCAACGAAGATGGCGACCATCGCCGACCAGATGATCACCGAGGGCGTCAAGGTCCTCGCGATCGTCGACCTCGACTCCGCCTCGGGTGCTGCCATCCAGAACAAGGCAAAAGCAGCCGGTGTCAAGAACATCGACTACGACCGCCTCACACTCGGTGGCGCCGCTGACGTGTACGTGTCGTTCGACAACGTCGCCGTCGGTACCGCTCAGGGCGAAGGCATCGTCAAGTGCCTCGGCGGCGCTGCTGCCAAGGGCAAGAACGTCATCGAGCTCGACGGTTCGCCCGACGACAACAACGCCACGCTGTTCAAGCAGGGCTACCTCGCGGCGATCAAGGACAGCGGCATCAACATCGTCGGCGACCAGGCCGTCCCGAAGTGGGACAACCAAGTCGGTGGCCAGTTGTTCGAGCAGATGCTCACCGCCGCTGGTGGCAAGGTTGACGGCGTGCTCGCCGCCAACGACGGCCTCTCGCTCGCTGCCCAGGCAGTGCTCACCAAGAACGGCCTCAAGGTTCCGGCCACGGGTCAGGACGCCACGGTCGACGGCCTTCGCGCCATCCTCCAGGGCACCCAGTGCATGACGGTCTACAAGCCCGTCATCGCCGAGGCTCAGGGTGCAGTTGACGCAGCGGTCGCACTGATCGCCGGCAAGAAGCCCGACACCACGGTCACGATCAACAACAAGACCGGTGACATCCCCTACATCCAGGCCAAGATCCAGCCGATCTACATCGACTCGGTCAAGGTCCCCGTGGCGGATGGCTTCGTCAAGCGTGCCGACGTCTGCAAGGACATCGAAGACCTGTGCAAGGCAAACGGCGTCTGATCGACTCTGTCGATCACACGATCCACATCGAAGGAGCCGGGTGACCGGCTGAAGGAATGGGTGGCCGCCCCGCGAGGGGCGGCCACCGGTGTCTGTGCCGTCGTTGCGGCGGCGGTTTCAGCGGAGTGGGATACTGGCGCCATCCAGCGTCGAAGGGGGCCAAGTGAGTGACGTCGAACCGATCCTCGAACTACAGGGGATCAACAAGACATTCGGACCGGTGCACGTGCTGCACGACATCGACTTCCGGGTGTATCCCGGCAAGGTGACAGCACTCATCGGCGACAACGGCGCCGGCAAGTCGACGCTCGTCAAATGCGTCACCGGCATCTACGGTACGGACTCGGGTTCCATGTCGTTCAACGGCACCCCGGTCACGATCCACGGTCCGAAGGACGCAGCAGCGCTCGGTATCGAAGTCGTCTACCAGGACCTCGCCCTGTGCGAGAACCTCGACATCGTTCAGAACCTGTTCCTCGGCCGCGAGCGGTTGAAGAACGGCTTGCTCGACGAGCGAGCGATGGAACAGCTCGCTCGCGACACGCTGGCCAGTTTGTCGGTGCGAACGGTGAAGAGCGTTCGCCAGCAGGTCTCGTCACTGTCGGGCGGGCAGCGCCAGACGGTTGCGATCGCGAAGGCGGTCCTGTGGAACTCGAAAGTGGTGCTGCTCGACGAGCCCACCGCCGCTCTCGGCGTGGCCCAGACCAAGCAGGTGCTCGACCTCGTCCGCAACCTGGCCAACAAGGGACTGGGTGTGGTGTTGATCAGCCACAACATGAACGACGTCTTGCAGGTCGCCGATCGAGTGTGTGCGATGTACCTCGGACGCATTGCCGCCGATATCCCGGTGACCAAGGAAACCCGACGAGAAACCCTTGTCGAACTGATCACGTCCGGCCAGTCCGGCGACATCGGCCTGCAGAAGGCCGAAGAGGTGACGATCTGATGTCCGAGATCGACCCCATGACCTCCGCCAGCGCGGGCAACCCCGGAACTCCCGCCGCGCCTGTGTCAACCGTGCCGGGACCGACCGAAGCAGCATCTGACTTCTCGCTCGACACGCGCAAGAACTCGCTGTCGGAATCGGTGCACAACTACGTCTCGAAGCTTCGCTCGGGCGATCTCGGGGCCTGGCCCGCGCTCTTTGCGATCGTCGTCCTCACCGTCCTGTTCGGTGTGACCCGACCGTCGACCTTCCTCTCGGTGACCAACTTCGCCAACCTGTTGCAGCAGGCCGCGCCGGTCGTGGTCATCGCGATGGCGGTGTCGTTCGTGCTGTTGCTCGGCGAGATCGACCTGTCCGCCGGCTACACCGCCGGTGTCACTGCCGCCGTCCTGGCTGTTCGCCTCCAGAAGGGTTGGGGGCTCGGCCCGACGATCATCATCTGCACGATCGTCGCGCTCGCGCTCGGCAGCTTCACGGGTTACATGGTCGCCAAGATCGGCATTCCGTCCTTCATCGTGACGCTCGCCAACTTCTTGTCGTTCCAGGGCATTCTGCTGCTGCTGGCCAAAGACGGTGGCACGATTCACATCGAGAACAGCAAGATCACCGCGATCGAGAACGGCAACATGGCGATCGGTGTCGGCTGGATCGTGTCGATCGCCGGTGTCGGGCTGTTCGGGCTCAGCGTCGTTCGACGGCAGCGACAATCAGGCGGCTCGATCCCACTGTCGATGGCGTTGGTGAAAATCGGCCTCGTCGCCGCCGGCGTTGCGGCCTTCACGGCGCTGCTCTCCACCAACCGCGCGCTCCCGGCCGCGAAGGAGAACGGAATCGTGCTCGAGGGCGTGCCGTATGCGGTGCCGCTCGTCGCGATCCTGGTGGTGGTGTTGACGTTCTCGCTCACCCGCACTCGTTACGGTCGCCATCTCTACGCCGTCGGCGGCAACCCCGAGGCTGCCCGTCGCGCGGGTATCAACGTGTTCCGCATCAAGGCCTCCGCGTTCGCATATTGCGGACTGTTGGCCGGCATCGGTGGCGCGTTCTTGGCGTCACGCCTCACGTCGGTCGATCCACAGACGGGCGGCAACGACACGCTGCTGCTCGCGGTTGGCGCAGCGGTCATTGGTGGCACGTCGCTGTTCGGCGGCAAGGGTCGGATGCTCAACGCCGTGCTCGGTGGTCTCGTCCTGGCGCTGATCCCGAACGGGCTCGGTCTCCTCGGCACCGTCCACTTCCGTCTCCATCTGCTCGGCACTGGCACGACGCTGCGCTCCACGATCGAGTTCAGCAGCTCCGGCGTCAAGTTCATCGTGTCCGGTCTGGTGCTGCTGCTCGCCGCGTCGGTCGATGCGATCAGCCGCAAGCGCACGATCTCGTAATCCTCACGAAGTACCACTTCACAACGAAAGCACGGAAGGACCCGCACCATGACCGACTTCACCCCCCGTCCGGAGCACAAGTTCACATTTGGTTTGTGGACCGTCGGCAACACCGGACGCGACCCGTTCGGCTTCGAAGTCCGCGCGCCGCTCGATCCCGTGCAGTCCGTTCACAAGCTGGCCGAACTCGGTGCCTACGGTGTCAACTTTCATGACGACGACCTGATCCCGTTCGGCTCGCCGGCCGCGGTCAAGGAACGGATCATGAAGGACTTCCGCAGCGCGCTCGACGAAACCGGCTTGAAGGTGCCGATGGCAACCACCAACCTCTTCAGCCAGCCGATGTTCAAGGAGGGCGCGTTCACGGCGAACGACCCGAAGGTGCGCCGGTACGCGGTCAAGAAGACGTTCGACTCGATCGATGTCGGCACCGAACTCGGCGCCGAGGTGTACGTCATGTGGGGCGGACGTGAGGGCCTCGAAGTCGAAGCAGCCAAGGACACTCGAAACGCGCTCGATCGTTACGCCGAGGCCGTCAACCTGTGCTGCGCGTATGCGCGCGAGCGTGGCTACAACATCCGCTTCGCGCTCGAGCCCAAGCCGAACGAACCACGCGGCGACATCTTCCTGCCCACCGTCGGCCATGCGTTGGCGTTCATCAACGAGCTCGAATGGCCCGAGATGGTCGGCCTCAACCCCGAGTTCGCCCACGAGACGATGAGCGGACTCAACTTCACCCAGGGCGTCGCCCAGGCGCTGTGGCAGGGCAAGTTGTTCCACATCGACCTCAATGCACAGCGAATCGGCAAGTTCGACCAGGACTTCCGCTTCGGTAGCGAGGGCATCCGCGACGCGTTCAACCTCGTGCGTCTGCTCGAGGATTCGGGTTGGGACGGCATGCGCCACTTCGACGCACACGCCTACCGCACCGAGGATGCCGAGGGTGTGTGGGACTTCGCCAAGGGTTGCATGCGCACGTACCTGATCCTCAAGGACAAGGTTGCGCGCTTCCACACCGACCCTGAGATCCAGGACGCGTTGGCCGTTGCCGGCGTCGCCGATCTCGGCTTGCCAACGGCACCGGAAGGCCTCGGGTCAGACGCGATCGCGTCGATCAGCGGCGAGACGTACGATCTGGCCGCGATGTCAGCGCGCGGCTATGGACTCGAGCGGCTCGACCAGTTGATGAACGAACTGCTCCTCGGCGTTCGCTGACACCCAGCAGCGGTCCCAGATCGGCCACTCTCGATCAGCCGGCGACCATCAGGCAGGCCGTCGACCGATCAGGCAGGCAGTCGACGATCAGGCGGTAGGGACGGCGTCGAGCACCGACCGCAGTGCCTGCGCCGCCCCGAGCAGTGCGGCGCTCTCGAACGGCACGACGATCTTGGTGTTGTCGCTCTCGGCGAACTTCGCCAAGGTCTCGAGCTGCAGGATTGCGATCAGACTCGGGTCGGGATTGGCGGCACGGATCGCGTTGTAGATGCTGGCAATCGCTTGGGCTCGGCCTTGCGCTTCGAGGATGAATGCCTGCCGGTTGCCCTCGGCGCGCAGGATCGCCGCCTCGCGCTCGCCCTCGGCGGCGCGGATGGCCGCCTTTGCCGCGCCGTCCGCGATGTTGATCGCGGACTGTTGATTGCCCTCGGACTGGAGGATCTTGGCCCGCTTCTCCTGGTCTGCCTGCTTCTGCAGAGCGAGGGCTTCGAGGATCTTCGGTGGGGGTGTGATCTCGACGATCTCGATGCGTGCGATGCGGATGCCCCACTTGTCGGTGACGGCTTCCATCTGCAGTTGAACGTCGGTGTTGATTCGCTCACGCTCGGACAGGGCTTCGTCGAGGGACAGCGTGCCGATGACCGAGCGAAGAGCGGTGCGGGCCAGCGCGTCGATCGCGACGCTGAAATTGGCCACACTGAACAACGCCTGCTTGGCGTCGACGATCTGAGTGAAGATCGTGGCGTTGACCGTGACGACGACGTTGTCCTTGGTGATGACCTCTTGACGATCACCGGGGACGGGAATCTCGCGCATGTCCACCTTCTGCAGCGAGTCGATGAATGGGCCGAGGATCACCAGGCCCGGCTCGTGCGTCTTGCGGTATTCGCCGAGACGTTTGACGACGCCCACCTCGCCCTGCTGCACGATGTTGACCATCTTGCGCAGCATGAACAACAAGATGACGACGATGATGGCGACGACGACGAGGGCGCCGATCGAGACACTGCTGAGCGCGATCATGTGAGCTCCCAAAGTTCTTCTGCGGCTCGCACCGTCAGAGTTGTGCCGACGACCTTGGTGACGATCACCGGTGTCGACGGAGGAATCGATGAACCATCAGCAGTGATCGCCAGCCAACTCTCGCCGACGAGGCGGACGTGACCATTGGGATCGAACTTGACCTCGTCGATCGTCATGCCACGTGCGCCGATCAAACCACCGTGTACGCCGCGGATCGATGTGCCCGGCCCGCGCACGGCGAACGCCTTGCTGACGTATGGCCGGACCAACGTGATGCCCGCGGCTGCCACCGCGATCGCGACGATGAGTTGGAGGACGATCGATGACGGTGTGACGACCGCAATCACTGCTGCGGCAGCTGCACCGGCAGCCCCGAACATGGCGAAGAAGGCAAGGTGATGCAGCTCTGCCGCGACCAGCAGCACACACACCGCGATCCACACGACGGCCATCACAGCCACCTCCAGAATTTTGAGCGTACACCGGTGCCACAATCAATCGTCGGCGTGTCGGCGGCAATTGCGTGAGCACCGGCCGCGGCCTCGAAGTCGATCTTGGGGCTCCGCGAAGTGACTGTCGATATGCACGGTCCTCGTTCGTCGTCAGTCAGCGGTTCCGCCCGGAACTGTTCGACGAAGGAGGCGACGTGGACGACACGACGACATGGAAGCTGATCCATCACGAGCGCGCAGGTGTTGCCGACATGCTCGAATCATTGGCACCCGGGGATTGGTCGCGACCGTCGCTGTGTGGGGAGTGGACCGTGCAGATCGCGGCCGCTCACATCGTCGCCGGCGCGGAGCAGACGAAGGCCAACTTCGCCAAGCGGATGATCGCCAACGGCTTTCGCTTCAACACGATGATCGATCGCGATGCCCGCAAGGTTGGCGCACTTCCGTCGGCAGAGATCATCGAGCGACTACGGGCTCGACTGACCACGACCAATCGCGCACCTGCCCCCGTGATCACGATGCTCGGTGAGGTCGTCGTCCACGGCGAGGACATTCGTGGCGCGCTCGGGCGCACCGACGATGTCGATCCCGCGGCGATGGTCGCGTGCCTGCAGATGTACACCGGCGCCAACTTCCCGGTCGGTACCAAGAAGCGCATCGCCGGCCTGCGGCTCGCGCCGTCCGATGTGGACTGGACCCATGGCAGCGGGCCAGAGGTCACCGGCCCGAGCCGCTCGTTGCTGCTGGCGATGACCGGACGAAGCGCCGGACTGAACGGCCTCGGTGGTCCGGGCCTGGCGACGTTGCGTGATCGGATGGCGGCGGGGTCCTGAACACCGAGGCGACTCGGCTGATCACGGCGCTCGGACCGAGGTCGGTCGAAGCCGCGCATCGCGATCAAGGAGTTGAGGACGACGAAGCAGTAGCACGGCCGCGAAGCAATGTCGATTCGGCGGAACCGCATCGGTCGCTCGTGACGTCTCATCCGCATGACGCCCGCCACACCATCGAAGTCCGGATCACTGCGCGCCCGCACCGTCTCTGTGTCGACGGCACTCGCCCTCGCCGTCGTTTTCGGCGCGGGATGTTCGTCGACGACGAAGTCGTCCGGAGACTCGACGGCAGGCAGCTCTCCGCGTTCTGCATCATCACCGGATGCGACCGGTGGGCCGTCGCGAGTCGCCCACTTCGAGGAGTTCACCGACTGCAGTGACTTCCTGAAGTGGACGCAACAGCAGATGCTGGCGAGGGTCACCGCGTACGGCTTGGATGCGCCTGGCTACATCGTCGAGCCGGGTGGGCCCATCGACGAGGACTCGGCGACGGCCGACACAACCGCCGGCCAAACGGCAGCGACGACGGCGGGAGCCCCGGCCACGACGGCAGCCGCAATGCCGTCCGACGATGCATCGGCACCGGCGACCCCGGGCTCGACAGCTGACAGTGGGACGTCGAGCACCAACACCCAGGAGGCGGGCGTCGACGAAGGTGATGTGTCCGAGACCGACGGTCGCTATGTCTACAGCTTGATCGACGGTCATCTGCGAAGCGTCGATCTGCAGAGCCCGAAGGTCGTCAGCAACATCGACGAAGCGACGCCGCAACCGCAGATGATCCTGTACGGCAGCCGCCTGCTCGTCGTCGGTCAGGACTTCGTCAGTGGTGATCAGGACACGGTTTCGTCGCTGTATGCCATCAACGACGGCGTCCTCTCGCTGCTGAAGCGGACGCATCTCGAAGGGACGCTGCTGGCGACCCGCTCGATCGATGGCCGGGCGCGCATCGTCGTCAAGCTGCCGTTCGCCAGCCATCTGGCATTCGTACAACCCCGTGATGGTTCGACCGACAGCACCGATGCCGCACTCGCACAGAACAAGCAGGTGATCAACGACGCCACGGCCGACCAGTTGCTGCCCCGCGCGTACGACGAGGGACCCACCGGCGGAACCGGCTCGGTGCATCAGGTCCTCGATTGCGCTCAGGTCGGTCGCCCCGAGCAGTTCTCCGGTTTCAACACCGTGTGGGTGGCGACGGTGGACCTCACCGGGTCCGATCACCCGCTCGTCGGTTCGGCTGGCGTGATCGCCGACGCCCAGACGGTGTACGCCTCGACCGACCGCCTCTACGTGACCACGATGGCGTATCCCGAGAGCAATGAATCGAAGACGGTGCCGCTGCGCAACGTGTCGGCGACGACCGACGTGCACGCGTTCGATCTCACGGCGACCGACGGGGCCGACTACGTCGCCAGTGGCACGGTGGACGGCACGGTGCTCAACTCGTATTCGCTGAGCGAGTACCAGGGCAAGCTGCGCGTCGCGACGACCACCAACTCGGGTGGGTTCGGCAACACTCGCGAGAGCGGCATCCACGTCTTCTCCGAAGAGGGCAGCCAGCTCGTCGAGGTCGGCACCCTCGGCGGCCTCGGCCGCACCCAGCAGATCCAGGGCGTGCGCTTCTTCGACAACCTCGCCTATGTCGTGACGTTCCGCCGGATCGACCCGCTGTATGTCGTCGACCTCACCGACCCGACTGCGCCGGTGTTGAAGGGTCAGATCGAGGTACCCGGCTTCTCCACCTACCTCCAGCCGGTGGGCGACGGCATGCTGTTGACGATCGGGGCTGCCGGACGCGACAACGCGACAGCCACGCAACTCTCGCTGTTCGACGTCTCGGACCCGGCTCATCCGAAGCGGGTGTCGACGGTCGCTGTCGGCCAGGAAAGCGAGGCGACCTTCGATCCACATGCCTTCCTCTTCTGGGCCGAGACCGGAACCGTGGTCGTGCCGCGCAACCTGAACTGCTCGCAGGAGGACAGCTGCGCCTCGGCCATCGTGGCCAAGATCGTCGACGGCAAGCTCGTCAAGCAGGGCGAGTTGCCGGCGTGGTATCAGATCCGGCGGACGATGATCGCCAGCGATCAGCTCGTCGCGCTGAGCACCAAAGGCGTGCAGATCCATGATCTGACCACGCTCGCGATCGTTGGCCACGTCGACTTCTGAGCCACAGCATCTTTTCGCACGCACGTCAGAAGTTGAGTCATAGTCACTCAAGTTTTCTGCGTACCGGGTTGGCCTGCTGCTGATCCCCGGGTAATGTTGCGTCACGTTCGCTCAACATCTTCGGGCGTGCATGACCCCTCTTACCCGTTATCAGCAGGAGTACAACACCATGGCCAAGGCAGTCGGAATCGACCTCGGCACGACGAACAGCGTCGTGTCCTTCCTGGAGGCGGGCGAGCCCGTCGTCATCCCCAACTCAGAGGGTGCCCGCACGACGCCCAGCGTGGTTGCATTCAGCAAGGCTGGTGAGGTGCTGGTCGGTGAAGTCGCCAAGCGTCAGGCGATCACCAACCCTGACCGCACCTTCCGCAGCATCAAGCGCGAGATGGGCACGTCGTGGAAGAGCAGCGACATCGACGGCAAGCGCTACACGGCGCAAGAGATCAGCGCTCGCACGCTGATGAAGCTCAAGCGCGATGCTGAGGCGTACACGGGTGACACCGTCACCCAGGCCGTCATCACCGTGCCCGCGTACTTCGACGACGCCCAGCGCACCGCGACCAAAGAAGCCGGCCAGATCGCCGGGCTCGAAGTCCTGCGGATCATCAACGAGCCGACCGCGGCTGCATTGGCCTACGGTCTCGACAAGGGCACCGAGGACGAGACCGTCCTGGTGTTCGACCTCGGCGGTGGCACGTTCGACGTGTCCGTGCTGGAGATCGGCGACGGCGTGTTCGAGGTCAAGAGCACCCACGGTGACACTCACCTCGGTGGCGACGACTGGGATCAGCGCATCATCGACTGGCTGGTCCAGCAGTTCAAGTCCGCGCACGGCGTCGACCTCGACAAGGACCGGATGGCCACCCAGCGCCTGAAGGAAGCAGCCGAGAAGGCCAAGATCGAGCTCAGCCAGGTCCAGCAGACGCAGATCAACCTGCCGTTCATCACCGCGACCGCCGAGGGTCCGTTGCACCTCGACGAATCCCTCACCCGGGCCAAGTTCCAGGAGATGACGGCCGATCTCATCGAGCGTTGCCGGATCCCGTTCGAGCAGGCGCTCAAGGACGCCGGGGTCAGCAAGGGTCAGCTCAACCACGTCATCCTCGTGGGTGGGTCGACGCGTATGCCGGCCGTTGCCGATCTCGTCCAGAGCCTCACCGGCAAAGAGCCGAACCGCAGCGTGAACCCGGACGAAGTCGTGGCCGTCGGTGCCGCGATCCAGGCCGGCGTGCTGAAGGGCGACGTCAAGGACGTCCTGCTGCTCGACGTCACGCCGCTGAGCCTCGGCATCGAGACCAAGGGTGGCGTCATGACCAAGCTCATCGAGCGCAACACCACCATCCCCACCCGCCGTACCGAGGTCTTCACGACCGCGGAAGACATGCAGCCCAGCGTGGAGATCCACGTGCTGCAGGGCGAGCGTGAAATGGCTGGGTACAACAAGACGCTCGGCAAGTTCCAGCTCGTCGACTTGCCGCCGGCGCCGCGTGGCATCCCCCAGATCGAGGTCACTTTCGACATCGACGCCAACGGCATCGTGCACGTGTCCGCCAAGGACCGGGCCACGAGCAAGGAGCAGTCGATGACGATCAGTGGGCAGAGCACGCTGAGCAAGGACGACATCAACCAGATGGTCAAAGACGCGGAGGCTCACGCCGAGGACGACAAGCAGCGCCGCGAGGAAGCCGAAGTGCGCAACAACGCCGACTCGGCCGTGTACCAGGCCGAGAAGATGCTGCGCGATCAGGCGTCCACCGTCAGCGACGAGGACAAGGCATCGGTCGAGACACCGTTGGCCGGATTGAAGACAGCACTCAGTGGCAACGACAACGGCGCCATCAAGGAGGCAACGTCCGCGCTCACCACCGCACTGCAGGCATTCGGCCAGAAGCTGTACGAAGCTGCGGCTCGCGATACCAACGCGACCGGTTCGTCCGCCAGCGGTCAGAGCGGCGCGGCTGACGACGAGGAGATCGTCGACGCCGAAATCGTCGACGACAAGTGAGCGACCGACCATGACCGACCACGAGCAGAACGCGAGCACACCCGATGAGGGTGCGGCGCCGACGTCACGATCGCCAGTGGGGGACGGCGCAGACACGCCGGGCCTCGATGCGTTCGACGAGTTCCTGCAGGACCTCGACGGCACGACCGCAGACGCGGCCGACGTCGTCGAGGTCGAGCCGGAAACGGAGACCGAGCTCGCTGCCGTCACGCGTGACCGTGACGCCTTCAAGGACACGGCCATGCGTCTACAGGCCGATTTCGAGAACTATCGCAAGCGAATCACCGCGCAGCAGGGCGATGAGATCGACCGCGCCTCGGGCAAGTTGGTCGAGGCGCTGCTGCCGGTGTTGGATGCGTGCGAAGCAGCGTTCAGCCACGGTGCAGACGGTGTCGAGCCGATCTGGTCGCAGCTGATGGGCGTGCTCCAGAAGCAGGGCCTCGAAGCGCTGGATCTGGCCGAGAAGCCGTTCGATCCTGCGCTCGCCGACGCCGTCGTCCACGAACCGGGCGACGGTGAACCGACCGTCAGCGATGTGTTGCGCACTGGCTACCGCTGGAAGGGTCGCGTCCTGCGACCAGCGATGGTCAAGGTCCGAGGCTGACATGGCCGCGCAGCGGGACTGGTACGAGAAGGACTTCTACAAGGTGCTGGGTGTCGCAGAGGACGCCACGCCGAAGGACATCACCAAGGCGTACCGCAAGCTCGCGCGCGACAACCACCCCGACACCAACCCCGACAACGTCGCCGCCGAGAACCGCTTCAAGGAAGTCTCGGCCGCGTACGACGTGGTCGGCGACGAAGCCAAGCGCAAGGAGTACGACGAGGTTCGTCGTCTCGGACCGGCGGGTGGCATGGGGTTTCCCGGGGGCGGTGGCAACACCGGCCCGTTCAACTTCAACGTCGGTGCCGACGGCCTCGGCGACCTGCTCGGCGGCATGTTCAATCGCGGCGGCCGCGGTCGCGGTGCATCGGCCGGTGGTGGCCCGCAGCGCGGCGAAGATCTCGAGGCCTCGCTGACGCTCGACTTCGTCGACGCGGTGCAGGGCATGACCACCACGCTGTACCTCACCAGTGATGCGCAGTGCTCGACGTGCAACGGCTCGGGTGCCAAGCCAGGCACGCATCCGAAGACGTGCTCGCAGTGTGGTGGTCGAGGTGTCGTCGACGACAACCAGGGTTTCTTCTCGTTCAGCTCGCCGTGTCGTGCGTGTCAGGGCCGAGGTGTCGTCATCGAATCACCATGCCCCACATGTCGCGGCTCGGGCGTCGAGAAGCGGGCGCGTGAGGTCAAGGTCCGCCTGCCCGCGGGTGTGGCCGATGGTCAGAAGATTCGCCTGAAGGGCAGGGGTGGCCCGGGTCGCAACGGCGGACCTGCCGGCGATCTGCTCGTCGACTGTCACGTGACGCCGCACAAGCTGTTCGGCCGCGATGGCACCAACCTCACGCTGCGCGTGCCGATCACGTTTGCCGAAGCCGCACTGGGCAGCGACATCGAGGTGCCGACCTTGTTGGGGCAGAAGGTGACGCTGCGGATCAAGCCCGGCACCCAGTCCGGTACCCGCCACCGGGTCAAGGGCAAAGGCATCGAGACTGCCAAGCACACGGGCGATCTCATCGTCACGGTCGAGGTCCAGGTGCCGACGTCGCTCACCGATCAGCAACGTGAGGCGATCGAGGCGGTCGCGTCAGCGACTACGGTGTCGCCAAGAGCACACCTGGAGGCATGATCATGCGCAGCAGATCCCATGCGGTGTACGTGATCTCGGTCGCAGCCGAGCTGGCCGGCATGCATCCGCAGACGCTCCGCATCTACGAGCGGCGCGGGCTGGTCGCGCCGGCACGTTCGCAGGGCGGTAACCGTCGCTACAGCGACATCGACATCGAACGGCTGCGCCGGATCCAAGAACTGGCCGGCGAGGGCATGAACCTCGAGGGCATCCGCCGGGTGATGATGCTCGAATCAGAGGTCGAGCGCCTCCGCGCCGAGAACGCCGAGCTGCGTCATCTCGCCAGCGACGCGATGGCCGAGGCCGAACGCCGCGCGCCGCGCCGCGACCTGGTCCCGCTGCATCAGGCCGTTGCGCTGTTCGGACAGATGCCCAACCCGTTGGGCTGACGGTCGGAGCGCCCGGCTGACAGCCGCGGCCGATGGCGAGCGGGAGTGGCCGCGGTCGTGGGCGCGGGCGGCTGCACTAGCTTCGACCGGATGCGCACACAGGTCCTGGCCGTTGCGGTGCTGGTCGGCTCCGTCGTCTCGTTCGGTTCGGCGGCAGCTGCGGTCGCGCCGACACCGCCGCTCGATGGTGGGCAGCACACCGACGTGTTCACGAACTCGACCGCGCAATCGATCTCGGCCTTCGTGAACCCGCCGATCGTGTCCACCGTTGCAGTGTCGGGCGTGGGCAAGCACCTCGCTGATCTCGATGTGACGACATTCCTGCGCCACGACTTCTCGGCCGATCTCGACGTGACGCTGCAGTCGCCCAGCGGCACGATCGTCACACTGACGACCGACAACGGCGGCGCGAACCACAACGTGTTCAACGGCACCGTGTGGGACGATCACGCCGACCCGGCCGGTCAGCTGCCGTTCGCGGGGAACAGCAACATCGTCACCCGCCATACGTTCACCGACAACGTTGTCGCATCTCCGCTGACACCGGAAGAGCCGCTGGCGGCGTTCGACGGCGAGGACCCCAACGGCACGTGGACGCTCACGGTGATCGACGACAGTGACGGCGATGGCGGGTCGCTCGACTCGTGGTCGCTGTCGGTCACGAGTCAGCGCCTGGCGCCCGACCGGGTCTCGTCGTCGGCATCGATGACGACCGCCGTCAACATTCCCGACACCGGCTCGGTCGCATCTGCCGTGGTTGTGAGCGGTGCAGCTGCATATCTCTGCAAGGTTGCCGTGACCACGACGCTCGCTCACCCTGCCTCGAATCAGCTCGACGTGACGCTGCAGTCACCGGCCGGAACCGTCGTGACGCTCACATCCGGCAACGGCAGCACGAATTCGTTCAACGGCACCGTGTGGGACGACGATGCCGATCCGTCGGGTGCGATTCCCTACGTGAGCAACGTCGACGATCACATTGTCACCGACGCCTCGTACACGCCAGGGGTGGTTCGTACGCCACTGACGCCGCAGGAGGCATTGGGCGCCTTCATCGGCGAGGACCCGAACGGATCGTGGACGTTGACCGTGAACGACAACGTTGTCGGTCAGGTCGGCGTCCTGAACGGATGGTCGCTCGACATCACCAGCTGTCCGTTCGCCGATGCGTTGCACGGACTGACCCCCGGTCGCCTGCTCGACACACGCGCCGATGGGCAGACCGCCGATGGTCAGTACCAACGGGGTGGGGCGCTGGGGGCCGGCTCGACGCTCGTGCTTCCCGTCGCCGGCCGAGGCGGGGTGCCGCTGGCGGGCGCCGGCGCAGTCGCGCTCAACATCACCGCGACCGAGCCCACGGCGGCGACCTTCATCACGGTCTTCCCGACCGGATCGACACTTCCGACTGCATCCAACCTGAACGCGGTCGCCGGGCAGACGGTGCCGAACATGGTGATCGTTCCGGTCGGCAGCAGCGGACAGGTGTCGCTCTACAACAATGCCGGCAGTGTGCAGCTCGTGGTCGATGTGCTCGGCTGGTTCCCCGCCGGGGAGTCGATCCACGGCCTCGCCCCGGCCAGACTGCTCGACACCCGTCCCGGACAAGCGACCGTCGACGGCCAGTTCAAGGGTGGCGGCGCGGTGGGAGCGCTCGGAACGCTGGACCTCACCGTCGCCGGTCGTGGCGGCGTGCCGGCCAATGGCGTTGGTTCGGTTGCGCTCAACGTGACCGCAACATCGCCGACGTCGGCGTCTTTCGCAACGGTGTTCCCGACGGGGTCCACGCGCCCGACAGCGTCGAACCTCAACGTCGTCACTGGGCAGACCGTGGCGAACATGGTGATCGTTCCACTCGGTGCCGGCGGCAAGGTGACGCTGTACAACAACGCCGGCAGCACGCACTTCGTGGTCGATGTTCTCGGGTGGTTCCCCAGCGGAGAAGTGTTCACCGGGTCGACGCCTGCTCGCCTGCTCGAGACACGTCCGGGCCTGACCACGATCGACGGCCAGTATCAGACCGGGGCGCTGCAGGGCCCCGGTTCGTCGTTGGTTCTGCGCGTGACCGGTCGGGGTGGCGTGCCATCCAGTGGTGCGGGTTCGGTGGCCCTCAACGTGACGGTGACATCGCCGACGATCGCCTCGTTCGTGACCGTCTTCCCGACGGGCGCGCCGCGGCCGACCGCGTCGAATCTGAACTTCGTGACCGGTCAGACCGTCGCGAACATGGTGATCGTGCCGATCGGGACGGACGGCAACGTCACGCTGTACAACAACGCCGGCAGTACGCACCTCGTGGTCGACGTGTTGGGATGGTTCCCCGCGTTGACGTAGGCGCGGGCTCAGCGGCGCAGTTGTCCGCCGTTGGTGAGCACGCCGAGCGCATCTTCGAGCATCGATGACCATGGTTCGTCCCACGCGCCATGCGGGGGACCGAGGGCGGGCAGTGTTGGCGCGACGAACGTGACCGGTTGACCGAGGAACGCTTCCAGCGCGTCACGATCTGCGTCGGAGAATGCGGTTGCGCTCCCGGTACGGATGGCTGACGCGAACGACGCGGTTGGTGCTGCCGACGCGGTCGGAGACCGAGATTCCGACGACACGCGCGAACCCACCGTTGCCCGCGGCTGATCGGGCACGACCACACCCCGCCATGTGGCGAGCAACGAGAGGTCATCGACGATGCGCGACGAGAAGTCGACCATCACCGCGACCGAGTGCTTGCACGGCTCTTCCGAATCGGGACACGTGCAGTCGAAGATGATCTCGCGTCTTGTCGGCACCAGGCTGCCGATGGGGTCGCCCGGGAGGCCGGGCGTGGTCCGCACGGTGACGGTGTACGGCTGCGGTCTGCTGCCCTGTACCTGGGCGACGAGGATGCCGAATTGCACGTCGAGGTCGAACACGGCGCCCTGACGGGCGTAGTCGCGGCCGCGCTTGAACCGACCGGGGTCGCACATCCCGACGATGAGGACATCGATGCGAGTGGACACCAGCCGGCCGTCGCGATCGAGTGGCGTGCTCATCGTGGACCCCCCGGCGCGAGCGTGACGAGCGATCGAAGATCGTCGGTGCTCAACTCCGTGAGCCATTGCTCGCCGGTGCCCAGCACCGAGTTGGCGAGCTTGCGCTTGTCGTCGATCATCTCGCTGATGCGTTCTTCGAGCGTGCCTTCGCAGACCATCTTGTGGACCAGCACGGTGTGACCCTGGCCGAGTCGCCACGCACGGTCGGTGGCTTGGTCCTCGACCGCCGGGTTCCACCAACGGTCGTAGTGAATGACCTGTGACGCTGCCGTGAGATTGAGGCCGGTACCGCCGGCCTTGAGCGAGACCAGCAACAGGGGCGCGGCCTCGCCCGCCTGGAACCGGCGAACCATCGTGTCTCGGCCCGTGCGCGACACCCCGCCGTGCAGGAACGGAACATCGAGGTGCAGGCGTTCGCCGAGGTGGCGCTGCAGCAGAAGCCCCATCTCGCGGAACTGCGTGAACACCAGTGCTCGCTCGCCGGACTCGAGCAGGTCGTCGACGAGTTCGTCGAAGCGAGTGAGCTTGCCCGACCGCCCGGCGAGCCGTGAGCCGTCACCCGACGCGTGCGCCGGATGATTGCAGATCTGCTTGAGCCTGGTGAGCGCGGCCAGCACCAGGCCACGGCGCTTCATCCCGGTCTCGGCCTGAGCCTGGGCCAGCAGCTGATCGACCACGGCTTGATACATGGTTGCTTGCTCGCGGGTGAGTGTCGCCCACGCGATCTGTTCGATCTTGTCGGGCAGCTCGGGGAGCAACGTCTTGTCGGCCTTCGTGCGGCGCAGGATGAACGGCTGGGTGAGGGTGCGCAGCGCGGCCGTGGCAGCCGGGTTCGAGTCGCGTTGGATCGGCTTCGCGTAGCGATCGGCGAACTGCGCCGAGCTACCGAACAGGCCGGGGTTGACGGCGTCGAGGATTGCCCACAGTTCGCCGAGATGGTTCTCGACCGGCGTGCCCGTCAGTGCCAGCTTCTGTGCCGCGGGGATCTGGCGCACGGCTTTGGCGGCGCGTGTGAGGTGGTTCTTGACGGCCTGCGCTTCGTCGAGCACGAGCGTGCCCCACTGGATGCCCGACAGCATCTCGACATCGCGAGCGAGCAATCCGTATGTGGTGACGACGATGTCGGCAGGGATCAGTTGGCTCGCGTCGTCACCGCGGATGCGTTCGTTGCCGTGATGGATCGCAACCTGCATGTCGGGTGTGAACCGCGCCGCTTCGGCGTACCAGTTGTGGACCACGCTGAGCGGGCACACGACCAGATGCGGGCCGGGACGCGTCGCGAGGTGAGCCAAGGTGGTGGCCGTCTTGCCGAGTCCCATGTCGTCGGCCAGGCAGCCGCCCAGGCCGAGCCGACTGAGGAAGGCCATCCAGCTCAGGCCGCGTCGTTGGTAGTGGCGCAGTTCGCCGACGAAGTCGGCGGGCTCGGACATCTCGACCAACTGTTCGTCGGGCAGGCCGCCGAGCAGATCGGCGATCCACCCGCCACCGTCGACCGCGTCGATGCCTGCCGTTGCCGTGCCGGTGCCGGCTGCTGCTGCTGCTGCATCGGCGGCCAGCTTGATCAGCCCGGCGACGTCCATCTCGGCGTCGTCGGTGCGGTGCTTCTGCAGCCGCCCCAGCGTCGAGCGCACCTGCGCCGCGTCGAGCCGCACCCACCGACCGTTCACGTGGATCAGCGAGCTGCCGGCCGCCGCGGCTCGCTCGAGTTGGGCGTCGTCGATCGGCGAGTCGTCGACGGTGGCGTTCCACTGCACGAGTGCGCCTGCGGAAAACCGTCCGCCACTGACGGATTCGGGCTTCGGCGTCGCGTTGGCGCGGACGTTCGCCTTGGCCCGGATCAGCTGCTCGGGGCCGAGCAGGCGGACGTCGAGTACGTCCAGAACCTGCGGAGCGGTGGCGAGGAAGATCTCGACCTCGTCGAGCGACAGCTCGACGGTGACAGCGGGATCGACCGCGAAGCCGGCCATGGTTGGAAGGGCGACAGCGAGCGCATCGGCGACCTCGCGGCCCGCGTCTTCGACACGATCGCGCAGCCGGGCGAGATGCGACGACTGGCGAGCGACATCGAGTGCCAAGGCCGTTCCGCCGAGCACGGCTTCGGCCGTGCACCACCGTTCGGGCTGATCCACGTCGACGAGCTCGAGGGTGAGACGCCACGCGCCATCCAGATCGTCGGGAAGGTGCAGGCGCAGCTGTGGGCGTACGACCGGAACGCCGTTGGCGCGGTCGAGTTCGTGTTCGAAGGTACGCCCCAACTCGCCGAGTGTCGGGATGTCGTCGCTGCGGTAGAGCACGCTGCCGGAGGCAGACGTGAGAGCACGGAACGTGGCTTGCGCGGCGCGGTACTCGGTGCCGCGCGCGTTCACCGGTGGCTTGGGCCGCCACCCGATCTCGGCCAGGCGGCGCCGGGCGGTGGCGTCGAGTGCAGCTGCGACGAACTCGCCGACGTCGGTCACGCCGCACGCGGTCGGCATGTTCGCCGCGAGATCGGCGATCGCGTGATCGAGCGCGGCATCGGTGATCGACACCCACGACGTGGTGTGCACCGTTCCGGAGATGGCCAGCCGGGGGCGGAGGCGCCCGGCCCGGATGGTCGCATCGACGAGATCGCCGACCGCGGCGAACCATTGCAACGTCGGACTCGTTCGGCGGGATGCGATCTCGGCCATCGATCCGAGGTGGATGCGCAGCGCCGGCGTGGATGCGCCGCCGGCACCACGGCGTTGGACGGGGAGTTCGTTCGGGAAGCGGGTCGGAGCTGCCGCCGCCGCGATGTGGCGGCCGAGGTCGCGGTCGGCGAGACGGATGAGGTCACCCGACGAAGCGACCGTGCCGGTGCTGAGATCGACAGCCCACAGGTGGAGCGCCCCGTCGTACCAGGTGAGTTGGGCCTGCCAAGCCGATCTCGCCGGGTTCGGAGCGGCGCGTGATGGCGTGGTCGGCTCTCCGGGTCTCATCTCGATCACAGTAGCGAGAGCGTCTCACAAAGTTTCGCAGGCCTGGCCGACCTGGTTCGCGACGGCATCGTAGTCTGCACGACGCAATCCAATTCCGGCGGTCGAGGGGAGGCACCGTGGTCGCACTCATCCAGATTCAATGCCTCGAGGCGGTGATCACCGCCCGCTCGTTCCGGCGCGCAGCCATCAGCCTGCACATGTCCGAGCCAGCGGTGAGCGGGCACGTCGCCCGGCTCGAACAGGAACTACAGCTGAAGCTGATCGACCGATCGCGTCGCGGTTCTGTGCTCACCGACGAAGGCGTCCGCCTGCTCCCGCGGCTGAGAGCGTTCGAGGCGGCGGCGGATGCGATCCAGACCGCCAGCGACTCCGTTCGTCGTGATCGGCGCCCTGCGCTGTCGATCGGGATCACACCGTCGAGCGCGGCGGGGGTCCTCCCGTCCGCGCTGTCGTTCCTGCGAGAGCGTTTTGGCGACCTCGTCGTCCACGTCCACCAGTGCAGCCAAACCGAGCTGTACGACCTGTTGCGCGGCGGCGTGTGCGAGCTCGTGATCGCGGATCTGCAGGAGAGCGATGTCGTCCCTGCAGACATCGACGAGACGGCGGTGATGGTCCTGAGGGACCTCGGCGTGTGCGGTCGAACAGACGCGCCACTGGTCATCGGCTCCGGGCCGCTGGCCGTGGCCGAGTTGTACGACCAGCCGCTCGTGCTCGTGCGCGACGACAGCCGGATGGCCGTGATCGATCGCATCCTTCCCAGCGAGCGGCGTGGCTTCACGTGTGTGGTCGATGACGTCGGAACGGCGATGATGTTGATCGGCGCCGGCACGGGCTACGGGTTGTTGGCGATGACATCGACGATGTTCGTCCCCCAAACTTTGTTGCGGTGGCGAGCCCTCGACGGTGCCACACCGCAGGTTTCGTCGCTGTTGACCGTTCGCGATGCCGAACTGTCGCCACCGGCGCGCGCATTCGCCCTCTTCGTCACGTCGTGGATGGAACAGCTTCGTGGACGGTTGTCGTTCGACGATTCGATCGGCGCGCACATCGTGAGCCCGCCGAGTCACGGCGAGGTGCGCAACGGAACGGCGTCTGTCACGTCGTGAGAAGTTCGAGCGGTCGCGTCATGTGAGCGGGCCGAGATGACTCAGCAAACACATGACACGGCTTGTACCCATTCATCGCCACGACGACCGTCGCACGGCAAGGAGCGATCTCACTCGCAGCATCCTCGTCACGGCATGGATCGGCATGGTCGACGCAGGCGTCGGCTCTCCGTCAGCTCGAGAAATCGCGCAGCACGCCGGCGTCGGTTTGCGAACCGTCTTCGATCGGTTCGCCGACATGGACGACTTGCAGCTGACCGCGACCGCCGAGAAGTTCGATCGTCTGGCCGTCGCCACGCCGGTCGTCCCCGATACCGGATCACTCGACCACAGGATCGACGCAATGACGGCCGTGCGCGCGACGCTTCACGAAGAGGTCACGGCGGTGCGTCTCGCCGCGCAGCGCCAGGAGTGCTGCTTCGCCGCACTCCGCGCGCTGGTCGATGGATGGGATCATCGCTGCGCGCTCGACATCGTCCGAGTCTTCGGTCCCGAGTTCACGGCGATGTCCGGCGAACGGCGGGACAACGTCGGTGCAGCGGTCGAGACGGCGTGGAGTTGGTCCTACTGGAATCAACTCCGCCAGCGACGTTCCCTCAGCATCGACCGATCAGCATCGATCGTCAGCTGCGCGGTCCGAGCGCTGCTGCGCTGACCCGGGCGAGCAGTGGCATCAGCTCGCGAGCTGGTCGTTCGCCATCGCTCGGCGGATCTCGCGGCGGGCTCGGTAGAGGCGAGCCGAGAGCACGTTCGCTCGGAGGCCGAGCTCGGCTGCGACATCTTCGACCAAGCACCCGTCAACTGTTGTCGACCACATCGCCCACCTCGTCTCCAGCGACAGACCCAGCAGCGCGCCGCGCAGGTCGTTGCTCATCGGCTCGCTGTCGAGTGAATCCATCGGCATCATTCGCTGGCGTCCGACGCGATCTGCGGTGAGGCGTTGTCGGGTTTCGCGGCGCACGTGGGCGACGGCCATGTTGCGCGCGGTACGCCACACGTAGCCACCGATGTTGTCGAACACGATGCCGCGTCGGAACATCCGGATAAGGCTCGCGAACGTCTCTTGCTCGATGTCGTCGACATCGCTGTCGGCGGTGACCACTTGGCGGATCGCGCTGCGCACCATCGAGCGATGGCGGATGACGAAGTCCTGGGCATCCCACGTGTCCGACGGCGTCACCATGATTCACATCCCCCTCTGCCCACCTGAATTCCAGTATGAGGAGCGGTGACCACGTCAGGTACGAGGGATTGGCTATCGCCTGCCAGCCTTTCGTGATCGCCGGCAGCGCGAATCGTTCGATCGAAGTTGATACGGGGCGTATCAACTTTGTTAACACGGTGTAGGATCGCCTCATGGCATTTGATCCGAAGAAGTGGACGCACAAGACGCAGGAAGCCTTCGCCGCCGCCATCGAACAGGCCAAGGGCAACAGCAACCCGGAGATCACTCCCGATCACGTGCTGAGCGCGCTCCTCAACCAGGACGGCACCGTTGCGGCGGGTCTGCTGCAAGCCCTCGGGCTGGCCCCGTTGATGGTCCGCAACAAGGCTGACGAAGCCGTCGGCCGGCTGCCCAAGGCCTACGGAGGCGCCGATCCGCGCATGAGCCGCGAGCTCAACAACATCGCCGAGAACGCCGAGACGTACCGCAAGGACCTCAAGGACGACTACCTGTCGGTCGAGCACCTGCTTCTCGCGATGAACCAGCGCCTGGGCGTCGGCAGTGAGGAGATGTTGCAGGCGCTGCAGCAGGTTCGGGGCAGCCATCGCGTCAGCAGCCAGAATCCTGAGGAACAGTTCCAGGCACTCGAGAAGTACGGGCAGGATCTCACCGCGCGAGCCCGCGACGGCAAGATCGATCCGGTGATCGGCCGCGACGAAGAGATTCGCCGCATCATCCAGGTGCTCAGCCGGCGAACCAAGAACAATCCGGTGCTGATCGGCGAGCCCGGTGTCGGCAAGACCGCGATCGTCGAAGGTCTGGCCCGACGCATCGCCGATGGCGACGTGCCCGAGGGTCTGAAAAACAAGCGGCTCATCAGCCTCGACATCGCGTCGATGCTCGCCGGCGCGAAGTATCGGGGCGAGTTCGAAGAGCGCCTCAAGGCCGTGCTCAAGGAGATCACCGACGCCAATGGTGAGGTCATCACGTTCATCGACGAGATCCACACGATCGTCGGTGCCGGCGCGGCCGAAGGTGCCATGGACGCCGGCAACATGATCAAGCCGATGCTCGCTCGTGGTGAGCTGCACATGATCGGCGCGACCACGCTCGACGAATACCGAAAGTACGTCGAAAAGGATCCTGCGCTCGAGCGTCGCTTCCAGCAGGTGTTCGCCGGCGAGCCCAGCGTCGAGGACACCATCGCGATCCTGCGCGGTCTGAAGGAGCGCTACGAGGTGCACCACGGTGTGCGGATCCAGGACAACGCGCTCGTCAGCGCGGCGGTTCTCAGTGACCGTTACCTGACCAATCGATTTCTGCCCGACAAGGCGATCGACCTGATGGACGAAGCGGCCAGCAAGTTGCGCATCGAGATCGATTCCATGCCGACCGAGATCGACATCGTCCAGCGCCGGATCCTGCAGCTCGAGATCGAGCAGGTCGCCCTGAGCAAGGAGACAGACGCCCAGTCGAAGGATCGTCTTGCATCGCTCGAAGACGAGCTCGCCACGCTGAACGCCCAGAGCGCGACAATGATGGGGCATTGGGAAGCGGAGAAGCAAGCCATCACGGCGATCCGCACCCTCAAGGAAGAGCTCGAGCAACTGCGCACGCAGCTCGAGCGCGAAGCCGACCTGAACGTCGCGGCCGAGATCCGGTACGGCCGCATCCCCGAGCTCGAACGCCGGATCGACGACGCGACGCATCATCTCGACAGCCTGCAGAGCGGCAATCGCATGCTGAAGGAAGAAGTCGACTCCGAAGACATCGCCGAGGTCGTCAGCAAGTGGACGGGTGTTCCCGTCACGCGGCTGATGGAAGGCGAGATGTCCAAGCTCGTGCGTCTCGAGGACCTGCTGCATCAGCGGGTGATCGGACAAGACGATGCGGTGACGGCCGTGGCCAACGCGATCCGGCGTAGCCGCGCCGGACTCGGTGACCCGAACCGGCCGATCGGCTCGTTCATGTTCCTCGGGCCGACCGGCGTCGGTAAGACCGAGCTCGCCCGTGCGGTGGCCGAGTACTTGTTCGACGACGACAAGGCGATGGTGCGCATCGACATGGGCGAGTACATGGAGAAGTTCTCCGTGTCGCGGCTCATCGGAGCGCCCCCCGGCTACGTCGGCTACGACGAGGGCGGCCAGCTCACCGAGGCCGTGCGTCGCCGGCCGTACAGCGTGGTGCTGCTCGACGAGATCGAGAAGGCTCATCCCGATGTCTTCAACGTGTTGCTGCAAGTTCTCGACGATGGTCGTCTCACCGACGGCCAGGGTCGTACGGTGAACTTCACCAACGTCGTGCTGATCATGACGAGCAACCTCCAGGGTGATCCGGGCAGCTTCTTCAAGCCCGAGTTCATCAACCGTGTCGACGACATCATCCGCTTCCGCTCGCTGACCGAGGCCGACATCACCAAGATCGTCAGCATCCAGTTGGCGTCGCTGCGCAACCGGATGGCCGATCGGCGGCTGACGCTCGAGGTCACCGACGAAGCAATGGCGCTGCTCGCACACGAAGGCTTCGATCCAGCGTTCGGCGCTCGCCCGCTGAAGCGTGTCATCCAGCGTGAGATCAGCGATCGAGCCGCGTCCCTGATCCTCGGTGGTGGCGTCGCCGAGGGCGACACCGTCCGCGTCGACACAGAGAATGGTCACATCACCGTCGTCCGTGCGTGAACCCTCGACCTGCCGTCGAGACCGGTCAGGGTGAGACTGCAGTACGAGTGCGAATACCACGCAGAGCGGTAGGCCGTGCGACTCATTTGGCGGGCGATTGCTCGTCATCGGTTGCCATCTCGCGTCCCCCAGTCTCACAATGACCATTCCTCTGGGCGGTTCAGAGAGAGTGGCGGTCTGCATCATGCGTGTCCCAAGCGGAAGAGAGTCGCAGCTCAGGGGATATTTCACGCGTCGCAGCTGTCGGCGCCCCGTGTCGATGACGGTGGTCGTCGGTGTGCTCGTCGGCGTCGTCGTGTTCGGCGCCCAGAGCGCACCGACGGCGCTGGCCCTGGCAAATGTCGGCACTGTGAGTGCTCGAATCTCGGATCACACCGAAGCGGACGGCAGCACGGCGGGCGACTGCATTCGCTACTCGCCGTACACCTCCGGAACCACGACCGACTGGAGCACCGGACCCGTCGTGACCGGGCATGGGGTGCGCACCGGTAACTGCAGATCGATCGCCAACGGCGACACGGCAACGATCGAGGATCGCCAGAGTGCTCTCGAGTTCACGCCCGTCACCCCGACCGCGCCTATCGATGTGACGCCCACGCTGCTCGGCCAGTTGAAGCACTTCAACTGGCCCGTCACCATCGCCGGAGAGCATTTCGCGGGCGTGCTCAGCCTGCAACTCTCGGGCATGACGGTGCCAGGCACCGGTGGCGCGCCGGCAGTCGTCGATTTCCCCTGGACGTGGTGGGAGACACCCAATCAGAGCACGGGGTGCACGACGGGATACGAGAACGACGGCTGCGATGACCAGTTGCTGTTCCCCAGTTCGGTCAGCCAACAGATCGTCGTTCAGACCACCGACCCGACAGGGACGCAATACCGTCTGGTGGTGAACGGATTCGTTCGCACCACGACGACGTGCCCGACCACCGAAGCACCCAACGCAACCGTCGACTCCTCGTTCCTGACGGTCGAGGGTCAGGTCACGGCGGCGTGCCTCTACATGTCGGTGCAGCCGATCCGCCAACTGACCATCGTCAAGGCCACCGCCGGCACGACCGGGACGTTGGCCGACAAGGACTTCGGTTTCTCGTCGACGAGCGTCACCACTGGTTCGGCCTGGGACAACAAGAGCTTCTCGCTCAACCCGTCCGCCACGGCCACGTCGTCGCGGACCGCGGAGATCCTCTCGCAGGACACGGTCGTCGTCGCCGAGAACGCGCTGACCCCGGACAACTGGTCGCTCGACAGCGCTACGTGCACCGTCAACGGAGCCGCGTTCACCACAGGCGTCTCGTTCAACAGCGCAACCCAGAAGTTGACGCTCGATCACGTCGGCGAGGGCGGGCCGATCTCCTGTACGTTCACGAACAGGTACACGCCCAAGGCCACGCTGACGCTCGTCAAGCAGGTCGTCGGCGGCACTGCGGCGCCAACGGCATGGACGCTCAACGCGACGGGTAGCGGCACCGCAGCGGGTGCGGCGATCTCGGGGGCCACGGCGAGTTCGGCGGTCACGACCCAGCGGGTCCCGGCGGGCGACTACACACTGAGCGAAGTCGGTGGGCCGAACGGCTACGCGGCGTCGGCATGGACATGCACGAATTCGGTCAGCGTCATGGGTGCGACGATCTCGTTGGTCGACGGCGCCCGCACGGTTTGCACGATCACCAACCGCTTCGCAACAGGCGCGCTGAAGATCGTCTCCGATCCCGCCGGCGGCTACACCGGCGGCACCACGCAGGCCTTCACGGGTACGTACGACTGTGGCGGTGGCTTCGCCGGCAGTTTCGTCGGCCTGACGACTGCAGCCCCGGTCATCGTCACCCCCATTCCCGCCGGCAGCTCATGCACCGTGAGCGAGGTCGTGCCGACGGTCGGCCTGGCCAACGGTTCGTACGTGTGGGGGAGCCCGACGTACACGGCCGATGTCGTCATCAGCGACGGGACGACCTCGATCATCACGATCACCAATCCCGTCGTGCAGCACGTGGGTCGTTTCAGCGTGAGCAAGGTCGTCACTGCTGGCCCTGGTGCGACCGCTGGCGGCTTCACCGGAGGCAGCTCTCGCGCCTTTCCGGTCGGCTACTCCTGCAGCTTGGGAACGTATGCGTCCAGCGGGACCCTCAATCCGACCATCGCGACGACGGCGACCTCGCCGCTGATCCCGAGCGGCGCATCGTGCGCCCTCAGCGAGTCGGTCGCGTCGGCCGCCGGTGACTTCGCCGACCCGTCGTATGCATGGTCGACGAACTCGTTCAGCCCGGTGTCGCCGATCACCATTGGCATCGACACGACCGTCGCGGTCACCGTCACCAACACCTACATGCGCAACTTCGGCAGCATCGACGTGAGCAAGACCGTCGCCGGGGCCGGATACATCGGCACGGGTGAGCCGTTCACCGTGACATACGACTGCGGCACGGGCTTCTCGGGCACCGTCGCGCTCGCGTCGGACGGTACGAAGTCGATCACCGGGTTGCCGGTGGGGTCGATCTGCACGTTCGGCGAAACCACCCCCGACGACCGACTCCTGGCGCCGGCCTACGACTGGGCCACCCCGACATGGAAAGGGCTCGGAACCGGGAACCAGGTGACCGTCACCTCGACGCCGAAGTCGGTCGGCGTGACCAACCCCACCGTTGCCGTGTTCGGTCAGGTCTCGGTCACGAAGGCGTTGACCGGCGCGACCGCCGGGGTCGTTGCGACAGCGACCTTCGCGCTCGCGGTCGACTGCGGTGCGGTCTACTCCGGGACTTTCACTGTCGCAGTCGGTGTCACCCGAACCACGCCGAACCTGCCTGTCGGCACGTCGTGCACGATCTCCGAGACCCTGCCCACAGCGGGTCTCGTCGACTCGTCCTATGGCTGGGGACCCACACCGGCCGCGCAGACCGTCACGCTCACCGCCGCGGCGCAGGTCATCGCGGTCACGGTCACGAACACCGTTGTCCGCGTCGTCGCACCGCTGACGGTGGCCAAGGTGCTCGATGCGCCGGCCGGCGTGGTCGCCGCGACCCGCACGTACGCCATCACGTGGAGCTGCCAATACGGCACCGACGCGCCGATCACCGGCTCGGTCGATCTGCAGGCCGGCGCGAGCAGCGTGGTATCGACCAAGATCCTGCTCGGTTCGACGTGCACCGTGACTGAACCGTCGACATCGATCACCGCACCACCGAGTCCCACGGACAGTTCGTACGTGTGGCAGGGCCCATCGTATGCACCGAACCAAACCGTCGACATCGCCACCGGCGCAGGGGCGACGGTCACCGTCACCAACGCCGTCAGACAGCTGACGGGTTCGTTCTCGATCGCCAAGATCGTGGTCGGGCCGAGCGATACAGGACTCGCCCCCAACACCCGATTCGGCTTCAGCTGGTCGTGCGCTCTGCCCGACGGGACGACGCAGACGTCCGGTGGCTTCTCCGTGATGCTGCTCAACGGCGGTTCGGCGAACGCCCCGACGTTGCCGGCCGGCAGCGTCTGCACGGTGACCGAGGCCGCGTTCCCGGCGACGACCGGCGCATCGTTCACGTGGGACGGCCTGACCTTCGCGGTCACCGGCGCCACCGGATCGGCGAACGTCGCGGGTCGATCGGTGACCTTCTCGATCCCGGCTCCGGTGGATGGCTCGCCCGCAACGGTGCAGGCGACAGCCACCAACACCCTGTCCCAGAAGTTCGGCGTCATCGATGTCGCCAAGGTCGTCAGCGGACAGACAGGCGGGTTCGTCGGTGCGAGTACGCAGGACTTTGCGGTGACGCTGGCATGCGGGTCAGCCGGGACGCAGACGGTCATGGTCAAGTCCGGCGCAACGGCACCGAGCACGTCCCTGCCGATCGGCACCGTGTGCGACGTGACCGAGGTCCCGCCCGCGATCGGTTCCGGTCTCCAGGATGCGTCGTACGGATGGGACACACCGATCATCGACCACGCCTCGGTCAGCGTGGGTACGTCAACGGTCACGGTCACCGTCACCAACCCGATCATGCGTCTGCTCGGCACCGTTCAGGTGACGAAGACGGTCTCCGGTCCCAGCGGTGTTGTCCCGGCCGGTCGGATGTACACGGGTGGGTGGACCTGTAAATACCGCGGTGCGACGGTCGGTGGCGGCACCTGGTCGACCACGGCCGGTGCTGCGCCGCTCGTCCTGTCGACCACGCTGCCGCGAACGTCGACGTGCGTGGTGAGCGAGGATGCCCTCGCGGCGCCGGCGCCCGACCCGTCCTACCGATGGCTCGCGCCGGTGCTCACCGGAGCGACCGTGACTGCGACGGCAGCAACCCTGACGGTGGAGAACACCTTGGTCCGCGACACCGGCTCGATCACGGTGACCAAACATGTGACCGGCGCGACCGCCGGGTACACCGGTGGCACGGTCGAGAACTTTACGGCCCACTACTCGTGCACGACCCCGACCGTCAGCGGGGCGCTGCAGGGACAAGCTGCCATCGCGGATGGCATCGCCAAGACGCTGGCCGTGGGGATCCCGTTCGGCTGGACGTGCGCCATCAGCGAGACGAGTCCGACGGGCAACCTCGTCGATGCCTCGTATGCCTGGGGCGACCCGATCATCGCCACTCCGTCGGTCACGCTCGGCAGCTCGTCGGCAGCGGTGGACGTCACGATCGAGAACCCGATCGTTCGGGTGACCGGCCCACTGCAGATCGTCAAGACCGTGGTCGGTGTGCCTGGTCTGGATCTGGCGGCGGTGGTCACGGACCGCAGTGCCGTTGTGTACTCGGGCGCCTATTCGTGCCAGTACGGCTCCGACCCCGCCATCACCGGCACGTGGGCGACGGATTTCGACGGCGCAACGGTTGTCGCCCCCGGTGCCTTCCTGCTGGGGTCCGTGTGCACCGTCACCGAGAAGTCGCCGACACAGAGCAGCCTTGCCAACACCACGTTCGCATGGAACGCACCCGTGGTCGGCGACGCAGTCACCGTGGTGTCGGCTGGCGTTCCGGCGACGCTGACGGTGCAGAACTCGGTGAAGCGAGTGTGGGGCAGCCTGGCAATCACCAAGGTCGTCACCGGGGCAACGGGTGGCGTCGCCCCCGGCAAGACCGTGTCGGGCAACTGGTCGTGTGCGCTCGGTGCAGAGACGTCGAACGGCAGCTGGACGCTGGCGGCATCCGGTGGGTCCGTGAACGCGTTCGTCGCTGCCGACGCGAAGGTGCCGGTGGGGTCCACGTGCACGATCACCGAGACCACGCCGTCGAACTCGGATCTCGTCGATGCATCCTTCAACTACACGTCGCCCGTGTTGAGCACGCCGGTCGTCCTGGCCGTCGACGCAACGCCCGCGCTGAAGGTCACCAACAACATTCGGCGTGTCTATGGCGACCTGCGCATCACCAAGCACGTCAGCGGCGCAGTCGCCGACGACGGCTTGGTCGAAACCGGTCAGTTGTTCAGTGGAACGTACTCCTGTGTCCATCCGGGTGATGCGGACGAGATCGGCGCGTGGTCGACGACACCCGGCGCCGTGACGACCATTCCGGCTGTGCTCGTCGGCTCGGTGTGCACGGTCACCGAGAACACACCGGGCGGGCCACCGGTCGTCAGCGACAGTTCGTACTCGTGGACCACACCGGTGATCCCGTCGCCGGTCACCATCGCCAACCCGGCGCAACCCGCGGTCGAGGTCACGGTCGACAACCCGACGGTGCGCATCACCGGCGTCCCGCCGGCGAGCGCCGACCTGGCAATCGTGAAGACGTCGTCGGTACCGAACCCGGCGGCGAACACGTCGTTCGACTGGGTCCTGACCGTCACCAACGATGGGCCACAGGCGGCTCTCGGTGTCGTCGTCACCGACGATGTCCCGAACCGGGTCACGGTCACCGCAGTGACGTCGAGTACCTTCGTCTGCTCGTTCATCGGCAATGCAGTGAGATGTGACAAGGCGTCGATGGCGAACGGCGAAACCGGCACCGTCGTCATCACGGTTGCCGTTCCTGCGGACCTGCCTGGGCAGACGATCGAGAACATCGGCACGGTCACTGCTACGACGCCCGACGCCGACCAGTCCGACAATTCGTCGGCGAACACCGTCCTCACCCGCGTGGTCGACGTGCTCGCGCCGCTGCCTCCTGCTGTACCGATGCCGGCGCCCCCGTTGCCGGTGACCGGTACCGACTCGGCGCTGCTGCTCGAACTCGCCGGTCTGCTCTGCGTCGCTGGTTTCGCACTGCGCGGCGTGCGTCGACGGAGGGTGCGGTCACAGTAACTTCGTCGGAACATGACGTCGACGAACAACGCCGCCCAGCCTGCGATCGGCGCGGACACCATCGATCGCATCGATGAAGTCTTCACCGCTGCGTACAAGCAGGATCTCGCCCCAGGAATCGCCTACGGCGTGGTGATCGGTTCGGACGTCGTCCACTCCGGTGGGCTCGGCACTGTGGCCGTCGGTGATGGTGCCGAGGCCGGTGACGCCGCCGTTCCGACAGCTGACAGCGTCTTCCGGATCGCCTCGATGACCAAGAGCTTCACCGCCGCGGCAGCGTTGTTGTTGCGCGACGACGGCCTGCTTCGCCTCGACGAACCGATCGAGACATACGTTCCCGAGCTCGCGTCACTGGCGTTGCCCACCAGCGATTCGCCTGCATTGACGGCTCGCTCGTTGCTGACCATGTCCGGTGGGTTACCGACGGATGATCCGTGGGCCGATCGGCAGGAGTCGATGTCGCCCGGCGGTCTGTCCGAGTTGTTGGCTGGGGGCCTCTGCCTCACCGGCGCGCCAGGGACAGCGTTCGAATACGCCAACCTCGGCTACGTCATCGTCGGCCGAGCCATCACCAACATCACCGGCCAATCAGTGCGCGATGTGATCGGCGAACGGTTGCTGGTGCCAATGGGCATGACAGCGACCTGCTTCGACATCGCCGATGTCGCAGCCCAGAGTCTGGCGATCGGCCATCACCGCGATGGTGACGGCTGGGTGGCCGAGTCGTTCTCCGGTCCCGGCGAGTTCTCACCCCTCGGCGGTTTGTTCAGCTCGGTGAACGATCTCGCCCGGTGGGTCGCCGGATTCATCGATGCCTTCCCGCCGCGGTCCGCTGCCGATGATCGCCATCCCGTCTCACGCGCCACGCGGCGTGAGATGCAACAGATGCACCGCTTCGCCGATGTCATCGCGCCACGTCCCCGCGACGGATCACCGGTGTCCTCGTCGGCGGCTCGCGCCGCCGGGTACGGATTCGGGCTCAAGGTCGAGCACGACAGCCGATGGGGCACCGTCGCCGGTCACAGCGGCGGCTATCCCGGGTTCGGCTCGCACATGCGTTGGCACGCGGCCAGCGGAGTCGGCGTGGTGGTGCTCGGGAATGCGCGGTACTACCCGGCCGCTGTCCCGGCCCGAGCCGCGCTCGAGATCCTGCTCGAATCCGTGCACGCCCCGGCCGGGCGCGTCGCGCGTTGGCCGCGAACGATCGAGTTGCGCGGCCTCGTCACCAAGCTGGTCCGCGCATGGGACAACGACCTCGCCGACCAGATCTTCGCCGACAACATGGACCTCGACACGCCACGTGAACAGCGCCGCACCGAGATCGCGGAGGTGTTCGATCAGCTCGGTCCGGTCATCGACGACGGCTTCGCGAACACCGAGTCGCTGAACGCGGCCGAGGCGCTGTGGTGGATCACCGGCGAGAACGGTCGGGTGCAGGTCGACATCCAACTGACGCCGCATCGCGTCCCGTTGGTGCAGACGCTGGGCGTCGAGTTCGTCGGGTCGGCGTCTGTCGCGCTTCAGGCTGCGGTGGATGCAGCGACGACGAGTCTGACGGACGTCGTGGGGCGAGGTGCGGTCGAGGTCGACTGCATCGAATGGGTGTCGGCCGATGAAGCCACATTTCGGTTGAGGTCGGCCGACACCGAGTGGAAATTGGTGATCGCGGTCGACCCCGCGACGGGCGACATCGTCGAACACACCCTGACGGTCGAGCCGCAATCGGTCGATCGTTTCGTGCGGTCCAGCGACGGTTGATCAACCGGTCGCGCCATCAACACCGTCAAGGCCGTCAAGGCCGTCAAGGCCATCAACGCCATCTGCGCCGTAACCGGCGCTGCCGGCCTGGGCGATCGAGCACCAGTACTCGCCGTTGTGCATCGGCTCGAACTGTGCAGGACGGGAGGGACCGACGAACGGCGCAAGCGGCTGGACGACGCAGTGGTAGTCGGGGTTCATGAAGAGCGCGCAGATGTAGCGGTCGGTCGTGGTCCGATTGACGACACGGTGTGGGGTCGACACGAACTCGCCATTGGTCCAGCTCATCATCGAGTCGCCGATGTTCACCACGAACGCGTCGTCGACGATCGGCGCTTCGATCCATCGCCCGGCTCGATCGCGTACTTCCAACCCGGGCACGCCGTCCTGCATCAGCAGCGTGAAAGCACCGGTGTCGCGGTGTTCACCGACACCCAGCTCGCGCACCGGAGCGTTCAGTTGCTGCCCGCGGTAGTGCGCCGGTTGCAGATTGAGCAACGGCTTGGTGAAGAAGGCCGCAAAGGTGTCGGCGTGGAGGCCGAGCGCGATCGCGAATGCACGCTGCACCTGCATGGCCAACGCGACGACGTCGCGCTGGTACGTCTCCATCACGACACGGAACGTCGGTGAGTCGGCGGGCCATCGATTCGGTCCGTACAGCGGTGTGCCAGCGACGACATCGACGTCGTCGGGCGGTAGGTCGAGCATCAGTCGGAACGCTTCCATCGACCCGCCGTCGATTCCCGCTCGCTCGGTCACATCGCGCGGCGGAAAATAGCCGCGGTAGGCATCAGCCCGCGCCTCCAGCCGGCGCTTCCATTCGGACGCCTGGGAGAAGTACCACCGGATCTGCTCGAACGCGGCGGCGGTGAGGTGCGGCGCGACACCGTGACCGGTGAGGTAGAAGAAGCCGATGTCGCGGCACGCTGCCCCGATCGCGTCGGTCACAGCTGCAGCGACAGCGCTGTTCTCACTCCCGCGTCGAGCGTCGAGAAACGGCGCGAAGTCGATCAGCGGAATCTCTGCAGTCGACAGCTGCGCGGCGCGGTCGAAGTCGGCCGCAAGGTGCACCTCAGGATGAACATGCACCTCCGGATGAACGCGCACAGCCCGGTGAACGGGCGCGTCCGCTGCGTCAGCCACCGTTCGTGCCCGTCCTCGTCCGTCGACGATCAGTCGTGGATCCAGACCGGCTCGCCGATCGGCAGCAGGTTGGCGGTCCAGATGAAGTCCATCGCGGGGTTGCTGACGCGGATGCAACCGTGTGAGGCCGGGTAGTTCGGGACGCTGGAATATCCGTGAACTGCGATGCCGCCGACCACGAACCGCGGGCGATACAGAGTGCCGAGCGAGCCCTTGTACGCCGGTTGATCAGCGACGCGGTAGACGTTGAAGTGACCATTGGTGGTGATCGCCGTCCCGGTGATGCGCACGCCGGTGTTGTGGTCGTTGGTCTCGTAGAAGTAGCCGCCGCCGGTGGACGTGTTGATCACCCACACCACTTTGCCGCTGCGGATGAAGAAGATCAGCTGCTTGCCCTTGTCGACCTCGAGCAGGTCGCCGGTCGCCGGTGTTGCGGTCGGTTTGCAGTTCGGGTAGCTGAGCTTGGCCGCAGTGGCAGCGTCGACCCTGCCACTCGCCGACAGCCCGGTGTACTTCTGATACGCCATGACCGCCTGCTGGGTGCTCCAGCCATACGTGCCGTCGGGCCCGTTGGTCCAGAAACCGAGGTCGATCAGCCGCTGTTGCAGGATCGCGATGTTGCTGCTCCGGTCGCCTTGCGCGGCCGGAAGGATGAACTCGGTGGTGTACGTCTGGCAGAACGTCGGCGTGGCATCGACGTTCTTCGGGGTACCGAACGCGGTCACGACCGGTGCGCCGAGGTAGAAGCCGCTCACGTCGGCGATCGCATGGGCGGGGCCCTGGGCGAAGACGTCGAAGCCTCGAGCCGAGACCGGAACGATGACGTGGTTGGCGATGGTCTGGGCCGGACGGGCGACATTGATGTTCGATGTCGTCCGCGACTTGACCGTTGGATCGTTGGCTCCTGCAGGCGTCACGCTGATGTAGCCGGGGGCGAACGTATCGGTGACCGTGAGGTTCATCGCCACAGCGGCGACGTCCGCGCGTCCGATGGCCGGGTTGGTGGCGGCCGCGACCTCGACGTCCCAACCGCCCTGCAGGCGAGTGGCGGCACCGAGCGGGTTCAGCGCCGCGTTGCGGGTGTCGAGGAACCTGGTCGGTGTGGACAACGGTACGAACAGTCCGTCTGTCGACGACGGCGCGGTCGCGCCGGTGAACATGCCGACGACATCGATGACGAGGTCGCCGCCGGTGAGCGAGAAGACCGAGAACTGACCGGACGCATCGACCGGCACGATCACCTGGTTGGCGGTGACCTGTCCGGCGAACATGGTGTTGAGGTTCGACGACACCGCCGGCGTGGTGCCGGCCTGGAAGACCTGCCAGTACCCGGCGTTGGCACCAATTGCGGTGACGTTCAGTGCGACGGCGGACGAACCCGCTGCGCCGGGGGCCGCAAACGTCCGGGTCTCACCCGCCGCCAGCGGTGAAGCGGTTGTGCGGGTGTCGGCGATGCGTCCCGGAGTCTGCAGTGGCAGCGGCACGAAGCGGCCGGCGGTCGCGGCCGCGACCGGTGTGTAGTAGCCGAGCATGTCGACGACGACGTTGCCGCCGGCTGATGCGTAGATGTCGACGACTCCCGATGGCCCGACCGGGACGGTGACCATGTTCGGCAGGGCGAGCGCGTCGCCGAGCAATGCCGACGGACCATCGACGTTGATGTTCGACGCGGTGGGCAGCGGGCTGCCGTCGGGGTAGACCGTCCAGAACCCGGTGCTGGCTGGTCCGACCACGGTCACGTTGAGGACGGCGGCGGTGATGCTGCCGGTGGCGGGAAGCGGTGCAGCGCCCGTGACGGCGACCGAGATCGTGACGCCCGCACCGACGTTTCCGGTGCCTCGAGTGTCGGCGAGGCGGTTGGGCGACGCAAGGGCCTGGAACATCGAAGGTGCGAGCGAAGCCGCCGCCGCGGGGGTGACCGTCGTGGTCAGCGTCGTCGCGACCGGCACCGCCATGATGCATGTCAGGCCCGCGCAGAATCGAAGAATGTGTCGCCTCATCCGCACAGATTAACCGCCGACCGTGCGGATTCGAGGTCGCCCCGGCACGCTGCGTGTGGGCGCCCTGCTCAACACGGTCAACGCCAGGTTCACATCTGGCGGGCTGCGGAGTCAGTCCGGATGGGCAACCGGCAGGGTCATCACGAAGGTCGTCGGCGCGCGCGACACCAGCTCGAGCTTTCCACCGTCGGCCTGGGCCAGTCGGCGAGCGAGTGCGAGCCCGCGACCGTGGGGCGCAGCGGGATCATCCGACCCGTGGAACAACCCGTCCGCTGTCCGGCTGTCGACAATGCCGTCGTCGCTGACTTGAAGCTGTCGGCCGGAGACGTCGATGCGCACGTCACCCTTGCCGTGTCGCAGCGCATTGTCGAGGAGGATGTCGATGACCTGACCGACGAAGCCCGGTGTCGCCAGGACGGTTCCGGTGCCGCGGCAGACGAGACCACGTTTGGCCAACTGATAGCGGTTGAGCCAGTCGCCGCGATGTTCGAGCGCGATCTCCTGCAGGTTGACGGTCATTCGTTGGCTGCCGCGACCACCGCGTGCGAGATCCAGCAGTTCGTCGAGTGAGGCGGTCATCCGGTCGGTCTGGGACAGAGCTTGGGCGGCGTCCGCGCGAACCGCCTCGTCATCGTGGGTTGCCAGCAACTGCAGTTGCAACGCGATGCCGGTGAGCCCCGTGCGGAGTTGGTGGGTGGCGTCGCCGGTGAAGCTGCGCTCGGAGCTGAGCGTCTGGTCGAGGCGGATCGCACTCGCTGCGAGCGTCGAGCGGATGTCGTCGATCTCGCGGATCCCCGACGGCGGTGGCAACGCCGCGCTGAAGTCGCCGGCCCCGAGCCGACCGGCCGACGCGGCCAACTGTTCGAGCGGACCAGCGACGCGCGCGCCGAAGATCGCGGCGAGCACAGCGGCCAGCAGGATCCCGCCGGCGGCGAGCACACCGAGGAGCAGGAACTGTCGGGTCAGCCGATGACGGAGGTCGGCGCCGCTGGTGCGGACCTCGACCCGCACGCCGGCGTTGTTGGTCGACACGCCACCGAAACCGTTCTTGATCGACGGCCCGACGGAAGCCACGAGTTGGCCCTTGATGAAGACGCGGACCTCGTCGCCGTCGGGCACCAGCCCGATCAGCTCGCCATTGCTGACCTCGCCCGTTGCCAACTTGTCGGCCAACGTCGTGCTGATGCTGGCCGCGGTGGCGGTGAGACGGCTGCTCAGTTCGTCCTCCGTCGCCTGCTTCAGCAGCAGGACGACGGGGCTGGCGATCGCCAGGAGGACCAACACCGCAACCAGGATCGTGTTGCGAACGAGTCGGCGACGCACGGCGGGTCAGCTCGCTTCGTAACGGAACCCGATGCCGCGAACCGTCACGATGTGTTCGGGCGTGTCACTGGTGTCGCCGAGCTTGCGGCGCAGCGACGCAACATGGGTGTCGAGCGTGCGTGTCGAGCCCCACCAGTTCTCGTCCCACACCTCGGTCATGATCTGCTCGCGACGCAATGTCTCGCCGGGGTGTGAGGTCAACAGGACGAGCAGGTCGAACTCCTTCGGCGCGAGCGCCAGTTCCTCGTCGGCCAGCCAGGCGCGCCGCGCCGCGCGGTCGATGCGCAACGCATTGATCTCGTCGACTGGATGGACAGGAGGGCCCGCCACGCTGCTCGCCCGAAGTCGGCTGCGGATGCGCGCCGTGAGCTCGGCGACCCGGAACGGCTTGGTGATGTAGTCGTCCGCGCCGGCGTCGAGCCCGACGACGACATCGACCTCTTCGTTGCGTGCCGTGAGCATCACGATCGGGAGCCGTGGATAGATGGCCCGAATGCGCCGGCAGACATCGAGTCCGTCGATGTCGGGCAGGCTGAGATCGAGCAGCACCAGGTCGGGCTCCTCGCCGCCGACGGCTGCCAGCGCAGCCTCGCCGTGATCGACGTGGCGCACGGTGAACCCCTCTGCCTGCAGCATCCGCACCAGCGGCTGGCTGATGCGTTCGTCGTCTTCGACCAGCAGCAGCGAGTTCATGTCAGTGGATCGTAGGCGCCGACTGCGTCACGAGCGGCGCATGCGCAGTGCGGCGGCGTGGGCCGGGAAGCCCTCGTGATCGGCGAGGGCGATGATCGCCGGCGTCATCGCGGCCAGCGCTGGTTCGTCGGCGCTCGCCACTGCAGTGCGCTTGAGGAACGCTTCGACGGTGATGCCCGACGACACGTGGGCGAAACCGCTCGTGGGAAGCGATGCCGGGCAACCGATGAGGTAGTTGGCTGCGCTGAACGGCGTGTGCTGACCGAGCAGTATCTCGCCCGCTTCGGTCAGCAGATCCAGCGTCTGCTGACGCGCCGTGTCGTGCACCGCGAGTTGTAGGTGCTCGGGTGCGTAACGGTTGACCACAGCGGCGGCCTCGATAAGGGACTCGACGAAGACGCAACCGCCGTTGACGCCGAGCGCGGCTCTGGCCGCGGTCGCTCTTGCCTCCGGGAGATCGGCCAATTGGCGGGCGAGCTCGATGTCGGTGGCATCAGCCAGCGCGGCCGACGTCGTGACGAGCACGACTGCCGAATCGGTTCCGTGTTCCGCCTCGATCAGGAGGTCCGCCGCGAGGCGGACGGGGTCGGCGAACTCGTCGGCGATCACGACGCTCTCGGTGGGGCCGAGCAGCATCATCGTCGCCACACCGTGGCGCTGCATCTCCACCTGCGCGCAGGTGACGGCTGGCGAACCGGGGCCGACGACCTTGCGCACTCGGGGGATCGACTCGGTGCCGAAGCCGAGCGCGGCGATGCCTGCCGGACCGTTCACGCGGAACACGTCGGTGATGCCCAGCTTGCGGCAGACCACAAGGACCGCAGGGTCGACCTCACCGGTGGCGCTGCCGGGGATCGGTGGCACGACGAGCGCGATGGATGCGACCCCGGCGACGACCGCTGGCACCGCCAGCTGATAGGCGACCGATGGGTAGCTGGCCTTGCCGCTGGGGACGAACAGTCCGACGCTGGCGATGGGCGTCACCTTCTCGCCCACGAACAGACCGGGCGCGCTCTCGATCCACCAGTCACTGGCCCGCTCGCGGAGCGCGTTGTTGAACGTGCGCAGGTTGACGATCGCTGCGTCGATCGCGGCATCCACATCGTGGTTCACGCGGGCGGCGGCGAGCTCGTCGGCGGTGACGCGCAGCTGGTCGGGCCTGAGCTCGATCCGATCGAAGTCGCGGAGTGCGCGGCACACGGCCTCGTCGCCGTTGACGCGCACGTCGTCGATGATTCGCCCGATCGACTCCCGCAGATCGGGGTCGAAGATGTCGTCGAGCCCGCGGTGGCACAGAGCCTCGCGTTCGGGTTCGGTCATCGCATTCCACGTCATTCGGCGCAGCACAGCCATGAGCAAACGGTACCTGGCCAAACCGTGAGAAGCGGGAGCTGCCGACCACTAGGCTTACGCCACGTTCCCTGTGTTTCGTCGGACCCGACGCGACCCACCGGCCATCTTGGAGCGTGCATGCCTGTCACCGTTGTTGTTGGAGCCCAATGGGGCGACGAAGGCAAGGCCAAGGTCATCGATCTGCTCGCCAAGGAGCACGGGTATGTGGTCCGTTACCAGGGTGGACACAACGCCGGTCACACAGTCGTGGTGGGCGACGAGCGCTACGCGCTGCAGCTGATCCCCAGCGGCATCCTCTACGAGCACGTCGTCCCCGTGATCGGCAACGGTGTCGTTGTCGACATGATCACGCTCTTCAACGAGATGGACACACTCGAACGGCGTGGCATCTCGTGCGAGCGGCTGATGGTGAGCAGCCACGCGCATCTGATCTTCCCGTGGCATCAGGCCTGGGACCGACTGGCCGAGGCCGGCCGCGGCGATCTGAAGATCGGAACGACGTTGAAGGGGATCGGCCCGGCGTACGCGGACAAGGCGCGCCGCGTCGGGTTGCGGGCCGGCGACGTCCTCGATCCCGGTGCGTTCGCCACCGCGCTCAAGGAACGAGCGACGATCGAGGATGCGGCGCTCACCCAAGCCGGCGGTGACCCGCTCGACGTCGATCAGCTCGTGGCCCAGTTCACCGAGCTCGCGGCCCGCCTCGCGCCGTACGTGCGCGACACCGTCAGCGAGCTGCACGACGCAATGGCGGCCGGGCATCATCTGCTGCTCGAGGGTGCGCAGGCGACGTTTCTCGATCTCGACCACGGCACGTATCCGTACGTGACCTCCTCGAACCCGACCGCTGGCGGCGCCTGTGTCGGCACCGGCCTCGGGCCGCGCGACATCGACCGGATCGTCGGCATCACCAAGGCGTACACGACCCGTGTGGGTGCCGGACCCTTCCCCACCGAGCTGACCGACGAGTTGGGCGACAAGCTGGTCGAAGTCGGCCGCGAGTTCGGGACGGTGACCGGTCGCCGGCGACGCCCGGGTTGGATCGACTGTGTGATGTTGCGCCAGGCCGTCCGGCTCAACTCGTTGACCGAGTTGGCGCTCACCAAGCTGGATGTGTTCGACACGTTCGAGACCGTCAAGGTGTGCACGGGCTACCGCCTCGGTGACGTCGTGTTGAGCAACTACCCCGATCGGATGAGCCTGCTGGCCGATGTCGAGCCGATCTATGCCGAGTTCCCGGGCTGGAATCGCTCGCTGGCGTCCGTCCGCGAACCCGGCGAACTGCCGACCGAGGCCCAGGACTTCCTGCGCCTGATCGAGATGGAAGTCGGCGTGCCGATCCGCATCGTCGGCGTTGGAGCCGAGCGCGACGACTACCTGCTGTGGTCGTGACCCGATGATCCCTCGCTACACCCTTCCCGAGATGGCCGCCGTCTTCAGTGACGTCGAGCGATTCAGTCGCTGGCTCGAGATCGAGCTTCTCGCCACCGACGCCCATGCGGCGCTCGGACTCGTTCCCGCCGCCGACGCAGCGACGTGTCGGGCTCGCGCACCCCATGTCGACGACGCGTTCGTACAAGCCGTGCTCGACCGTGAGGCCGTCACGGATCACGACGTTGCCGCGTTCGTCGATGTCGTCCAGAACAAGATCGGGCCGCCCGCGGGATCGTGGATCCACTACGGGCTCACGAGCAGCGACGTGGTCGACACCGCGTGGTGCTGGATGCTGCGCGACGCGTGCGATCTGCTGATCGAGACCTCGACCCAGCTGATCGACGTGATCGCGACATTGGCTCGCGCTCACCGCGACACGGTGATGATCGGACGCACTCACGGCGTCCATGCCGAGCCGACCACGTTCGGGATGAAGGTCGCGCTGTGGGCACTGCAACTCGGCCGTGACCGCGATCGCCTGCGCTCTGCCCGGGCGACGATCGCGGTCTGCAAGCTGAGCGGCGCGGTGGGCACGTACTCGAACATCGACCCGGCAGTCGAGGCATTCGTCGGCGAGCGGCTCGGCCTCACCCCCGTTCCCGCGACCCAGGTGATCGCCCGCGACCGCCATGCAGAGTTCCTGTATTCGTGTGCGTCGGTCGGTTCCACTCTGGAGTTAATAGCAGTGGAACTGCGACATCTTCAACGAACTGAAGTACGCGAAGTGCAGGAGGGATTCAAGCCTGGTCAGAAGGGTTCGTCGGCGATGCCGCACAAACGCAACCCCATTTCGGCAGAGACCATCAGTGGGCTGTCGCGTATCTTGCGGAGCAATCTGCAAGCAGGTTTACAGGATGTCGCGCTGTGGCACGAGCGGGACATTTCGCACAGTTCCGTCGAACGCGTCGTGCTGCCCGACTCGGCGATCCTCGCCCATTATGTGATGAACCGAATGCGGCGATTGTTGACCGGCCTGCAAGTGTTTCCTGCGCGGATGGTGGCCAACCTGGAGGCCAGTCATGGTCTGGTCTTCAGCCAGCCGGTGTTGCTCGCGCTCGTGCAGTCCGGCCTCAGTCGCGACGAGTCGTACCGAATCGTGCAAGAGACGGCAATGCGGGCGTGGGACGAAGGTCGGAGCTTCCGCGGACTGCTCGAGTCCGATGCACGTGTCGCCATCGATCCGGCAGTTCTCGACCAGGCATTCGACGTACAACGCAGCCTGCGCCAGGTGGGACGGGTGTTCGTCGCGCTCGACGAACTCGCGTGACCGGAAATCGAGATGGGCGATCCGCTGCATGTCGATCGTGGCATGCCGTGTGCGACATGCCGACGATCACATGTGCGGATTCAGCCCGACCTGCGAGCTGATCAGACCTCGCCGCGCGAGATGCCGGCCTTCTTCAACACCGTTGCGTCGACACCGATGGTGCGCCACGCCGCATAGCTGAAACCGTTGCGCTCGCTGTAGTCCTTGGCCACTCGAACGAACTCTGCTTCGATCGCCGACAGGTCGATGGCCCGACCTGCGTTGGCCAATTCGGACTGCAGATCGAGACGTTCCTGCACCAGTCGAAGTTCCTGTACGGGCTCGGCATTCATGAGTTCGTCGTTGATCACTTCGATCCGCTTGGCGATCGAGTCCGGTGTGCGCTTGCGCCCGCGCTTCGGCTTGTTGTTGCGCAGTGCTTCGAGATAGTCACGCACGGCTTTGCCTTCTGAACGACCCGCGGCAAGTGCCGCTTTGTGTTCGTCGGTCATCGGTCCTTTAGGTCCACGTTTTGCCATGGCGGCAGCATAGTTTCCCATTCACCGGAAATGAAGGCATCGATTGGTTGTTTTGACCGTACCGTAAGAGGCCATGGACGCCCGCCAGATGTTCGATCTGTCACCACACGGCGCGGACACGCTCGTCGGCGTCGGCCCGCGATATCCCTGGGGCGGTCTCTATGGCGGACAGATCGTCGCCCAAGCCCTGCGTGCGGCCGCGGCCACTGTCGAGGCCGATCTTCTCCCGCACTCCCTGCGCGCATATTTCATTCGGCGTGGCGATCACGAAGAGCCCGTGCGCTACGAGGTCGACCGGATTCGCAACGGGCGCAGCTTCTGCACGCGTCGCGTCGTCGCCCGGCAAGCCATCGGCGCGATTCTGAATCTCGAGGCATCATTCCAGCTGGCCGAACCCTCGGTCGATGTCGAAACGGTTTCCACTCCACCCGGAGTTCCGCCGCCGATTGACCTCCTCAGTGACTCGTGGTCGGAGATGTTCGAGCGTCGGACGGTGCCGGTTTCCTACCTGCCGTCCGACGGCCGCACCGGAGCCGGCCGGGCGGCCGCGTGGTTGAAGTCGACGGAATCACTCGGTGACGACGACTTGCTGCATCGCTGCATGCTCGCCTTCTTGTCCGATGACCTGCCGACCGATGCCGTCGTTCGCGCTCATCCCCTTGGGCAGGAATCACGGCAGACGATCGAGGCGGCCATGTTCTCGGCCAGCCTCGACCACACCATCTGGTTCCATCGTCCGATGCGTGCCGACGAATGGCATCTGCACGACTTCACCTGCCACAGCTTCGTCGGCGGGCGCGGCCTCTCGATCGGTCACGTGTTCTCGACCGAAGGGTCGCATGTCGCCACTGTGGCTCAGGAAGTGCTGATGCGCGACAAGCGCCAGCGGTAGCACGGAACGAAGACGGTGCTGCGGGCCTGGCGCGCTACGTTCGGATCATGACCTCGCTCCCCGTTCTCGATCCCGCCCGGGCGGCGCTGCGCGATCACGTGCTGCGTCATTCGATCAAGACCGGCGACTTCACGCTCAAGTCGGGCGCGAAGAGCTCGTGGTTCCTCGACACCAAGCAGACGGCCTGCCGACCCGACGGCATCCTGTTGATGGCCGATGTCGCATTCGGTTTCATCCCCGACGACGCGTCGGCGATCGGTGGGTTGACGATGGGCGCAGATCCGGTTGCGTTCGGTCTTGCCGCGGTGGGCGCGACTCGAGGCCGCACGTTGCGCAGCTTCAGTGTGCGCAAGGAAGCGAAGGATCACGGTGTGATGGGGCGCCTTGCCGGAGCGATCGTGCCAGGCGACCGAGTCGTGATCACCGAGGACACCGTCACCCGTGGCACGTCGCTGATGGAGGCCGTCGAGGTCGTCCGCGCGTTCGGCGCCGAGCCGATCCTGATCACCGTCATCGTCGATCGCGGCGGTACGTGCGCAGCGATGGCCGCAGCCGCCGGCATCCCGTTCGTACCGATGTTGACGGCCCCGGACCTCGGCTACGCCTACGGCAGCTGAGATCCGGCCGGTCAGTTCTGGCCGGTCAGTTCTGGTCGGCGCTCGCCTGCTCGGTCACGGCCGAGACCGCGGCGAGCAGCAAGGCCTCGGTCGGGGGCATCGGCTGGGCGAGCAGGAAGCCCTGCGCGAACTCGAACCCGAGATCGCGCAGCATGACCAGTTCTTCCGGTTGTTCGACCCCTTGGGCGATGACGATGTAGTCGAGACCAGCGGCGAGGTCGATGATCTGCTGCAGGTTCTGCTGGCCCTGCGGCGATTGGGCGAGGCCGGCCACGAACTGCGGATCGACCTTGAGCACATCGAGCGGGAACCGCCGGATGTACGCGAGCGAGGAGTAGCCGACACCGAAGTCGTCGATGCCGACGTGCACCCCGATCTCGCGCAGCGCTGTCAGCCGAGCTGCGGCGCGTTCGGGGTTGTCGAGCAGGACGGACTCGGTCATCTCCAGCGTCAGCGTCGAGGGTTCGATGTGATGATGACGGATGACGCGTGCGAGATAGCTGACGAAGTTGGACGCGCCGACCTGGCGCCCGGAGACGTTGACGTGCAGGCCGATCGTGTAGTGCGCGGCCTCCTGCCACGATGCAGCGTCGCGACACGCGATGTCGAGCACGCGCTCGCCGAGGGCAGCGATCAGGCCGGTCTCCTCCGCAAGCGGGATGAACTCGCTCGGTGCGATCTTGCCCAGCGTCGGATGCTCCCATCTGGCCAGTGCCTCGAACGCGACGAGCGCGCCTTCGCTGGTGCTGAAGATGGGTTGATACACGACGGAGATGTCGTCACTGTCGAGGGCTTCGCGCAATGCTCGCTCGGTGTCGACTCGACGCCGATTGCCCGACTGCATCGCGACGTCGAACGTCTCGATCCGGTTGCGACCGTTCTGCTTCGCGCAGTACATCGCCAGATCGGCGCCGTTCAACAGGCCGGTCGCATCCGTCGACTGCTCGTCGGCGTGCACGATGCCGATCGATGCTGAGACGAAGACGCGCTCGCCGTTGAAGTCGAACGGCTCTTCCATCGATTGCAGAATGCGCGCAGAGATCTGTTCGGCGATGTCCGGCCGGTCGAGCGTCTCGCACAGCACGACGAACCCGTCGCCGTCGAGCCGGGCCACGGTGTCGACCGGGCGCACCGACCGCTGGATGCGCCGCGCTGCGTCGATCAGCAGGCGATCACCGGTGCGATGACCGAGCTGATCGTTGACCGATTTGAATCGATCGAGGTCGATGCAGAGCACTGCCGGCCAAGCGCCGGACAGGTTTGCCAAATCCAACGCGTGGCCCAGGCGTTCCTCGAGGACGGCGCTGTTGGCGAGTCCGGTCAGGCTGTCGTGCGTTGCTTCCCATGCGATCCGGGCGTGTTCGGCGGCGCGATCGCTGACGTCGGCGATCAGCACGACGGCGTGACGCAGGTCGGGCGTCGTCGGGGTGCCGTCGACGTGGAACGGGACGATCTCGCAATCAGCCGTGAACGACGGCATGCCATCGGGGCGCAGGCAGACGTTTGTCGCCTGCCAGCGACGCTGCGACATGACTTCGGTCTGCCAGTGGTTGCCCAGCAGCGGACGGGTGACCTGTTCCCCGGCGACGAGCAGCGTCTCGACACGTGTTCCCACGATCGTCGACTCGGAACCGAACAGTCGGATCGCTTCATGATTGGCGGATTCGACCACGCCCGCGGCATCGATGATCAAGACGCCGCGATCGAGGGCGTCGACGACGGCTTGGTAACGGACGCGGTCGGTCGACAACGGCGTGTGCAACGGCACATCGCGTTCACTGTTGTCGCTCATGACTCGTCCCTGGCCTTTCCCGCCCAATCGGAACTGCTTGTGTATCGGTCGAAAATGGTCGGATCTTGAGCGAAACCAGACATCGCCGGGTCAGTACGGCGGGCGCCGGGTACGTTGTGGCGATGGTCGGTACGCCGTCGGTCGAGGGTGCGGCGTTGACGCCTGTCGGGCTGGTCCGCAAGCCACTGCTGCGCGGCTGGTCGCACGTCATCGCGTTTGCCACGATCCTCGTCGTCGGTGGCGTTCTGATCGGACAGGCTGTGGGCACCGAGCGTGGCGCGGTGACGATGATCGTCTACGTCACCGGCACGGCGGCGATGTTCGGCGTCTCGTCGGCCTATCACCGTCTGCGATGGCAACCCGAAACCCGGGCGCTGATGTCGAAACTGGATCACTGCACGATCTTCCTGGCGATTGCGGGCGCGTACACCCCGATGGCGGCGGTTGCTCTGCACGGATGGCACCGGCCGTGTGTCCTCATCACCGTGTGGGCCGGCGCGGCCATCGGGATCACACTGCAGTGGATCCCGTATGCGCCACCACGATGGGCCTTCACCGCCGTCTACCTTCTCGTCGGGTGGGCTGTTGCCCCGTTCTTCGGTGAGCTGTACCGAGGCCTCGGTCTGGCCGGGTTCCTCTTCGTGCTCGGGGGCGGCGTGGCGTACACGACGGGGGCCGTGATCTACGCCGTCAAACGACCCGATCCGTGGCCCCGGGTCTTCGGGTTCCACGAGGTGTTCCACGTGTTCACGGTCATCGGCGCCGGGCTGCACTGCGCGGCGATGGCGTTCGTCGTCCTGCCGCTGCTCTGAACACCCGGCACACAGACAGGCCCGCACACGCAGGTGACGTTGCCGCCCAGTTCACCGGTCGATCAGCACGCCCGGGTTGAGCATGCCGGCCGGATCGAGGGCCTGCTTGATTGCACGCAACGCGTCGACCTCGGCCGCGCCGCGCTGGGCAGTGAGCCAATGGGTCTTGGCGACGCCGATGCCGTGCTCGGCACTGATCGATCCGCCGACGCCGATGACGAGATCGAGGACTTCGTCGGTGATGGATCTCGCGGCGGCCGCATCGGCGTCGAGCGTGTTGAGGTGGAGGTTGCCCTCCGCGAGGTGCCCGAAGTTGATCAGCTGCGCGTCGGGTGCCAGCCGGGCAATGATGCCCTCGATCGCGCTGGTCGTCGCGGCCAGCGCCGCGAGCGGGATCGCCACGTCGAGCTTGAGCGGAACGCCGGCGTGGTTGATCGCAACCGTCACGTTGTCGCGGAACGCGACGAGGTGCGCCCGCGCGGAGTCGCTGGCTGCAATGGCCGTCGACGCATCCGGAACCGCCCGCGAGAGCACGGCGGCCAAGCGATCGAGCGGCTCGCTGTGCGCGGCGCATTCGACGAGCAGATAGCAGCCGGCATTCGAGTCGACGGGGCACGCTCGATCGAGGTGGGCGGTCACCAGCCGCATCGCCGACGGCATCAGCAGTTCAACCGAATCCAGATCGTCGAGCGACGCACGCAGAACCGGGAGCAACTCGACAGCCGCGGCAAGCGAGGGGAGTGCGACCATCGCCGTCGCCGTGTGGCGGTACCACGGCACCAGCCGGAGGCGGATCTCGGTCAGCAGGGCCAGTGTGCCTTCGCTCCCGCACAGCAATGACGGCAGATGTGGCCCCAGCGTCGCCTTCGGCAGACCGGCGAGCGAACCCACGATCGCGCCGTTGGCCAGGACGGCGCGAAGGCCCGCCACGTGAGAGCGCATCGTGCCGAAGCGGATGACCCGCGATCCGCCGGCGTTCGTTGCCACGGCACCGCCGACGGTCGCGGAGTCACGCGCAGCGAAGTCGACCGCGATGTCGAAGGCCGCCGCCCGGGCGTGCTCGCGCGCGGCGGCGATCGTCACGCCCGCGCCAACGGTGACCTGGCCGGCCGCGATGTCGACCGGATCGATCCGCAGCATTCGCCGGGTCGAGACGACGACCTCACCGTTGCGCGGAACGCCGCCTCCGACGAGCCCGGTGTTCCCGCCCTGGGGCACGATGTGAGCGCCCTGGGCCGCGCACACCCGCACCACCTCGGCCTCTTCCTCGGTGCTCGCCGGCCGCACGACGCAGCGCGCCTCACCGTGATAGCGGCCGGTCCAGTCCGTCTCGAAACCGGCCCGCTGATCAGCATCGACGAGGACGTTCGTGGAGCCGACGATCTCGCTCAACGCCGCGACAAGTCCGGCGTCATCCGGCTCGACGGCGACCATTCGAGCGCCCGGTCAGCCGACCGGCGAGACGCCGGGCGGCAGGTCGGCGAGCACCGCATCGCTGACCCAGCAGTGCGTCATGTGCAACGTGCTCTTGATGCGCACCACGCGCTTCGGTTCGTCGACGCCGCGACCGCACATGCTCAATGCGGCACGAATGCATGCTTCCTCGTCGGGGAGCACCATCGGCATCCGACTGCGACGCACCCCTGCCGGGCCTGCCGTGAAGCAGTTGACGTAGGTCTTCTGCCAATCGATCGTGTTCGCCAGCGAAGCCGGGATGAAGTCGGCCAAGCCGATACCGAGCACGTTGCCGCGGCTGACCTCGGTGATGTCGAGCAGAACGATGTTCGACACTTTCGGCGACTCGGCGTCGTCGAGCGTGTTGACCCAGAACCGACCGGTGACGTTCGGGTCCATTGTCGTCCCGCTGATGTCCTTGCCGCCCTGCTCGATGATGAGCACATCGATCTGCGGGAACGGCAGCGCCGGCACCAGCGTTCGTGCGTACTCGAGCAGATCGTGTTCGGGCTGAGCGCCGACCTCGGTGGCGGTGAATCCCTCGACGCGTACGACGTCGCCGGTGGTGGATTCGACGGTCGCGATGCCGCCGAGCAACCGCCCGGTGCTGCGGAGTGCCTCGATGCCGCGCAGCAAGCGATCACGCATCTCGATCGGCCCGCACGAATGGATCTGCGCCGCGCCGGGCTGCTTGCCGAAGCCGACGACGGCCATCTTCGTGCAGCCGCTCTCGATCGGACCGTGGAAGCAGGTGTGCGGCTTGACGCGGTTGACGGGCAGGATCCGATCGGCGCCGGCAGCGTGGCGATCGAGGTACAGCGGCATTCCGTCGGGCGTGTGGGCGACCTCGATCGTCTCCATCGTGGCGCGGATCTCGGCACCGATCGCGTCTTCGGTCATCCCGAGTTCTTCCAGGATCGTGCGCTGCCCGGCGGCGGTCGCCCCACCGTGGCTGCCCATCGCCGGTACCACGAATGGTTCGGCACCAAGATCGCGTAAGCCGTTGATCGTGCCGCGCAGCACGTCGACGCGGTCGCTGAGGCCGCGGCTGCCGGCACCGACTGCGACGGTCATCCCCGACGTCACGTCGCCCGCGAGGCGATTGACGACAGCGGCACGCGCCGCTGCCGCGACGTCACCCACAGCCGGTGGCGTGGGGACGGCGATGGTCACCTCATGGAGTTCGGGGACGACGATCCGCGGATTGAACGGAAGATCGATGCCCTTCGACAGTTGCTCCCAGGGATTCGCGTCGGCCATGACCGGAGCGTATCCGGGTCACCCCGCCGGGTTGGCGGCGAGTGCGTCGAAGCGACCGGCCGGCCGGATGCGGCGATATGCCTCGACGGTGGGGGCGAGTTCGGCGGGAGCCGCACCGTGCAGGATCACGCCGTCCGCGCCGAGATCGAGTTGACGCAGCACGGCGGCGGCGCATTGATCCGCGGTGCCGGACGCCGCCGGCGCGAGCCACTCGTCCGGGATCAGCGTCGCCACGTGCTCGAGCTCGGCGGTCGTCGCCTTCCCGTCGAGCGCACCGCGGAAACCGGCGACCATCGGATCCGCGCGGAATCGTGCGAGCACCGCCGGGTCCCAGCCGTTGGTGCGCACCATCAGATCGCCGTAACCCTGCAGGTATGTGGCCAAGCGGCCGACGGTCTTCTTCAACCGGATGTCTTCCGGGATCCAGTCGCCGATGGTCGCGAAGCAGCTCCATACTCGAACACGATCGGGGTCGCGGCCCGCCTGTTCCGCCGCCTGCTTGACGGTGCGGACGCAGCGTTGCAGTGTCTCGTCGGTGAAGAAGGTGTGCAGGATCACACCGTCGAACGCGCGGCCGGCGAGCGCCAACGATTCCGGCCCGAACGCGGTCAGCATCAACGGGATGTCCTCGTCGAATTCCGGGTCGAGGGCGAGGACGGGAAACTTCCCACACGGTCCGTCGTGGCCGAGCACGACCTCGCCGCGCCACAGCCGACGCATGAGCCCGACGAAGTCCTCCATCTGGGCGGTCGTGATGCGGGGCATGCCGAACGCATCGAACATCCTGTCGATGCCGCGGCCGAGACCGAGCGCGAACCTGCCGTCGGTCATTCGATGCATCGTGCTCGCGTAGCTGGCCGTGACGATCGGGTGGCGCGTGTTCTGATTCGTGGCTCCGGTGGCGATGCCGAGGGTCTCCGTGACCGCTGCTGCAGCGCCACTGAGCGTCACGACCTCTTTGATGTTGAATCGCTCGGACAGGAAGACCGAACCGAAGCCCAACGCCTCACCGTCATGGCATTCCTGGATGAGGGCGCGTGGCGTGGTCGGTGCGCCCGCAAGACCGTAGAACGACAGCTCGTTCAGCTGCGCGCTCGGCCCCGTGCTGTTCGTCGGCGTCGGCGCCGGGGCTGGATGTGGAGGCGGTGTCTCGGTCACGCCCTGACCGTATTCGGACCACACCGCTACCCTCGTACCGCGTGACGACGTCGACGACCAACACTGCCGACGGGCCTCGTCCCGTCGGTGGCAGCTACACGTTCGGCGGACGCACCGGTCGAATCTCGCCGACGCGGCAGCGGGCGCTGGACGAGCTCGTCCCGCAGTACGTCGCCCGGCTGCCGTTCGCTGCGGATCAACGACTGATCGTCGAGATCGGCTGCGGAAAGGGTGACGCGACAGCGGCGATGGCCGGCGGCGACACCGGATCCACGGTGATCGCGTGTGAACCGAATGCGGCGACCGTCGCTCACCTGGCAACACTGCTCGACGCTGCGGCCGTCGACAACGTGCGGGTGTGGATCGGCGACGCGTTCGATGTCTTGGCCGGGCTCGGGCCGCAGCGAGTCAGTGAGATCAGGGTGTGGTTCCCCGATCCATGGCCCAAGCCGCGTCACTTCCACAAGCGTCTCGTGACTCCGCAGCGGTTGGCACTCCTCGTCGATGCGCTGGAGATCGGCGGGCGCCTGCGATTGGCCACCGACGAACCGGCCTACGCCGACGAGGCGCTGGCCGCGATGATCTCCGAGCCGCGCCTGAGCGCGGCCGTCGTCGACCGACCGGCCGAGCGGCCGATCACGACGTTCGAGGCCCGCGGGCTGCGCGCCGGTCGGGTCGCGACCGACATCGAGGCCCGCCGCGTCAGTTAAGCGACAACGGCCGGCCCGGCTCGATCCGTCGGGGGGTCGCCGTCAGCGCATCGGCACCCGTTCGTCGAGTTCGCGGGCAACCTCGACCGCCACCGCGGCGAGGTCTGGTGACAGTTCAGCGACGCGGCCCAACTCGTCGCTGAATCGAACCCGCTCGCGATCCGGCGCACCCACGACCCGCGGCATCCATGCCGAATGAAGGACGAACGGAACCGTCATCGAGCCATCCGCAAGGGTGGCGATCGGTCCGCGGCTGACGTCGGCGGCACCGAAGACCTCGACGCGAAACCCGTCGTCGTTCATGATCGGGACGACGACGAATCCGTCGTGGCCACCAGGATCGGAACCCGCGTACCGGCTGCTGCCGGGTCGGACGCCGGGATCGCGTGGCACGAAGATCGGCGACGACGGGAAGTCGTCGAGCTCGAATTCATGGACGGCTGTCAGATGGAGATCAGGCATCGACGACGTCGTGAGCAACGGCGGCGTCTCGTCGCGCGGCCACAGCGTGCGATCGACCCGGTCGGCATAGATCGTGAGCATCGCCTGGGTGATCGCCTCCGGACGCCATCCGTGATGCACCATGTGATGGCTCGTGGGCCGGCTCATGCCTTCGGTGCTCCAGTCGATCGCGTTGAGCTGACGGGTCCACAGCAGCTCGGGGTCGCGCTGCTCTGCCCGCTCGCGCACGATGCCGGACGAGGGATCGAACTGGATCATCGTCGTGCGATCGGGGCTCATCGGAAACCCGTACAGGCCGCGCAGCGCGGGATCGACAGGTCGCCCGAGTGCATCGAGATCGCCGGGTCCCTGCGTCATCGCGATGTCCGCGTTCTCGGTGTGCTCGAACAGGACCTGGATGCCGTCGCTGTCATCGTAGACGGCGTAGTAGTGGTTGATCTCGGGCGCGATCTCGAACGGATGACACGACACCGCCTGCCCCGGCGGAGTCTTCTCGAGGTCGTCCTTGCGGATGAGGTAGATCGGGCCACTGTGGTTGGCCGGCTGTGTTCGCGCCCCGCCGCTGATGACTTGTGGCTCGACTTTGTAGGCGCAATCGCCGACGATGATCCAATCTCGCGTCTGCGTGATGCTGTGCACCGATTGGGGCAGCACCGCGCCGGTGATCGGCCACGTCTGCAACGGTCCGCTGCCGTCCCACCGGACGATGCTCAGTTGCCCCCAGTGTGTGTTCACCGTCCACATCACGTTGCGATCCGGGTCGATGACGGGGTGGGCGGTGCTCGGGATCATCGGCAGCAGCGGCTGCGGAAACATCTCGAATGTCTGCCATTCGGATCGATGCCCGACTTCGCCGATGAATCCGAGCGTCAACGGGTCGAGCTCCACCGGCCGCCCGACGTCCCATGTCATGAACAGGCGATCGCCCCACGGCAGCGGTGCCGTGTTGGCGGCGTTCGTCATCCCGAACGGTGAGTGCAACCCGACCATCGTCGACCGGAACACGTCCGGCCGCTTGCGTCGCAGTCGCGCCGACGGTGAATCGATGCGCCGCTGTCTCCACGCGAATCCGTCGACCGATGCGCCGTGGGTCCCGGGTTGCAGCGACAACCGGTAGGTCATTCCATCACCGAAAAACGGATGCGGACCATCGAACGTGTCCGGATGCGGCGCGCTGATGATCAGCTCACCACCCAGCTCTGCCGGCCAGACGCCCTGCACGACTCGCAGGTCGTGGTCGCTCGGCTCGTCGCGGCAGAACAATGACCGAGGCAATGGCATGCGCGAAACCTAGCGAATCGCACCCAACGCGTGGACCGGCCCGGACCAGACCGGACCAGACCGGACCGGACCGGACCAGACCAGATCGGACCAGACCAGACCAGACCGGACCAGATCAGACCAGATCGGAACGTCGCTGATCGGGGACGCGCGGAGTCGCGGCGCCGACACGTCTGTGTAACGACATCAGGCGACCCTCTGTCGTGATGGTGGTCCGGTGGTTTGGATCGTACCGTCGGGGTGGATCACCGTGAGACTGCGGTTCGCAGCGAGGTGGAGTTGCCAGCCGCCTTCGTGCGCGGCGTGGTGGTGTTTCGAACACA
>JBBRPP010000026.1:0-75065 GCA_038227995.1 Acidimicrobiales bacterium
CGGCTTTCGCGAAGATCGTCTGGACCGCGTCGAACTGACGTTGCGCATTCGTGCGTCGCAACGGATGGTTCTTGGCGTCATCAGGCCCGTATTTGGCGAGGCGTTCGGCGACATCGGTCGCGTACTCGGCGTCAGCGTGCGCGTTGAGAACGTTCTGCAAGATCTCACCCGTCAACGCGTCACCTTCGATGCGCAGGATGAACCCGTCACCAACCATCGACACCGTCGCTTTGCGGTTCTCACGCGCCAACGCGTGGTCTTTCATGGTGCCGTCCGGATCCGCGTGAGCTGTGAACCGGTCACAACACACACCGAAATCGCGGTAGACGAGCGTCTTCGCGGCGTCGAGGAGCTCGTCCTCCACGAGCGCCAACGCGTCGCGGCACCGTTCGTTCGCATACAACCCGGCCAACGCCTTCACATGCTGCAGGCCGATCTCACCAGCCGCGAACGCCAACGCAAACAACGAATGCGCAGCGAGCAGGTCCGCGATCTGCACCGCCACTTTCGATGCGGCCGGCGTGTTGTTGGTGACCGCCCGGAACCAGGCCTGCGAGTTGTGATGATGATCATCCAAGAACGACAGCGACGACTTCACCTCCGCCAGCATCACCGCCTTCACCGCTTCCAACCGGCGCGACATCCGCTCCACCGACATGAACAATTCATCACGCGCAAACCCTGCGAGACCGCGGAACTCGTCGAGATCCGGGACGCGAAGATCGCAGGGCTCGTCGAAGATCGACGTGTCGAAAACGGCAGTGCCCTCCATCGCGCTTCACCCCTTCGCTTCGAGTCCGTCCAACGAATGATTCGAGGCAGCATTCCCGCTGCTGCCGAGCGTGATCGGGGAAGATCAACAACCCAAACCATAGTCGAACTGACGTTCGCACCACAACCCGCAACGACACATTTCTCGACCAAATCGCACCTGAGCTGCGACAACATCTCGTTTGCCACAACGCTCAGCGTGACAGAGGGGTGCGCGTACCGAGCGTCACCCCGCCGACGGAATGCGTCGGTGAAGCGTGCGGTTGCACGGGCGAACGAAAGACCCCTCTGAACGGAGAACACCATGAGCTATCCCGACTCGGCGTTGGATCTGCTGCGTGCCCCTGGCACCGCGATCCTGTCCACCAAGATGCCATCCGGCCAGATTCAGTCGACAGCGCTCTGGTATCTGTTCGACGACGACGAGATCAAGATCTCGTTGGCGGGCTCGCGTCAGAAGCTCAAGAACCTGACAGACGACCCGACGCTTGCGTTCTTCGTCCTCGATCCCGGCAACCCGTTCCACTTCATCGAAGTGCGTGGCTCGGCGACGATCGTGCCGGATTCTGACTATGCGTTTCGAGACAAGGTCGGTGCGCACTACTCGACCGACCTGTCCGCGTTCGACCAGCCCGGCGAGCCGCGCTTCATCGTCACGGTGACCCCGCAGACGGTCCACGCCCAATAGCAATCCAGAGGCGAGCGGCCGCCCCGCCAGCACGGGCAATTCAGCTGTGCAGGAACGCAGCGGTCTCAGACTTGATGATGGCGATCAGTGAGTCCTGGGTGATGTTGAGGTCGTCGACATGCAAGCCCCAGTTCGGGGTTCCGTCGCCGGGGATGTCGTCGGCGCGCGGGTCGGCCGGGTCGGCGTTGACGGTGATGGCGAGGTAGCTGTAGCCGTCCGTGACCTTGCACTCCGCGGTGATGAGTCCGGGCGTGCCGATGCGCGGAGTCGTGATCGCCGCGGCGGCGCCAGGCGCGGTCAGGACCCACGCACCCGCCGGGAAGGCGGCATCGAGCAAGCCGGGTCCGCCCCCGAGCGCGGCCGGGTTGGTGCAGGCCGAGTCCTGGTTGTCGCCGGGCGCTCCGAAGATCGCGCCGGGCTGCGGCGGCACGCTGTCACGGAACGACTGGAACGTGATGATGCAACCGGTCTGGTCGTTCGAGCGACACAGCGGCATGTGCTGCGTGTCGCCGCCGACGTCCTTGCCGGGAGCGACGTGGAACGACGTGCCGGGCAGGATCGCTGACACCACGAGTTGCCGCTCGGCCGGGTTCGGATCGATCTCCTCGCGCAACAGCCGGTCGACATGGAAGCTGCCCTGGGAGTGGGAGATGATCACCACCGGCCGACCGTGATTGAGGTTGGCGAGGTAGTACTTCCACGCATCGAGGACGTCGCTGTACGCGAGACCGAATGCGGCGGCGGCGTCACCTGTGGCCTTGCCGCCGAGACCTGCGAGCGTGAGTGAGCGGTACATCGGTGCGTAGATCTTGCAGACCTGGTTGAAGCGGCCGACCTGGATCTTGGTGACGTTGACCTCGTTGGTCGGCGTGTAGTCACTGTTCAGCGTCGGCTCGCTGCTGCTTGTCGGGTACACGTAGAAGCAATCGACCGGTGCGTTCTGGTCGACCGTGTAGTCCTGCACGGTCAATGTTGCGTCGGCGGCGACCTGCGTGATCGGGTACGGGTCGTCGCATGGGTCACCCAACGTGTCGCCACGGCAGATCCAATGGCTGGGATCGCTGTACACCGTGCTGCTGTACGACGGAAACGTGGACGTCGGTGCCGGCGTCGGAGCGACCGTCGTCGACTCGGCGGAGGTCGCCGGCGCCGCGGGCGACACGACAGTCGTCGATGTCGATCCGATCGAGTCAGGCGTGCGGACGACCGATGGCGGTGTCGCTCCGGCGATGGACGCCGTCGTCGCGACGTTGGCCGGACCGTTGATCGCCGTCAGGCCGCCACCGCCGGACTTCGACGAACCACTGGAACAACCTGCCGCCGCGACGCCGATCAGCCCCAGAACCATCAGGACTCTGCGCATGTGTCACATCGTAAGGCGTGAAGTCAGGCGTCGCATCTGGAAACATGTCGTGTCCCCCAGCAGCGCGACCATGCGACGGAGCAGTGAGTGAGCGATCAACTCGATACCAAGACCGGCTGGCTGAGCCACGACCAGTTGGAGAACATCCGCGCCAACGTGCCTCTCGTGTACGTCGATGCAGTCCCGGTGCGGGTCAACTCACTCGGCCGTGTGACCGAGATCGGCATGCTGTTGCGGGTCGCGGCGGATGGCACGATCAGCCGGATGGTGGTCTCCGGTCGCGTCATGTTCGGCGAACGCATCCGCGACGCGCTGATCCGTCATCTGGAGAAAGACCTTGGCCCTGTCGCGCTGCCGCGCATCCCGCCGAACCCGGCACCGTTCACGATCGTCGAGTACTTCCCCGACCCGCAGCAGAGCGGCTTCCACGACCCGCGCCACCACGCGGTCAGCCTCGCGTATGTGGTACCGGTCGATGGCGACTGCATCCCGTCGCAGGAGGCCCTCGACCTCGCCTGGTTCACACCAGAGGAAGCCGTCAGCGATCTCGTCCGCAGCCAGATGACGGCCGGCCACGATCGCTTGATCCGCTTCGCGCTCGCCCACGTCGGCGAACTGCCCTAACCGCCAGCCCAGCCGGCAGCCCAGCTGGCGTCAGGCCGGCAGTTTGAAGATCCGCTGGGCGTTCTCGCGCAGGAACTTGGGCCACACGTCGTCGTTGAACGGAACGTCGGGCATGTCCTTGAACTGGCGCTCGAGCGAGAGGCCGGCCGGGAAGTAGCCGCAGTAGAGGATCTTGTTCGAGCCGCGCGTGTTCGCGTACTTGATGATCTCGGGGTTGTAGTGCTTCGGCGCGAACGCGCTCGTCATGTAGTGCAGTCCCGGCCACTTCAGCATCAGCTTGACCGCCAGCTCGGTCCACGGCTCACCGCCGTGCATCATCACCATCGTGAGTTCGGGGAAGTCGTACAGCACCTGATCGAACTGCTCGACGTGCTGCGGCCAGCTCGGCATGCGTGGTCCGACGATGCCGCCGTTGATGCAGATCGGGATGTCGAGCTCGCAACAGGTCGCGTAGATCGGGTACATCTTCGCGTCGCCGACACCGACCTGCGGCACCATGCCGCTTGGGAACGTCTGCACGGCGACGATGTCGTGTTCCTTCTTCGCAGCGAACATCGCCCGCACGGTGTCGACGCCGTTGTTCGGATCCGCGCGCATGTTGAGGTGGAAGCGGCCGGGGTAACGGCGCTTGGCCTCGATGCCCTTGTCGGACATGCCGGTGACGGCTTGCTGGATGCCGAACGCGTCCATCTTCTCGACGACGTACTCGATCGGATCGACGCCGGGGTCGACGACGTCGGGAACCTGCTTGAACATGTACTCGGCCGGGAACTCGAACTCTTCCAGGCTCTGCTTGTCGTGCAGCAGCGGGCGGAAGAAGTCGTACGTCGCCTTCTTCTCCTCGATCGATTGATGCGGAAAGCCGATGCCCGGATCGATGATGCCGCCGGCCGGCATGATCATCGGCATCAGCTGCCGAACGGATCGAGCGAGCTGCTGACAGCCCACATCGCGAAGTACTGCGCGGACGCGCCGTACGCCTGGGCGATGGCGACCTTGGCGCCGTCGACCTGATGCTCGCCGGCCATGCCGCGCACTTGGTTGGCCGCTTCGGCGAAGCGCAGCAGACCGGATGCACCGATCGGGTTCGAGGACAGCACGCCTCCGGACATGTTGACGGGGAACGATCCGTCGAGCGCGGTGGCGCCGCTCTCGACCATCTTCCAACCCTCGCCCGGTGCGGCGATGTGGTGGGCTTCCAGCCACATCGGTTCGTACCAGCTGAACGGCACGTACAGCTCGGCGCAGTCGATCTGCTCGAGCGGGCGGGTGATGCCGGCCTGGGCGAAGATGTCGGCGGCGCAGTCTGCGGCGCCAACGGGCGCCACGGGATCGCGACCCGGGAACGATGCGGGCTCGGAGCGGACAGCGGAGCCGAGGATCCATGCCGGCTGGCGGCCGGCGGCGGCCGCGGCCTTGCCGCCTTCCTCGTCGGTGAAGACGACAGCGCACGCACCGTCTGACGACGGACACGATTCGAGGAATCTCACCGGGTCCCACATCATCGGTGACGCCTTGACCTTTTCCAAGGAGATGTCGGCGATCTTGAGATGGGCGTACGGGTTCTTGAACGCGTTCAGACGGTCCTTGAGCGCCACCATCGGACCGACGTCCAGCGGTGCGCCGGAGCGGTCGATGTACGAGCGCATGTACGGCGCGAACGCGCCACCGGCACCGATCGACGCGCCCTTGCCGGAGCCGAGCGCGAACTGGGCGTTGCCCTCAGACTGCTTCTGGTAGCCGACGGCGAGGACCCGCTTGTGGCGGCCGGTCTCGACGTGGTGGGCGGCGACGATGCCCGTGGTGCCGCCGACCGAGCCGGCGGTGTGCACGCGGAACATCGGCTTGCCGGTCGCGCCGAGCGCATCACTGAGGTAGAGCTCGGGCTTCATCACGCCCTCGAACAGGTCGGGGGCCTTGCCGACGACGACGGCGTCGATGTCCTTCCACGTCATCTCGGCATCGTCGAGTGCGCGCTGGGCCGCTTCGCGCACGAGCCCGCCCAGCGAGACATCCCAGCGGCGGCTCTTGTGGTGCGTCTGTCCGACGCCGACGATGGCACACGGTTGGTGGCTCATGCCTTGTCCCCTTCCAGGATGCAGACCAGGTTTTGTTGCAGGCACGGACCGGACGTGGAATGCCCGAGTGTGCGGTGCTTGCCGTTGTCGCGGATCTGGCTCGCGGCTTCAGAGATGCGGACGAGTCCGGTTGCCATCACCGGGTTGGCCGACAGCGGCCCACCCGATGGGTTGATCAACGTGTCGGCGCCGAGGCCGAGCGCTTCGACCAGCAACGGCTCTTCATGCGTGAAGGCCGACTGGATCTCGGCGACCTCGATCGGCCCGTCGGCGATGCCGGCGGCCTTGGCCGCGAGCGTGGTCGAGTTCGACGTGCGCAGGTCGCGCATGCCGACGTAGTGGGCCTCGGTGTAGTGCGCGAAGCCAGTGATCCAGATCGGGTTCTCGCACAGCTCGCGGGCCCGGGCTGCGGTCGCGATCACGACGGCGCACGCGCCATCGGTGATCGGTGGCAGGTCGTGCTTGCGCAACGGATTGCGGACATAGTCCGTCTTCAACAGTTCGTCGGGATCGAAGTCACCGGTGACCTGCGAGTACGGCGAGTCCTTGCCGGCCTTGCGAGTGCGGGCTGCGATCTCGGCCATCTGGCGCTCGGTGACCTTGCCGGCCTCGATCAACGATCGAGCCTGCAGCGCCGCAAAGCTGATCGCGTCTGCTCCGAGCGGGGCGAGGTAGTACGGGTCCATCTCCATCGAGTACAGGAGCTCGGGATCACTGGTGCTCGATCGACCCGAACCCATCGCGACGGCGACGTCGATGTCGCCGATCTGCAGCCGCATCCACGCTTCGTACAGCGCCCAGGCGCCGTCCATCTCGACGTGCGAGTCCCGCTTGGGCGGCCAGGCGCCGACGGCGTCGATGTTCTGCACGAACGAGAAGGCCTGGCCGGCGACGTAGTCGCAGCTGCCGGCGCATGTGAAGTCGACGTCGTCGCGGGTGATGCCGGCGTCGTTGACTGCGCCCGTGACGACGTCGAGCAGCATGCGCGCTTCGGTGTACTCGATGTTGCGAACCATCGGGGAGATGCTCCAACCGATGATCGCGATGTCGTTGTCGTGGCCGGTGGTCTTTGGCATGTCAGTTCAACCTGTTCACGAGGCCGGGCGTGGTGTCATCCGGCTCACCAGTAGGGATCCATCCGACGAAGTTGCTCATCGGGTCGTTCTCGTTGCGCTCGGCAGGGGAGGCCCACACCGCAGCAACCCGCACACCGACGTGCACCTGATCGTTCGGCGTGTCGACCATGCCCTGGTAGCCGAGCACGATGTCGACACCGTCGAGCAGCACGTGCACGCGAGAGAAGGGCTCGGTCTCGGTCTGGCCCGGATACGGGGTAGGTGTGATGATCGTGTAGTTCGTGATCACGCCGGTCTCGGGCAGATCCACTTCGTGCTCGGTCGTGAGCTCGACGGAGTCGATCGGGCAGAACCCCTTGCCTGCGGTGTAGAGCCTGCCGCATCCCGGGCACTTGAGCCCGAGCAGGCGACCTTCGCCTGTGGCCTGCTCGTATCGCACGAGGTTGGTCGGCACCGGCGTCTTGTACGTGATCGTCGCGTTGTAGTCCATCATCGTGACGGGCTCGTCGAGCTTCGGACCATCGTTGGTCTCGGGCGTCTCGCCGGGGATGAACGCGTCGAGGTCGGTGATGTGACCGTGGCGTTCCTGCTTCCAACGCGGCGCCACGCGCATCCCGGTGCTCATCGCTGCCTCCGACCCGGCGTCGACAGCGTGCATGATTGCGGTGTCGGCACCGTCGAGCAGCACGAGTGCCCACGCGAACGGGACATCGAGCGGGTGCTGCGAAGTCGGCTTGGCGACCCAGCACCACGTCTGCACGGTTCCGGCCGGGCCGACGTCGACGAGATCGACGGCGAGCTCCTCGCCGGTGTCGGGGTCCCATTCCCGGGGCGGGACGATGACGCGGTCACCGCTGCGGATGCCGATGAGCCGCTGATCGGCGAGCGCCGTCATGAACGCCCCCATCACAGGACCGAGTGATCGGCGATAGGGGAACCGGATCGTGGCCTCAGTTGTTGCTGTCACAAGTTCGCTCTCTTCTGGTTCATGTGCTGTCGCGCCCACCGATACTGATGAGCTTCGAGGGGTCCAGGCAACTCGGAGCGCACAAATCTGACGGACCGTCAGGTTTGCACACTCACCGCCCCATCAGGTCAGCGAGGCACACCGTGGCGGGGTTGTCGAGCCAGATGGTCTGGTCGGCAGGCATCTGGCCGCGCGCCACCATCCGATTCATGACCCTGACGACGATGGCTGCGTAGCGGGTCGCAGCGAAGACTTCCCACCAGTACGTGTCGCCGACCGAACGACCGAGGCAGGTTTCGTAGAACGCCGTCTGCTCGTCGCGAGTGGGCTCGCCGGGCAGTCGTTCCGCGCCCATGCTCTCGTGCGACCAGCGATCGAACATCAGCCACCAACCGAGATCGTGCTCGGCGGGCGCGATCGAACATGCCTCGAAGTCGGTCACGCATGCCGCCGTGAAGTCGTTCCAGATGATGTTGCCCGGTCGAGGGTCGCCCCAACTCATGCCGAGTGGTGGCTCGGGTGGCTGGTTGGCGTGCAGCCATGCGAACGCGTCCTCCATCAGCGGGTGCCGGCGTCCGTCGAGCTCGCGTTGGCCGTAGGACTCCCAGACTTCGATCTGTCGCGTCGTGCCCGGCGTGGTGTCCGGTGGGACGAGCCAGTCGAGTCCGGCCGCACGCCAATCGATGCGATGAACCTCGGCCATGACGCGCAGGCCGTCGTTGATCATCGTCGCCCGTTGCTCGGGTGTTGCGTCGGCGAAGAAGCCCTGTTGGACGTAGTTCGGGTTCTCGATCGGGACTTCACCGGCGACGTAGCCCATGACGAAGAAGGGTGTGCCGATCACCGTCGTGTCGTCCTCGAACCCGATCAGCGGAGCCAGAGGCACCGTCGAGTTCGCGGCGACGGCTTCCATCGCTCGGTACTGAACCGAGATCTCGATGTCGAGTCCGGGCGCCTGGACCGGATACACGGCTGGGTCCGGCGTCTCCTGGCGCAGCACGAACCGCTCTGACGACACGACCCCTGCACGGGTGACATTCGCGTTGAAGACTGTGGTCTCGGCTGAATAGCCGCTGCGCGGCGCGGCGAAGTCGACCACCTCGACCGCGTCGGCACCATCGAGCCGGGCTTGCATCCAGGTCGCGAGCGCGGTCTGTGTATCTGTGTTGACGTCCATGTGTTCCTGTTCAGTTGCGGCCGACACGGCCGGGGTCCGACACAACCGAGATCTCCCGCAACCACACCGGCGAGGTCAGCGCCAGCACGACTGCTTCTGCTGCCTGTTCTGCGGTCATCGGTGCCCCGGGGCCATTGTCGTGCACGTAGCCCAGCCCCTGCCAGGCTGGGGCCAGTTCGATCAGCAGATCGCGGTCCCACGAGTCGGTGACGCCCGTACCGAGCGCCGAGCCGACGCGCACCGTCGCGAACGCGAGATCGGGATGCTCAGCGCGCCAGCCGCGAACCATCTCTTCCAACGCCGCCTTGCTGGATGCGTACACGCTCATGCCGGGCAGCGGGCGTCCGACGGATGTTGCCGAGATCAGGACGACACGGCCGCGCGATGTCTGCAGATGGGGGAGTGCAGCGCGGGTGATCAGCGCCGCGCCGATCACGTTCGTGTCGTAGGTCTCGCGCCAATCGACAGCGGTCGCATCGGCGAGCCGGACCAGGCGATCGACCGCGGTCGCGTACACGATGTCGTCGATCCCGCCGAATGCCGTCACGGTGTCGGCGACGACGTTCGCGCACGACGCTTCGTCGCGAACGTCGCACACGAGCGGGATGCACCCGTCGCCCGCTTCCGCAGCCGCCTCGGCGACGAGGTTCTGACGCCGCGCGGCGAACGCGACCCGCGCGCCGAGTGCCGCAGCGATGAGACCGACGTGGCGGCCGATGCCCGACGACGCTCCGACGACCAGGATCCGCCGGCCCTGCAGATCGCTGGTTCGTTGTGACGATGGTGACGACGCATTCGACATCCGGACCCCCTTCGGCCCGAACGTACCATCGCCATCCGTCGCAGCCCGAGGCCGATCAGCCGGTCTTGGCCGGCAGCTTGATCGTCTGTCCGGCGACGATGAGGTGACTCGAGCCGTCGGACCAGTTGTTGGCCGCGACGATCGCGTCGACCGTCGTGCCGACCTTGACCGCGATACCGCTGAGTGTGTCCTTTGGCTGGACGACGTATGTGCCACCGGAGCCGGCCACCACGGTCGTGCTCGTCGATGAGCTCTTGGTGGTCGTCGTCGTGGTGGAGCCCTTGCCCTTGACGGTGGTCGTCGTGGCTCCGCTGAGCGTCGTCGGTGTCTGCAACTTGGCGTCGGCCGGGATCTTGATCTTGTCACCGGGGAAGATCGCGTGCTGCGTCCCATCGGACCAGCTGTTGAAGTCGGCGACGGTCTGTGCGCTGAGGCCGTACTTGCGGGCGATGCCGAACAGGGTGTCCTTGCTGACCACGACGTAGGTCTGTGCGCCGGTGGTGTCGACCGGTGCCTTGCCGCCCGCGGTCGTCGTGCTGGTCGCGCCCGGTGTCGGGCCACCCGGTGGGACCGTCAGCGACTGGGCCGGCGGCGGCGTCGTGTTGGTCGCCAACGACGTCGCCGGATTCGGACCGGCGGCGGTGAGCGGCACGGTCACGAAGCTGACCGATGGCAAGGGCGTCAGCGTGTCGCTGGTGGATTTGCTCGCGGACGAACTCATGCATCCGGCGAGTCCGAGAACGGTCATGGTGGTGATTGCGGCACTCGCAAGTGCCGATCGTGGTACGCGCATCGTTCCTCTTTGATCTGCCCCGCCGGCACATCGCCCGTTCGCCGAACACTCTACGACGTGGGTGTGACGCGGTCACGTCACCCCTTGCGCGCCCCGGTCCCAACGTTGACTGGCGAAGTAACTGTCAAAGTAAGTGGCGAACTGGCGAACTCGGGCGTACGCTGTCGCCCATGCCTCGTCGCACCGAACCTGCCGCAGCGGAATCAGCCACGTTCACGACTGACGAACTCCTCCAACTCGCCAACGCAGCGTCACCCGACGCGGCGATCACAGCGCGCACGCTGCGTTACTACGCCTCGCTGCAACTGATCGATCCGCCGGCATCTCGGCAGGGACAACCGGCGCGCTACACACAGCGTCACCTCGACCAACTGGCAGCGGTTCGTCGTCGCCGCGAGGCCGGCCGTGGGCTGGCCGAGATCGCGGCCGAATTCGCCGCCGCAGCACACCCCGGTGCCGCCGCTGCAGCAGCAGTCGGCGGCGCGGCGCGTCGCACGGCGGTGGTTCTGCCCGCTCCGTTGGCGATGCCGCAGCCGCAGCCGCAACCGTTGACCGAGGAGACCGCCCGGTCGGTCCTGATCGCGCCGGGTGTGCAGGTCGTGCTCACCGGCGCGGCGTTGGCAGATGTCGGTCTCGTCGCGCGGCTGACGGCCGCAGCGCGTGGTCCCGAACCGACCCACCCTCACACTCCCCGCACTGCCCACACTCCCCGAAAGACTGGAGCTCACTGATGCCCATTGCCTCTCCCCTCGTTCCCCACACGGCTGCCGGATGTCTCGTTGCGCCGAACGGATTGTCGCTGCCGCTTCGCGAGGTCGCGATCACGGTCGACGCCCACGTCGACGCAGTGTCGATCACGACCACGGCAACCTTCGCGAACTCGTCGACGACACCGCTCGAGGTCTCATATGTCTGCCCGCTGCCCGCCGGCTACGCGCCGACCGCAGCGGCGTGCGTGCTCGCGGGCCGCACCGTCATCGCCGAACTCGTCGCGCGCCGACAGGCGATCGAGGCATACGACGATGCCGTCGCGGAAGGTCGTACGGCTGCAATCGCGACGCAGATCGGCGCCGAGCTGTTCTCGTTCACGATCGGCAACATCGCTGTCGACGAGATCGCGTCGATCTCGGTGACGATGGTCGGCATCGCCGATGTCGACGATGGTCAAGCGACGGTGCGCATCCCCCTGCACGTCGGTGAACGCTTCCAGCCGGCCGACACGTTCAGCGTCCAGCCGGCGCGGCGGAACCACGCGGGCCGCGACGAGCCGGTTGCCGCGGTGACCGTGATCGCGCACGACGTGAACGCCACGATCGCGACCCACGATGCGACATATGCAACGACCGGCGGGGTGACGACCGCTCACGTCGTGGCTGGGCTGGACGGTGACCTCGTGATCCGCTGGCCGGCACGCACCGATTGGGTCGCGCGGCTCACCGACGACGGACCCCTGCGCTGGCTCACGGTGAGCGCAACTGGCGCGCGCGTCACCGATCGAGCCGCTCGTGACATCGTCGTTCTGATCGATCGGTCGGGGTCGATGGACGGCTGGCAGATGGGTGCTGCGTGCGACGTCGCCGCATCGATCGTCAACCGGCTCGATGCGCGCGACCGGGTGTGCGTCCTCGCCTTCGACAACGAGCTGTCGATGCCGGACGGAGTCAGCGGCTTCGGCTCCGCTGACGCGGCCAGGCGCCGAGTCGTCAATGACTGGCTGCGCGGGCTGACAGCACGCGGTGGCACGGAGTTGACCCGCGCCCTGATGACCGCGTCGGGTCTCGTCGCCCAGAGCACGGCGGCGACGATCGTCGTGATCACCGATGCCGAGATCGGCGATGAAGCCCGGTGCGTGGCGGCGGTTGGGATGTGTGCCGCCGACGTCGTGACGGTCGGTGTCGGCTCCAGCGTCAACGGCGGTCTGCTGCACGCGATGTCGGCGGCTTCCGGCGGTTGGTACACCACGATCGAGTCAGCGGATCGCCTCGCCGACGCAGTCGGTGACATCGCCGCTCGCGTCGCAGGGCCGGCGACCGCGATCAGGGCGGTGCGCCTCGTCGGCGCGGCATCTGATGTCGTCTGGTCCGACCGTCTGCCGTCGTTGTACGCGGGACACCAGACCGTGATGCGAGCCCAGCTGACGGGACGACCAACTGCCGTGGTCGTCTCCGGCCCAGGGTTCGAGCAGACGGTCGAGATCGAAGGTGGCGTGGCGCCGACCGCTCGCGCGCTGTGGGCGACGGGCCGGGTGGCCGCTCTGTTGCGTGAACCCGATCGCGAACAGGACGCGTTGGCCGTGGCGTTGTTCGGCGGTGTGCTGTGCCCATTGACCGCGTTCATCGCCGTCGACTCGTCGGGACGGCAACTCGACGATCCGCCCGTTCGGGTCGACGTCGGCCATCTCGACACCGATCCCTTCAGTTCGCAGCTGATGTCGGCCCGAGGTGGTGCGGTGGCACCCAGCCCGTCGAGCGCGAGCGCATCGGCGCCGTCGATGCGGCCGATGCCGTCGATGCCGATGCCTCGCCGCCGGTTGTTCACGAGCGGCGCCGAGCGGCTATTGCGTCATGCGACGAGCGAACCGTCGCCGTCGCAGCTCGCCACGTTCGGCTCGCTGTGCGCTCTCATCGCGGCGTACGAGGGTTCACCGGTTCCGACCGCCGGCGATCGGACGGCGCTGCTCGGTGCGTGGGCCGAACTCGCTGTCGATCACCTCGGTGGGCGCAATGGGGCCGACGCCAAGCAACTCGCCCAGTTGATCGCCGCGGCCACGGTGGACACGGGCGATGCGGCGTGGCGTGCCCTGCTCACGTGGGCCGTTGCGATCAGCCGCGGCGGGAACGCTTCTTGTTGATGCCGATGGGGCTGCGGCGATCGAGGGCCGGCGCGTGAACTGATGTGGTCGCGTCGATCGTCATCTGGATCCCGTCCTTGTCGACATCGATCGGGTCGCTGGGCGCCTCTTGGATCTGCACCGATTCGGGCTTGGGCTTGATGCCCATCGCTTGTTCGAGCCCGAACATGCCGGCCGCCATGACGGCACCGATGCCGCCGTACCGCCGCTGTGCGGTGCGGATGTAGTCAGGGTTCGCCGGACTGATCGGCTCGAGATCCACGTCCTCGTCGACCTCTTCGACCTCGTCCGCGTCATCGACGTCGTCCGCGATCGGGTCGTCGATCGGGTCGTCGATCTGATCGTCGATCTGATCGTCGATCGGTTCTTCGGCAGGCGTCGCGACGTCGTCATCCACGTGGTCACTGTAACGGCAGCGATGCGTCACGGGTCGGCCGCGGGTGGTCGACAGTGGCATGGCGCGAGCGGCCTGATGAAGCGAACTACAATCATTGTTCGTGCCAGAGGGTGACACCATCCACCGCACCGCGACAGCGCTCCGTACAGCGTTGGTGGGCAAGCCAACGGTGAGTTTCAGCGCGCCGAGGTTGCTCGGCCCGGCGCCAACGGCCGGCCGCACGATCGAGCGCGTCGAGAGCCACGGCAAGCATCTCGAGATCGTGTGGGACGACGGGCTGACGCTGCACACGCACATGCGCATGACCGGCTCGTGGCACCTCTACCGAATCGGCGAGCGCTGGCGCAAGCGCACCGACCAACTGCGAGTCTCGATCGAGGTCACCGACTGGGTCGCGGTGTGCTTCAACGCACCGGTCGTCGAGACCTATCGCCAGTTCGATCGTCACCGTCACCCTGGGTTCGGTCGACTCGGTCCCGATCTCTGCACACCCAACGCCGATCTTCGTGAGTGCGTCGACCGGATGCTCGACTACGTGGACAAGGACACGCCGATTTCCGAGGTGCTGCTCGATCAGCACATCGCCTGTGGCGTCGGCAACGTCTATCGGGCCGAGGTGCTGTGGGCAGTCGAGTTGAGTCCGTTCACGCCTGTCGGTGCGCTCGCCGTCACCGATGCCGAGCAGATCATCAACGCTGCGGCGCGAATGCTGCGGGCGAACCTCGTCGAGAGCAAGCGTGTGACCGTACCCGGCATGGCTGGCGGGCTGGCCGTCTACGGTCGCAACGGTCAACGCTGCGAGCGCTGTGGCGACACGATTCAGGTCAAGCGCGTCGGAGAGCTGAACCGCCTGCTGTACTGGTGCCCGGGTTGCCAGTCGCGCGGCGACGCACGTGTCGCGCCGACGCCGCCGTCCGGTTCAGAGCGGCCGATGGATCCCCACCCGGCCGCTGCACTGTTCCTGTCAGACCTGCCGTGGAACCGTCACCCCGACCACCCTGAGCACGAGGCACGCCCCGCCTGACGGCCTGTCGTCGGCTCAGTAGTCGTACGTTGCGAACGGGTTGAGGAACTGAGTTCGCCACATCCGGGCCCGGTCCACCTCGCTGAGTTCCGCTCGGTCGCAGACCTCAGACCAGTTGGCGGTGATAGCCGTGATCTGATGGTCGATGATGTCGCGGGCGTGTGCTGGCGTCAGGTGATAGATCGCCGCGCTGTCGACGCAGCCGGCCACCTGGCTGGAGCGGTATCCGTCGGGGCCATACGCCATCACCTGTTGGGCCTCTTCGCCCGAGCGCGGTGACGGAACGATGTCGTAGGCGGGCGTCAGCGTGAGCAGACGACCATCCCAGAAGGCGGCGTGATTGCGGCCGTGGTCGTCGGTGTTGCCACACAGGATGTTGAACGTGATCCGCGCGAAGAGTTCGTGCAGGGTGTGCTCCGGATCAGTGAATCGCGCGCGGATCTGATGGGCGAGGTCGACGTATGTCGCGTATCGCCCACCGGGGAAGGGATCGAGTCCCAGGATGGTGAGCGCTGAGACCATCGCTCGTCGAGACCCTGTTGTCGTGCGATCGAAGCGTTCCACCAGGAGCACGTCCTTGCCGAGCGCGGTCGTGAGGTCGACTGCGGCGACGTCGATGCCCGCGCGCCGGGCGAGTTCCATCGCCACGAATTCCGCCTTGACCACCGGTGTCGTGTCGGTGGTCGATCCGAACTTCGCGATGAAGCGCCGAGCACCGTGCGACAGCAGTGCCTTCGGACGGGCTCCTCCGACGGCAGAGCTGCCGTGCAGCAACGCGAGGTCGAGGGTGGGCGAGAGAAGCGTGCCGCTTTCGATGCGGTCGGCTGCTTCGAGCAATTCGTCGAGAGTGGCGCTGCCAGATTCGCGCGCGATGTATTCGGTGGGAGACGCCTGGAAGTCGAGCGCCCCGATGCGATCGGAGCCGGATTCCAACAGGTACGTGAGCGGGCTGAGATCGCCGGTGCCGCGCCTGGCGTTCCGGTTGTCGATGACTCGCTGACCCCAACTGTCGGGGCCCGAGTCGGCGATGCAGCCGGCGATGTCGCCGAACAGGGGTGGCTGTGGTCCGGTGCGAAGTGGAAGTTCGGGGAGGTACAGCGAGATGCAGTTCTCACGCTCGAGATAGCTGCGTCCGTACGTGAACACGATCATGGTCCGTTGCTGGTCCAATCGCCCGGCAACCACGGGCTCGACCGTGCCGGGCAACCAGATCCAGACGAACGCGGTGGTGTCAGCCATCAGCGTCAGCCATCAGTGTCAGTCATGTCAGAAGTCGTCGTTGTACGGGCGCATCGGCCGGACGAGTTGTGGCAGGAGTGCGAGCTGATCGCGCACGCGACCGGCCTCGAGCACACGGCGTGTGGGGTCGCCGTCGAAGAGGACGACGCCCACGATCGTCGCCGCTTCGAATGCCGTCCCGATCGCCACCGTCGGGTCGCCCGATTCGACCTTGCGGATGGTCGGCACGCTGACGCCCACGCGTTCCGCCAGTTCCGCAACGGTCATTCGTCGCTGCACACGAGCGAGTCTGACCTGCCCGGCGAGCAGCCGGACGGCCTCGACCGTGGCAGGTGAGGTCGCCCTCGGGTGTGACATGTGAGCAATATACTTGCGCTCTGCTAGCTACAGGCAAACTTTGGTTTCTATTTGTTCGCCTTCAAGCCGTTGAGAAGGGCCGCGATCAGCTGCCGCTGTACCTCTTGCCAGCCGGTACCGGGAGGTCCGACGCCCCGCATCTCGAGACTCACCGGGCCGTGACAGGCCGACCACACCATCTGTGCGGTGAGGAGTGGGTCGCGGCGTTGCAGGAGGCCGGCGTCCATCGCTCGCTCCAGCCGATCGGCAAGCATGTTGAGCGCTCTCGCCGCGACGGCGCCCAGTGCCGGCGTTTGCGGCTGCTCGAACTTCTTGCTGCCGAACATCAGGTCGTAGTGGGTCGGGTTGGCGAGCGCGAACTCACGGTACTTCTCGGCGCACCGGCGGAGGTCGGCGAGGGGGCTCGACGTCGTTCGCGTCGATTCCATTGCATCGCCAAGCCGCCGGAAGCCGTCGATCAGCAGGCCCTCGATCACGCCGTCCTTGCCGCCGAAGCGCGAGTACACGTTCATCGTGCTGCCGCCGGCGGCCGCTGCGATGCGTCGGACGGTCAACGCCTCGATCCCCTCTGACGCCAGCAGTTCGCCAGCAGCATCGAGGATCGCCTTCGAGGCTGCGTCGACGGTGCGTGGTGCCACGCCGAGACCGTAACCGTCGCGGGGTGGGGGAGCGGTGGCCGATGTCACGTGGACAAACTATAACGAGTCGATAACACTGTTATCAACATCCGTTGTCACGTCGGTCGTCAACGGTCCGCAGGAGGAGAAGCGTCATGAGTGAATTCGAAGAGTTGGTGTCGCCGGATGTCCAGCGACGTCGCTGGATGATCCTGGCCGTGCTGTGTCTGTCGGTGTTCGTCATCGTCATCGACGGCACGATCATCAACGTCGCGCTTCCGACGCTGGTCAAGGAACTCGGCGCGACCACGAGTCAGCTGCAGTGGGTCGTCGACGCCTACACGCTCGTGTTCGCCGGGCTGCTGCTCGCCGCCGGAAGCCTCGGTGACCGCTTCGGGCGCAAGGGCTTCCTGATGGCCGGGATGGCGCTCTTCGGTCTGTTCTCCGGGCTCGGAGCCATGGCATCGTCACCGGGACAGCTCATCGCCGCTCGAGGCGCGATGGGCATCGGTGCCGCGTTGATCTTCCCGGCCACGTTGGCGATCCTCGTCAACGTGTTCCGCGACCCGAAAGAACGGGCGGGTGCTATCGCGCTGTGGGCGGCGACCAGTGGTCTGTCTGTCGCGCTCGGCCCGGTGACCGGAGGCTTCCTGCTCGAGCACTTCTGGTGGGGGTCGGTTCTGATGGTGAACGTGCCGATCGTGGTCGTCGCGATCGTGCTCATCGCGGCGATCGTGCCGACGTCTCGTGACACCTCGATCCAGCGCTTCGATCCCCTGGGCATGGTGCTGTCGATCAGCGGTGTGTCGCTGTTGGTGTGGGCAGTGATCGAGGGTCCCGCGAACGGTTGGCTCTCACCGACCAGTGTCGGCGCATTCGCGCTGGCACTCGCACTGCTGACAGCGTTCATCCGGGTCGAACAGCGCAGCAGCCATCCGATGCTCGACGTCAAGGTCTTCAGCAACGCCCGGTTCACGGCGGGCAGCGTCTCGGTGACGGTGGCGTTCTTCGCCCTCTTCGGCTTCATCTTCATGGTGACCCAGTACTTCCAGTTCGTGCGTGGCTACGGCACGCTGTCGGCAGGCGTGCACACGCTGCCGTTCGCCCTGTTCACCGGCGCGGCTGCCCCGGCATCGGCCAAGCTGGCCGAGCGATTCGGCACCAAGCGCGTCGTCACCACCGGCTTGGCGATGATGGCGGTCGGGTTCTTCGGTGCCGGTCTGCTGCGCGCCGAGTCGCCGTACGTCTATGTCGTCGCCACGATGTTCTTCATGGGTGGTGGGCTCGGGCTCGTCAACGCGCCGGCTACCGAAGCGATCATGGGTTCGCTGCCGCCGGAGAAGGCGGGCGTCGGCTCGGCGGTCAACGATACGACCCGCGAGCTCGGTGGCACGCTGGGCGTCGCCGTGGTCGGCAGCCTGTTCTCGTCGCTCTACGGTTCGTCGCTCATCTCGGGTACCAAGGGCATGCCGATCCCCAGTTCCGCACTTGCAGCGGCGAAGGACAGCGTCGGTGCGGCCGTGCAGGTCGCTGCGCAAGCAGGGAAGCTGAACGGGCCGGCAGCGGGCAACGCCGTCAAGCACGCTGTCGACACAGCGTTCATGCACGGTTTCCGCGGCGGCTCGTGGGCCGCGGCCGGCGTCGTGCTGATCGGTGTCTTCCTGGCCTTCCGATATCTGCCCAATCGGGCGGAGGCCCCCGCGGCGGACCCGCTGATCGACGGGGAGATCGATCAGAACGGCTTCGTCTTCGAGACCGCCTGACCCGATCCGAGACGGCGGTTTCAGACGGCGGCGCCGGCGCGCTCGCCGTCGACGACCGCTGCGTGGGCACGACGTGGCGCGAGGCAGTCGCCGATCCGTTGCACGCTGACGCCGGCCGCCTTGAGGTCGTTGTACAGCCACTCCACGGGATTGGGCGGAACGGCCAGCACCAGCCAGTCAGGCGTGCGGCGGACGTTCGTGCCGGTGGGGTGGTGGAGCAGGTTCAACGTCGGGCCTTCCATCCCCATCGGGACGAGATCGGTGGTCTGGAGGATGCCCTTGGCGCTCGCGCGAATCCACCAGTTCTCCATGTCGAGCGTGATGCCGAGATCCTGACCAACGACCATCCCGTTGGTGATGATCTCGACCCGGCAGCCGCGGTCGGCGAGCAGTTCGCCGACCGAGGTCGCATGGTGGAATCCGATCTCGTCGATCACGACGACATTGCCGAACGGTTCAGCGGTTCCTTCGAGCACGTCGCGAACGTCGCAGACGTTTGCGGCATCGCCGGGCACCCACCACGGACGGTTGGGTTCAGCGCCTGTGGCCACGATGACGTGATCGGGCTTGTGCTCGTCGACGAAGCCTGGCCACACGCCGACGCCGTACGTGATCGACACGCCGAGTCGCCGACATTCGGTGAGTTGGTTGCGGATCATGTCGCCGAACTCGGCTCGATTCGGAACGCTGGCGGCCAGCCGAACCTGCCCGCCGGCTTGATCCTGTTTCTCGTACACCGCGACCCGATGGCCCTCTCGCGCGGCCGAGATCGCGGCCTGCAATCCGGCCGGCCCGGCGCCGACGACCATCACGTCTTTCGGTTTGCGCGTGATGCGAGCGCGCCCTGCGTACTCGGCTTCGCGGCCGGTGCGTGGGTTCTCGATGCACCCGAGCCAACGGTTGAGGCCCATCCGGCCGACGCATTCCTGGTTGCAGCTGAGGCACAGCCGTGTCTCGTCGGTTGCACCGGCACGCGCCTTCGCCGCGAACTCGGCATCCGCGATCTGACCGCGGACGACGCCGACGAGATCGCAGTGTCCTTCGGCCAGCGCACGCTCGGCTTGCAACGGATCCTTGAACCGGCCGACACCCACTACGGGGAGATCGACGGCCTTGCGGATCGCGCTCGGGATGAACATCGCGTAGCCGGGCGGGATGTGCATGCTCGCCTCGATCATGAACAGGCTGGCTGTCGCGACGCCGATCGAGGTGTTGATGTAGTCGACCTGAGCAGTGGCCTCGACGATCTGCGCGATCTGCACGGCTTCGTCGATGGTGGTGCCGCCTTCGATCAGCTCGTCACCACAGATGCGCACGCCCAGCGCGAGCCGGGAACCGATCACCTTGCGGACCGCAGCCACGATCTCGACCAGCAGCCGGGCCCGGTTGGCCAACGACCCGCCGTACTCGTCGGTGCGAATGTTGGTGGCGGGCGACAGGAAACCGCGCACGATCGACGAATGGCTGCACTGCAACTCGATGCCGTCGAAGCCGCCCTCGGCGCAGTGTTCGGCGACCAGTGCGTAGCCGGCGACGATCTCGTCGATCTCGGCCCGAGTCACGGCCTTGGGCACCTCGCGGAACAGCGGGTCGGCGACCGGCGAGGGTGCCCACACCGGCATCCGGCTGAACATACTGCTGGCCTGACCGCCGTTGTGGTTGATCTGGGCGAAGATCGGGGTGCGGTGCCGGTGCACAGCCTCGGTGATCGCGCGATACCCGGGGATCACGTCGCGGTGGAACCCGTGGATCAACTTCTCGTACGGCCAATCGGTGGGGTGGGTCGAGTGTTCTTCGGTGATGATCAGCCCGGTGCCACCGGCGGCGCGGGCCGCGTAGTACGCCGCGTGCTGCTCGGTGGGCTTGCCGTCGCGGGCGTAGTTGGTGAGGTGCGCGCTGAACACGATCCGGTTGCGGGCCGTGACCGGGCCGAGTTGGAGCGGAGTCCACAGGTAGCGATACGCCATCGAGGCCGAGGCTACTTCCGGCGGCTGTGCGGACCCCTGTGCGAGCGATGCCGATCTGCGATCGGATCCCATCGCCACGCTGTGGTGATCTTGCCGATTTCTTGACGGGCGCCCGGTGCCCGTCCGAGGATTGTGGAATTACTGTTCGAGACGAAGATGCCGCGGACCGGGGGTCCGCCTCTCTCGAGGACATCGCATGAGTGACTCAGCACAGCCAGCGCCAGAGCAAGAGCGCCGCAAGGACTTCGAGACACGCGCGCTCGTCGATCAGATGATGGCTGCAGCCGAGGTCGAGCGGCAGGCGTCGCAGCGTCCGTCACAACTGGCGACAACGGCACCGTCCAGCGGTCGACATGCAAAGCGGGCCCGCGTCTCGGTGCCCAACTGCGTGCGCCGCCCGCACTGACCCAGCGCGCATTGCCCTCACCCGTCTGCGCAGCCATGTGGTCCTTGGTTCACTGCACGGTCGGGGCTTCGGCCAGCCACGTCGGCCAAACCGGGTCGAGCTGGATCACCAAGACCGGCGATCAATTCGCCGAGCGCTCGCCGGGCTCTCGGCTCAACTCACTGAGCACGTTCGTCATCTGGCCTGGGTTGTTCATCATTGCAATCGGGATCTTTGCTCACCTGTGATCAGGTTGCGATCTCCCAGACCGCCAGGAAGTGGGCGGCGGCCGCGACCACGGTGAAGACGTGCCACACCTCGTGGTACGAGAACACCGATGGGCGCAACCGCGGCCACGTCTTCGCGAACCAGCGGGCACCGAAGATGTACAACGCGCCGGACACGAGATAGAGAATCGCCGGTGTGGCACCGAACCTGATCCACAGCGCGGGGACTGCCAAGGCGGCCAAGCAGCTCACCGCCGCGTACAACGCAGTTCCGATGGCGTCGCCGCGCTGCCAGTGGCCGAACTTGAAGACGGCGCCGACGACCGACACGGTCCAGACAACAGCCAGCAACGTGATTCCGAATCCTGACGGCATCGCGATCAACACGATCGGCGTGGTCGATCCGGCGATCGCGGCGAAGATCATCGCGTGATCCGCGCGGCGCCACGCGGCGCGGGCGCGGAAGTCGTCGACCCACCGGTGGTACGTGGTGGACGCCGCGAACATCGCACACAGGCCGGCCGCGTAGATCGACACGCCGACCGTTGCCCGGGCACCGTCGGCGAAGATGATGAGCAGTGCGAGCGCCGGAACCGCGGCGAACAACCCGAGCATGTGGACGCGCCCGCGCCACGAGGGGCGAGCGTCGCAGCCGAGTGGATCATCGCGACCGTCGTCGGTCGCGAACCGTTGATGCAGTGCCCAATCGCGACCGAAGTCGTTGGACACCCGCGTGGGGGTGATCGGTGGAGGTGCCATGTGCGGCCTGCTTCGAGGAGGGGCGGACGACCTCGACGCCGGGAACAGGGTCCGGGTCCTTCGAACGTTCGTGTCGTCGAACGAATGGCCAGTTTACGTGGCGTCACGACCAAGCGGAGGTCGGCCACAGCGTTCTACGCCGGCGCTCAGTCTTCGCTGAGCATCCGCGGGTTGAAGGCCATCAGCCCGGCCGCCATCACGAGCTCGGTCAGCTTCCGACCGGTGCCCTTCAGCGTCAGGCACGCATCGTCGCCGAGCGCCATCCATGGCGCGGCCGCGGCACGATCCGTCGCGTCCTCGATCGCTGTCCGCTGGGCGCGGCCGGCGTCGGTGAACGAGCCGTCGGCGTTGACCAGACCGCGAGCCGCGAGACCCTCGACGCCGGCCGCCCATTCGTCGTCGCTCCACGACCGACTGGCCTGCAACACCGTGGCCGGAACGTCGCCCGATGCCGCGTGGCTGATGAGGGCTTCGAGGCCGCTGAGCCCTTCGAGCGTGAGCGCTGCGATGTGCCCGTCTCCACGGAACTCGCGCAGCAGCGTCTGGCCGTGCCACAGCACGAGATGGGGTTCATCCGGCCACGGCAGCGACGCGTGGGCGGCGAAGAGCGGCCGACCTTCCAGCCGCTCACACGCAACGAGTGCCGCGCGCTGTGTCAGCCCGGCAGCCTCGGCCAGCTCGACCGACTCGAGCACCTCCGGACCGAACGCTCGCGTCAGCGACGAATCGACTGCATTGAGGCGCGCTGTCAACAACGCGGGTGGCGACGCCAGCGTCCACGCGTTCTCCATGCTGCGGCGCACGAGCCCGGGGTGGAAGTTGTAGAACGTCGCGATCACGACCTCGGCCGGCACGGCGCCCATCGCTGCGACCCGCGATGCGAAGTAGCCCATGCGCGGCTTGGTGACACCGACCGCCGCGTAGGCTGCCGCTGCATCGGGCGTGAAGTAGATCATGCCGTGCACGGCTTCCATGCTGCGCCAGGTCTTGCGTGCGGTGATTGCGTCCATCTGGCGAACCGTAGGGGACGCGGGCATATGGTGGCGCACATGGAGAATTTGGTCGGCAAGGTCGCAGTCGTCACCGGGGCGGGCAGTGGCATCGGCCGCGCGCTCGCCGAGCGGTTCGTCGCGGAGGGTATGAAGGTGGTGCTGGCCGACATCGACGAGGTGCGGTTGCGCACGGCCGAGTCCGAGTTGACCGAAGGTGGCGGCGACGTGCTCCCCGTCGTCGTCGACACGGCGATGGAGGAGTCCGTGCAGTCGCTGGCGCAGCGCACGCTCGAGCACTACGGCGCGGCCCACGTCATCTGCAACAACGCCGGCGTGGTCGGTACCGGTGACCCGTGGACCGGTCCGATCAGCGTGTGGGATTGGGTCATCGGCATCAACCTCTACGGCGTGATCCACGGTGTGCGCGCATTCCTGCCGATCCTGCAGGAGCAGGGTGAGGGCCACATCGTCAACACCGCGTCGATGGCAGGTCTCCTGGCGATGCCGGGCGCCGCGCCGTACAACGTGACCAAGCACGGTGTCGTCGCGCTCAGCGAGGGCCTGTACCTCGAGCTCAAGGGAACGCAGTCGCCCGTCAGCGTTTCGGTGCTGTGCCCGGGCTTCGTCCGCACCGAGTTGATGGACAAGTTGACGTGGGCTGATCGACTGGGTAGCCAGCCGGCACCGACCAGCAATCCCGTCGGGCAGTTCATGGATCAGATGTTGCGTGCTGGTGTGGAGAATGGAATCTCCCCGGCAGATGTTGCAGGTCAGGTCGTCGCCGCGATCAAGGCCCAGCAGTTCTGGATCTTGACGCATCCCGACTACGGCGAGGCCGCTGTCGATCGCTTCAAGCGCGCCGTCGCCCAAGAAAACCCGAGCTGAACTGAATCGAAAGGACACACGACATGGCCGACATGGACATGACCATCGAAGAACGCGAAGCCTTTCTCACCGACGTGCACGTCGGCGTTCTCGCCATCGCGCGCAAGGACAAAGGCCCGCTCGCACTCCCGATCTGGTACCAGTACGAGGACGGAACCGTGATCATCGGGATGGGTGGCAACTCGGTCAAGGCCAAGCTGTTGCGCTCCGCGGGCCGAGCGACGATGACGGTGCAGACCGAGGCGCCGCCGTACAAGTACGTGATGGTCGAGGGGCCGGTCGAGGTCGTCAACGAACAGCGCGACGACTTCGTGATGGCGTCTCGGTACCTCGGACCGGAGTTCGGCCGCTGGTACGCCGACACGAACCCGAGCACGTCGGAATCCGTCATCGCCCGCCTCACTCCAGAGACCTGGCTCACGTGTGACTTCGGCAAGGGTATGGCCTGACCACACGCCCGTAGGCTCGAATCCGTGACGGCGTGGCTGGACGAACTCAAGCTCGAACCCGGCCCGCCGTTCTCGGCGATGGGCACGCACTCGTTGAAGGCCGACCAATGGCTGATCGTCGACGAGCATCGCGGCGCAGATCTCGAACGCAAGGCCGAGCTGCTCGCGACGGACAAGCCGATGGTCTTCGCGGCGCAATCCGGCAGCGATGCCGCGTCGGCGGAAGTGCTCGAACTCGTCAGGGAATGGCTGGGCGATTTCGGCATCACACCATCTCCGGCGTCGGGCGATGACCATCCGCTGATCGAGGCCGCGCGACTGGTGCAGGAGGACCTCGTCGTCCTCCGGCGAATCGACGACGCGTGGGTCGTCACCGCCGGGGTCGTGTGCTTTCCGACGCATTGGGCGATTCAGGACAAGGTCGGCCTGCCGTTGGAAGGTGTGCACGCACCCGTCGCTCACTACGAGACCGAGTTGCGCGAGAAGGTCGATCGATTCCATGACCGGCTCATGCCACAGAGCCCGGTGTGGCGCCGGAACTGGTTCGTGTTACCTACGAACGAGCTACACCTGCCGGCGTTCGGCGGGCGCCTCGACCCATCGACCGTGCTCGAACCCGACGGCTCGCCGATGTGGATCCGCAGCGAGCGTCAGACCTTGCGCCGGCTGCCGAAGACCGACGCGATCGTCTTCACGATCCGGATCCAGCTGGCTCCGCTTGGCGTGCTGCGAGATCGCGTGGACATCGCGACGAAGATGCTCGCCGTCGTGCGATCGTGGGATCGCACGAAGCGGATGTACACCTCGACGGGCGGCGCGATCGATGCCCTCGTCGATTGGCTCGCAGATCTCGGCGCACGTCACAGCTGAATCGGCCGACGCGGCTCTCGCCGGACTACCCGTGGGTAATAAGGTCGAGACATGAAAGTCGTCTTGGATACCGAACGTTGTCAGGGCCACAACCGTTGCTATGCGTTGGCGCCGGAGATCTTCGATGTCGACGATTACGGCATGGCGATTCTGCTCAACGATGGCATCGTGCCCGAGGGTCTCGAAGAGAAGGCGATGCTGGCCGTCGCCAACTGCCCCGAGTTCGCGATCACCATCGCCGATGCGCCCGCCGGCGGCAGCGTCTGATGACGTCGATCTACGGGCCCGTCACCGATTGGGCGACCGACTTCGATCACGCCGATCCGTCGTACAACGCGCATGCCCATGAGGTGTGGGCTCAACTCCGCGCCGAGTGCCCCGTCGCCCACACCGATCGTTACACGGGCGCATGGCTGCCGGTCACCCACGAGCACGTTTCCCAGATCGCATACGACACCGAGCACTTCACGTCACGCGCCGTCGTGGTCGTGCCGTTCAAGCCGTTCGCCGAGGCGCCGATCGGCAATGCGCCACCGATCTCCAGCGACCCGCCGTTCCACCACGAGGCTCGCCGCCTGCTGTTGCCGGCCTTCGCGCCGAAGGTGATCGAGCCGTGGGAGAAGGACATCCGCGAGCTGTGCAAGTCGCTGCTGCGCGACATGGGCGACGCCGATGTCGTCGACGCCGCGATCCAGTACGCGCAACACATCCCGGTCAACGTGATCGCGCTCATGCTCGGTTTCCCGGTTGCGGATGCGGATCTGTTCCGCGGTTTCGTGCACGAGATCCTCGAAGGCGTGAATGTCGAGCCCGAACAGCGTTTCGCTGCTTTCGGTCGGCTCAACGACTACCTGCAGATCCAGATCGAAGAGCACATCGCCAGCCCGCGCAACGATCTCACCAGTTTCCTGCTCGGCACGACGATCTTCGGCGAGCCGCTCAGCATCGATCACGTACGCGGCACGATCGTGCTCCTGCTGCTGGCCGGCATCGACACCACATGGAGCGCGATCGGTTCCAGCCTGCTCCACCTCGCCACGCACGCCGATGACCGCGCCCGGCTTGTTGCCGACCCGACGCTGATCCCGACCGCGATCGAAGAGTTCCTACGCGCGTACGCACCGGTCACGATGGCCCGCCTCGTCAAGGAAGACGTCGAGATCGGCGGCTGCCCGATGAAGGTCGACGACTGGGTGCTGCTGCCGTTCCCCGCGGCCAACGTCGACCCCGCTGCGTTTGATCGCGCCGACGAGGTGCTGATCGATCGAGCCGAGAACCGTCACCTCGCGTTCGGTCTCGGCATCCACCGCTGCCTCGGCTCGAACCTGGCTCGCCTCGAACTTCGTGTCGCGGTCGAGGAGTTCCTGCTGCGCTACCCCGACTTCGAACTCGCCATCGCCGGCGACGTCGACTGGAGCGTCGGCCAGATCCGCGGCCCGCGCCGCCTCCCCGTCCGCATCCTGCCGTCGTAGCGGCCGACGGCCGACCGCCGAAGCCGGAATGACATCGGTGTAACACCCGGTCCGTAGACTGGGGGTGCTCATGTCGCTGTTCGATGCCCCGGAAGAAACCACGTCACTGCTCACCGGGCTCAACCCGGATCAGCTCGACGCCGTCGTGCATGTCAACGGCCCGCTGCTGGTGGTGGCCGGGGCCGGGTCGGGCAAGACCCGAGTGCTCACCCATCGCATCGCCCACCTGATCGAGAGCGAGGGCGTGCACCCGCAGCGCATCCTCGCGATCACGTTCACCAACAAGGCTGCCGGCGAGATGAAGGAACGCGTCGGTCTCCTCGTCGGGCCGATGGCGAAGAACATGTGGGTCAGCACGTTCCATGCCGCGTGCGTGCGCATCCTGCGCGCTCACGCCGATGCGCTCGGGTACCCGCGCAGCTTCAGCATCTACGACCAGGCTGACGCGCAGCGTCTCACGGGCTATGTCATCCGCGACCTCAACCTCGACGCGAAGCGCTTCACGCCACGCGGCGCACACAACATCATCAGCAAGTGGAAGAACGAGCTGACGTTCCCCGACGACGCGCTGGCAACTGCGTCGACCCCGATGGATCGCAAGCATGCCGAAATCTACCGCGACTACCAGTCCCGTCTGCACAAGGCCGGGGCGATGGACTTCGACGATCTGCTGACCAACACGGTGTTGCTGTTCCGTCACCACCCCGACATCCTTCGTCAGTACCAGGAACGCTTCCTGCACATCCTGATCGACGAGTATCAGGACACCAACACGGCGCAGAACGAGATCGTGTTGGTGCTCGGCGCGCTGCACCAGAACGTGACCGTCGTCGGCGATCAGGACCAGTCGGTGTACCGCTTCCGCGGCGCAGACTTTCGCAACATCCTCCAGTTCGAGAACGCATTCCCCGACGTCACCACGATCGTGCTCAACCAGAACTACCGCAGCACGCAGATGATCCTCGACGCGGCGAACTCGGTGATCTCGAACAACCCGACGCGCAAGGCGAAGGAACTGTGGAGCGAACTGGGTCGTGGCGACCCGATCATCCGCTACCACGCCGACGACGAAGGCGATGAGTCCACGTGGGTCGCGCGCACCATGCAGGACGCGCATGACAACCACGGGATGATGTGGAAAGAGATCGCCGCCTTCTACCGCACGAACGCCCAGAGCCGAGTCGTCGAAGAAGCGATGATGCGGTTCGGCATCCCGTACAAGGTCGTCGGTGGCACACGCTTCTACGACCGCCGCGAGATCAAGGATGCGATGGCGTACCTGAGAGCCGTCGCCAACCCGGCCGACGAGGTCAGCATCAAGCGCGTCCTCAACATCCCCAAGCGAGGCATCGGCGAGACCAGCATCGGTCGGCTCGATGCGTGGGCGCGCGAGATGGGCAACGGGTTCATGGACGCGATGCGTCACGCCGACGACGCCGGTGTGTCGGGATCAGCCAGCCGCGGCATCGCGACGTTCGTGGCGTTGCTCGATTCGCTGGCGCACATGCTCGACGGTTCGCCGGCCGAGGTGTTGCAGGCCGCGCTCGACCAGAGCGGCTATCTGGCCGAACTGGAAGCCGAGAGCTCGGTCGATGCCGCCGGCCGGCTCGAGAACATCGGCGAGCTGATCGGCTCGGCGCGCGAGTTCACACGAGTCGATGAGTTCCTCGAACAGATCTCCCTCGTCGCCGACACCGACGATCTCGACGACGACAATCGTGTCGTGCTGATGACCTTGCACGCCGCCAAGGGTCTCGAGTTCCCGTACGTTTTCCTGCTCGGGATGGAAGAGGGCGTGTTCCCGCACATCCGCGCTCAGAGCGATCCCGACGAGATGGAAGAAGAGCGGCGTCTCGCCTATGTCGGCATCACGCGCGCCCAGCAGCGGCTGCACGTGTCGCACGCGTGGAGCCGCAGCCTGTTCGGCAACACCCAGTACAACCCCTCGTCGCGTTTCCTCGATGAGATCCCCGAAGGGCTGCAGCAGCACAAGGGCAACGTCAGCGGCCGCAGCTCGTCTGGCCGGCAGAGCTACCGCAGTCGTGACGGCGGCGGTAGCGACTACGGCTCGTCGGGTTACGGCAACGCGCCGAACTACCGGCGCCGGTTCTCCGAGCCCGACGACGACGCAAAGCGCGCAGCCGAGGCGCACCGCGAACGGGTGGTCGAAGCAGCGATGAACGCCGGCAAGAAGCTGGCGCCACAACCGTCGAACGCGCAGCAGATCGGCCTGCGGGTCGGCGACGACGTCGAGCACCCGAAGTTCGGCGAGGGCGTCATCATCGACATCGAGGGCAGCGGCGAGAAAGCCGAGGCGACGATCCGGTTCCGCGATGTCGGCACGAAGCACCTGGCGCTCGCATGGGCGCCACTCAAGAAGCTGTAGGTTCGCCGCGGTGACTCCGCAACCCGCTCGTTGGCGTTCGGAACTGTCCGAGCAGTGGTCGCTGCTGCGTCACCTCGCGCGCTGGTTGGTGCTCGGCGCGCTGTCGGGGGTGCTCGCCGGCGCGTCGTCACGGGTGTTCCTGGCCGGTCTCGAACGTGTCACGCACTGGCGCGAAGACGGCCGGCAGTGGCTCGTCTACCTGTTGCCGCTGGCCGGGTTGGCGATGGCCGCGTTGTACCACTACCTCGGCGGGCGTTCGGCCGAGGGAACCAACCTGCTGCTCGACGAGATCCACGAACCAACGGCATGGGTGCCCGGGCGGATGGCACCGCTCGTCCTCGTCGGCACGTGGGTGTCGCATCTGTTCGGGGCGTCGGTCGGTCGCGAAGGCACGGCACTGCAGATGTCGGGCAGCCTTTCCGATGGTATTGCAAGGTTGTTCAAGCTGAAGCCGGCCGACCGTCAGATCATGTTGATCGCCGCGCTGGCCGGCGGCTTCGGCGCGGTCTTCGGCGTGCCCGTCGCAGGCGCGGTGTTCGGGCTGGAGGTGCAGACGGTCGGTCGGTTCCGGGTCGACGCGATCGTGCCCGCGCTGACCGCGTCGATCGTCGGCGATCGAGTGCTGCGGTGGCTCGGCGGCCACCACGCGCTCTACGCCCACCTGCTGCCGAACGTGACGCCGTGGGTGCTGATCCGCATCGCCGGCGCAGGATTGCTGTTCGGCCTGGCCGGTGCCGCGTACGGCGCGCTTGCCCACGGGATCAAATCGCTGATGGCGTCCCGGGTGAGTTGGCCACCGCTGCGGCCGTTCATCGGTGGCTTTGCGGTCATCGCGCTTGTCCTGCTGTTCGGGCACAGCTACCAAGGGCTCTCGCTGCCACTCATCGGGCGAGCGCTGAACGGCGATCACCTCAGCTTCGCCGTGTTCGCGCTGAAGTTGATCTTCACCGCGATCGCCGTTGGCTGCGGCTTCTTCGGCGGCGAGGTCACGCCGCTGTTCATGATCGGTGCCTCGCTCGGTTCGGCACTCGCGCTTCCACTCGGGCTGAACACCCAGTTGATCGCGGCCGTCGGGTTCTGTGCCGTGTTCGCCGGCGCGGCCAACACGCCGATCGCTTGCATGATCCTGGGGGTCGAACTGTTCGGCAGTGGTGTCATCGCGCCGATGGCGGTCGCGTGCACGGTTGCGTTCGTGTTCAGTGGTCACCGCAGCATCTACACCAGCCAGCGGGTGCAGGTCGCCAAGGCCGGGGCCGGCGACGGTGGTTCGCGTGCGGACGGACCGCGCAAGGTTGGCGACTGGCTCAAACATCTCCGCCCCGACGACCCGAACTGACGCGGTTTTTCGACCGCGACGGTCGAAAAACAGGATCAGAATGGCTGACGGGTGAGTCAGGTGAGTGCGTCGATCACCGGATGACGGAAGTCGTTGTTGTCGGCGACAGAGAGGTGTTCGTAACCGATCGACTCGGCATCTCGCGCCAGTTGCAACCAGCCGATGCCGGATGCCTGGACCTCGCCGAACCCAGCTGAAAGATTCACGCGAACGCTCATCGACGCGATCCTAGGTGGGCGCGCGTGCTTGAATCTGTGGGATGGATGCAGCGATTCTGGTCGAGAGCCTCACCGGCAACACATGGAAAGCAGCCGAGCTCGTCGGCGCCAAATTGCAGGAGGCCGGGTGGGGCATCACCGGCCTGTCGAAGGTGCGCCAACCCGATCACGCCAGCATCCAGCGTGCTGACCTCGTGCTGATCGGTACGTGGACGCACGGCCTGTTCGTGGTCGGTCAGGCTCCGTGGGGCGCCGCGGCGCTCAGCCAGCTGCCGGCGATGCAGGGCAAGAAGGCCGCTGTGTTCTGTACGTTCGCGCTGAATCCGGCCAAGACGCTGGACAAGATGACGTCGATCATCTCCGGCATCGGCGCCGACGTCATCGGTGGCCTGGCGATGAACCGGATGAAGCTGGAACGCAACGCCGATGAGTTCGCAGCGCGCCTGCTCGACGTCGCCCCGTCACTCGTCTGATCAGGCTCGTTCAGCCGCCCGCGGGTTGCGTCGCAGCGGTTGTCGTTGCCGGCGCCGTCGGCAGCAGGTGGAGCGTGAGGAGACCGTTGGCGGCGACAACCGGATAGACACCCGCGGGCGGCACGGCGAGTTGCTCGGTCGAGATCGTTCGCCCGTCGCAGTCCGTGAAGTTGCGGGTGTGTTTGACCTGCACCACCTTGCACACCACGGTGCGGTCGGCGGGATACGCCATGTAGATGCCCCAGTTCTTCTGCGGATCGGTGCCCGTGTGGTCGAGGACGATCGTGCGCTTGCCGCTGGCGCGGAGGAGATCGGGGAAGATCAGCGGACCGTCTTCGGCGATGACCGCGGCGTAGGTCTTGGTTCTCCCGACGTCGAACGTGGTGGGGGCGAAGTCCTTGGAGACGTTCTTGTTGTTGCTCGCAATGTACGCCGCGGCCCCCCACAGGATCAGACCGAGAACTGCGAAGAACCCGATGCCTGCCAGCACTGGAACAACGGCCCGGGCGAGCGGAGAGCGGAGTTGGGGCCGGCGCATCGCTGCCAGTGTGCCCGACCGGACGCGTCGTTGCACCCGTCCGCGGCGCGGTCGTCGCGGAGCCGCTCGCTGCCGGTTGTGATCTACCTGGCAGACCGGCCTAGGGTTCCTCCGTGGATCTCTTCGAGTATCAAGGCAAGCAGTACTTCGCCCGCTACGACATTCCGGTGAGTGCCGGCGGTGTCGCGGACACGGTCGACGAAGCTGTCAAACAAGCCGACGCTGCCGGCTACCCCGTCGTGGTCAAGGCGCAGGTGCAGGTCGGTGGCCGCGGGAAGGCGGGCGGCATCAAGCTGGCCAACAACGCGGCCGAAGCGCGCGAGTACGCGACCAACATTCTCGGGATGGACATCAAGGGCCATCTCGTCAAGCGGGTGTGGGTCGAGAACGCGAGCGACATCGCGGAGGAGTACTACGCGAGCTACACCCTCGACCGCAGCGCCAAGAAGCACATGCTGATGTTGTCGAAGGAGGGCGGCGTCGAGATCGAAGCCGTCGCCGAGACCAACCCCGACGCGATTCTCATCCGGCACATCGATCCGGTCGACGGCATCACACTCGAGTGGGCGACGCAGGCAGCCATCGACGCCGAGTTCCCCGAGCAGTCGGTGGCCGGCGTCGCCGACATCCTCGTCAAGCTCTACCGCTGCTACACCGAGGGCGACTGCGACCTGGCCGAGATCAACCCGTTGATCCTCAAGCCGACTGGCGAGATCCATGCGCTCGATGCCAAGGTCAGCCTCGACAACAACGCTGCGTTCCGTCATCCCGAGTGGGACGAATACCGCGCCACCGAAGAGCTCGACGAGCGCGAGCAACTCGCCCGTGAGAAGGACCTGCAGTACATCGGTCTCGATGGCTCGGTCGGCATCATCGCCAACGGCGCCGGTCTGGCGATGAGCACGCTCGACGTCGTCAACCAGGTGGGCGGAACTGCTGCCAACTTCCTCGACATCGGCGGCGGTGCCAACGCCGACGTGATGGCCGCTGCGCTCGAAGTCATCAACTACGACCAGAACGTGAAGAGCATCTTCGTCAACATCTTCGGCGGCATCACCCGCGGCGAAGAAGTCGCCAAGGGCATCGTCGAAGCGCTCAACCGGGTCTCGCTCCGAGCACCGATCGTGATCCGTCTCGACGGCACGAACGCCGAAGAGGGCCGCCAGATCCTGGCCAGCGCCGGCATCCCCGAGAGCGTCCTGCAGAGCAAACCCACCATGTTGGAAGCCGCTCGTGCGGCAGTGTCGATCGCGAACGGAAACGGGAAATAGTCATGTCGATCTTCGTCGATCAGAACACCAAGGTCATCGTCCAGGGCCTCACCGGCGGGCAGGGCAAGTACCACGGCCTGCGCAACAAGGCGTACGGCACCCAGGTCGTCGGCGGCGTCACGCCCGGCAAGGGCGGCACCGACGTCGAAGGCATCCCCGTCTTCAACACCGTCGCCGAAGCGGTTGCTGCCACCGGTGCCGACGCGTCGTTCATCGCCGTTCCGCCGAAGGCCGCCTCCGCCGCGATCCTCGAGGCTGCAGCGGCCGGCATCGCGTTCGTCGTCTGCATCACCGAGGGCATCCCGGCCCAGGACGAAGCGCGCGTCTACAACACGCTCATCCGTGACTACCCGAACACTCGGCTGCTCGGCCCGAACTGCCCGGGCATCATCAGCCCCGGGAAGTGCAACATCGGCATCACCGCCGGCGAGATCGCCGCGCTGCCCAGCGCGGCCGGTCCGAACGTCGGCATCGTGTCGCGGTCCGGAACGCTGACGTATCAGGCCCTGTACGAGCTCAAGCAGCGGGGCATCGGTGTGTCGACGTGCGTCGGCATCGGCGGCGACCCCGTTCCCGGCACCAACTTCATCGACTGCCTGCGCGAGTTCCAGGCCGACCCCGAGACCCACGCGATCATCATGATCGGCGAGATCGGCGGCTCGGCCGAAGAAGAGGCCGCCGAGTTCATCAAGGCCAACGTCACCAAGCCGATGAGCGCCTACATCGCTGGCGTCACGGCTCCGGCCGGTAAGAAGATGGGCCACGCTGGTGCGATCGTCAGCGGTGGCAAGGGCACGGCGCAGGGCAAGATGGACGCGCTTGCCGCGGCTGGTGTCCGTGTCGGTCTCAACCCCACCGAAGCCGGCGACCTGATGGCCGAGATCGTCGCCACGCTGTAGAGCATGCGGGGAGGTCGACAGGGCCTACAGTCCCTGAATGGGATACGTCCCCCCACCACCCCCGCCCCTGCCGCCTGTTTCTCCGTACGCGACACCGTCGCCACCACCGAAGCACGGTGGAAGCCGTCGCGTCGTGGTCGGCTTGGTGGTTGTGGCCACGTTGATTGCGACAGGCGCGGTCGTCATCGTCGCACGACGATCCGACGACTCGTCGTCGAGCGCCAGCACGACAGACAGCTCGGACACAGCGGACAGCACCGATTCGACCAAGGTGAACGAGACGGCGCTCTCCGATTCGACCGCATCCACGGACGAGACCACTCTGCTGCCCGGGAACGCCGATGTCTACGTGTCGGGCTTCAGCGGATTCGACGTTGGCGCCGTCGCGCTGATCATCCACGAACCGCAGACGCTGAGTGAGTCGACGGTGCCGGCGGATGGAGTCGCGCGGTGTGCGACTGAGACTGGCGCCGTCGCCGATAAGGCGATGTACATCCAGATCGATGCGACCGTGACGCTGTACGGCGATACGCCCAGATCCCTTGCGGTGGACTTCTTCCAGCCCGGCATCATCGTCAGCTACCCCGACGGCGGGGTCTCGTGCGGCGGACCGTCTCATGTCACAGGAGTTCGCTTTGCAGCGGCACGGCCTCAGAAGCCCTACACGTTCACGTTCTGGAGTCAGCTCCCCGGTGAAGTCTCACCGGACAAGCCGAACGGCGATCCTGGTTCGCTTCGGCAAGCCGAGCTGCAACTGGGCATCTACGTCGATGACGAATGGATCGAACCCGCGAACTTCTACGGACCACATGTGTACGACTGCGGGCCGTCGGCCGATCACAAGACTCGAATCATCGCGCTCTTCACTGCGCCGTCGGTCGACGGCCACTGTGCGCCGGTGAATGATCCGACAGCACCGCCCAGCGAAGAGCCGATACCCGATACGCAACCGCCGACCGACAGCACATCCGACGTGCCCGCCGCCACCGACAGCATTCCAGCGCCACCTCCACCGGTGGGTGGAGGCCTCGTCGTCGGTGTCGACCTTCCATTGCAGGGTGGCGCCAAGGACGCATCGGACGACACGAATCGAGCGATCCAACTCGTGCTCGAGCAGGCGGGCGGCAAGGCCGGTCCGTACTCCATCACGCTCAAATCCTACGACGACTCGACGGCCGCCAAGGGCGAGTGGGACGAGGACACGTGTGCGGCGAACGCAGCGGGCCACGTCGGATCGCCAGGAGAGGTGGCCGTTCTCGGGACGTACAACGCTGGATGCACCCGTGCCGAACTGCAGATTCTGAACCAGGATTCGCCGTCGCCGATGTTGATGGTGTCGCACGTGAACACGAACCCGGGCCTCACGAAACCGTGGTCTCCAGGTGAGCCGGACATGTACTACCCCAGCGGCGTGCGCAACTTCGCCCGCATCCTGGCCCCGGATGATCTGCAGGCCAAGGCCGAGGCGGAGTTCGCGGCCAACGTCCTCAAAGTCACGCGGTGCATCGTGCTGAATGACCGATCGACGTATGGCGTGGGTCTGGCGGCAGTGTTCGTCCAGCGGGCCAAGGATGTGGGCATCGACGTCGTTGGGGAGGCCGCATGGGATGCGGCCGCCGGCGACTACACCACGCTGCTGCAGGGTTTCAAGGCGTTGAAGCCGGATTGTGTCTATCTCGGCGGTGTCGCCGACAACAATGGTGAGCAACTGATCCGCGACAAGGTGGCAGTGTTCGGCCCGAACGACGGTGCAGTGAAGCTCATTGCTCCCGATGGCTTCCTCGGCTACCCATCGGTCGACGTGTTGCCTGAGGCGCAGGACATGTACGTGTCGTTGTCCGGGCTGCCGGCGGACGAGATCGTGAGGAACAGCGAGGTCGCTGCGAAGTTCGTCGCTGACTTCGCAGCCAAGTACGGCCACGAGCCGTCGACCGTGGATGCACTGTACGGTGCGGCCGCAATGCAGTTCATCCTGGCGACGGTCGCTGCATCGGACGGAACGCGCAAGGGCGTCACTTCGGCGGCGTTCTCGGGCATCTCGATACCGGCCGAACAATCGCTGACGGGCGACCAACTCGGGGTCGATGCGAATGGGGACCCAATCGACCGGGAGATCTCGATCGAGCAGATCCAGATCGACGGCTTTGCCTACCTGACGGCGTGGTCGACGTGACTGAGGTGCCGATGCCAATTGGTTCGACGTCGACGGTCACTCAAGCGCTTCGTCGCAGCATGGGCCACAGCGTGCACGAAAACGGGAAGAGCCCGGGTCGATCGACCCGGGCTCTTTCGATTGTTTGAGGTGCTTCAGCGCCCGGGGGGCGGCGGCGGGGGAGGAGGCGAGCCGGCACCGGGGGGCGGGGGAGGCGTCATGCCACCGGGAGGCGGCGGCGGGTTCATGCCGGTGGGCGGCGGCGGTGCGCCTGGGCCACCGAACTGGGCCTTCATCTTGTTCATGTCCTTGAGGTCGTTCAGATTACCGCCCGACTCCTGGAAGCCCATGACGCAACCGACGACCACGACGATCGCGGCGATCAAACCGAGGTAGGCGCCGATGCCGCGGCTGACGTCGACACCCGGTCCGGGGTCGCCCGAATAGGGCAGACCATCGGCAAAGAACCGATAGAGGACGAGGAGGAACCCGAGCGCAGAGGCGCCGAGGAACGCGATGGGCGCAGGAATGCTCGACGGCAACGTGAAGATGCCGAGCACCGCGAGAACGGTGAGCGCGGCGATGGCCGTGAAGATGATCCAAGCGATGCCGACGCTGCCGAAGTACTCACCGAGGCCGCCGTAGCTGACATCGGCTCCGCCGAAGCCGGTGAAGCCGGAAACTGTGACGGACCACCATGACAGGAAGCCGGCGATGAAGAAGACGAGCCCCCCACCTGCCTTCAACCAGTCAGACGTTTTGAACTTGCTGAAATCCACGGTTGCCTCCATTGACTCCGGGTTGTAACGCGCAGTGCTTACCCGCGAACCGTACCCCATTGCGCAAAGCCGAGCGCGCACCCCGCATGTTCTACGCTCGACGGGTGCCCACCGCTTTGCTGTCTGTGTTCGACAAGACCGGAATCGTCGAGTTCGCCCAAGGTCTGCACGATCTGGGCTGGAAACTCGTCAGTAGCGGAGGCACCGCCAAGGCGATCGCCGGTGCTGGATTGCCGGTCACCGATCTGGCCGATCTCACCGGTTACCCGGCGATCCTCGGCCATCGCGTCGTCACGTTGCACCCCGTGATCCACGGCGGATTGCTGGCCGACCTCGATCAGCCCGAGCACGTCGCCGAGTTGGCCCAATACGGCATCGAACCGTTCGCGCTTGCCGCCGTCAACCTGTATCCGTTCTCGACCGAGCCCGGCATCGAGTTGATCGACATCGGTGGCCCGACGCTCATCCGTGCCGCGGCGAAGAACTTCGCCCATGTCGGGGTCGTCCTCGAACCAGCGCAGTATCCAGCGGTGCTCGACGAGTTGCGCGCGGGCGGGGCGCTGTCGGCGTCGACGCGTCGATCACTGGCTGCGACTGCGTTCGCAAAGATCGCGGCCTACGACGCCGAGATCGCGAACTGGTTCGCAACGCCGTCCGCGACGTCGTCCGAGACGTCGTCCGAGACGTCGGCCACCGAGCTGCCGGCGACGCTGCACCTGTCGCTCGATCTCGCCCAGCCGTTGCGGTACGGCGAGAACCCGCACCAACAGGGGGCGCGCTACCGCCGCGCCGGCGCGACGAGTTGGTGGGACACCGCTGTGCAACACGGCGGCAAGGAGCTCAGCTACCTCAACGTCTACGACACCGAGGCCGCGTGGCGCCTGGTCAACCGGTTCGAGGGCCCGGCCGTCGTCATCGTCAAGCATGCCAACCCGTGTGGAGTCGCCGTCCACGACGACATCACCGAGGCCTACGTGCGCGCCAACGCGTGCGATCCGGTCAGCGCCTTCGGCGGCATCGTGGCGGTCAACCGCGAGGTGCCGGCGTCGTTGGCCGAGGCGCTCGCCGCGGTGTTCACCGAGGTCGTCGTCGCACCGTCATATGGCGTTGACGCGATCGACATCCTCGCGGCGCGCAAGAACCTGCGGATCCTGTCGGCCACACCACCTGCAGCAGCGGCGCTCGACATGCGTACGGTCGACGGCGGCTTGCTGGTGCAGACAGCCGACACCGTGAACCTCGATCGCAACACATGGCAGGTGGTCACGGACGCACAGCCCACCGCCGAGCAGTGGGACGATCTCTCGTTCGCCTGGCAGGTGTGCGCTGCGGTGAGCAGCAATGCGATCGTGTTCGTCAAGGATCGGCAGGCGTTCGGCATCGGCGCGGGCCAGCAGAACCGGCTCGACTCGGCTCGCATCGCCGAGCGTCGCAGCGAAGGCCGGGCGATCGGCGGCGTCTGCGCCAGCGATGCGTTCTTCCCGTTCCGCGACGGTCTCGACACGACGGCCGCAGCCGGAATCACGGCCGTGATCCAGCCCGGTGGCAGCGTCAACGACCCCGAGGTGATCGCCGCCGCCAACGAACACGGCATCGCCATGGTGTTCACCGGCGAACGTCACTTCAGACACTGATCGGCAATACTGGGTCCATCGCCACAGTGGCTTCATCTCGCGCGTCAGCATCACAGATCAGTCGTGTGCCGTATCTCCCCGGCCTCGATGGCATGCGCGCGCTTGCCGTCGTCTCGGTCATGGTGTGGCACGCGGGCCACGCCTGGCTGAGTGGCGGCTTCCTCGGTGTCGAGGTCTTCTTCGTCATCAGCGGCTACCTGATCACGCTGCTGTTGATCGCCGAACACGAGCGCTCGGATTCGATCTCGCTGCGCGCATTCTGGGGACGACGCTTCCGCCGCCTGTTGCCGGCGCTGTATCTGACGCTGATCGGCATCACCGTCTACTGCGCGCTGTTCCTGAAGAACCCCCTGGGCAAATTGCGCGGCGACGTCGTGGCGGCGGTGTTCTACGTCAGCAACTGGTTCCAGATCTGGAGCGGCAAGGGCTACACCGACCAGAGCGACTTCGTGCCGCTGCGGCACCTGTGGTCGCTGGCCGTCGAAGAGCAGTTCTACCTGATCTGGCCGCTGGTGATGATCCTGATCCTGCGTCGGGGTCGCAACCGACTGCCGCAGATCGGTCTGTGGCTGGTCGGCGTCGCGTTCCTGATCATGGTCGTGACAGCACTGTTCTTCCACAACGCCTTTTACCTCAACCCGGTCGAGAACCCCTCGGCCTACTTCAAGGCCTTCGGCCGCGAGCTGGACAAGAACAACTTCCTGTACCTCAGCACGATCAGCCGCAGCAGCGGCATCCTGCTCGGCGCGGGGTTCGCGATGGTGTGGCGCCCGATGGCGGTCATGCGCGGGCCGCTGAAGAACAAGGCGCGCTCACTCGATCTGGCAGCGGTCATCGGTCTCGCTGGGCTGGCCGGGCTGATCTTCTTCTACGAGCTCGTCGGCGCCGAAAACGGGCGCTACTTCGCGCCGCTGTTCCGTGGTGGGTTCTTCCTCACTGGTTTGTGCACGCTGATGGTCATCGCAGCAGTCACCCACAGCGGCACGATCATCGGCAAGTTCTTGGGCAACCCGGTGCTGAACTGGATCGGCACGCGGTCGTACGGCCTCTACCTGTTCCACTGGCCGATCTATCAGATCATTCGCAAGGCCGCCGGCGTGGCGTTGAAGCCAGGACAGTTCGTGCTCGCAATGGTGATCACGGTGGCCATCACCGAGGCCAGCTATCGCTTCCTCGAGACACCGATCCGCAAGCGCGAATTCGTCGCCAAGTTCCGGTCACCACGGCCACAGGTCCTTGCCGGCCTGGCTGTGGTCGGCATCCTCATCGGGTTCGGGGGCGTCTCGCTGAGCACCGCCGCGGTCAAGTGCACCAATGATCTCGAGTGTCAGCTCGAGGCCAACGCCCACTCCGTCGTGACCCTGCCGACGGCGACTGGTACGACGTTGCCCGGAACAGCGACCACGTTGCCCGGTTCAGGCTCGACCGTCGCATCCACCGGCGCCACGGATGCAACGGCCACCACCGTGCCGGGCGAGTCGACGACTGTCGTCTCCACGACCACGACGGTGCCGACGAAGCCGAAGATCGACGTGTTGATGATCGGTGAGTCGGTGATGAAGGGCGCTGCCGCGAAGCTGACCGCACAGGGCTTCCTCGTCGACGCCGAAGAGAATCGCGGAGGCAAGGCCGTGGTCGCGCTGTTGAAGACGTACGTGGCCGCCAACGACATCAGCAACGTCGTGATCCAGAGCGGCACCAACGGTCCCGTGACGCAGGCCGAGTACGACGAGATGATGACCGAGGTCGCGACCGTGCCGCACGTGTTCATGATGACGGTCAAGGCACCGAAGGACTGGATCGGCCCGAACAACGAGAAGATCAACGCTCTGCCGGCGACCCACCCGAACGTGACGATCATCGACTGGCAGGTGAAGGGCCAGCTGATCGAGGACCAGTTGTCATCGAAGGACGGCGGCGTGCACCTCAACACGGCGAGGGCCGTGACGTTCTACACGAACATGGTTCTGACCGCGCTCGGTCGCCCGAACATCGTCGGGACCGCGGCCACCGGCGGCTGACGCGCTCGCTGCGGGCTTTCTCCCAGCGCGGCACGCGGCCTACGCTCACGGGTATGACATCTCCCGTACGCGTCGCCGTCTCCGGTGCTGCTGGCCAGATCGGCTACAGCCTGCTCTTCCGTATCGCATCCGGTGCGATGCTGGGGCCCGACACTCCCATCATCCTCCAGATGCTCGAAGTCACGCCGGCGCTGAAGGCGCTCGACGGCGTGCGGATGGAACTCGACGATTGTGCCTTCCCGTTGCTGTCCGACACGGTGTGCACCGACGACGCGAACGTCGCCTTCGGCGATGCCGACGTGGTGCTGCTGGTCGGCGCGATGCCGCGTAAGGCAGGCATGGAGCGGTCAGATCTGCTCAGCGCGAACGGTGGCATCTTCAAGCCGCAGGGTCAGGCGCTCTCCAACAGCGCGAAGAAGGACGTCAAGATCCTCGTCGTCGGCAACCCGGCCAACACCAATGCACTCATCGCGATGCACAACGCACCGAACCTCGACAACGGTCGCTTCACGGCGATGACCCGTCTCGACCACAACCGCGCCGTGTCGCAGCTCGCGGCCCGCGCCGACAAGCCGGTCAGCTCGGTCAAGAAGATGACGATCTGGGGCAACCACTCGACCACGCAGTACCCCGACCTGTTCCACGCCGAGGTCGATGGCCAGAACGCGTACAAGCTCGTCAACGATCATGCGTGGGTCGACGGCACGTTCATCCCGACGGTCGCCAAGCGCGGCGCGGCGATCATCGAAGCCCGCGGCGCATCGTCCGCAGCCTCCGCGGCGAACGCCGCGATCGATCACGTCCGCTCGTGGTCGCTCGGCACCGCAGACGGTGACTGGGTCAGCATGGCCATCCCGTCCGACGGTTCTTACGGCGTGCCCGAAGGTTTGATCTCGTCGTTCCCGTGCACCTGCAAGGACGGCGTGTACAGCATCGTTCAGGGTCTCGACATCGACGACTACAGCCGGGGCAAGATCGATGCCTCGACCGCCGAGCTCGACGACGAGCGCAACGCGGTCCGCGAACTCGGCCTCATCTGAGCCGCACCATTCGTTCCGCCCGGATCAGGTGGTGGCGGACTTGGTGACGCAGTCGATCAAGAGATAACCGACGGTGCTGAGCTCATCGCCGGTGGCGTCGGGACCGGAGTTGATGACCAGTTGCAGCGTGGCGTCGGTGAGCGTCGCCAGCTTGGTGTGGACGCACTTCGAATCCAGGCTGGAACCACCGGCGGCAGTGAGCACCTTCGTCGCTGCCGCCTCGATCAACGCCGTGTTCGTCGAACCCTTCGAGCAGCCGAGGATCTCCGAGCCCAGCTTCTCGCCGGCAGCACTCAGCTTCGGTGTGGTCGCTGAAGGCGATGTGTCGGCGGTGCTGGCCGCCAGCAACGTCGCGTCTTCATCCGAGAGTTGGGCGACGAGCTTGGTCACGCAATCCTGATTCAGATCGACGCCGGCGATCTTGCCCTGCGTCAGGGTCTGGGTGACGACAGCCTGACGGGCGGCCGCGGCGCCACCGTTGTGCGATGCACTCGACCCACATGCGGTCACGAGCACGGCTGCGCAGACCGCGACGAGCGCTGATCGAGGGCCCGTCATGGCGTGGTCGTCGCAGCTGCGCCGGCGGCGCTGCTGAGCACGTCGGGGTTGAAGCAGTCGGCGAAGTACGGAGCCAGCGCCGCCAACTTCGGGTCGGTCGAATCAGGTGCCGACTCGATGATCAGCTGGAGCTGATCCTTCGACAACGAGGCCAGGTTCGTCTCGACACACGTTCGGTCGAGCAGTGCGCTGTCGCTGGTGCTGAAGATCTTGTCGACCGCGACTTTGACCATTGTCGGGTCGGCCGCCACGACCGTCGTCGGCGCCGTCGAAGCAGTCGAGGCGGCGCAACCCTGCAGCTGGGTTCCCAGCGCCTGGCCGGCCGGGCTCAAGCTGACGCTGCTCGATGTCGTCTTGCCCTCGATGGCCGCAAGGGTCGCGGCGTCGGCATCGCTGAGTTCCATGACGAGCTTGTCGACACACGCCGCGTCGAGGCTGAAACCCTTGGCCTTGGCCTGTGCGACGGTGTACGTCGCGATCGCCTGACGGGTCGCATCGAGCTTCGTGGCGTCGCTCTTCTTCGCGCTCGAGCCGCACGCCGCGACGGACAGCACCATCGCGACGAAGACGGCCGCGCCCAACGATCGTTGTCTCATACGGTCAATCATGACAACCGGAAGGTCGCGATCTGGAATGGGCGGAGCGTGACATCGATCGTGGCGTCGTCGAGCAGTGCTGCATCGACCGTATCGACCGCGGGATCGAGCACCCGCTCGAGGAAGTCGCACACCACCATCTCCGTCGTCGCGAAGTTGGTCATCAACGTGGTGGTCACGCGTGCGCCGCTGGACTCGTAGCAGCGGACGATCACGTCGCCCGAGCCGTCTTCGGCGAGCTTCACCGCGGTGACGACCACTCGCGCGTCCGACGAAGTCACCGCCGTCAGCGGCAGCGCCGGCGGGCCACCGTCGCCGGCGATCACGACGATGGGTTGGTTGAGCGCCGCCGCTTCGGCGATGACACCACCCTCGCTCACGCCGCCGAGATGGGGGAACAGCGAGTAGGTGAAGTGATGATCACCGCGGTCGGCGTCGGGGTCGGGGAAGTTCGGCGCACGCAGCAGCGTCAGTCGCAATGCCCCGCGCTGGATGTCGTGCCCGTACTTGCAGTCGTTGAGCAGGGCCACGCCGTAGTCGGGCTCGGACACGTCGATCCACCGATGGGCACACACCTCGAACTTGGCCGCATCCCAACTGGTGCTGGCATGCCTCGGCCGCTGGACGTGGCCGTACTGGATCTCGCACGCGGCAGTGCTGGCGTGGACATCGACGGGCATCGCGACCTTGAGGACCTTCTCGTTCTCGTGCCACGCGACGTCGTTGACGATGTCGATGCGCGCCGACCCGGCGCGCAGGATGATGGTCTGCTCGATCCTCGATTCGCCGAACGTGCGGGTGACGACGGCGGATGCCAGCAGTGGGCCGCGGTCGATGACGACGATCGAATCGACAGCCGTCAACTCGGCGACGTTGTGCAGCGAGTACTCGTCGAGATCCCACGCGTCGTACTCGATCGGATGGTCGGCAGAGAGTTCGAGCACGTTGGCTCGTTGGCCGGGTGTGACGACCTCGCGATCGACGCGGAAGTCGAAGACCGAGCTGAGCAAGCCGTCGGCATCGATGGTGACGCGCACGAGATCGTTGGTGAGCACCACCACGCCGTCGAGCTCGTCGACGGTGACCGATGGCGGCGCTTGCAATTCGTCGGCCCATGCAACGCCCTGCACGCTCATCGGCGGAATGTCGACCCACAACGCGACCGGACGATCGTCGCCGGCATCGGCCGAACCCGCTGTCAGCGAACCGTCGACGACGAGCACCTCGCGTCGACGATGCGGCGTGCTGTTGGCGATGACGATGTCGCCACCGAGACCCTGGGCCAGCGAGGTGAGAGCGTCGTGACGGAGGTCGGTCAACAACTCGGCGAGGCGGGCGTAACTCGCCTCGGCGTCGTCGTGGACCCACGCGATCGACGAACCCGGGATGATGTCGTGGAACTGCAGCGTCAGGGCTTCGCGCCAGGCGTGCTCGAGATCGATCTGCGGGTACTCGAACTCGCTCGTCCAGGCCGCGAGCGCGCCCCACAGCTCGACGTCACCGAGCAGGATCTCGGTGCGGCGATTGCCGGCCTTGGTCTTGGCCTGCGTCGTGTACGTGCCGCGGTGCATCTCGAAGTACAGCTCGCCGTCCCATGTTGCCGCGTCGGGGTAGTCGGCAACAGCGGCCGTGAAGAAGTCGGCCGGCGCGTCGATGCTGATCGTCGGCAAGCCTTCGAGGTTCCGCATCCGTTCGTAGCGCGCCATCATCTCGCGGGTCGGGCCGCCGCCACCGTTGCCGTAGCCGAACGGGGCCATCGACATCGTTCCACCGCCATGATCCGCGTAGTTGCGTTCCGCGTGGGCCAGCTGCGCCGGCTGCATCGAGACGTTGTACGTGTCGACCGGAGGGAAGTGGGTGAAGATCTTGGTGCCGTCGATGCCCTGCCACCAGAACGTGTGGTGCGGCATCCGGTTCTGCTTGTTCCAGCTCAGCTTCTGGGTCAGGAACCACGTCGCCCCGCCGAGAGCGAAGATCTGGGGCAGGCTGGCCGGATAGCCGAACACGTCGGGAATCCAGACTTCGCGACACGTGATGCCGTAGTGCTCCTCGAAGAACCGCTGCCCGTGCAGGAACTGTCGGGCGAGCGATTCGCCCGATGGCAGGTTGGTGTCAGCCTCGACCCACATGCCGCCCACGGGGATGAACCGGCCCTCGGCTGCTTGCTCCCGCATCGCGGCGAAGACGCTCGGGTAGTGCTCGCGCATCCATTCGTGCTGCTGCGCCTGGCTGCAGACGAACTTCAACGCGGGCTCGCGCGTCATCAGATCGAGCACGTTGCTGAACGTGCGCGCACACTTGCGGATGGTTTCGCGCAGGGGCCACATCCAGGCGGTGTCGATGTGCGCATGCCCGATCGCGGAGACGTGGTGCGCACTCGCCACAGCGGGCTTGGCGAGGACACCGGCGAGGTGCTCGCGGGCCGTCGCCGCGGTGCCTTCGACGTCGGTCAGGTCGAGCGCGTCGAGCGCCCGTTCGATGGCCTTGGTGATCTGCGGGCGTCGCGGTTGGTCGAGCGGCAGTTCTCTGATCAGATCGCCGAGTACGTCGAGGTCGTGCACCAACGCGGCGACTTCCGGACGGAACACGGTCAGCTCGGCACGCTTCAGTGCGTACAGGAGCGTCTCGGGCAATGTGTGTGGATCGCCGAGCGCCGTCGGTCGGAACCCCGGTCCGCCGATCATCGGGTTGGCTGCGGCTTCGACGAGGAACTCGAACTCCTCGCCACCGTTCGCCGACATCAGCAACGGGATCGCGTGGTTCAGCGGGTTGAGCGCGCGGAGTGGTCCCTCGGGTCCCCAGACCAGACCTTCTGACTGGAATCCGGGTGCCAATCCGAACCCGAGATCGATGCGGGCTTCGACCATCGAACCGCGCCACGCGTGCGGGACGCGACCGACGAAATGGAACCAGGTCGTGCTCCACGCGGTGCCGTAGGGAGCCCCGATGTCGAACGGTACGAACTCGCCATCCACCATCGCGATCATCACGTCGTCGAACGAGATCGGCTCGCCGTCGACGTGGAACGCCGTCACCGTGAACGGGGCTGTGGCGCCGTACCGAGCCGGACGAATCCGCTCGAGCAGGAACCGCTCGAGCCGCTTCTCGACGATGTCATGGTGGTCGTGCATGGTTCTCGCGACACTACTTTCGATGCTTCGTCTCGATGGTGGTGGTGACGCTGACGATCGTGGGAACACGCGGGGTCGAACCGAAGCCGAAGCGCACCGGTGGCCAGACGTCGGCGAGTGTGCCGAGGTCGACGCTGTCGAGTGTGCAGTGGACCGCTGTGACGCGGCGGGCATCGGTGGCGCCGTACCACTCCTGCCGATCGTTGCCGGCGGTGCCTCGGGTGCGGACACCCTTCATCACGACCCGTGCGATCGGATCGATCGTGGTGCACCAGAACGGTGCCCGCGCGAGGGGTCGAGGCACCGTTCGTAGCAGCATCCCCAACGGCGTCCGGTCGCCCAGCGAAACCTCTGCGTACAACAGGCCGGCATCGACCGTCAGCGCGGCGGCCGATCGCACCGACACGACAGGGACTTCGACCACGGCGTCGAACGTGTACGTCTGCTGCACGAACTCGGCCACGGCTGGATTCGGCGCGAGCAACGTGCGGAATCCGTCGGGTGTCTCGTGCATCACATCGGTGAACGACCCGAGCGGTGATTCCGTCCAACGTCCGACGACGAAGCGGTGGCCCGATGTCGTTCCGAAGCCGCAGATCTCACCGTTGAACACACTGCGCTGACGACGGCTCATGGTGCCGACAAGTATCTCCTTCAACGCGCGGACGTACGCAGCGCAGCCCACGTGACATGTGCTGCGTACGTCGCGTGCGAGGACGTCAGCGGGGCTCGTCACCCCGCAGGGTGACTCGTTGGATGACGCGGTGCTGATCGCCGAAGTCACCGACCACCGAGTGCTGCGTCGAGCGGTTGTCCCAGAATCCGATGTCGCCCTTTGCCCAGTGGTAGCGCACCACGAAGCGGTCCTGCACCGAGTGCTGGTACAGGAACGACAGCAGAGCGGCGCTCTCCGGACGCGACAACTGAACGATGTGCGACGTGAACCCGGGGTTGACGAACAGCGTCTCGGCACCGGTCTCGGGGTGGGTGCGTACGACCGGATGCTCGACGGGATCGAGCGAGGTGAACGGCGTGCCCTCCCACTTGCCCTCGCCGACGTGATCGAGGATTCCCTTGAACTGGGCCTTGCCGTCGTGCACCGCCGTGAGCGTGCGCAGGAAGTCGCGCAGCGCCGGGCTGAGCGCTTCGAACGCAGCCTGCTGATCGGAGAACAACGTGTCGCCGCCGCTGGGTGGGATGACGACGGCGCGCAGGATCGAGCCGAGCGGCGGGCGTCGGACGAAGGTGACGTCGGTGTGCCACGACACGCTGCGGTCGACGTTGCTGACATCGCCGTAGCTCTTGTACAGCTCGCGGCTGGCCGAGTAGTCGATCTCGAAGACTTCGGGGTGACCCTTGATGCCGGGGATGACCGGATGACCCTCGGTCGGTTCGCCGAAGCGAGCAGCGAACGCGAGGTGTTCATCGGGCGTGAGGTGCTGGCCGCGGAAGAAGATCACCTTGCGCGCGAGCAGGACGTCACGGATCGATGCGACCGTGGCGTCGTCGAGCGTGCGCACGTCGATGTCGTTGATGACGGCACCGATGGTGCCCGAGAGCTTGGTGACGTCGAGATCGACGCGAGATTCGGTAACGGTCATTGCGGGTCTCCTGTGTTGTTGGATGGATCATGAGCGCCTTCGGCCGTTTCGTCCACACCGAGTTCGCGCAGCAGACGGGATCGAAGGGCGATGAACTCGGGATGACCGCGCAGGCGTGGGCTGGGCACGCTCACGCGCTCGTCGAGCGAGATCACGCCGTCGGTCAGCACGAGCACGCGGTCAGCGAGCAGAACGGCTTCGTCGACATCGTGGGTGACGAGCAGGACGGCGGGTCGATAGCGGGTGTGCAGTTGCTGCACGAGCGCGTGCATTCGGACTCGAGTCAACGCGTCGAGCGCTCCGAACGGTTCGTCGAGCAGCAGGAGGTGCGGATCGCGCACCAAGGCCCGGGCGAGTGCCGCGCGTTGTGCCTCGCCGCCGGACAGCGTCTTCGGCCAGTCGTCCTCGTGCCCGGCCAGCCCGACCTCGGCCAGCATCGTTCGGCCCCGAGCGTCGGTGCCGCGGCCCGGCAGTCCCAGGACGACGTTGTCGAGGACCGATGCCCACGGCAACAGTCGTGGGTCCTGGAAGACCACCGACCGTCGACGCGGCACGCGGATTTCGCCGTCGGCACCGTCGTCGAGGCCGGCCAGCGCGCGGAGGAACGTGCTCTTGCCCGAACCACTTCGGCCGAGGAGGGCCACGAATTCGCCGCGCGCGAACCGCAGTTCGATGCCGCGCAAAACCTCGCGCTCGCCGAACGAGCGACGTACATCGCGGACAGCGACGACCTGGTCGGTGCTCATCGGCCTGGCTGCCAACGGAGAAGGCCGTGTTCCAGAACGCGGACGATCGAATCACATACCAGACCGAGCACCGCGTACACGACGATGCCGACGACGATCACGTCGGTCTGGAAGAAGGTCTGGGCGCGGATCATCAGGTATCCGATTCCCTTGGTGGCGTTGATCTGTTCGGCGAAGACGAGCAGCAACCAGGCGATGCCTGAGGCGAGTCGCAGACCAACCAGGAATCCGGGCAGCGCGCCGGGCAGGATCACCTTGCGAATCATCTGCAGACGGCTGAGCCCGACGACCTTCGACAGCTCCCTGTAGCCGGGGTGGATCGACCGGATCGCCGCGCTGGTGTTCACGTAGATGGGAAAGGCGACGCCGAGCACGATCAGGAAGACCTTCACGGTCTCGCCGATGCCGAGCCACACGATGAGCAGCCCTTGGAGGGCGATGATCGGGACGAACCGAAGCATCTGCACGTTCGCGTCGACCAAGTCGTCACCGACGCGAGACAGGCCGGCGATCAGCGCGAGTCCGGCGCCGATCGGGATGCCGAACGCGAGTCCCCACAGCACGCGCTGCAGCGATGCCCACAGCGCGTGCCCGAGCACACCCGACTTCGCCATGTCCCAGCCGGCGGTGACCACTGTCGACGGTCCGGCCAGCTGACGCGGGCTGATCCATCCTGCCGAAGCGGCGAGTTGCCACAGGCCGAGCAGCACCACCACACCGAACAGCCGCTCGATGCTGCGTGGCACGTGGAAGCGGCGCCGTCGAGTGTCGGCCCGACCCGTCGGCAGGGTCACCAACTCGGGGACGTCGGTGACTGCGGTTCGAACGATGATCCGCTGGATCGTCGCTGTCATGATGCGGCCTGCGTCGCGAGCACGAGATCGTTCAGGCGCGGATCGAACTCCCCGGAGACGTCGACCTTGCTCGGCACCTGTCCGGCCTCGAGGAAGAGGTCGGCCAGCTTCTGCTGTGGCGCCAGCAGATCACCTGGCACGGCGAAGAAGCTGGTCGTACCGTTCTCCTGCACGAGCGCAGCTGCCCGCTCTGGGGTCAGCCCATAGATCTTGACGTAGACGCCGGATGCGAGCTCGTCCTGATGCGCTCGCAGGTAGGCAAACGCGTGCACCACGCGGACGGCGTAGTCGGCGAGCGCCGCAGACTTGCCGGCGTCGTCGAGTGCCTTCTTGGTCGAGATCAGGATCGATGTCCGGTCGGGCAGTTGGTCGGCTCTGGCCACCAGCTTCGCGGTCGGGTTGTCAGCGAGGTAGCCGCTGGTGAGGGGCTCGACTTCCAGCCCAACATCGGCCGACTTGCCCTCCAGCGTCGCCCGCACGTTGATCTGGCTGACATCGACAGTGGTCACGTCGGATGCCTTCAATCCGACCGAGGCGAGCGCTTCGAGTAGCACCGCTTCACCAGCCGTACCGCGCTGGTAGGCGATGCTCTTGCCTTTGAGGTCGGCCCATCCGCTGATCCCGGTGACGCCCGGCGCCGTCACGAGCCCGTACGACGACTGCTTCGACGAGGCCCAGCCGGCGACGCCGACCAGGTCGAGTCCGGCGGCCTGGGCGAAGATCAGCGGCGTCGTGCCGATGAATCCGGCGTCGAGGTCGCCGGCCTGGAACGCCTGCAACATCGGTGGGCCACCGACGAACGAGCCGTAGCTCAGCGCGTACGGGAAGTCCTTGTCCTGCCCCGACAAACTGAGGACGGTCTTGAGGTAGTCGAGTTGATCACCCACCCGCAGCGTCACGCCGGCGGGAACGGCGGGCGCCGTCACCGGAGCCGCTGTGGCGGTCGTGGCCGGTTCTGTGGTGGCCGGTTCTGTGGTCGCAGTCGGTTCCGTCGATGCGGGAGCGGACGGTGCCTTCGCCGGACCAGCGGTGCTTGTCGTCGACGCGGCCTGGACGCTGCGCGTCGACGCGTCGGAACCGCACGCCGCCAGCAGCGTGGATGCAGCCAGCGCCGTGGCAACGGCTCGACGACGGAAACGGGATGAGTTGGATGAGTGCACGCTCGTTGCTTTCTGATCGGAGTTGCCCGTTCGCCAGCCGACGACGAACAGGCATCGTCGGCTGGCGAGAACGGTCGTGACCGAGGGGGGACCGGTCACGTCGGACACATTATCCATAAAGCCGATCAAATTAGTCAACAATTACAGAATGTGAAAGAAATCTCACTGAGGGCCGCAATCGGGGCGCGCCTCATCCATGGCCTGAGCCATCGTGTTCAAGACGCGGCGACTTGACAGGCGACGCGCATCATCTGATCGACGCCGGCCTTCAGTTCTTCGTCGCTGATCCGTTCGCTGGAACCGTCGTCATCGATCATGTCGCTGACGGTCATCAGGGCGACGGACTCGATGTCGTGCAGTGCGGCGAGCGTGTACAGCACGGCAACTTCCATCTCCACACCGAGATGACCGCGCTCGCGCCAGCGTTGCATGATGCCGGGTCGGGGATCGTAGAAAAGCCCGCTCGTGACGACGGGTCCGACGTAGACGGTGGCGCCCTGAGCGCGAGCCAGTTGTGCGCTCAGCTCGATCAACGAGAACGTCGCCGTCGGCGCATGCGGCTCGCCCTGCGTCAGCGTCGCGACGGTCGGGTCGTCGGGTGTCGCGCTGACGGCGATGAGCGTGTCTCCCATCCGCAAGCCCTTCTTCAAACCGCCTGCGGTGCCGACCCGAACGAGCCGCTTGGCGCCCAACTGGATCAGTTCGGAGTAGTAGATCGCGGCACTCGGTCCACCCATGCCGACGGACTGCACGCTGAGCGGAACGCCGTTGAAGGTGCCGGTGAACCCGAGCATGCCGCGCTCGTCGTTGACGCAGCGTGCACCGGGATCGAAGAACGTCTCGGCGATGTATCGGGCGCGCTTCGGGTCACCCGGAACCAGGACGGCGTCGGCATAGTCGGAGGATTCGGCGCGGAGGTGAACGGGCATTGACGCAGCGTACGCGAGACGCCGGTGCTACTTCAGGAAGCGACTCGTCGTGTTGTCGGCCAGCACCTTGCCGCCCGTCTGGCACGTGGGGCAATACGCCACGGTGTAACTGCTGTAGCTCACGGAACGAATGGTGTCGCCGCAGACGGGGCATGCCTCGCCGATGCGTCCGTGGACGCGGCCGGGGCGATCCTTCGACGAGCTCATGTCGGTGCGTGTCCGTTCGTACCCGAGGCCGTCGTCGACCGCCTCATGGATGGCCGCGACGACCTTGGCAACGTCGGCATCACTCAACTTGGCCGTGTTCGCGAACGGAGAGATCTTGGCCCGATGGCAGATCTCGTTGGCGAGCATGCGCCCCAAACCGGCGATCGCGCGCTGGTCGCGGAGGAAGCCGTGCAGCCGCATCGAGTGCGATGCAAATTGAGCCTTCAGCGCGGCGGCATCGAGTTCGAGTGCTTCGGGGCCGAGCTTGCTCAGGGGCAGATCGGTGAGCGCGGTCGCGGTGGGTACGCACCACACCCCGGCGCGACGTTCGGTGCCCTGTTCGGTGAGCAGCAGCGCCGGTCCCTCGTCGAACAGCAGCCGGGCTTGCCCGCCGCGCGGTTTGGGCGACTGCTTCTCGTCGACCAACAGGCGCCCACCTTGCATCAGGTGCACGACGAACGTGATCGGTTCGAACTGCAGCATGAGGTACTTGCCGCGCCTGCCGACGCGTTGCAGCGCGAGACCGTAGGCATCGCTGGGCGGTGGCACGGCGGTCTTCAGCGCGGTGAACGTGATGGGCACGAACTTCTTCAGCGTGTGGCCGGCGAACTGTGCGGTCAGTCGTTCAGCGTGGGCTTGGACCTCGGGCAGCTCGGGCACGAATCACTCGTATTCCGTGCGGCTGCGGACGCTGTCGAAGATGCCGCTCATCGCGCCGAAGATCGACTGGTTGTCCATCAGCTTCTGCTGGTCCCCCGTGAGCAGGATGCGACCCTGGATGAAGGCTTCCTGCGCGTTGAGCGCACCGGTGGCGACACCGACAGCGGTGGCCCACGTCTGCTCGAACCGGACGTCTTCCGGGTGGGCGGCGCCGGCGCTGAACGAGAGGGCGCCGTCCGCGACCTGCAGCGAATAGACGATGGTGCCCTCGGGCGCATCGGTGACGACCTGGGTCACGCCGATCTCGTTCTGCGTGACGGCCGCCGCAACCCCGGGATCGGTGGCGGCCTCCGCGGCAACTGCATCGATCCAATCCAGACTTAGATAGCGCACGGCGACAACGTAGTGTCGAATCGACGCCGGTGCGAGGGATTGACGGATCGATTGATGGACTGGACTCCGAGCGACGAACAGCGACATGCCGATGTCGCCGTCGAGGCATGGTGGTGGTGGGGTCTCGCCGCCGATCGAAGCTGCGGCCTGTTCGTCGGCCTCGAGCTGCGCGGCCGCCGGTACGACTACTGGGCCGGCCTGGTGCGCGTCGACGAGCCGTATCTGTACATCGAGGAGCTCGATGGCAGCGACCTGCGCAGCGGGTTGGAGATCAAGCCGAGCGAGATGTGGGCCGACCATGTCTGCGACGTTCCGTTCACGCAGTGGAGCCTGGGCAACGAAGCCCACGGCGTGCTGCTCGACGATCCCGACGAGGCATGGCGCCGGGCGTACGGCACCCTCGTGCCCGTGACGTTCGATGTCGAGTGGTATGCGAGTGATGAGCCGCAAGCGATCGCTCACGGCTACCGGCAGGCGGGCGAGATCGATGCGCAGGTCGAGCTGACGTCCGGTCTGCTGTCGTTCACCGGCCCTGCAGAACGGGTGCACGTGTGGGGCGCGCCGTTCGTGCCATCATCGTTTGCCATGCCGATCGCTCCCGCCGGCCTCCGCGCACCGTACCGCCGCAGCGATGGCATCGCCGTCGATCAAGTGCTCACCGACCAGTGGTGGGCCAACGCCGCAGGACTGATCCGATGACGTACGAGCGCGACATCCTCGACGAGTTCGCCGAACGCAAGAAGGCGCCCAGGTACACCGAGGTGACCGCCCAGATGGGAATGATCCTCGAGGATCGCGCCAGCGGATTCTGCGGCGACGTCGTCAAGATCACGTTCGAGGCCGTGACCCTTCGCGACCGCAAGAACGAGTTCCGCCACTTCCGTTGGAAAGAGGGCGGGTTCCTGCTCGACGGCAAGCCCGTCACCGTTGTTCGAGCAACGCAACAACCCACGACGGCCACGGTGAAACCGGCGATGACGAAGAGCGGATCGGTTGCATCTGCGGTGCCGGTGAAGGCGCAGGTTGCGCGCGCTGCACGGATCTGGGTCGAGGGCAAGCACGACGCAGAGCTGGTCGAGCACGTATGGGGCGACGACCTGCGCGAGTTGGCGATCGTCGTCGAGCCGCTGCACGGCATCGACGATCTCGCCGGTGCGGTGCGCGAGTTCCAACCTTCGGCCAAGCGACGCCTCGGGATCCTCGTCGATCATCTCGTGGCCGGGTCGAAGGAATCACGCCTCGCGTCCACCGTCCGCGACCCCAACGTCTTGATCACCGGCCATCCGTTCGTCGACGTGTGGGCAGGCATTCGTCCCAAGGTGCTCGGCCTCGATGCGTGGCCCGACATTCCCCGCGGTCAACCGTGGAAAGAGGGCATGTGTCGCGCGCTCGGCACCGACCTCGCGACCTTCTGGCCGCGGTTGCGGAATCGGGTCACGACGTACGCCGATCTGAGCCCCGAACTGGTCGGGGCCTTTGAACGCCTGATCGATTTCGTCAGCGAAGCGGAGACGTGACGGCGGCGTGACCCCGGCGTGTCATTCGGCACGTCATGGCGCTGTTCACGTTGACGCAATCCTGCCGTGACGTCCTCTCGGTACCGTTGCGGGTGACATCGGACCTCAGGAGGCACCGTGGCTCGCAAGACCAACTTCCCCTATTCGCTCGCTGATTTCGAACTGTTCGCCGAATGCACCCGCGCCGAACTCGAGCAAGCTGCTTCGTTGCTGACGCTCGTCAGCGTTCCCGCCGGAGAGGTCATCCTGCGCGAAGGCGCGAGCGGACGACAGTTCGTGATCGTCGCCGACGGCATGGCCCAGGTGAGCCGGAAATGCCGTGGCGGGAGCACACCGATCGGCGTGGTCCGCAGCGGTGATCTGCTCGGCGAGATGTCGTTGCTGCACCGCACGCCGCGGTCGGCAACCGTCACCACGCTCACGCCGACGAAGCTCTACGCCGGCACCTCGGCCGAGTTCGCCGGGCTGCTCGATCTGATCCCCACGGCTGCGGCCAAGATCCGTCGCCTCGCCGCAGAGCGTCTCGAACAAAACCTCGCCGCCTGACCGGCTCGAGGTTCGAATTCAGGCGATGGGTGTGGCGATGAAGACGGGGATCTCGCGGTCCGTCTTCTCCTGGTACTCGGCATACGGCGGGTAGGCCGCGACGGATCGCACACACCACTCGGCGCGCTCGTCGCCCGTGATCTCGCGGACGCTGTACTCGGCCGGAGCCGGACCGTCCTGGATCTCGATCGGGCCGGCGTTGTCCTTCAGATTGTAATACCAGACCGGGTGAGTGGGTGCGCCACCCTTCGATGCCACCAGCGCGTACTCGCCGTCGTGCTCGACCTTCATCAACGGGATCTTGCGGATCTTGCCGCTCTTGACCCCGAGCGTCGTGACGATGATCACCGGAAGGCCAGAGTCGCGCAGCGTCGTGCCTTCGGTTCCACCTGATCCCTCGTAGAGCGCGACCTGATCGCGTACCCACTGTGCCGGACTTGGTTCGTACTCTCCCTGAAGTGCCATTCGGTCAGGATACGGGAGATGGCGAGGATGGCACGGGGGCGTGGGGGCGCGACAGGAGGCGGCCGAAACGACGGCGTAGGACGGCAGCCACGAGTCCGATCAACAGCATGATCGCGAGGAACGGAGCCGTGTAGCCGAACGCAACGGCGATGCCGTGCGCAGCATTCGTGAAGGCCCTCCAACCCTTGTGGAACGCGCCGCCCACCGATGTGTGCTTGCGCACCGGAGGCTTGGCGATCAGCTGCGCAGCGGGTACCGGTTGGATCGTCACGGTGAGCGTCGCCAGCTGGACTCGGTCGCCGAGGTTGCGCTGGCTGGCGAGCAATTCCTCGAGCGTGGTCTCTCGTGTCGTCACCTCGCTCTCGAGACGGACGACGTCGTCGATGTTGGTTGCTGTCTTCAGCAACTCGCGGACGCGGTCGACGCTGGCCTGTGCGGTCTGGATCCGCGCATCGACGTCGGTGATCTGGGCGCTGACGTCTTCCGTCTTCTGGGTCCGGCCGACGAGATCGCCGACGCCACCGATGCCGTCGATCAGCGATTCGAGATCGGTGGGCGGCACCTTGATCGTGATGGTCGCGGTTGCGGTTTCGGGATTGCCGACGGCGATGTCGGAGTCGAAGATCGCGCCGCCCTTCGCGGTCACGATGTCGGGGAGAGCGAGCACTGCCTTGCGCACGTCCTTGGCCTGCACCGTGACGCCGGCCGTGATCGCGAGAGCGCTTCCGAACGGCGAGGCGGTCGCCAGCGCGACGTTCGGTGCGGACGCTGACGGAGTGTTGCCGTCTGACGTGAGTGCAACGGCAGCCGAGCCGGCCGCCGCGGGTGCGGTTGCCGCCGTGGCCGCAGCCGTCGTGGCGGGCGCCGCCTCGGTTTGAGCTCGTGTCGTCGACGACGCCTTCTTGTCCTCGCTCGCACATCCGCAGATGCTCAGGACGAGTGCGGACAGGACACCGGCTGCGCACAGCCGGCTCGTGACTTTCGTGTTGTTCCCCATGTGCATCCGACGCCGGACGTCCGCGGCTGGTTCCCGATTGTGCGATTTCTGTAACAATTTGCCGAGCCGCTCGGGTCAGCTAGCGTCGGGCGATGGCGCTTCTGGACCACGACGATCTGGCGCGGTCATCGCTGCCGTTGAACGCGGCATACGCAATGCCGCCGGGTTTCTACACCGATCCGGCGTTCTTCGCCGCAGAGCGCGAGCACGTGCTGTTACCCGGGTGGATCTTCCTGGCCCGCGAGGACCAACTGCCGACCCCCGGCGATTTCCGCGTGTTCGACACCATCGGCGGCTCGGTGTTGCTCGACCGCGGCGTCGACGGCGTCCTTCGCTGCTTTGCCAACGTCTGCCGTCACCGGGGCTCGCTGCTGCTCAGCGGAAGCGGCAACGCAGCGCGGATCGTCTGTCCCTATCACGGTTGGGCATACAGCACGACCGGTGATCTCATCGGATGCCCCGGCATGGCGCGCGCCGAGGACTTCGAACGCAGCGACAACGGACTGATCCAGATCCGTCTCGAAACGTGGGCGGGGTTCGTCTTCATGACCTTCAATGAGGACGCTCCGGCGTTGCTCACCGCACTTGGCGACCTTCCCGATCGCATGGCGTCGCACCGGCTCGACGAAATACGCTGCACGTGGACGGTCACGCTCGACACGCAGTGCAACTGGAAGCTGATCCTCGAGAACGCGATGGAGAGCTATCACACCGGCGTCGTCCACCGTCAGTCTGTTGGCGCGCAGACGTCGCGCACGCTGGAGACGCGAGGCGATTGGAAGTGCATCCAGGTGACGTCGGGTCGTTCGATCGCGACGCTGCCGGGGACGACACCTCCTTTCTCGCCGATCACCGGTCTCGATGACGACGCGTTGCAGGGCACGTACTTCACCGTCCTCCATCCGGCGTGTCAGTTCGCCGTCGCGCAGGACTGCATGTGGTGGCTCAACGTCACTCCGATTGCGCCCGATCGGTCGCGGCTCGAGATCGGCGGGTGCTTTCCGGCCGATGTCGTCGCTCGGCCCGGCTTCGACAGCGATGCCCAGCCGTACTACGAGCGCTGGGAGGTCGTCGGTCGCGAGGACGTCGGCATCCTCGAACGCCAGCAGATCGGTCTCCAGACCGTCGGATATCGGCCCGGTCGATTGTCGTGGCGCGACGATCAGGTGCAAGCGCTCAGTCAATGGGTGCTGGATCGGATGCCGGCCGGACTGGTGTAGGCCGTGTGGAGGCCCGGCGTGTAACAGAATCGGGGTCGGTGGCGTCATGGGGGCGTGAGGGCGACGACGGAGGAGGGCCGGTTGACCGTTGGGTTCGATGATTTCTCTCGCGACCATCGCGTCGACGCGGTTCGTTGGGCGGCGGCTCTCGTCGGTTGGCTCGACGTCGCCGAGGAACTCGGCCAGGGCGCGCTGATCATGGTGCTGACAGTCGTCATCGGACGACACCCCGCCGCACCCGCGATGCCGACAGTCGTCATCGGACGACTCCTCCAGCTGAACTCCGGGATGACTGCTTGCCGACGAACCCGATCATCGTGCCGGTGACATCGGTGCGATGATTCTCGTCGCAGCGCATCGTCTCCAACGGCGAACCAACACAAAGGGGGGGCTCGCAATGAACGAGACGAAGTCAGGCATCACACAGGTGGCGACGGTCGCGGTGCACGTCGCCGATCAGGACCGAGCGGTGGCGTTCTACACCGACGTGTTGGGGTTCGAGCTCCGTCGCGATGCGCCGTTCGGCGACGGGAACAGGTGGATCGAAGTTGCACCACCTGGCGGGGCGACGACGGTCGCGGTGCTCGCCGATCCGGGCGGCATGGCGGGCGTCGACACGGGCATCCGCTTCACGTCGACCGACGCTGACGCCGACCACGCTCGCCTGACGGCGCTCGGCGCCGACGTCGCTTCCGAGGTCATGCGTTGGCCCGGCGTGCCGCCGATGTTCGTGCTGCGCGACCCAGACGGCAACACCCTCTACATCGTCGAGCAAGGCTGAGCGCGAGCTGTTCGGTCTGGCGTGCGGGTGGTTCTCACCAGATGGGGCCGGGCCGAGGCCCCGAGCCCGCACTCTCGGCGATTGGGTGTGAATTTGGTGGTCGCTCCACCCGATCGACACCCGAGCCCCGAGCCCCAGGCCGGAACTCGCGGCGATTGGGTGTGAATTTGGTGGTCGCTCCACCCGATCGACACCCGAGCCCCGAGCCGATGGGGCCGATGGGGCCGATGCCGGCGGCGTCAGTGGCCGGTGCCGGAATCCGTGGACGAGAGGAGGGCGGCGGCCTCGCGGCGATGCTTGAGGAACTCGAACGCAACGGGAATCAGTGAGAGGGCGACGACGCCGACGCTTGCGACCTCGATGTTGTTCTTGATGAAGCTCACGTTGCCGAGGAAGTGGCCGAGCGTCGTGACACCGACACCCCACACGAATGCGCCGACCAAGTTGAAGGTGACGAACGTGCGGTATTTCATCTTGCCGACGCCGGCGACGATGGGGGCGAACGTTCGCACGACCGGCACGAAGCGCGCGAGCAGGATCGTCTTCGGGCCGTTCTTCTCGAGGAAGGCATGGGCGCGCTCGACATGGGCCGGTTTGAAGAAGCGGCTCTCCGGTCTGTCGAACAGACTCGGCCCCACCTTGCGGCCGAAGATGTAACCGACCTGATCGCCGAGCGCGGCTGCGGCGAACACCACCAGCGCTGTGAGCGGCAACGACGGGAGCCAGTTGCTGTGGTCCTTGCTGGCCGTGATGAATCCGGCCAGGAACAGCATCGAGTCGCCGGGAAGGAAGAAGCCGATGAACAACCCGGACTCGGCGAAGACGATCGCCGCGAGCAGCAGGATGCCTCCGCTCTTGATCCAGGATTCGATGTCGATGAGTGCAAGCACGACTGGCGAGGCTACCCCTGAAAACGAGCGCTGCCCGGGCACCAGGCCCGGGCAGCGGTCAAGCTCAGGTAAATAGTCGAGCGACGGACGTCGCGACTACCGCAGCGATGAGGCCGGCTCGGGCGCCGCCTCGAAGCTGATCTTCTGGCGGGCGCTGAACGCGAGTGCGCCGATCAGGACCACGAGCGCAGCGGCCGCGATCGAGAACCGCGCGCCGTCGTTGTTGCGCAGGCCGATGATGGCCGGCAGGATCAGCAACGAGACGAGGTTCATGACCTTGATCAGCGGGTTGAGCGCCGGGCCGGCGGTGTCCTTGAACGGGTCACCAACGGTGTCGGCGATGACCGCGGCGCGGTACGGGTCGCTGCCCTTGCCTCCGTGGTTGCCGTCTTCGATGTACTTCTTGGCGTTGTCCCACGCCCCACCGGCGTTGCTGAGGTAGTTGGCCATCAGCTGACCGACGAGGATGACCGCGGCAAGGAAGGCGCCGAGGGCATAGAAGCTGATGCCGAAGCCGACGACGACAGGGGTGAGTACGGCGAGCAGCGCCGGCGTGGCGAGCTCACGCAGCGAAGCCTCGGTGCAGATGTCGATGACGGGGCCGTACTCGGGCTCCTTCTCGCCACGCATGATCTTGCCGTCGGCGAACTGCTTGCGGACCTCTTGGACCACGACGCCGGCGGTGCGACCGACGGCCCGGATGGCGAGGGCGCTGAACAGGAATGGCACGGAGCCACCGATGAGCAGACCGATGAAGATCTTCGGATCGGCGACGTTGATCGGGATCAGGTCGAACACGCCGCGTTGTGTCTTCAGCGCAGCGTCGATGACGTCCTTGGGCAGCGTCTCGTTGGCGGCGGTCTCGATGAAGCTCGCGAACAAGGCGACGGCGGCGATGACGGCGGAGCCGATTGCGAAGCCCTTCGTCACGGCCTTGGTCGTGTTGCCCACCGCGTCGAGGCTGACCATGATGCGCTCTGGCTCGCCGTGGAACTCGCCCGACATCTCGGCGATGCCGGCAGCGTTGTCGCTGACGGGGCCGAACGTGTCCTCGGAGACGATGATGCCGGTGGTGGCGAGCATGCCCATGCCGGTGAGGGCAACGAGGTAGAACGAGAACTGCAGGTTGCCGTCACCGAGCAGCAGCGCAACAGCGATTGCAATCGCGATGGCGATGACCGCGTACACGGCGCTCTCCATGCCACTGGCCGTACCGGCGAGGATCGCCGTGGCCGGACCGGTCTCAGCCGCTTGCGCGATCTCCTTCACGGGCGAGTGATGCGTTGCCGTGTAGAACTCGGTGAGGCGGCTGATGAGCTGGGCCAGGATGAGGCCGATGGCGACGGCGCCGAAGCACTTCCAGCCGACGCTGGACTTGGCGTTGCCGACGTATACGAGAGCGACCACAAGGGTGCCGACCAGCGTCAGTGAGCCTGCAACAAGGAAGCCCTTGTTGATCGGCTTGAGGGCGTTGGTCTCGCCCTCCTTGGCCTTCACGAAGAAGATGCCGACGATCGAACCGACGACACCGATGGCGCGGGCGGCGAGTGGGAACATCAGGCCGAGCACCCACTTGCGTGGGTCGTCGGGGAAGATCGACTTGAACGCTGCGACGCCGAGGATGATCGAGGCGACGAGGGTGACTTCGTAGCTCTCGAACAGGTCGGCGGCCATGCCGGCGCAGTCGCCCACGTTGTCGCCCACGTTGTCCGCGATCGTGGCCGGGTTGCGCGGATCGTCTTCGGGAATGCCGGCTTCGACCTTGCCGACGAGGTCGGCGCCGACATCGGCCGCCTTGGTGAAGATGCCTCCACCGACTCTCAGGAAGAGGGCCAACAGCGAGCCACCGAAGCCGAAGCCGATGAGGATCACCGAGCTGGTGTTCTGGAAGACCATGATGATCGTGGTCGCGCCGAGCAAGCCCAGACCGACCGTGAACATGCCGGCCACGCCGCCGGTGCGGAAGGCAACGTCGAGCGCCTTCGGCATGCTGTTGGTGAGGGCCGCGGCCGCGGTGCGGACGTTGCCGCGCGTTGCCAGGGTCATACCGATGTAGCCGGTGAAGCCCGATGCGAAGCAGCCGAGGATGAACGCAACAGTTCGCCACAGACCGACTTCGCCGAAGCTCAGCGCCGACGAGCCGTCCGGCTTCGTGATCGCCTTCGAGGTGATGAAGACGATGACCGCCAACGGCACGAGGATGACGGCGATCGTCTTGAACTGGCGCTTCAGATACGCCCATGCACCCTCTTGGATCGCTTTCGCGATCTGTTGCATCTTGGGTGAACCAGGGTCGGCCTTCATGACGCTCTTGGCGAGGTACAAACCGACCCCGAGCGCGATGAGCGCTGCGGCGATCGACAGCAGCATGACTGCCCACTCGCCACCCCGGAGTGTGAATTGCTGATAGCCGCCTTCGGCAAAGATTCCTGACACGAGTGAACCTGGTCTTATCTGGGGGCGCGCACCTCTCGGCGCGTGCCGTTGATGGAAACGCAGAGAGTGTAGGGAACAATCACCGCCACACACGAAATGATCGTTCTCGTGATGTGTCCGTTGTCCAATTACCTTCGACGAGTTACCAGTCAGCGCATTGTCAGGACTACGGTCGGGTTCGCCCGAAACAAGGCAGCGAAATTCGACGTAGGAAGGGCCGTCCCCACTGATGGCACAGACAGTCAACACACGGCGCGCGCCCGTCACCGGCACCGCTATCCACGCCAAGAAGAAGAAGAAGCCCTTCTTGCTCGACCTGTACTCCACAGCCGTCGGCAAGAAGTACGTCATGGCGATCACCGGCATCGCGATGATCGGCTTCGTCGTCGTGCACATGATCGGCAACCTCAAGATGTACCTCGGGGCTGCGCAGATCAATCACTACGGCGAGTTCCTGCGCGAGCTGCTGGTGCCGATCGTGCCGCGCACGGTCGCACTGTGGCTGCTTCGTGCGGGCCTGCTCGTTTCCGTGCTGCTGCACATCCACGCCGCGTACAGCCTCACACGCCTCAACCACTCGGCACGGGCGGTCAAGTACCAGTCGCCGCGTGACTACCAGGTGGCCAACTTCGCCAGCCGCACGATGCGCTGGACGGGCATCATCGTCACGCTGTTCGTGTTGTGGCACCTGGCCGACCTCACGTGGGGCACCGTCAACGCCGTCGGCACGAATGGTGTCTTCCACCGTGGCGACGTCTACGGCAACGTGGTGCGCAGCTTCAACCGGGTGCCGGTCGCGATCCTCTACATCCTCGCCAACATCGCCCTCGGTATCCACCTCTTCCATGGCACGTGGAGCCTGTTCCAGAGCCTCGGTTGGAACAACCCGCGATTCAACAAATGGCGGCGCGGTCTGGCGACCGGAATCGCCACCATCGTCGTCGTCGGCAACGTCTCGTTCCCAGTCGCCGTGCTCGCCGGCATCGTCGGATAAGTGAGGATCTCATGACCGCAACCCTTTCTGATCACGCGCCGATGTTCACCGCCGACCCGCGGCTCGTCTCCAAGATCCCCGACGGCGCCATGGCCGACAAGTGGAGCAATTACAAAGACGACATGAAGTTGGTCAACCCCAACAACAAGCGCAAGTTCAAGGTGATCGTGGTCGGTACCGGCCTGGCCGGAGCGTCGGCCGCAGCGACGCTGGCCGAACTCGGCTACCAGGTCGATGCCTTCACGTTCCACGACTCGCCGCGCCGGGCTCACTCGATCGCCGCGCAGGGCGGCATCAACGCGGCCAAGAACTACCGCGGCGACGGCGACAGCGTGCACCGTTTGTTCTACGACACGGTCAAGGGCGGCGACTTCCGGTCTCGCGAAGGCAACGTGCATCGCCTGGCCGAGGTCAGCGTCGACATCATCGATCAGATGGTGGCGCAGGGTGTTCCGTTCGCCCGCGAGTACGGCGGTCTCCTCGACAACCGCAGCTTCGGTGGTTCGCAGGTGAGCCGTACCTTCTACGCCAGAGGTCAGACCGGTCAGCAGTTGCTGCTCGGCGCGTACCAGCAGCTGGCGCGCCAGATCGGCCTCGGTGGCGTCACGCTGTACAACCGGGTCGAGCTCGTCGACACCGTCGTCATCGACGGTCGGTGCTCGGGCATCGTGGTGCGCGACCTCATCACCGGCGAGCTGCAGTCGCACGCGGCGCATGCCGTGGTGCTCGCCACGGGCGGCTACGGCAACGTCTTCTTCCTCAGCACGAATGCGATGAACTGCAACGTCACCGCGGCGTGGCGGGCGCATCGCAAGGGCGCCTTCTTCGCCAACCCGTGCTACACCCAGATCCACCCGACCTGCATCCCGCAGAGCGACGAGACGCAGTCGAAGCTGACGCTGATGAGCGAATCGCTGCGCAATGACGGTCGCGTCTGGGTGCCGCTCGCGGTCGGCGACGAGCGCCCGGCGGCGCAGATCCCCGAGGCCGAACGCGACTACATCCTCGAGCGGCTGTACCCCAGCTTCGGCAACCTCGCTCCGCGCGACATCTCGTCGCGTGCCGCCAAGCGCGCCGTCGATTCCGGCCACGGCGTCGGCCCGCTGAAGAACGGCGTGAACCTCGACTTCGCCGCAGCGATCGCCCGGCTCGGCAAGGACGTCGTCCAAGAGCGCTACGGCAACCTGTTCGAGATGTACGAGCGGATCTCCGGCGAGAACCCCTACGACACACCGATGCGCATCTATCCCGCCAGCCACTACACGATGGGCGGGCTGTGGGTCGATTACGAACTGCAGACCACGATCCCCGGCCTGTACTGCGCCGGTGAGGCCAACTTCAGCGATCACGGCGCGAACCGCCTCGGCGCCTCAGCGTTGATGCAGGGTCTGGCCGACGGATACTTCGTGCTGCCGTACACGATCGGCAACGGCCTGGCACCAATGTTGAACAAGCCGATCCCCGGCACGGATCATCCAGCGTTCAAGGAAGCCGAACAGGCTGCGCGCGACCGCTTCAGCGGCTACATCAACATCAAGGGCACCCGCTCGCCCGATCACTTCCACCGCGAACTCGGCAAGATCATCTGGGACTACTGCGGCATGGAGCGCACCGAGCAAGGTCTCGAGAAGGCGTTGTCCGAGTTGCCCGCGCTGTACGACGAGTTCAAGAAGGACCTGCGCGTCACCGGTGATGGTGAGAGCACGAACCAGACGTTGGAGAAGGCCGGTCGTGTCGACGACTTCTTCCAGCTCGGCATGTTGATGTGCCGCGATGCGCTCGAACGTCGCGAGAGCTGTGGCGGCCACTTCCGTGCCGAGTTCCAGGACGACGAGGGCGAAGCCAAGCGCGACGACGAGAACTTCGCCCATGTCGCAGCGTGGGAGTGGACCGGTGACCCGATGGCCGCCAACCGCAACGTCGAGCCGCTCGAATTCGATTCCGTTCACCTTGCAACCCGGAGCTACAAGTGACTGTCAACCCGGATCACAGCAAGCACCTCACCAACCTCACGCTCACGATCTGGCGTCAGGCCGGGCCGAATGCTTCCGGCAAGTTCGAGACCTACACGATCCCGTCGATCAGCGACGAGGCTTCGTTCCTGGAGATGCTCGACGTGCTCAACGAGCAGTTGATCAACGACGGCAAGGAAGCGATCGTCTTCGACCACGACTGCCGCGAGGGCATCTGTGGCACGTGTTCGCTGATGATCGACGGGCAGGCCCACGGTCCGCAGCGCGGCACGGCGACGTGCCAGTTGCACATGCGCAAGTTCCAGAGCAACGCGACGATCGTGATCGAACCATGGCGGGCGACGGCGTTCCCGATCATCAAGGACCTGATGGTCGACCGGGCAGCGTTCGACCGCATCATCGAAGCCGGCGGTTACATCACGTCGCAGACCGGTGGCGCGCCCGACGCGAACCTGATCCCGATCCCGAAGCCCGTCTCGGACGCGGCGATGGACTCGGCCGAGTGCATCGGGTGTGGTGCCTGCGTGGCAGCGTGCCCGAACGGAGCGGCCAACCTCTTCACGGGCGCCAAGCTGTCGCACCTCAACCTGCTGCCGCAAGGCCAGGCCGAGCGCTTCAGCCGTACCGAGGCAATGGTCGAGACGATGGACGAGCACTTCGGCTCGTGCACCAACCACGGCGAGTGCGAGGCCGCGTGCCCGAAGAGCATCTCGATCGACGTCATCGCGATGATGAACACCGACTATCTCAAATCGAAGTTCAAGAACCGCAAGGCGCTCTCCCGCTCATAGGTACCCATGGCAGTTACCGGTGGCGAGCGCGCTGACGTAGTCGAGTGAGCCCGACAGCAGGGTGCCGACCGAAACGGACGTGAACTCGCTCGGTCCGGCATCGACGATGGCGTGGAGATCGACGAGGAATTTTTCGGACTTGGCGCGGTCGTCCGGTGTGAACAGCCCGAAGTCCGCCTCGGCGTGCGAGACGGTGTACAGCATGGACTTCGCGTCGTCATAGGTCGCGGCGGGCGCGGCGTTGTCGTACACGGGTGTTGCGTCCGTGTTCATGAGATCGCGAGTGAGCGCTTCCGCCGTGGCGATCTCCTGTTCGAGCTTGGGGTAGTCCACGATCGATGGCTCGTCGGCAACGGTGTGGTAGCAGGCTGATGTGGCGTCGGTGAGGAACACGCTGGGGACACCAGCGGCGGTGAAGTTCGCGTGATCGCTGCGACCCTGCCCGAAGAGCAGGCTCAACCCCAGGGTGACCAGTGTCGAGGCTTTGGTGGCCTTGGTTGCAGCGGCGATCAGGTTCGCGCCGCCGGTCTCGGCGCCGACCATGACGGTGGATCCGCGAAGCGACGGCAGCAAGTCCGCGCCCTGGATGTCGAAGTTCACGTAGCCAACGGTGTGGTCGAGGGGTACGAGCGGATGGGCGATGTAGGCGGCAGAACCGGCGAGCTGATCCTCCTCGGCATCCCAGAGCGCGATGATCACCGACCGCCGGGGTGGGTTCGGGTCGGCAGCGATCGAACGTCCGACGGCGAGTGCGGCCGCCACCCCGGTTGCGTTGTCGGTCGCACCGTTGCAGATGGTGTCCTTGGCGGAGACCCCGCCGCAGTCGCTGCCGAGGTGGTCGTAGTGCGCACCGACGATCACGTACTGATCGGCGAGGTCGCTGCCGGGAATCACCGCGAACAGGTTCGTGCCGAGTGCGAACGTCTGCTCGAACCCGGCGTCGCCTGACGCGCCGGCGACGAGCGGCTGTCCGAACTTCTTCAGCTCACCGAGCAGGTAGGTCTGAGCCGCAGCCGATCCCGGCGTGAGGTTGTTTCGCCCGGCGAGTGCATTGCTGGCGAGCATCTCGACGACGGCCCTCTCCGCGGCAGTTGCCGGATCAGCGGCCGAAGGGAGCGATGTCGTCGATGTGGTCGATGTGGTCGAAGTGGTCGATGTGGTCGAAGGGATCGATGTTGTCGATGTGGTCGAAGGGATCGATGTTGTCGATGTTGGGCCGACCGTCGTGCTGACGAGAGTCGCTGCGGAGGATGGCGCGGACCCGGTTCCGTTCGAGCTGCAACTCGTCGCGGTCAGCGCGATCGCGACACTGAGGCAAGGGATGATCGCTTTCCAGCGCATTTGGTGCTCCGACTCGTCCGTAGGTGATGTCACGGTGGCGCACGGCGATTGCAGTTCGACTTCAAGGTCGACGAGCCGGTTTCGGCGTGACTTCAGTCGGCCGCGATCCGGGAGTAGACGAGCGCGTCTGCCCGTCGGGTGGCGAACGACAGGAAGGCACGGAGCCGACCCTCGAGTTCGAAGCCGGCTGACTCGAGCACGTGTCGCGACGCCGTGTTCTCCGGCTCGACCCACGCCTCGACTCGGCTCATTCCTCGATCGTTCAGCGCCCAATCACTGAGGAGGCGAACGGCACTCGGCGCATACCCGTTGCCTCGCGCTGATGGCACCACCCAGTAACCGACACCGGCGACTCCAGATTGCGGTCGCATCATCAACACGATCAACCCGACGGCGCGGCCATCGAGCTCACCGGCGGGCACCATCGCGAGGCTGATGCCCTCGCCGTTGTCGACCCTCGACCACTGACGTTCGATGAAGCCGCGACCGGCTTCGTGGGAGTACACCGCGGGAACCGTGGTTCCCTCCGGGATTCGCACGTCCGAGCTCGCCTCCTCGATGCATGCGAGATCGTCGAATGACCAGGGGCGCAGGCGAAGATGCTCGTCGGCCAGATCGGGTTGGGGATACCAGAGCGACGGCACGCTAGGGCTCGAGATGGGTCTGGGTGACGCGGGCCAGTTCGGTTCGAGACCGAACGCCGAGTTTGCGATAGATGCGGCTGAGATGGCTCTCGACCGTACGAACACCGATGAACATCGCCGTCGCCACTTCTGTGTTGGTCCGTCCGCGGGCGACGAGCTCGGCAACTCGCGACTCAGTCGCAGTCAGCGCCGTTGAGGCGGGCGGTCGCCCGCCGAGCCGGGCGATCTCGTCGCGAACACGCGTCGCGAACATCGGTGCCCCGAGGCGGTCGAACGATGTCGCTGCCTCGTCCAGCGATGTGCGAGCGTCGCGACGTCGCCCGGCCCGTCGCAGAACGGATCCGTGCAACAGACGTGTGCGCGCCTCCTCGAACGGCATGCCGAGCACTGCGTGCAGCTGGAGAGACGCGACCAGCGCGGCCTCTGCAGCCTGCAGGTCGCCCGCCGCAGCAGCCAGCAGTCCTCGGCAGCGGTGGGCCATCGTGCGCGCCCACAGCGATTGGGAATGCTGACTGAGCTCGAGATCGACGGTCAGCTGTTCGGCCTCCGTGATTCGCCCGAGACCGACCAGAGCCTCGACCGCGTCGGCGTGCATTCGCAGTATCGAGGGCTCGCGAACGCCGAGTTGATCGACGATGGCCAAGGCGCGCAGGAGATGAGCGGCGGCCGCGTCGAGATCGCCGGCGGCAAGTTCTGCAAAGCCGAGACTGCGCAGGTCGCACCCGAGGTCTCCGTCCTCGTCGCGGGCCTCGTCGTCAGCCACTGCCACGGTGCCGATTCGACGCGCCTCTTCGACGTTGCCCATTGCCGCCTCGGCCAATGTCTGCGCTGCCGATACCGACGGTGAGCCGACGCCGGTGAGGACGGTGAACTCGTTGCCCTTGGTGACGTGCTCCAACGCCGACGCGAATTCTCCGACCCAGCAGTCGAGGAGCGCGAGATGGCCGTAGATGGTCGGGAGCGCGCTTTCATCGCCTTCGGCGTGCGCGCACGAGAGCATTGCCGTCAACGCTCGACGCGAGTCGTCGAACTCGCCGGCGAAGCGGCACAGCATTCCGGTGTACATCCCGACCCGCTCGAGCACCGGCACGGCGTCAGCGCGGTCCTCTGCGATGGTGGCCCTGTCGAGGGTTGCCAGCGGGAGGCCCATGCCGAGACGGAGCTCGTGATAGGCGATGTTCTTCAACGCATTGGCGAGCAGCCCCGCCGGCGGATCCGTGTGGTCGCCGATCAGCTGGACTGCGCGGTGAGCGTGTTGCAGCAGGACTGCTGCCTCGAACGGGGCGAGGTCGGCGAGCGCGGCGTGACAGCGAGCCTGGAGCAGACGGTCGTGTCCGCTCTCGACGAGTGCTTGCTCGCACCGCTGCGCAGCCACCGAACTCCCGGCGGTCCAGTAGTCCATCATCGCCAGGAGCAGCAGACTGTCGACACGCTGCGGCCCGGGCGACATTCCGTCGAGCGCGAGTTCGGCGATCGTTCGTGCACCGGCCGAGTCGCCGATGTGGAACGAGTGTCTGGCCGCGACCAACCTTCGGCGAAGCAGTTCGTCGCCGCGATGCGGTGGCGTTCGGTTTGCAGCCAGCGCTGCGAGTTCTGCTGCGGCGAAGGCGCGACCGCGACGGCGAGCGTGGTCCGCAGCGACGTCCAACGCAGCGGCGACGACGTCATCAGAACCGTCGGTGCCCAAGGCGACGTGCCGCGCGTGCTCTTCGGGGTCGTCGATCACGGCCGCGATTCGTTGATGCAGGCGCTGCCGCTGTTCGTCAGAGAGTGCGTCGTAGGGAACCGAGGACAGCAACGGGTGCACGAATCTGAGCCGGCCCTGGTCGACGTCGATCACGCGTGCGCAGGACAGTTCGGCGACGTCGTCGGCGAGGTGAGCTGGATCGGCAACGAGCAACGCGATCGTGCTGACCGTCGGCTGCGTCAGCGCCGAACAGAGCACGATCACATCCTGGGCGGATGCGGACAGGCCGTGAACTCGTTCGGCGATGAGCGTTCGAATGTCGGCGGGGATCGGCAGCGACTCATCCGGCGCCGGTTCAGCTCCTCGGCGGTGGAGTGCGTTCGCCATCTCCAGGGCGAGCATCGGGTTGCCCGCCGTGGCGTGGTGCAGCCGGGCGAGTGTCGGCCGTGACACGGTGAACGGCGTCCTCGCGTTGACGATCTCCTGCAGGGCCGTGGCGCTGACAGCACCGACGTGCATCACCTCTGCGGCGAGACCGAGGCAGTCGAGCGTTGCGCCGTCGGACGCCTGTGTGCCCGTGCGTTGCGTGGCCACGACGCGAACGGAGTCATCGCCGAACCGCCGCAGCGCAAAGCTCAACACGGCCCTCGACGCACTGTCGAGCCATTGCAGGTCATCGATGGCCAGCAGTTGCGGTGCCGAACTCGCGAGGAGTCGCAGCACCGACAGTACGGCCACGCCGACCAGCCGATCGGTGGGCACGTTCGTCGACGGGCTCTCCAGCAGCAGCGCGGCGGACAAAGCGCTGCGCTGCACATCAGGCAGTTCAGCGAGAACCGTCATCGGGATCCGATCGAACAGGTCACCCAAACCCGAGAAAGCCCATGCCGAATCGGCAGCCGTGCACCGAGACGACCGGACGGTGAAGCCGCGGGCCACGGCCAGTTCGATGCCGCGGGTCCACAGCGTGGACTTGCCGATGCCGATGGCTCCGTCGATCACCAACGCGGCGGCCGGGCCGTTGGTTCGCGCCGCGAAGTTCGCGATCACGGCCAGCTCGTGCTCACGCCCGATGACTGCAGCGCTTGCGTGGACCACGGCGACCTCTCCGGACTGAGCGCCGAGCGCCCACGCGAGCGTACCCGCGACTCGAGCGCAGGTCGTTGGCAAAGTTGCGTAGGAGTACTGATGCGCCACGACCCTCGGCTTCGTATGTTGGCGCGGGTGCATCACGCCTTCCGGAGACGCCGTGTCGCGTCCATCTCGTTGCTCACGGTGGCCTGTCTCGCGGCGTCTGCCTGCTCGAGCACGACCTCGCTCAGCGGTTCGTCATCCGCAAGCGTGGTGCCGCAATCGGCACCGACCGCGGCGTCGACACCGACCTCTGCGTCGACACCGACCTCGGCGTCGACACCGATCTCGGCGTCGACACCAGGTCTCGATGCGGCGCCGCTCGCTGCGGTGGGGATCGCGGTGTATGCCGATGCCGGTCAGGCGACGCCGATCGAAGCCATGAGCGACGGGATCACCGCGAGTCCCATTCGACTCCTCGGTTCGCAGGCGCGGGCGATGTTGCTCGAGGCCGCCGATGGGCAAGGCCTTTCCGGTGCCACGATCGACGGCGTCGTCGGCACGGATCCCGGCATGCCCCCACCATCGTTTCTCGTCGCCGGATGGGTGACGGGCTCGACCAGCCCCCGAGCCACCTACGCCCATTCGGTGATGGGCGAGCGGACGTGGACGAACCCGGCCGCGATCGTGTTTCCGAATCTCGTCCTGGCCCTCTATGCCGCGGACGCGGCAGAGTTCGCATCGTCCTTGAGTGACGGGGTCGGCGACACCACCAGCAGCACCACCAACACCGCCGATTCTCCGTCACCGACCCGGCGGTCGGGGTTCCGTCCGCTCGACCGAGGCAGCGTCCAGTCATCCCGCCCGCTCGTGGTCGGGCTGTGCTCGCGTGTGCAGGGCTTCATCAACGGCACGATCGCCGCGTTGTTCGACGCGATCGGACACCTTGCGCAACCAAAGCCCCCGGCAGTGTCGAGTGGCATCTTCGGCTCGTTCATCGCGGGAGTCACAGCCGGCTACGGGCTCGCCGTCGGCGTCGTCAACGGTTTGATCGACGCTGCTCGCTTCCTGGTGCAGAAGTTGGTGGGACTCGTCACCCAACCGGTCCTGGGCTACATCGCTCGTATCGCCGGAGTGCTGGGCACGGTCAGTCTCGTTGTGTCGTTCCTTCGTCCGTGGACGATCCGCATGGACGACGCTCCACCGTCGACTCGCAAGGCGATCGGTGACGAGCCGGGTCGACCCGGTTCCGTCACCGCGACGGTCGATCTCGGCGGCTACGACGAATGGCCGGCCGACATCCTCGACTGCGCCACGAACGCCGGTGTCACGCTGCCGCCGCTGAAGCCCGTCGGCGCTCCGATCGTGTGGACGCTGACGCAGCCGGACACGCTTGCTGTCCCGAATGCCGGCATCCCGACCGTGCTCGACGCCAACGGCAGCGCCGTGTACAGCTACGCGACGACCCAGGAATCGGTGGAGACGTCGAAGGGTGATCCGGCCAGCGGTGTCCTCATGATCCACGCCGCGATCCGGCGACCGGCCGTCGCTGAGGCACAACAGACCATCACCAATCTCGTCTTCGACCAGATCCCCGGGCTGATTCGGCCGATCCTGCAACCGCTGCTCCAGCCGGCCGTCAAAACCGTTCTCGACAAGATCGCCGGCGTGCTCGACAGCACGGCCGACACACAGGTGACGGTCGACTTCCACTCGCCACCGGCGACAACGACGACCAGCACGCCCCCGACGACCGTCGCCGCCCCGGCTTCGGGGCCGATCGATGCGTGCACGCTCGTCACCGAACAGGATGCGGCCGCAGCGATGGGCACCGACCTCGGAGCCGGTGTGTTCACGCCCGAGCCGTGGGGCGGACAATGCAGCATCGGGGATGGCACGATCCTGCTCAACTCGCTGACAGGGCCGGCCTACCAGGGTGGCAAGGCAGGCTATGAGACCTACCTGGCCGGCGCGCGGCAGGGCAAGGCCAACGACACGACAGGTCAGTCGGTGTTGGACATCGTCGGCGGGATCGGTGAGGGCGCCTTCATCAGCGGCGGTGGTCCGATCGCGGCATGCGTGTTCTACGTCGGAGACACGACCGTCACGATCACGGTCGCCATCGACAATGCCCAAGGACCGCCGCCGATTGCGCAGATCACCGCGATCGCGAAGACGGCCGCCGCGCACCTCGGCGGCTGACAGGCTCGATCAGCGCTGCAACTGGATGTCGGCGGGGGCGTTCTCGGTTTGCACGTCGATGCGCATTTGCGTCGAGCGGTAGCCCGCTGCGCTGATCGACAGCGTGTAGGTGGTGCCGGCCATGACCGGGATCTCGTAGCCGCCGGCCGATGCGGTGATCGTGAACCAGTGGCCATGATCCGGCCGGACATCGACCGAGCCGACGCCCTCACCGGGGTCGAGGATGCCATTGCCGTTGCTGTCCGCCCACACCGTGCCGACGATGAATGTCTGCTTGATGCGCGCGAACTCTTGCACCACCACGAACGGTCCGAAGCTGTCATCGACTGCAGTTGTAGCGGTGGTCGCAGTTGCAGCAACGGCTGCCACCCATGCGACACCCACAGCGTTCGTCGGGGGCAACGTCGAATCGGCGCTCATGATCGCGAAGCGGTGGCCGGGTTTGGGCCAGTCCTGGACGCCCGTGGGCGCCTTGCCGCCCCAGTCGATCTGGAATGCTGCGTCGGCGAAGATCGGTGAGTGCGCGTAGCTGCTGAGGTTCTCGACGCTGGAAGTGGCCTTCACGCCGGCGGCGCGGATGCGCGCGGCAGGCGTCGACCCGTCGCTGCCGCGGTGCTGCTGCGTCCGATGGAGCGCTTGGTCGTTGGCCTGGCGCAGAGCAGCCGTGGCCAGACCCGGGTTCCAAGCGACCGGCGGACGGACGGAGTAGCCGGCGAAGTCGGTCTGCAACTGCGTCGTGTCGACACCGAAGGCTTTGATGCCGTCCTGCACCAGCGGCTCGTCGAGCGTGGCGAGTCGGCGGCCCTCGGCGGCGGGGTCCGCACGGGCGCGGTTGATCAGAAACCACATCAGCTGTTCCTCGGCCGAGGGATTGCCCAGCGAATACTGCTGGGTGGGTGGTCCGGTCTCGGTCGTGGGATCGATGGTCGATGCCGAGGTCGATGCCGAGGTGGATGGCGCGGAGGATGCCGAGTTGGACGCCGTTGTTGGCGGCGTCGAGCTACTGCAGGATGGAACAGCGATCGCGGCCGCGCACGCCGCGAGGAACAGCGCCGCGAAGCGTCGTCGGTGGAGCCGTGATCGGGTCGCCATCAGCTTGGTGACAGCTCGACGCGGGTCGGGAACGTGGTCCAGTCCTGCGCCGAGTTGCCACGTGGCGACGACAGTTCGACGTTGCGCGTGTTCCGCAATACCGCGATGTCGGCCACTTCGCGCGCGGTGCCGTCCAGTCGCAACGCACCCACCCGTTCGCCTGACCCGAGATCGAATGCAAACGCACCTGAGTCGGGACGATTACCGCTCTGCTTCAGCCGATCGCCAACGGGCAGGCCGGCCACCAGTTCGTCCCATCGCGATCCGGATCCGCCAACGATCCCGAGGCCGTCGACGATGGAAAGCCCGCGGGCGAAGCCGTCGATCCGGGCGACGGCGACGAATGTGTCGCCGTCGATGTATCCGAGCTCTCCCGTGCCGGCCTGCACGAGCCACCACACCCCGTTGTGCCAGCGCGGCGAGTGCGGCATCGAGAGTCCGGTTGCGATGATCTCGTCGGAGGTGATGTCGATCAGAACTCCGCCATCGAGCCGGTGTTGCTCCCATCCACCGGGAGTGTCGGCCATCGACACGCTCGTGACAACAGCGGGCACGCCGTCGCGGACACCGAGACCTGTGAGCCGGCAGCGCAGCTCGGGGCGAACGGCACTGATGAACTTCGGCACCCAACGCACCTTCGCCGACAGCGTGTCGTCCAGCGAGCAGACCGCTGACAGCGTCACGGACACGAACCAACAGTCGTCGCCGACGGCGCTCGGGTCGGCCGGGCGGACTCCACCGACGAACCGAGCCGTGCGACACATCAGCCAGCGCTCGGCGCCCGTCGGTGAGGTGTCGCCAGGGGAGACCGCATCCGTCATCAGCCACAGCTCGTGGTGCGCGGCCACGAAGAGGCTCCCGTCGTCGCGTGCGCACGCGCCGGTGACCCGATCGAACAGGACTTGGTCGATGACGAGCCGGCCGGAAACGTCGCGTCCACAGCCGAGCAGCTTGTTGCTGTGCGACACGATCACCGTCGCGTTCGTGCGTGCCAACAGATCGGTGAAACCGTCGTCGGCCGTCGCCTCGAAATCGAGCAACCGGACAGTGCTGCGCTCGGTCATGACGCCTCGTTCGGCATCAGCGGCTCGGCTGAGGAGTCGATCCACACGGCGTCGACGAGGTCGCGTCCGACGATGCCGAACGCCATCGGGCGGCGGACGCCGGGCAGGGCGATCACATCGAAGATCTCGCGCGACGCGCCCTCGACGAACAACCATTCGGCGACGGCCCCGGTGCGCAGGTCGAAGATGAAGAGTCCCAACCGCGGCCGCTGATTCGCGTCCGCGAGTCGATCATCGAGGGGAAGCCCCGAGTAGATGTCACCCTCGCGTGGCTTTGACGAGCCGGCGATCGCGTAGTTCCCGACGAACGCCAGACCGCGGAGAAAGCCCGGCGCCCACCCGACTTCGGTCCAGGTGCCTGCTTGTGGGTCGACATGGACGAGCGACCCATCACCGGAATGGGTCAGGTACAACTCGCCGTTGTGAAGTCGGGGTGAGTGCGGCATCGACAGGCCGGATGCAACCGTCGCTCCGGTCGCAACGTCGATCACCACGCCGCCACCCCGCCGCTCGGTTCGCCACCGCTCGAGCTCGTCGGTGGTGCCGACGGCGGTGACGTAGGCGGGCCCGTCCGGTCCCATCGCGAGCCCGTTCAAGTGGCAGCGATCCCCGGGCCGGAACGTCTTGATGAACGGAGGCTGCCACACCGGCTCGAACGCGTAGTTGTCACTCGGACGAGCGAGGCACGAAAAGCGCGTCGCGGCCAACGTGACCCCGCCGGCCGGCCCGCCACGGGGATCGACGGCCACGTCGTGCACGTTGATGTTGCCCGTCACCCACACCTGACGCGGTGCGTAGCAGCGGTCGAACCCGTTGGCGAGGGCTTCGGCCGTCAGCGGGACGTCGTCGAAGCGCCAGATCTGGTATCGCCCGCCCATGTAGATGCGGTGCGTGCCGTCGGCGGTCAGGCCCATCGTCTTGTCGAAGCTGCGCTCGTACACGGCGATCCGGCCGTCGAGGTCACGACCGACGAAGACCAACTTCGATGGCGGCAGAGCGAACGCCAGGCTGGTGTCGTTGTCGTCGAGCCACGCCTCGAAGCCGCTCGACATCGTCAGCCGGAAGGGTGCGTCGTCCCGGTGTTCTTCGCTGTCCGTCGCACTCATGGGAAGCCAGTGTTCCACACCGACCCGACGACCCAGCGGCTTCCTCCAGACAACTCCTTTACTTTCCCACGCA
>JBBRPP010000027.1:0-73684 GCA_038227995.1 Acidimicrobiales bacterium
ACCGAGCGCTGACAACACCACACCAACACGACTGCTGCTTCAACGCGCCCAGAACATCGGCCACGACCGTGCCCACACAACGACCACCACCGAGTCAGCGACGACCGGCACCCACGGAGCCGATCGGTGGATCGAGGCTAAGGCCATACCACTGTCTTACCAGACGGCTGGAATCGGCTCAGACCGAGGATCGGGCCAGTTCGCGAGCTCGCCGGAGGACCTCGTTGAGCACTCTTGATGCGGCCGCGACATCGTCCACGGGCAGGTCGCGCCACACCGAGCCATTGGTCCTGTCGCTCGCGGCGAGCAGGTTGTCGACCAGGTCTCGTCCCACGTCGGTCGGTCGTCCGTCAACGATCAGCCCGCGCTCGGTGAGCGCATCGACCAGCGCTGCCGAGTCGGCGAACTTGGCGCGGTCGGCGACGACGGCGATCAACCCGACGCGGTCGACCTGTCCGTCGACCATGTTGGCGAGGCGCAATGTCACCCACTGCGGCTCGCTGAGCCCAGTGTCGGCGAGCGTTCGCCGTAGCAGTGCCTGAAGGGTCTTCTCGGTCTGTCCGAGCAGCACCGGCCCGAACGGAATCGCGTCGGGTGGGTCGGTGTCGGGTGCGTTCGTCATGTTGTTCGTCATGTTGTTCTCCGCGTCACATATCGTTGGTGTGGCCAACGATATTGAAAACCGTTGGCAATGTCAACGAACTTGTACGATTCCCGTGTGTCGACATTGGAACGGGTCGCTGGTCGGCCGACGTGGCTACTCGGGCGGGCCAACGCCCGCGCTCAAGCAATGCTCGCCGAGGCGTTCGCTCGGGCGGGAATGCGCGGCTATCACTTCCGCGTTCTCGCTGCGCTCGAAGAGCACGGTCCGACAAGCCAGGCAGACCTGAGTCGTATGACTGGCATCGATACCAGCGATGTCGTCGCGGCGGTCAACGCTCTCGTCTCGGCGAAATTCGCACGTCGACAGCCGGACGATGTCGACAGACGTCGCAACATCATCTCGATCACGAAGTCCGGGCTTGCTGCAGTCGAACGTGTCGGCTCCGTTGTCGACGGCGTTCAAGGTCTCGTTCTCGAGCCGTTGTCCGACAACGAGCGCAAGACGTTCCTCCGTCTGCTGGCCAAGCTCGTCTGAACGACCATCGGTTGCTGGGCAACGGATCAGACGGATGTCGCCAAAATGGCGACATCGTGACTGATTGGACGCGGGTTGCGCGACCGCCAGAGCTGGCGTTCAGAGTCCGAGGATCGATGCGCGGCGTAGCCGCGGCTCAACACAACGACGGCGCGCGGGCCGACGAATCAGCTGAAGGACTGGCCGCAGCCGCAGCTGCGAGTGGCATTCGGGTTCGTGATGTTGAAGCCGGCCTGGTTCAGGCCGTCTTTGTAGTCCAGCGAGGCACCGATCAGCAGTTGAGCTGATGCGGGGTCGACCAGAACACGGACACCTTCGCCGAACTCACCCTGCTCGTCGTCGGCAGCGATGTCGCCGTCGAAGAACATCTCGTACGAGTAACCACTGCAACCACCGGGGCGGACGGCAACGCGCAGGGCCAGATCATCGGCACCTTCAGCAGCCAAGAGTTCCTTGACCTTGCTGGCTGCACTGTCTGTCAACGTGATCATGTGATCCTCCTCGGAGAAACGGTTGAGCATTCAAACTACCCCGTCACGATATCGGCTGTGACGTGCAGCAACGTTAACTGGGACCCTGGCGATAAAATTCCGTATGAGCGTGAACCCGACGACGAGCATGTCCTCCACGGTTCCCACGCGCGACGACATCATCACGTTGCTGCACGCCGTGATCGATCCCGAACTCGGCTCTGACATCGTCACCCTCGGCATGGTGCCCGACGTGGTCGTGTCGCCTGCTGATTCGAAGGGCAAAGTCGACGTCACCGTCTCGGTCAAGCTGACCATTGGCGGCTGCCCGCTGCGCGGCCAGATCAAGAAGGACATCGAATCGCGCATCGCCCTGCACCCCGGCGTCCACTCGGTGAAGATCGAATGGGGTGAGATGACCAGCGACGAACGCAGCGAGGTCATGCTCAAGGCTCGTTGGTCGGCTCGAGAGAACGCCCCCGACACCGAGATCCCGCAGTCGTGTCGCATCCTGGCGATCGCCAGCGGCAAGGGCGGCGTCGGCAAGAGCTCCGTCACGGTGAACCTCGCTGCCGCGCTGGCCGCGCAGGGGTTCACCGTTGGTGTGCTCGACGCCGACATCTGGGGCTTCTCGGTGCCTCGGCTGCTGGGCATCTCCGATCGGCTGGAAGCCGTTGCGGTGGAAGGGTCCGACAAGCCCAAGATCGTCCCCAACACGATGCGGGTCGGCCGCGGCGAACTCAAGGTCGTCAGCACCGGCTTCCTGGTCGACGAAGACACTGCGCTGATGTGGCGTGGACTGATGCTCACCAAGGCCGTCGAGCAGTTCCTGCGCGATGTCGCATGGGGCGAGCTCGACTACCTGCTCATCGACATGCCCCCGGGCACGGGCGACGTGCAGATGGGTCTGGCACGGATGCTGCCGCGCACCGACCTCATCATCGTCACCACGCCCGCGCTCGCCGCCCAAAAGGTCGCGGCACGTGCGGCCGACATGGCTCGCCGCAGCTTCCTGCGCGTCGCGGGCGTCATCGAGAACATGAGCTCGTTCACGTGCGATCACGGCGAGTCGTACCCGCTGTTCGGCGTCGGTGGCGGGCAAGCGCTGGCGGATGAGATCGGCGTGCCGTTGCTGGGCCAGATCCCGCTCGAGCCCGCAGTCGGCGCGGGCGGCGACGCCGGTGTCCCGGTCGTGATGTCCGGTGCGAAGGAAGGCGCCGCGGCAGTCTTCAACGCGATCGCTCGTCAGATCGTCGACGAGATCGCACCACCGGTGAACATGGACGGTTGTTCGGCCCGCATGCTCGCCGCAGTCGCCGCCGCGTTCGACGCCCGCTGACGGCTCGCGTCAGCCGGCCATCTCGTCGTAGCCGGGCTCGCCGGGAAGCTTCATCACCAGCCGCTCGCCAGGCTCGCCCCAGATGACCTTCGGTAGGATTCGCTTTGGCACGCCGACCGCCGCCGCGTCGGCAAGCACAGCGTCGGCGCTGTCGAACCGATCGAGGTAGCGCAGGCACGAGATCGTCGGCGGCAACATCATCAGCTCACGGTCGCGCTCGCGCTGAAGCGCGTCGGCCGGGCGCACCCACAGGCTGGCGATCGTCTCGCCGTCATCGTGCAACGGCTCCTGCGCCTCGGGCGCGCGGGCGAGGAAGAAGCGCGTGTCGAAGCGCCGTGGCTCGCCCAGCGGCGTGATCCAATGCGCGTTGTAGAAGATCTGATCGGTTGCCAGCCGCAACCCTTCGATCGCGCACAGTTGGATCAGATCGACGGAGTTGTCGTGCACGCGCTCGCGCTCCGCCGTGAACCGCGCCTGCGTCTCGGCGTCGTCGAACCGGACGATGTCGCCGGTCGACGTCGATCGGGCGAGCAGCACGCCGGCTTCCTCGAAGCATTCGCGGATGGCCGCCACCCAGAACGCGAGGCCACCGGATTCGATCTGCAGCAGCGCGCTCGCGTGCTCGTCGGTCAGCCCGTCGCACACCGCTTCGATCGCCGCGCCGCCATCGACATCGTCGACACGACCACCGGGGAACACGTACATGCCGCTGGCGAACACGGCCTTCAGCGTGCGCCGCAACATGAACACCTCGACACCCGCTGCATCTGCAGCACCCCTGGCACCCGTCGCACTCGCGGCATCGCGGATCAGCATCACCGTCGCGGCCGGCCGGATCGGGACGTCGGCGAACTCGATCGCCGGGTTCACGGATCCAACTCGCCACGAACCTCGGTGGATGTCGTGTCGGTCGCGTCGGTCACGCGTCCACCGTAGGTGGCTCGAATCACCCGCGTACGACCCAGCCCGCCGAGTCCCTTGCGACGCATCACCCAGCGCCGCGCCAGCGCGCGGGTCGGTGGGAACAGCAGCAGCAACGCGACGACGTCGCTGATGAAGCCGGGCACGATCAGCAGAGCACCGGCAGCGAGGACGCACACGCCGTCGGCGATCTCGCGCGACGGGACCTCGCCCGCCTGCAGTTGCTGGGCGAAGCGGCGCCAGACCTTGAGACCCTCGTGGCGGATCACCCATCCGCCGAGGAGCGCCATCAACACCAGCAACGCCAGCGCGTTCCACACACCGATCGCGTGGGCGACCTGCACGATGACGTACAGCTCGACGAAGGGAGCGACGATGAACAGCAGGACGAACATCAGCTGGCCCAGAACACCGTCTTCAGCTCGCTGTAGTGGTTCAGCGCTTCCATCGAGAGCTCACGTCCGATGCCGCTTTGCTTGAAACCACCGAACGGCGTGCTGAAACGCACCGACGAGTTGCTGTTGATCGACAACGTTCCGGTGTCGACGCCCCGTGCCATGCGCATCGCCCGGTTCGCATCGCGCGTCCACACCGAGCCCGACAACCCGTAGACGGTGTCGTTGGCGATCGCGATCGCGTCTTCTTCTGTGTCGAACGGGATGACTGCCGCAACCGGTCCGAAGATCTCGTCGCGCGCCAGCCGCGAATCGGCGGCCGGAGTGACGACATGGCATGGCATCCACCACCCCTTGCCCGTCGGCGCGTCGCCCGTCCACAACACGTCGGCACCGTCGAGGAAGCTCTGCACCCGCGCCTTGTGCGCGGCCGTCACGAGCGGACCCATCACGGTCGAATCCGCCAGTGGATCGCCGACGGTGAACGCCTTCGATGCGTCGATGAACAACTCGACGAACCGATCGAACACTTCGCGCTGCACCAACACCCGGCTGCGCGAGCAGCAGTCCTGACCACTGTTGTCGAACACCGCGCCCGGCGCAGACGCCGCGGCGGCTTCGAGATCAGCATCGGCGAACACGATGTTGGCGCTCTTGCCGCCGAGCTCGAGCGTCACCCGCTTCACCTGATCGGCTGCGCCGGCCATGATGCGCTTGCCGACGGCTGTGGAACCGGTGAAGCCGACCTTGCGGACGGTCGGGTTCTCGACGAAGCGCCACCCGACCTCGGGCCCGGTGCCCACGACCACGTTCAGCACACCTTCGGGAATGCCGGCTTCCAAGGCGAGCTCGCCGAGGCGGATCGTGCTCAGCGGAGTGAGCTCGGACGGCTTGATCACGACCGTGTTGCCGCACGCCAGCGCCGGGCCCAGCTTCCACGCAGCGATCAGGATCGGAAAGTTCCATGGCGTGATGACGCCGACAACGCCGAGCGGCTCGTGGAACGTCATCGTGACGCCGCCGCCGACCGGGATCGTCTGACCGGTGTGCTTGTCGATGCAACCGGCGTAGTAGTGGAACACCTCGGCCGCGGTGTTGGCACACCAGCGGCTGCTGCCGATCGGCATGCCCATGTTCGCTGTGTCGAGCTGAGCGAGCTCTTCGGCATGCGCAGCCACCGTGTCGGCGAAGCGCCGCATCAGCTTGATCCGGTCGATCGGGGCCATCGCCCGCCACGCCGGGAAGGCCTTTGCCGCCTTGGCGATGGCTGCATCAGCATCAGCCGCGGTGGCCAACGGCTGGTCGAGGATGAGGGCTTCGGTCGCCGGGTTCAGCAGGGCAAGCGTGTCAGACATGGTGATGTCAGGCTAACGCCGCAACCGTTCGAGCCAGGAGCGGCGACGGGCGCCCGAGACCGTCAGGGCCGGAGGTCGTACGGGTTCAGGAGGCCGGCAGGAAGTACTCGGCGAGATCGGCCACCACATGAGTCGACACATTGGAGATCAGACACACTCGACCCTGCGTGCCGACCCGGGCGATGACGAAGTTCGGGATCGTCTCGCCAGCCGAGAAATTGACGTTCGATGCCAGCGGTGGTGGCTGCCCGCACGGATACACCGTGAGGAAGCCGGCGGCAGAGGGTTCGGTCACGATGACGTTGAGTCCGACGGCGATCGCGTCGGCCGACAAGCCCGGTCGTCCAGCGACCTGCAACTCGAGGGGAACACCCGCGGTGATCGGCCCTGTTGGTGCGCCGACGCCGGACCGTGTATCGAGTGCGCGGACGGGGGACGGCAGCGCGATCTCGGCTGCTCCGAGATCCACGGTCGCCTCGATGTCGACCACGAGATGAGTGCTCACCGACGGCGCGAGGCAGATGCTCCGCTCCCCAACGGCGAACGGGTCGAAGGATGGCGCAAGGCGAACGGCGACGAGATTGGAGATCGTCTCGCCGGCTGCGAAATTGAGGTTCGATGCGAGCGGCTTCGCGGTTCCGCATTCGTAAGCAGTGAGGTAGCCGGCGTGATCCGGCTCGGTGATCGTGACGTTGAGGAACACCTCGCCGACCCACTTCGAGTTCGGGATCTGGCTCTGCCGAAGGCCGGGAACGACGAAGGGAACGAACCCGACCTTCGCCGCGTACTGCCAGCCGAGCTGGATCCGCGTGTCCACTGCCCTCAATGGGACTGCGAGCGGACGAAGATCAGCGCCGGGTCCGTACGAACCAGTCACATCTGCGACCAGGTGCGTCGACTGCGAGCTGAAGAGACACACCGCTCCGTTGCTCCCGGGTCGCACGATCACGAGGTTGGCGATCGTCTGACCGGCAACGAAATTGATGTTCGATGCGAGGGGCGGGTCCTGTCCGCATGGATAGACGGTCACGTATCCAGCCAATTCGGGTTCGGTCACGGTGACATTCATCGCCACGGCCACCGTGTCGGCGCGCACACCAGCGTTGCCGACGAGCGGCAGGCTCAGCACGTGGCCGCCGAGCAGCTTCACCGCACCGACCGGCAGACCGATCCGAGTGTCCAGCACTCGAACCGGTGCGTCGAGCAACGCGATCGACGGTGCGGCCTGGATCGACGCCGGGCTCAACCGAAGCACGCTCGGTTCGGTGATGCCGAAGGTGCCACGAGAGATCAGCACCTGCAACCCGCCGGCACCAGACAGATCGACCTCCTGCGCGTCGTCGGGCAGCGAGTCGACACCGCGAATCGTCCCACCGTTCGAGCCGAAGCTGCGGTCCGGCGCGCCATCGCCGGTGAACTTCCAGACCGCGAAGTCCGTCGAAGTGTCGAACGCGGCTGAATCGGCCGCGCGGCCACCGAGCACCGGTCGATCGCCGTCCATCGTGATCGAGTGACCGGCGCTCATCCCCGCGCCACCGGAGATCGGAGCCACGTGCACTGTCCCCCCGTCGCCAAACGTTGCGTCGAGCGATCCATCATCCAGGAAGCGGCTGACGCCGGCCATGTTGCTCAGCCACCCGCGCGGGCACGACGTCAGGATCCGCCCTCGGGTATCGAAGTCGAAGTCGGTCCAACAATCAGTGAAAGCAGTCGGCGCGACGTCGATGAATCCCGCGGCCCCAAAATTCTGATCGAACGCCCCGGACGCCGTGAGGCGGAACAGAAACGGCCCACCGAAATCCTTCAGAACGGACACGACCGGCCGGTTGAGATCGTCGACGTGGACGGTGTCGCTGGGTGTGTTGAATGAGCTGACTCTGGACGGTGGATGAACGGTCGAGGTGCCACTCGTTCCGAAATTGGTGTCAACCGTTCCGTCGGCATGAAGCCGGATGACGACCATGACGAGCTTGCCCGCTTGATCGGTGGCACCACCGGCGACGACGAGAGAACGATCGGGACCAACCGCCACGGTTGGAGGCACACCGAGCGCGAACGTGACGCCGATGACCGCCGGCAGGTCGATTGCGCCCTGGCCGGCGAACGTGGAATCGAAAGCTCCCGATGGGTTGAATCTGATGATCTTCCATCCATTGCCGAACGCACCCACGACCACGAGACCACGATCGGGCTGCCATGCCGCACCGCCGGCAAATTGAAGTCCCACGCCATTCGGGTTGTCGAGATACTTCGTACCAGCGCCACCGAATGTCGAATCCGGGTTGCCGGCATGATCAAGTCTGGTCACCACCGCACCCGACGTGCCGTTGCCGACGATGTACGTCGATCCGTCAGGCGCAAGAACCTGCGCAACCGCGTGACGCACGACGGCTGTGTCGAGATGAACCGGCAAGCCACCGTGCCACGTCGGATCCTGATCGACCGCCGGCGTCGCTTGATCCGGCCGTGTCGACGACGCTTCAACGACCGCTGGGGAGACGACTGCGGCGAACAGCGCCGATGACGCCACTGCAACTGACACCCACCGCCACCGTCCCACGCGCCGAGCGTAGGCGAATCCGAGGTCGGACGCCGTGGGCACACGCCGAGGAGCGGCCTCAACCGCTGTACCGGGTCACTGGTCGCCCGACGTAGTGTGGCCGCCATGCTCGTGTGGATGGACCTGGAAATGACGGGGCTCGATGCCACGCGTGACGTGATCGTCGAGATCGCAACGATCGTGACCGACGACAACCTCGAGATCGTCGCCGAAGGGCCCGACCTCGTCGTGCACCAGAGCGAAGAAGCGCTCGCGGTGATGGATCCGTTCGTGGTCGAGATGCACACGCGCAGCGGGCTGCTCGATGCGATCCGTTCGAGCACCGTCAGCCTCGAGACAGCCGGCGCGGCGACGCTCGCCTTCATCAAGCAACACGTGCCCGTGCAGTCGACCGTCCCGCTCTGTGGCAACTCGATCGGCATGGACCGACGCTTCCTCACCGCGTACCTGCCCGAGATCGAGAACTGGCTCCACTACCGCAGCATCGACGTGTCCAGCGTCAAGGAACTCGTTCGCCGTTGGTATCCGCAGGTGAAGAACGACCTGCCACACAAGGTCGGCAGCCACCGCGCCCTCGACGACATCCGCGCCAGCATCAACGAGATGAAGTTCTACCGCGAGCGCGTCTTCGTGCCCGTCGCCGCCGCACCCGGTGCGTGACACGGTTCACGCCGCGCCGCATTCCTCAGGCTCGCCCCATCTCGCGACGCACCAGTACCGTGCACCCATGACAGATCAGGCGGCGCGTCCCCGCAAGCAGGAACAAGAGCCCGCCAGTACCGAGATCGTCGAACTCGCTCCCGGCGTGCTGCGCAGCCAGTTGCCGATCTCGATGCCGGGTCTCGGTCACGTCAACTGCTACTTCCTCGAAGACGAGCGCGGAGTCGCGCTCGTCGATCCGGGCCTGCCCGAGAAGGACTCGTACGTCGCCCTCGAATCACGTCTGAAGTCGGCCGGCTTCCCCCTCAAGCGGGTGCACACGGTGATCGTCACCCACAGCCATCCCGACCACTTCGGTGGCGCTGGTTGGCTGCGCGCCGAGACCGGCGCAGACATCGTGACGCACCGCAAGTTCCGCCTGATGTGGGACCCCACGGAGCCGCCCGACGTCGACGTCGAAGATGTTCCGCTGATGGCCGACGGCACGCCAGACACCGCCGAGCCGATCCGCAACGATCGCCACTTCCCGTGGGAGGGCACGCCGTGGGGCGGCCCCGGCGTGAACATGCCGCTGAAGCGGAAGATGTGGTTCCGCGCCGCGCGCACGTTCCCGCGCCTGCGCAAGATGCCGGTGCCGACCAAGCGTCTCGACGAAGCCGACACGATCTCACTCGCCGGCCGCGACTGGATCGCGATCCACACACCGGGTCACACCGAAGATCACCTGTGCCTGTTCGATCCGACGGAAGGGTGCATGCTCTGCGGCGATCACGTCCTGCCCACCATCACCCCCCACATCGGTGGGATGGGAATGGGCGGCGATCCGTTGGGCGCGTTCTTCGACTCGCTCGACAAGATGGCGTCGTACGGCGCCGATGTCAAGATCGCGCTCCCCGCTCATGGCCAGCCGTTCGCCGATCTCGCCGGACGCGCGCAGGAGATCAAGGATCACCACGCCGGCCGGTTGGAGAAGCTGCGCACGACGTCGGCCGAACTCGACCGCCCCGCCAACGTGATGGAGATGTCGACACACCTTTTCTCGCCACGAGCGCAGGGGGCGATGGCCGACAGCGAGACGTTCGCGCATCTCGAACATCTCCGCCGCGCCGGCGACATGAAGCGCGTCAACAACAACGGAGTGTTCGAGTACATCCTCAACGAGTGAAAGCGTTGCGCTGATCGCGACGCGCTGACTGAGCAGCGTCGACTGCGACGATCAGTCGTCGGTGCGGTCGTCGTGGTGGTGCCCGCGATCCTGCGGGCCGGAGGCGCCTGCGCTGCGGGTGAGCACGATCTGGTCGATCGGTACTCCGCCGCGATTGGCGACGCGGTCACCGTCGGCGACGATCGTGACGGTCATCGTCGTCTGCTTGCCGTGGCGGGCCGGGACGACATCGATGCGGGCCAGCGCGTAGTCGAGGTAGCGGGTCTGTGACCAGTCGACGCCCTCGGTTCCCGTCGTTCCGACACCGGTGAACGTCTTGACACCGGCGTAGCTCGTCGTCGCGCCAGCTCCGGTGTTGTGGTTGCGATAGCGGTCGGTCGTTCCGGTGGTGTCGACGCCTGCGCCGCCGGCGTTCTGCCACAGGTAGCGCGGTCGCCCGGCGGAGCCGACGGTCAGGTATGTGGTGCCCAGCGTCGAATCGAACGTCGTGCCGTCAGGGGTGGACAGCGCGCTCACGTTGTTGCGAATCGGGTTGGTTCGCTCGACCTGGTGGTTGTGGCCGGACAGCACGAGGTCGACCTGGTACTGATCGGCCAAGGTGCCGACGAGGCTGCGCACGCCGAGGTCCGACGCGTGAGCACCGCTGGTGGAATACGCGCAGTGATGCATGAACATCACGATGAAGTCGATCTTCGAATCGGACCGCCACGCGTCGAGCGTGTCCGCGACCCAGGTGTACTGGGCGCCTGCGCTGTAGCCGAGGTTGGTCGGGATCTCGTACGACAGGTCGTTGGCGTCGACGCTGATCACACCGACGTTGGCGTATACGAAGCTGTACACCGACGGACAGCCCGACGGACCGTTCTGTGGCATGTCCATGCGCGCCGCGTGGCCGCCGTATCCGTGGTCGCCGTACAGCGCCTCCATGTCATGGTTGCCGGTCGCGATCAGCCACGGGATGTTCGACGCCGAGGCCTCGATCTGGGCCAGATACACGTCCCACACGTACGGGTTGTACGCATTCGTTCCAGCCGGCGCCTTGCCGTGACCACCAACGGCCAGCGTGTCGTCGACCGGAAGGCCGGTTCCGCTCGGGTCGGCGTAACACACATCGCCATTGACGAGATGGAACACGGGCTTCTGGGCTGCAACGAGTGCCGTCATGGTCTCGGCCGGCGTCGGGTCATAGGCCAACACGGGGTCGGCGGGGTTGTAGTAGTTGTCGTCGAACGACGCCGGCGCCCACGAATACGGCGCGTTGGTTGCATACGCGAACGCCGGGTCGGTCGGCGCCTTGTTCGTCCCGTGATCGCCGAATGAGGTGAACGTGAACGGCTCCGGTACGCGCCCCTCGCCGGACACGCCCAGACCACGCCGGCTCGGTGCCGTGGTGAACGTTCCGTCGCCGGTGGTCGTGCCGTCACTGAGCTCGAACCGGTAGTGGTAGGTCTGCCCGGGCTCCAGGTTCGTCAGCAGCGCCTTGACGTAGAACTGGTTGCCGGCCAGCGTGCCCTGCGGTGCGTTCGGCACGACACCCGTCAGGTTCACGATGTCCGCTTCCACCCGATGACCGAACTGAGCGCTGTGACCGAAGCGGACGAACGCCCTGACTCCCGACGCCTGGACGCCATTGGGGAACAACGCCTGCGCCGTGACACGCATCGAATTCGTGGGCCGGTGATGGTGATCGGCGGCGAAGGACAGATGTCGACCGACCAGGATCGCGCCCGTCGGGCCGCTGACTCCGCCACCCGCGGCAAAAGCCTTCTTGAGATTCGGGAAGTTGGTGAGGGCGAGCGCGCCGGCACCGATCAGGGCGCCGCGCAGGGCGGCACGTCGGCTGATGCGGTTGTGGCTCCAGTGCTGTTCGATCTGCGCGTGGTACTCGTCGATCGTGGCTGAACCCGGGAGGTGGATGGCGTCGCTACTCATGTGATCAGTAGAAACCCCGGAGGTGTCATCGAGATGAACGCCTCGGAGAAACCGAGCAAAGCTCTCCAGACCATTCGGTGAACGACTCATCCACCCGCCGGCCGCCGTGTCGGCCGAGTGACGACTGCCCGTCGGCGGCCCTACGGTGCCGAGAAGTAGCCGTTGATGTCGACGATCAGATCGGTCGACTGCGAGGTGTAGAAGCACACCTTGCCGGCGGTGCCGACCTTGGCGATCACCGCGTTGGGCACGGTGAGTCCGGCGGTGTAGTTCAGGTTCGAAGCCTGCGGGCGTGGGCTGCCACACGGGAACACGGTGATGAACCCGGGGCCGATCGGGCCGGTGACCGTGACGTTCAAGGCCACAGCGGTCGCATTGGCCGGGACGCCGGGACGACCGCCGATCTGGACCTCGGTCACCGAGCCGCTCGCCGGGGCACCGATCCCGTTGAAGAGACCATCGACCGTCGACAGGCCGGGGCGTGTTTCGAGCATTCGCTCGGGCACGATCGGCGTGAACGATCCATCACCGGGCAGGTAACCGGCGACGTCGACCACCAGGTGCGTGGCGGCCTGCGTGTAGAAGCAGATCTTGCCGCCGGCACCGATCTTGGAGACCACCGCGTTGGCCACCGTCGACCCGGTCACGTAGTTGAGGCTGGAGGTCGTCGGCCGGTCGCTGCCGCACGGGAAGACGGTGACGAAGCCGGGGCCTTGGGCCTCGGTGACGGTGACGTTGAGTACGGCCGCCGCTGCGCCTGCAACGACTCCGGCGCGTCCGGTGACGGGCAGCTCGAAGACCGAGTTGGCGGCGAGCGCACCGACCGCGTTGTCGAGTCCGTCGATGGTCGACAGCCCGCTACGAGTCTCCAGGATTCGAGCCGGGTTGAGCGCGACGAGGGTGGCGCTGGCCGGGAAGTAGCCGTTGATGTCCACGATGAGATCGGTCGACTGCGAGGTGTAGAAGCAGATCTTGCCCGCACCCAACTTCGCGATCACCGCATTCGGCACCGTCGCACCGGTCACGTAGTTGAGGCTGGATGCCGTCGGACGAGTGCTGCCACACGGGAAGACCGTGATGTACCCGGCGGCCGCCGGGTCGGTCGCGGTCACGTTCAACACGACGGACGCTGCATCGGCCGGAACTCCGGCACGACCGGCGACCTGCAACTCGGTGACCGAGCCGGCTGCGAGTACACCGATGCCCTCGAACAGACCGTCAGCCGTGGTCAGGTCGGGACCCACTCGGGTCTCCAGCAGGCGTCCGGGATTGAGTGCCTGGAACACACCGTGCGGCGTGGCGTTGACCGAGTTGGAACTCAGGCTGGCGCCGATGCCGTTCGTGGCCTTGACCGTGACGGCGTACTGCGTACCGTTGACGAGCCCGGTGAGGTGGAACGAAGTCGCGGAGGCGCCGAGTGCCAACGTGACCGTCGTGCCGGCCGACGGTACGGCGGTGACCGTGAAGCCCGTCGTGGCAGGAGCTGATGCGCCGGGCGTAAAGGTTCCGTCGAGTGTTGTGTCACCCGAGACGATCGTCGATCCGAGAACCGGCGCCGCCGGAACGGTGCCGGCGACAGGAGTGGCGTTGATGGTGTTCGAAGCGACGCTGTTGCCGCGGGCGTTGGCAGCGATCAGGCTGACGCCGTACTGCGTGCCGTTGACGAGACCGGTCAGATGGAACGTCGTCGCGCCGGCCGCGACGGCCAGGACGACATCGGACCCACTGGCGGGATGAGCCGTGACCGTGAAGCCGGTGACGGCCGGGATCGCGACCGCAGCGGTGAACGATCCGTCCAAGGTCGTGTTCCCCGCAGACACTGATGCGAGCACCGGTGCGGATGGCACTGCGCCGATCGCATAGTTGAAGCCCGAGTTGGTCACGCCGCTGATCGTGATCGGTGTCTCCCAATAGTGCCCGGCCTCGATGTTGCCGGCGGACGTGCAGGCGAATCCGATCTTGTACACACCGTTCGCAACCGGCGGCGAGAGCGTCGGTCCGACGACCGAAGCGAACGAGAAGGTCGGGATCCCGGAGATGAGACCGGCCGGGCTCGCCGAAGGGTTCTTGTCGATGACGGCGTCACCGGTGTCGGATGTGAAGAGCGGCAAGACGAAGTGACCATTCACGGCAACCGGTCCGCCGAGATACGTGAGCGTGGACGCGTCGACGCCTGCATCGACCATGTAGGTCTGCCAGCGATACCCGTTCGATCCACTTCCGGTGCACGCCGCACCGGCGGGGGGAGCCAGCGAGAACACCGTGCTCGAAGTGCCTGTCGTCGGAGTGATCGAGTTGGCGCCGAGCGGTGGCCCTGCGACCACGTCAGTCGTGATCAGACCGACAGTGAGTGCAGCGAGAATCGCTGCCGCAATCGATACCCGGAAGAATTTTGTGTGCCTCAAGAGAGTGGTCCTTTCCCACGCGACCGCCGTCGTTGCGGGTGAAGGTAACCCGACGCGAATCTGGGTGGGAGTGGGGTCGCCCGATGTTGGTCGGGTGTTCATCGACCGGTCATCGGTCGTGCACCGGACGGCCAGACAACAGGGATCGGGCTCGGCTGAGACCGCTTGGGTGGGAATCGGGTGGAACGCCAACCAGGTTCACACCCGATCGGCCCGCCGCCCGGGACTGGTCCCGCAAGAGCGATCACGCGTGCAGAGCTGCGAGTGCGAAGACGGTGGTTCGGTGCGTCAGGTTCGGCGTGCGCGCGACGCGACCGTCAACGGGCCGACTCCGCCGTATCTCAGGGGAGGTCGCGCGTACCGCGACCATCCCTGAGATCTGTCGGAGTAGCGATGCTGGCACCACTACCTCCAACTCACCCGCCAACGCCAACCCTGACGGGCGGCTCATGCCACATGTCCGCATCGGTTGCCGTTGCCTCGATCGGCTCGCTGCGCTCGATGTTCCGCTGCTCGTCGCGAGCGACACGTCGCCGCAACCTGAAGCGGATCGCGAGCGCTGAGATGTTGACGACGAAGAGCATCGCCAGGATCATCAGCAGCACAGGGCGGTGCCGCACGTGATCCGTGACGGTGACCGTCGGGCCGGCACCGGACACGGCCACGCGCCACTGCACATCGCCGAACGCCGGTGCGGGGACGACAGCCGTCACCGTCTCGGTCCATGTCTTGCCGACACCGATCTCACCGGGTTGGGCCAGATCGAGACTGACGAGGTTGTCGTCGGACTTCCGTCCGGCGGAGGCCGAGACCGAGACGTGATGCAGCGCCTCGGTCGATCGGTTCTTGACGGTGATGGTGACGGTGTACTTGGTCGGCCCACCGAGGCTCGGGCGGATCTGCTGGAGCCAGCCGCGGGACACGGGCGTGGCCTTGATCGTCACGGCCAGTGGATCGGCCAGAGCCACGCCGGCGGCCACCGGACCGATCGGGTGTCCGATCAGCACGATGGGCAGGATCGCGACCTCGTCGTTGTTCCGCGTCGAGACGCGCAGGACACACGGACACGTGGTTGGGGGTATGCCGACCGGCATCGCAGCAACTGTGGGGTTCGCACCGCCATCGAGCTTGAGCCCTTCGCTGGCGGACATGTTGCAGTCGACGGATCCGCGGCGGGCCTCGTTGCCGCACACCGAGATCGTGACCGACGGCTCGGTGAAGCCCGAGATCGACAGCACGACCGAGTCACCTGGATTGACCGACGTCTTGTTCGCCGTGACGGTCGGTCCGGTCGTCGTCGAGTCGGCGTCGACGCGCGTGGCTGCCCCGAGCGCGAGCAGCAACATGGCGGCCAGCCACGCACACGCAAACGGACGGGTGAGTCGGTTCATGACTGCAGCTGCGGCTCGGGCTCGGGCTGCACTGGATGAGCAACGCCGGACAGTGCTTCGTTCGCAACGCGATGACGGCGATAGGCGCGCCAGGCGAGCAGGGCCGACAGCAGCGCGAGCAACACCAACAAGACGGACAGTGGCGGTGTGAACGTGAGGTCGGATCCCGTCGCGGTCTTGACGTTGCCGACGTCGTCTGCGCCTGACGGCACAACGCGCACGTCGGTCGACGCCATCATCAGCGCCGGCACGTCGGCGACGTCGGCCGACATGGTGGTGTGCTGGCCGGGCAGCAGGTCGAGGATGTCGGGCAGCGTCACCTGCTGCTTGCCGATGCCGAACGGTCCGGCGACCGAGACCGTCGCCTTGCCGCTGAGTCGAACGTTGCCACGGTTCTCGAGCCGGAAGGTGACGTGCGCGGATCCACCCAACGGATTCACCGAACGCCGGTACGTCGTCGCAACGCCAGTGACGGCGAGCTCGGGGTGGAGCGGTCCGCTGATGCGGATGTACATGCGCGTGCCGGTGCGTCGGTCGAGTTGGACGATCTGTCCCGACGCATCGCCACTGGACGACGCGTTCGCGGCGATCACTGCGCCGGAGTGGTCACCCGGCACGGCATCAGCCGGAACCTTGATGGTGATCGGCACCGTTGCCTGCTTGCACGCGGGGACTGTGATCGAGGACTGCGGAAACGACACCCATGACCCTGCGTCGATGGGTTTGTCCGTGCCAGGGAGAAGATCGAATTTGCCCTGATCGTTGTTGAACGCATCGGTGGCATAGAGCTGGAACGTGAGCGGCACGTTGCCGTAGTTGAACAGGGTCACGGTGTCCTGGATGACAGCGCCCGGGTCGGACACGTAGGACAGTTCCGGTCGATTGCCGGCCTGGGTCGGGTCCGCCGAACCGCCCGGGGCGAGAGCCCAACTCTCGACGAACTCGTTACCGTGCTCGCACGGCTGCGCGGTTCCGGCCGCAGCGGGCGTCGTCGGGTCGGTGCTGGGCGGCGCATTGTCCACCACAGACGCTGCCGTCGGTGGCGTGGTGGGCGGTGTGTCCGCCATTGCCATGTGCGCCGAGAGTCCGGACGCGAGAAAAGCCACCGCGATTGTGGTGGCTCGGAGAACAAGGCGTCGCCGCGTGGTGATCATGTTCGCTGCCCTTTCGAGCGGAAAGCCGAGGGTGGTATGGGGCAGCGAAGCCACCCCATACCACCGATTCGGTGTTGGTTGTTATGTGTTGTTCAGTGACCGGATCAGATGGCCGTGAAGGTCAGGGTTCCGGTGTACACGCCGTTGCGGGCGGTTGCCGGGATGAGCAGCTTGAGCCGAGCATCCATCGAGGCAATGCCGATGCCGTGAGCGGTGGTCGCCGAAGCGAGCGTCTGAGCGCTCGCGAGGCCACCCACGTTCCCGGGGGCAACCGCTGCACCAGCGGTCACGGTCTGGGCGTAACCGGCGGGCGTCGGAGCCGAGAAGCTCGTCCGGACCGGGGTCCAGCCGAGGTAGCTGCCGCTGAACGTCGAGCCGCCACCGGCGACGGTGAAGGCGCTCATCGTGCCGTTGACCGTCCAACCCGGGTCGGTGTCGCGCAGGTCAGCAACCGTGACCTGGTTGATCCGGCCACTGGCCGTGTAGTACTGGCCGGCGTTGGCGCCGCTCGTGATCAACGAAGCAGTGCCGAGATCGACACCACAATGCGTCGGGTACGAAGCCGGCACCGGGTACGGGTAGCTGGCGAACTGCGGGTCAGCAGGACCACCAGGAGCAGCACCCGTCGTGGGGGCCGTACCGACCAGATCGGCCGTGGCCGTCGCAGCACCGAGAGCCACCGGGAAGGCAGCCGAAGCAGCCTCAGCAGGCAGCGCACCGAAGACACCACAACGCTGCGTCAACACCAACGCACCAACCGGGCGAACCACGGTGATGTCCTGGATGATGACCTGCGCCGAGGTCGGCGTCGCTGTGATCGTCGCAGCGGTCGGTGCGTTCGGGGCAGCATGGGTCGGTGTCACCGTGAAGGTGTACACCGTGCCTGGCGTGAGGCCGGTCACGGTGAAGCCCGTCGCCGCGGCCGCAGCCGTGAACGGAGCACCAGCAACGGTCGGAGCGACACCGATGGTGTAGCCGGTCGGCGGGAAGTCCGTCGGCGGCGTCCAGCTGAGCGCAACGCTGCCGGCAGCGGGAACCGCTGTCAGGAACGTCACCGGGTTGCTGGCGCCGAGGGCGGGCGTGCCGTTGGCGGTGTTCGACGGGGCGCTGGCCCCGACCGAGTTGGTCGCCTTGACCGTCACGGCGTACGACGTGCCGTTGACCAGACCGGTCAGGGTGAATGCACCGGCAGCGGCGACAGGCAGCGTCACCGTGGTGCCGGCCGTCGGGACTGCGGTCACCGTGAAGCCGGTGGTGGCCGGCGTCGAGGCGGATGCCGTGAAGGAACCCGACAGTGTCGTGTCACCAGCGGTCAGCGCCGAGAGCACCGGTGCAGAGGGCACCGAGCCGAAGGCGTAGCTGAAGCTGGTGGCCGTGACGGCGCTGACCGTGATCGGCGTCTCCCAGTAGTGACCACCTTCGAGGTTGCCACCAAGTGAGCAGGCGAAGCCGATCTTGTAGGCACCCGCCGTCAGCCCGGCCGCTCCGGCCAATGTGCTGAAGGAGAAGGTCGGGATGCCCGTGATCAGGTTCGACGCCGCGGCGCTCTTGTCGACGATCGAGTTGCCGAACGTGTCATACAGCGGCGACACGAAGTGTCCGGCAACCGGGTTCGGTCCACCGGCGAACGTGAGCGTGGACGCATCCACACCCGAGTCGACGAGGTAGGTCTGCCACACGTAGCTGGCCGTGCCGGGACCGCTGCATGATGCACCGGAGGGCGGGGTCAGCGAGAACGTGGTGCTCGTGGTACCGGAGGTTGGTGTCAGGGTGTTGGCGCCCTGCGGCGGACCGGCGAGGGTGCTGGACGATGCCAGACCCAAGGTGGCCACCGAGGCAGCGGCGATCGTCGCAACGACCGTCGTGAACCGGGTGAGTTTCTTGTGCATTGAGGTTGAAGTCCTTTCGAGAGGTTTGTGTGGTGTGAATTCGTCGATGTGATTGATGCGCCGGCTCATGAAGCGCCGGTGTCGTAGCCACTCGTGGTCGTGGTCGAGCCACAGGTCGGGCTGGCAAGGAAGCCGAAGAGGTTGATCGTGGTCGTCGCGCTGCAGATCGCCGACGTGGGGCCGACGAAGAGGGCCTTGATCGCCGCATTGCCGACACCGGTCGCAACAGTCGTGGGGAGCACGACGTAGACGTTGCGGCCGAAGGTCGCGTCACCGAAGAAGCCAGCCGTGGGGGCCAGGTTCGGAGCGGTGCCGGAGACGGGCGAACCGAGGTTCGTGCCGGTGCCGTTGTCGCTGATCGAGCCGATTCCCACTGTGGCGGGCGGTGCACCGAGCGCAACGTTGTTGCTCTTGGCAATGAACGACGCAGCCGAGAAGCCGATGATGACCTCGGTGCCGGGGTGCGCCACTTCTTCGGCGTCACCGCGGGTCTTCAACGCGGTGCCGTCGTTCTCTTCCGACCGCAGCAGGGCGCCGGTGATGTTGTTGCACTCAGCGGTGGCCGCGTCTTCCTGGGCAGCAGTCGCCGTGGTGACGCCGTTCCAGAAGCTGAACGTGCCAGAGCTGGTCTGGATGCCACATGCGGCGATCCGCGTGCCGCCGATCGTCACCGGGCCGGTGGCCGTGAAGATCTGGGTCAGCTGAGCGCGGGTCAGTGAGGTGACGGGCGAACCCGATGCCTTGTAGTACGCGAAGCTCACGCCGTCACGGCCGAAGGGCACGTAGGTCATGGCCGTGGCGCCACCGACAACCGACGACGACACCGATGAGGACCGAGCGAAGTCGACCTGACCGGTGATGTCGACAGCAGTTGCACAGATGGGGGTCGTGCCGATGGCGCTCCCTGTCCAGCCGCCCGGGTTGTGACCGGATGACGCTGCGAGGGCCTTGCGTCCTGCACCCGAACCGTTGGGGCGGGTGAAGGTCGGGCCGTTGAGCTTGGTCGTGATGCAGGTGTCGCCGACGCCCGTGGGCAACGTGGCATCGAACGAGATCTCCTGGCGGCTGCCAGAAGCGCTGCCGCTGTTGATGGGCGTGTAGGAAACGCCGTTCGTCGAACCGGAAAGAGCGTTCATGACGTCCTGGACGGTGTCGGAGCCCACGCCGACCGCTGCGGAGTACTGCTTGGGATCCGCTTGGGCAGATCCGCCCGCGAGGGTGGCTCCGAGTGTGGCAGTGAAGGCGAGGCCGAGGGCCAGTTTCTTCTTGGTAGACATTGTCAGCATGGTGTTGGTAACGGTCCCTTCGTGAGGCAGAACGCCCCGATTCCGAACCAGGGCACGCTGAGGTTCGCACCCCAACCTGACGGCCATATGGCCCTCAGGTGAACACTGACTGCGGTCGTCCAGAGTTCATCTTGACGACGCCTTGCGACTATCCGAATCGCCCCATCACGTAGTCGTTCGTGCGCGGATCCTGCGGTGAATTGAACATCGCGGACGTCGGACCGTGCTCGACGATCACGCCCGGAGTTCCTTGCTCAGCAAGGAAAAACGCACAACGGTTGGACACGCGCGCGGCCTGTTGCATGTTGTGGGTGACGATCACGATCGTCACCTCCGACACGAGCTCCATCACCGTCTCTTCGATGCGTCGCGTCGACGTCGGATCCAGAGCAGAGCACGGCTCGTCCATCAACAACACACGCGGCCGAATGGCCAACGCGCGAGCGATGCACAGCCGTTGCTGCTGGCCACCGGACAGCCCGCCGCCCGGTTGGCGCAGACGATCCCGCACCTCGGTCCACAGTCCCGCTTTGGTGAGGCAGGATTGGACGACTTCGTCCTTGACGCTGACACTGGCCTTCACGCCGGTGAGGCGGTAGCTGGCGAGGACGTTGTCGTAGATCGACATCGCCGGGAACGGGTTCGGCTTCTGGAAGACCATGCCGATCTCGCGACGGGCATCTGTCAGCTTGCGGTTCTGGTCGTAGATGTCGTGGCCGTCGAGCAACACTTCACCGGCCAGCGACGCTGAGGGGATCATCTCGTGCATGCGGTTGAGGATGCGCAAGAACGTCGACTTGCCGCAGCCGGATGGGCCGATGAGCGCGGTGACCTCACCCGCACCCATTTCCAGCGACACCCGATCGAGCACCTGGCGCGGTCCGAACCAGGCCGAGATGTCGCGCGCATCGATTCCCGTCAACCCGACCGGGGCAGTGCTGGGCTCCGGAGACATGGCGACCGGCTCGCGGCGGTCTCGAGTTCGCAGTCGCCGCGACTTCACGGCCGGTGCGGAAGGTGCCAAGGGCGGCGGTGATGAGGGCGGCGGTGATGATGATGATGATGATGACGACGAAAGTGGCGACAACGAGAACGACGTCGCCTCGACGATCATCGGCACGAGGTCCGACGCGCCCGCACGGCCCGGGGCCGATGCCCCGCGCATCGGCCGGATCCCGGGATCGACGAGCCCGTCGATGAGGTGGCGGAACTCTTCGACGCGTTCGGCCGCGATGCTGACACCGAAGTCGGAGATGCCCGGCACGACGAAGATCGTCCACGACCTATCGGCGCCGTGGACGACGGCCCGCATGTCGGAGATCAACCACGACCACGTGATGTCACCCGCGGTTGCATCGACATGGGTACGAGTGACGGTCACCGTTGCCGGGTGTACGTCGGAGACGAGCGCATCGGCCGCGGCGGGGTCGCCGCTGACGAGTTGGGCAACGGCCGAGTCGGGGAATACGCCGAGCCCGGGCGCGTCGGTTCGCTGATCCTCGGTCGGCATCTTGATCGATTCGAAGTTCACGATGGTCAGCTCCTCAGCACTCACAACAGGTTGGGCAGAAGACGAGCCGCTTCTCCGGAGACAGCGATGCCGACCAGGATCAGCGGCGGTACGAACACGATCCACGTCTGCGCCCGTCCCCAGCGATGCCAGGCCCACACGACACCGAGCGACAGCAACACCAGCGCCTGCAACCAGAGGGCGAGCGCCCACAGCGTGCTCGTGTCGCCGGCCATCAGCGCTTCACCGTCGGTCAGGTCCGACTTGCCGATGACGTCCTGCGGCGCGACGACTGCCGTTCCGTCGAGGTCGGCGTCGACGCGCAGGACACCATCCGGCAGGAAGGGCGTGCCGTGCGCCGTCACCAACTGCAACCGAGCGGCTCCAGCGGCCGGCGGTGGTGGCGGGACATCTCCGGCCCGTCGTATGTCGAGCACGTGGAACTGGAAGACGCCCTGGCCGGTCGTCGCTCTGATCAGCGCCCCGGGCTTCAGTTGATCGAGGTCCGCAAACGGACCGCCGAACGCGGCCTGTCGTCCGTAGATCACGCTCGAACCGATCTGGCCCGGCAGTGGTGTGTCGCGTCGGTGGCCGGGGCCGTCGAACAGCACGCCTGACGTCGTGCCCTGACCGACGACCTGGCGCAGGCCGATCGACGGAATCTCGAGGAAGGCCACCGAGGCGCCGAGCGAGACCACATGGCCGCCGTCGTCAACCGGCCCGATCGGAGCGGTCCCGTTGGCGAGCTGGGCCCGGAAATGGTCGAAGGCGCTGCTTTGCGCCGATGATGCCTGCAGGCGGCTGAGCACGACGAGTTGGACCAGGAACGCGGCCGACAGAACGAACACCAGGACGAGGGCGGATCGAACCAACTGCGAGCGCGGGGACAGCGGGGGCAGGGCGGCCCGTTGCGCTGACGACTGGCGTGACTCGACCATCGTCCGCCGGCTGACCGGCTCTGTGACGGCGACCTCCCGCGTGATCGTTGTCGCGGTCATCGGGCGCCCGGCGGCCGCACGTGGACACGACGTGCGAACAGGATCACGATGCGTCCCAGCACCAACGCGACGATCGCCCACACGATGATCGGGAGCGTCGACGTCCCGGTGTTGGGCACCGCCGGGCTCGATGCAACTCGCGCGGTGGTCGTGGTCGCCGCGATCGACGTCGTGGTCGCAGCCGGAACGGTCGTGGTGGTTGTCGTTTCGGGTGCGGTGGTGGTGGTCGTCGGCGCAGCGGTGCTGCTCGTGCTCGCCTGCGCAGTCGACCTGGCAGTGGTGGCGGGGGTCGGGGCCGGTGTGGCCGGTGTTGACGCGGGCGTGTCGGGAGTCGACGTCGGTGGCGCCGGTTGGGTGACCGTCCACGTGAAACCGGCGGGCGTATCGGCGGCCGCAGCGACAGTGGTGATCTGCGCGGTCCAGAAGCTCAAGGTCGTTCCAGCCTTCGAGCACGCGAAGCCGACCGTGTACGTGCCGACAGGGACGAAGTTGAGCGGGAACGCGCCGAAGGACACCGTCGGGATTCCGGAGATGAGGCCCACCGGGTTCGCCGACGGGTTCTTGTCGACGACCGCCGTTCCGCCCACCGAGTCGTACATCGCCGACACGAATGCTGTGCCCGTGGTGTGCGGACCGTCGGCGTACGTCAGCGTCGACGGATCGACGGACGCGTCGACCATGAAGGTCTGCCAGCGATATCCGTCGCTGCCTCCGCCGGCACACGAGGCGCCCGCCGGCGGCACCATCGAGAACTCGGTGGCGCTGCCGCCACCGGCGAGTGCAACGCCGGGGTTCGTGCTGCTCGGCGCCGCGACGATCTTGACGACCCCGGACTGACTGAGCGCTGCCGCGTGATCGACACCACCGGACACAGTGACCGCGAGCATCGACGCAATCACCACGGACGCGCCGGATGCGATCACTCGCGCGCGCCGTTGCCAGCGACGATTGATGACGGTCATGGAGACTCCTTCGAAAGACTTGTGATGAGGGGGGATCGCGTGTCGCGATGGCGCGAGCGCATGTGCAAAACCACGTAGCCGGCGGCACCAAGGGCACCAACGGCAAGCAAGATGGCGACGACGAGGCGATGGCCCGAGTTGCCGGCCGAGTGCAGAACGCTTTCCGGTTGATCAGCCAGGCGCCAGTCGAGCTTGCCCTTGGTGACGCCCGATCCGCTGATGATCACGTCGGTGTCCCAGTACTTCTCGGTCTTCCCGAAGTACGTGCATGCGACGCCAATGCGGTACCGGCCGTCGGGGATGTGGTCGCCGGCGACAACCGCGAAGCTGAACGGTGGCAGCGGTGCGATCACGCCCGGCTGACCCTTGGCCGCGTTGCGCATCGTCAACTGGAACACGTACGGCACGGTGTCGACGCCGAAGAGTGCATAGTGGCCGTTGCCGACGGGTTCAGGACCGATAGCGCCGTAGAAGAGGCCGATCGGGTCCTCGGTGCTGGGGATGAGGAAGGTCTCGACCCGCCACTGGTCGTTGGCGCTGTCGCCGGGGCAAACGGCCCCGTCGGGCAGGCGCACCGTGAACGCCGTCGACGCCGAGCCGTGAGTGATCACTTTGGTCTGGTTGTACCCATCGACCACCGTCACCGAGCCGGCGCGGAGGTCGCCCGCCGAGGCACCGGCCACGACGACGGGCACACCGCAGGCAACGGCCGCTGCTCCGACGATCATCGCCGCGCCCAACCATCGCCTCGCCATCGACGCAGAACGAGTTGCTGTCATGTCGCCGACCCTGCGTCGTCCACCGCATCGAGCCCGTCGAGCCCGTCCATCGCGTCGGTGGGATCCGGCCCAGCCCCGCCCGCGGGAGGGGCAGCGCGCCGACGCCGCGGCCGCTTGGTCAACTCGAGCGCACCCAGCCCCGAGCCGAGCGCGACCACGCCCAGCGCGGGGGCGGCGAAGCGACTCCTGGCGAGATGCAGAAATGGTGTGATCGCGGTCGGCGGACGTGTCGTGGTCGTGGTGGCCGGGGTCGACGTCGACGTCACTGGCGGCGCCGCGCTCGACGCCGCGCTCGACGACGGTTCGGCCGACGGTGTCTCCGTCGTTGGTTCGATCGACGACGACGATTCGGTCGCGGCCGCCGACGCCGTTGTGGTCGTGCTCGGACGAGTCGTGGTCGTCGATCGGCGCGTTGTCGTCGGAGTCGATGCCACCGGAGGTTGCGACTCGACGGTTGTGCTCGACTCGGTCGTCGGTGTGGACGTGGTCGGTGCTGTTGTGGTCGCGGTCGTTGTTGTGGTCGTCGTGGGCGCAGGCTGCAACGTCTTGATCGTGGCGGATGCAGTAGCCGCCTGCTGCTTCAGGGCGTCGGTCAACGGCGCGTACCCACGGGGCAACTGGCCCAGCGCAAGACCCGGTACCTGACCCGCGCCAACCGCGTAGTCGATGAACGAGGCGTAGTCGGAACGAGCCGATGCCTCGAGCGCCAGCGGCTGGACGGCCGCATATGTGACCGCCGGCAGCGGGTACGCACCCGCCGGCGCGTGCACCGGATCGGTCTCGAGTACCTGCGATTCGTCGCCGGCCTTCATCGCGGCGACCGCCGTGGCGATACCGGCCGAGTCCGCCGAGATGAACGAGCGGTTCGCTCCGTCGTCGCCGGCTCTGCTCAGGCTCGCCGTCTGCACGCCGTATTGAGCGGCCGAAGGTGTGTCGGTCAGCGACAACATGTCGCGCCGGCCGAGGTACTGCGGACCCTCACGAGTCCAGACGTCACTGGAGTTCAACGCGACCTGGTTGTTGTCGATCTTGGCGCCGTCGGCCGCGATGCGTGTCACGCGCGCCGCGTCGCTGAAGTCGTTGCGGTAGGGCATCCAATCTGTTCCGCACAGCTTGGGCGGTGTGATCGAGTTGTTCGGGCCCTGCTTCGCCGCCTGGTAGCAGTACGGATCGCTCTTCGGAAACGTGTTGGGCAGCGGGTCACCGAAGGCTTCTCCGCTGGGGTTCACGGCAGCGGTCGTCGCATAGACCGGGTTCACCTTCATGCCCCACGGATCCGGAGCGCCATCCATCCACGCGTGAGCTTCGGGATCGGCGAGCACCCACTGCCACACCTGTTGGGCCGCGTCGGATGTTCCTTCCGGAAGCTGCAATCCGCTGAACGTGCGGCCGTCCTGGATCAAGAGCTGATTGAACTCCGGGTTGAACTGGAGAAAGTCGGGGTCTGTGCCGAGATGTGCCGGATTGTTCGTCGCCCACGGATAGTTGGGCGAGCTGGCGCCGACGTTGACCGCCTGTTGGTACGACTGCGTCAGGAGCTTGGCCACCAACCTCGGTGTCAGATGCAACTGCGCGATTCGAACGCCGGCGATCTGTTGCGCGTCGGTCGGCGCGGTCGGGCTCGGGCTGCGCTCGATGTTGAAGCCGATGACGATCCCCGACGCGGTCAACGGCGCGTACACGACCGGGCTGGCGGGGTCGAGCTGATCCGCGGAGATCGGCTTGGAGACCACGACCATGCCGGGTGCGCCGGGTTGGCCCGACAGCAACTGCTGCCGGGCGGTGCTGTCCGAAATCGGGGAGAACGAGTACGGCGGCAGGTTCGATGTCGCGCACAGAGTCGGCTGCCAACTGGCCACTGCCGGCAGCGCCAACTCTGATCCGGAGAGGCGGCGCTCGTCCGCACCCAACGGGCACGGCGAGTCGACCGGGTTGAAATCGATCGGGATCGCGATTCGGTTCTGCCACGCGCGCGGCGACACCGGCGACGTCGTCACGCCGTTCTGGTCTGCGTTCTGCGCGCTGGGCGTGCCGACGTTTTCGTCGGCTGCGCTCCCACGCGGCACAACGACGATCCAGCACTTCGGGACCGCTTTGCCGCCGCCCGCCACGGGCTGCACCTTCTGCCCGCAACCGAGGCCGGAGGACTGCACGCCGGTCAGCACCTGGAACAGCTCAGCGCCCTTGCCGTCCGGGCCCGTCGCTGCGCCCGCGATCTCGTTGGTGGTGGTCTGGTTGTAGTACGGGTTCAGCCAGAAGTTGCCGCCGGAGACGGCGGGGTTGAAATTCGGATCGGCGAACTCGTTGACGACCGTGCCATCGACCGAGCGGAACGGCAGGTACAGCTCGGTCGTCCGCGAGTCGTAGTAGCCATCGGTTGGAACGAAGTTGTCGTAGCCCATGCGCGAGATCGTGCGATTCATCGCGTCGCGGAACGGATACAGCGTGCCCGGCAAGCCGTTCGGCGTCCCTCCGACCGCACCCTGCTCGCACTGCTGCGGGGGCGGGCCGGGATCGCCGGCAACGCTGCTGTCGGCGTCGCCCCAGCACTGGAAGATCTGCAGGAACTGCGCCCCGAAACGAGTCGGCGCAGCGATCGTCGGCGTGCCACCTGTCCACGTGATCGACACCGCCTGGTCGGTGAGGTTCGATGTCTGGTTGACGGTGACGGCGAGGTTCGAGAACTGCCCGCGCCCGTGCACCGTGACCTGAGAGGCGGTGGCGGGCAACGACGTGTCGGTGCCCTGACTTCCCGCCAACGGAGCATCAGCTCGGACACCGGCGGTCGGCAGCAACGACAGAAGCACGACGGCGAACGGTCCCAGCAACCACACCCGAAACGACGAACGCCGACTCATGCGATGCCCGTTCTGGGGACGCTCGATGAGTAGTAGCGCCATGCAAGCGCGGGACCGATCACCAGCGCCATCACGAGCAGGATGACGAGCAGGATCAGCGGCAGCGACGCGCCAGGGTTCGAGGACCGGTGCAGCGTCGTGGTCGAGATGGCCCCGACAGCCTGATCCGCCGACGCTGCTCCCGGATCAGCAGTCGGTTGATTCGACGCAGCGCAGATGCCGGTGTCCGGATCGCAGTTCTGGCCAGCCGCGGCACCACCGGCCGCGCCGTTCGACAGCGCGGTATCGGTCGGCGCAACGGTGGTCGTCGGATCGCACGCGATCGTCGTCGTGGTGGCCGGTACGGTCGTCGTCGAGGCGCTCGACGTGCTCGTGGTCGGTTGAACCGTGGTCGTTCCGGCGACCGAGGTCGTCGAGGTGGTCGAGAGTGTTGTCGTCGTCGCGTCCGTTGCAGCGCACGGAATCGTCGTCGTCGCGCCGATCGTCGTGGCCGTGCCCGCGGCCGTCGGCGCCGTGGTCGCAGTCCCGGTGCCCGAGCCGTTACCCGAGCCGCTCCCGGACCCCGAGCCGCTGCCGGATCCCGAGCCACTGCCGGATCCGGTTCCGCTCCCCGACCCGGCACCACTCCCGCTGCCCGAACCAGTGCCAGCGCCAGCGCCAACGCCCGCGCCGCTTCCGCTGCCCGAACCGGAGCCACTGCCGGATCCAGCGGCAGCGACGGTCGTCGTGGTGGTCGTCGTTTCGGCAGTTCCTCCTCCACCGCCACCAGACACAGCGGTGGGCACGTTCGACATGCCCGCCGTTCCGTTCGGACACTGCGTCGTCAGGCCCTGCTTGTCGCAGGCGAGTGGTTGCGGGGCCGTATCGGCGAGCTTGTTCGTGCCGTCGGGTGAGAAGGTCGGGTTGTTGCACTTGGTGACGTCGATGTCCTGCACCACGACGCCGGGGATCTTGCGAATCTGATCGAGGCCGGCCTGGACGAGGTTGATCGGCATCGGCGAATAGCCGAGCGAGGCCGAGCTCTGTTGCGCTTCACACATCGCGTAGTACGAGAAGGCTCCCAACGTCTTGCCCTTGGCCTCGTTGAACTGGCCGGCGATGGTCGTCGGCAGGATCAGGTACGAGTACGACGACAGTGGATAGTTGCGGGGATCGGTATCGGTGTAGACGCCGCCCAGTTGCTGGGTGAGGTAGACTTCGGGGTTGCTCGCGTCGGTGTTGATCTGAGCCTTCAACAGCGAGACAGCGACGTTCTGTGGCGTTGGCTCGGTGTAGAAGCCAGCTGCGTTGAGCACCTTGGCCACCGGGAAGCCGGCCCCCAACGCGTACGAGTAGTTGACGTAGCCGATCGTGCCTTCGTTCTGGCTGCCGCCGACGAAGCCGGCGATGCCGATGTCACCGGACTGCTGGGTCATGCCCGTGTACTGCGGATAGAGCGAGGTTTCGCCGCAGGCCGGCGCCCGCCCGGATCGCTGGCAGAAGTCGTTCCAGATCGCGGGGAACTGGTTGATCATCCACAACGAGAACTGCGCGGTCGAGCCGGAACCATCCGAGCGAACGACCGGGGTGATCGTCCGCGCCGGCAATGTGAGACCGGGGTTGTCGGCCTGGATCGCCGGGTCGTTCCACATCGTGAGCGCGCCGGTGAAGATCTTGGCCACGTTCTCGCCGGACAAGCGCAGGTTGGTGACCCGCTTGCCGTTGATCTTGAGGTTGTACATGAACGCCGTTCCACCGGCGACGACGGGCATGTACGCATAGCTGTTGGGTGCCGGGTTCTCCGGGGGTGAACCATCTTCGGGGTGGAACTGGAACGGGATGTCCGAGGCCGCGAAGTCGACCGTGCCGTTCAGGAAGTTCTTTCGTCCCGACGACGAACCGGTTGCGGCGTAATCGACGGTGATGCCGTTCTTCTGCACGTTCACGCGCATCGCGTCGATGGCGTTGGCGGCCCAGGACGAACCCTCGCCCGAGATCCGCTGATAGCTGTCAGCCGACGCCTTCGGCAACGATCCACCGGACACCACCGCGGCGACGACGAACGCCACGCCGCATGCGAGCAATCGTCGCATCATCGAACGTGGTCGGTTCATGCGGTCACCCTTTCCCGACCGTGCATCCGCTGCAGGTCCTCGTCCGATCGTGCAACTGCTCGGCGCGACTGCCGCTTCGACAGCTGGCCGGCCGGGCGACCGCCCAACACACGAGCGATGATGAAGAGCACCAGAACCAGCACCAGCAGCACGGTTGCCGTGGCGAAACCGCGAGCCTGTTGCACCGCTTGCGGTGAGCGCACGAGCTCGTATGCCACCAACGGCAGCGACGCCATCGGGTCCTTGAGCGGGTTCGCGTTGATGGTCGCGGTGAAACCTGCCGTGAGCAACACCGGAGCGGTCTCGCCGAGGCCACGGGCGACGCCGAGGATCACAGCGGTGGTCAGGCCCGAACGCGCGGTCGGCAGCACGACATGCCAGACCGTCCGCCACAGCGGCGCGCCGAGCGCGGCAGATGCTTCACGAAGGTTGCCCGGCACCAGACGCAGAACCACGTCTGAGGTGCGGATGATGATCGGCAGCATCATGATGCTGACCGCGATCGCGGCAGCCATGCCCGAGCGTTGGAACCCGACGATCAGGACCCACATCACGAAGATGAACAATCCGGCGAGAATCGACGGCAGCGCCGTCATCGCGGTGACGACGGTCCGCACGAGCACGGCTGCCCGGCCCTGGTTCTCGGTGAGGAACACCGCGCACGTCAGCCCGAGCGGGACGGTGAGCACCAACGTCAGCGAGATGATGACCAGGGATCCGGCGATGGCGTGGGTGATGCCGCCGTGACTCAATGGCGTCAACGGTCCGGCCGAGCGCAGGTCCTCGCGATAGAAGTTGCTGTGGAACAGCGCTGTCCGGCCCTTCCACAGAGTGAAGACGATCACCGAGCCAAGTGCTCCGGTGGCGAGCGCCATGGCACTGGTCAGCAGCGCGCTCATCACCTTGTCGACAACAGCTGGACGGTCATCAGTGAGCGCCACCAACGCCGCATAGACGGCGAGGAAGACAACCAGGCCGACCACGACGAACCCAAGCTGTCCCGCAAGTGGCGTGAGTCGGCCGAAGATCAGCATCGTGGTGCAGATCGCGCTCGCGAGCGCTCCGATCAGACGCAGCACGTCTTCGCGCGTCATGCCGCGTACTGATCGTCGCATCTGCGGTACATGCGGCGGACCTGGGTGGCGCGGCAGGAACGTGACCTGCCCTGCACCCGTCTCGCCCGCGACGTCGAGCCGACGCTCGGTCGGCGAGCCGACGCGCGAGGTCGTCTGCCCGCTCAGCATCGTGTCGCTCACGCTTCGCTCCCCGCCCCGGAACGTGACCTGGCGACGAACCACGACGCCGTGAAGTTCACGATCAACGTCACGACGAACAGCGTGAACCCTGCCGCGAACAGACCGGAGAGACCGATGTCGGACGCTTCGCTGTACAGGTTGGCGATCAGGGCCGACACCGAATCGGTGCCCGATTGCAGGATGTGAAAGTTGACCTTGTAGTTGGGGGAGATGATCGCGACGACCGCAATCGTCTCGCCCAGTGCACGGCCCATCCCGAGCATGGTTCCGCCGATGATGCCGCCCCGTCCGAACGGCAGCGCTACCACGCGGATCATGCCCCACCGGGTCGAGCCGAGTGCGAATGCACCCTCCCGCTCGCCGGGTGGGACCTGCGAGAGCACTTGACGCATGACGACGCACTGCACCGGAATGACCATCATCGCGACGACGAGACCGGCAATGAAGACCGACGAGCTGTAGACCGTCGAGCTGCCGAGTGGATTGTTCGGATCAGCGCCGGACACCTTGAACAGCGGGATCCAGCCGAACCATGTGTTGATCCACCGCGAAAGCCCGGTCACCTGGCCCTGCAAGAGATACGCCCCCCACAGCCCGTAGACAACGCTCGGGACGGCCGCCATCAGGTCGACGAGCGCGACGAGCGTCGAGCGCATCCAGTTCGGCGCGATCTCGGTGATGAACAGAGCAGCACCGAGGGAGATCGGCACGGCGACACTCACCGCGACCAGCGCGATCAGCACCGTGCCGACGAGGATGCCGGCGATGCCGAACTTGCCTCGATCCGGCTGCCATTCCGCGCTCGTGAAGAACGACAGGCCACTCCGGCGAAACGCCGGTGTCGCCTTGATCGCCAGGAACAGCCCGACCGCGCCCATGATCGACAGCACCGCGAGCCCACTGAGCGACGTCATCACCCGGAACACACGGTCGCCGCGTCCATTGCGGGCCACAAGCGGGCGGGCAACCGGCGCGTCGATCGAGACGTCGACAGCTGCAGGCAGTGTTGTGAGCGTGTCCATGTCTCAGGCCAACCACGCAGCGAGCACGACGAGAACGATGACCATCGTGAAGAACATGAGGATGACGTCGGCGTGCATTGCGTGGCTCACGAACGAGCGCTTCGCCGGCAGTGGAGGCGGAGGTGGGGGCGGTGCCTGGTGCATGCCGAATCCGGCACCGGTCAACGCACCGAATCGTTCGTCGAGCAGGCTGGCGAACACGGTCGCGAACACTCGTGCAAAGGCCTCGGCGTCGATCATGACCGTGGTCGGCGGCGGGACCCGACGAGCGCGCGCCGTCGGCGCGTCACCGGCCGCGTCGATCGCTTCGGGTTGCTCGATCGCTTCGGGTTGCTCGATCGGTTCGGGCGTGGGCCTGCTCTCGACGTTGGCGGGCGTGACCGGTGCCTGCGCGACGATCATCGCTGCAGCCCGATGAGCCGCAGCGATCGACGCTTCCGCTTCGGCCCGGGCCCGTTCCAGGGCTGTGTCCAATTCGAGTCGGCGCTGCTCCAGCAGCGGCTGCAGGCGTCCGCGCAGCTGCGCTCTGGCACCCGTCGAATCGACGTCGACGCCTGCTGCCTCGGCCTCGGCCGCTTCGGCCTCCTGGACGGCACCGCGCAGCTGCAGCGTCAGCAGCGCCAGACCGGCGCGCGGCGGCAGCGAGTAGCTGTTGGTCACGGATGCGTCACCCTGCATCCGACACATCCATCTGTTCCGGCACGACGTCGGTGGCGGGGCGATCCGCGACGGATCGCCGAGCCTCGGCGATGATGCGAGCGACCTCGGATAAAGCGTCTTCACGCAACGCGTGCACGGCGGCTTCGTGTTCCCGCTCGATCTCGGCCAGGTCCTGCTGCGACGCGGCGACCTCCGCCCGCAGCGCTTCGTCGCGCTCGAACAGACGTCGACGCGCCGTCGCCGTACGAGTGCGCGCGACAAGGATCTCGGCTTCGAGCCGCGACCGCTCGACCTCGAACTCGCTTGATTCGGTCGACACGAACGACTCCGTCTCCGGGGGCCAGATGAGATCTGCATCCTGGGGGATGTCGTCGGCATCTCGTGAGCGGGCCGGCAGATCCGACGACGCGCCACCAAACTTCGTACCGTTCAGCCTCGCCACTGTGCGATCACCCGACCACTGCCCGGAGAAGTCCCAGCGAGGAGGCGCCAGCCACGACCACGAGTCCCGCTCGCATCGATGTCGATCGGAAGACACGAGCAAGGCTCGCCGGCATCGACTCGGTGGACCAGAAGCGGCGGTAGGGGTCGGCCGCCTCAGCATCGAGGTCGATCCCGTGACCGCGAAGGGCGATCGTCGGCGGGTCGAATCCGATCACGGCGGGGGGTGTCTCCGGAGCGTTCGTCGTCGACGTCGCCAGTTGCAGGGAGTTCGCCAACGCGGCGAGCGTGTCCTGCAGACACGATGGGTCGGCGGCGTCGAGAGCGACGCAAATGTGTCGCGGCAGGATCGTCGACGCGATCTCGTCGTCGGCATCACCGGCATCACCAACAGCTGGGGCGACAGCGTGAGACTCGCACGCGGCCTCGATGATCTCACACGCCTGGATACCGGCGACGTGACGGCGCATGGCCGAGCGAGCGCGGGCGTCCTCGATCACGGCGAGACCTTCCTGCTGCTCGTTCGACCACCATTCGTCGAGCAGTGATGTCAGCTGCCGTTGGGCGATGATGCTGTCGGGTTCGTCAGCGGCGAACGCGTCGTCGATCACATGGGCCAGATCGTCGACGTCGGCCGATGTGCGCACGACCGAGAGCCCGAGCACGCTGATCTGATCGCGCGCCGACCGATGCTGCACGCTGCGCTCCGGCCAAGCCAGCCGCTGAGCCCGCGACATCGACAAGCGCTTGCGGAGCTCGATGACGTCGCCGGCCGCTGCGTGCTCGCGAGCTTCGTCGATGCTCGCCGCTGCGCCGTCCTCGGCCGCGACGTCGATCAATGCTACCTCGGCATCGACATCGGCCCGCCGCGACATGATCGAGCGCTGCGCGTCGAAGAACTGCTGCGTCATCCGAAGCTGCGTCGCAGCGACCTGGCCGAGCTGACCCCCGTCACGTTGCAACTGCGATTGGGCCTGTCGCACGACTTCGAGGAAGCGAGCCTGCTCGGTCCTCAGTGTGGTCAGGAACGCATCGACCTGCGGAGCCCGCTGTGGCGGCAGGTCGGCGCTGTCGCCCAGCCGCGGAATGGTCTCCATGAGGCCAAAACCCTAAAAGTGGTGGATGACCTGGAAGTGAACGTGACCTGAACCAACAGGTGAACGACACATGAATTGCGCAAGGTGCGTCCCGAAACACTGCGCTCCGCGCGAGCGGTGCCGCAGGACGTCAACCGCCGCGCTGCATCTGGTACCGAGCGGCAACGGTGAAGTCACCGGTCCAGCGGTAGTGGTCGACATGGATGCTGGATGTGCGCCGCAACGTGCCGTCGGCGCGAGCGACGTAGATCTGATCGGTCGATCGCGGCGCGCATCCCGTGTTCGTGGCTGCGGCAGTCACACGACCGGACCGGTCGAGACGCAGAAACGTGGTCGCGGGCACCCGCACGACCACCGGCTGCTGCGACGGCGTCAGCGTGACACTGAGCGGGACCGGGGACACGCGTGGATGGTGGCACGCCGTCGCTTCGACGAGGACGACATGCGAGCTCGCCGCCGAGGCATGACCGAAGACGGGCACCGCGATGGCACACGCGCCGACCGCAGCAACGATCGTGCGGACCAACCACGTGATCCCGGCAATGCGCGACATGTCGGCGAACGCTCCTCGGCCGAGGTGCAATGGCGTGCGGGCGTCTCCCGCAGTGCTGACCTGGCGCCAGGAACATCGGACCGACCAGCGAGCAGCTCAATGCCTTTGCCGAACACTTGAGCGATTCACCGTGCGTTCATGTGCGCGGCCGGTGCGCCGCCCGAACAACCGCGGCAACACGGCCGTCATCGCTCGCGACCCACAGGTCGAAGCCGTCCGCCGCATCGATCACGGTGACGCGGACTGCCGCACCAGGGGCGATGGCCTCGTGATGTTCGAGCGCAACCGTCAGCGGCGAGCGCAGTTCGCGACGCCGCGCCAACTGCTCTTCCACCATCGCCCAATACACCGAGTTGTTCACATGGCCGAGGACGTCGTAGTCGACGAACCGCAGCGGCCACTCGCTGACGTCAACGCCGGGGACATCGGTGACATCCTTCGGTGGTCGAGTCGGCAGGTTGTGTCGCGCACTCACGACTCGCCCACCCGCCGCGCCACCGAACTGCTCGGTGAAACCGGGCGGCAACGACACCGGCTTCATCGTCGCCATGTCGACGTGAACCCACAGCGTCACAGCCTCGATCACCCCGGCGGGACGATCGTCACCATCGCCAGAACCATCGCCATCGCGCTCGCCGATGACGCTGTAGCGACGCTCGGCCCACCGCGGACCGATCCCACTGCACCACGTCGCCAGCGACACGATGTCGAGGTACTTGGGGAAGTGGTCGACGGTGATCGTCGTGCGTCGGGCAACCCACGCGGTCGGGTTCGGCGTTCCTGCATCACGCGAATCGTCGTTGGCAATGTCCTGCAGATAACGCGCACACGCGTCGAACCGCAGCCGGCCACCCGCTGACGCATCCGCGAGACGAACCCGTCGGCACGCGGTGTAGACGCGGCCCGATTCCGGCCGGGGTACGAGCGGGTTCGGGTCCGCCGGCGAGGCCGCAATGCTCATCGCGACGACCTTACCGACGCGCCTGAATTAAATAGGTTGCGGCTCGCGGTGATCTGTGGTTTCCTTGACCTCGGTTCGGCACGGTGCCGACAGACTGCCACGGATTCCCAAGGACACTTCGATGACTCACTCGCACGCACACTCAGCAGCCGGCGCAGCCGCCGCTGTTGCGCGCGTCCGCGTGCAGCAAGTCCTTGGTTATGGCTGGCCGACCGCGTTCTCCCCATGTGATTCCACCACCGGCTTCATCATGGAGAACGCAAACAAGCGCCAGCCCCGACGGCTCGGTCAGCGAACGACGTAACACACGTCGAGCACATCGCTCCGAGGCCGCCGGGAACCACTCCCCGGCGGTCTTTTTGCTTTTCCGCCCACATCGCCACCTCCGTCGCATCGACGCACCACACGAACCAACGCAATGAACCGAGAGGACCCGAGATGTACGCCATCAACATCGAACTCGACAACACTCTGCTCGCCGGCTTCGGCGACAACACCCGCTCGCTCGACTGGGCCAAGGCCCGCTGCCGCGACGGCAACGGAACCCTGACCCATCTCTTCTTCTCCGACCAGCCGATCGACACGGCCCGCGCCAAGGCCATCTGCGGCAAGTGCCCACTCGCCGCATCATGCCTCGAAGGGGCGATCGATCGGGTCGAGCCGTGGGGCGTCTGGGGTGGAGAGTTGCTCGAGTCGGGACGAATCGTGGCCAACAAGCGGCCGCGCGGACGTCCCCCGAAGCACCCGCGTCCACTCGTTGTCATCAACGAGGACGCCATCGCAATCCCGGTGCGGGTGGCCTGACGGTCACCCGCACAGGGACATGATCCCGGTCCGAGGCAACGCCTCCACGAACGCCGTTGCAGAACCGCCGACGAATCCCCCCGTCGTCGGCGCTGAGCCGGCCATCGTGGGCACGAGCGACCCTCGGCCCGACCCCGAACGGGGTGACTCGACCGCCGGCAACGGCAGCCGGGTCACCCCGTTTCGGCTTTCCCAGTCGGCCCAGCAGGCGATGTGACCCGGGTTGCAGCGACCGGAACACGGCAGGTTGGGTCGGTATCGTGAACAGGTGGCCGTCGACAAGCGCATCCTGTTCGGTTCACTGGGGGTCGCCGTCCTGATCAGCATCGGCGGTGGTTACCTCGTCAGTCGCAACGGCACCAACTCCAACGGCGGAGAGGTCACGATCGGTTCAGCCGGCACCTACCCGATCAACAACGAGATCCCCACCAACTCCGTCGTCACCGGCAAGCCGCTGCCGATCGTGACGCTCGAGGACTTCGACGGCAACACGTTCGAGACCAGCGAGCTGCTCGGCCACCCGCTGGTGATCAACGTCTGGAACACCACGTGCGAACCGTGCAAGCGCGAGCTTCCGGCATTCGCGAAGGTCCATGCCGACCTCGGCGACACGGTGCGCTTCGTCGGCATCGACGCCGGAGAGATCGCGTCCAAATCCGATGTCGCCGCGTTCGCGAAGAAGTACGGCCTCGACTACGAGAGCTACCGCGACCTCAACGGCGTGCTGCTGGCCAAGCTCGGCATCAGCGGATTCCCGTACACGATCTTCGTGACGGCGAACGGAACGATCGTTGCCCAGAAGGGCACCGAGTTGACCGAAGCCACGATCCGCACGACGATCCAGACCAAGTTGCTGTCGTGATGCTTGCGTTCGACGAGCGATTCGCGCTGAGTTTCGCGACCGGCATCTTCGCCGCCGTGAATCCGTGCGGCTTCGTGCTGTTGCCGACGTACCTCATGTACTACCTCGGGCTCGAAGGCTCGAAGCCGGGCTCGCAGCGGGCCAGGGTGCAGCGCGCGCTGCTGGTGAGTGCGGCCACATCGGCCGGATTCATCAGCGTGTACCTCGTGATCGGCACCATCACACGACTCTTCACCTCGTACATCCAGCAGAACGCGAAGTACGCGTCGTTCGTGATCGGGCTCGCGTTGATCGTGCTCGGGTGCTTCATGCTCGCCGGGTGGAAGCCCCGGTTCGCGACGCCCCAATTGGCTGCGGGGCGCGAGCGCAACCAGACCTTCGCATCGATGTTCAGCTTCGGCGTTGCCTACGCGGTCGCCTCGATCGGGTGCACGATCGGGTTGCTGTTGGCCAACGTGTTCGGCACGTTCTCGACCAACGGCTATCTCAGCGGCGTGTTCAGCATCGTCCTGTACGGGCTCGGTATGGCGCTGGTCGTGACGGCCCTCACCGTCACCCTCGCGTTCGCGAGCGGTGGCCTGCTGCGGTTTCTGCGCAACGGGCTGAAGTACATGGACCGCATCGCGGCCTGCTTCGTGATCTTCACCGGCCTCTACCTGTCCTGGTACTGGTTCAGCCAGATCTCGGACCGCGGGACGTCGAAGACGCGGATCGACTCCTGGTACGACAGCCTCAAGAACTTCATGGACAGCATCGAGACGTGGAAGCTCGGTGTCGTGCTCGGCAGCGTCGTCGGGGCAGCCATCGTCTACGTCGTCGCCAGTCGCCGCGGCAATCACAAGGCCGACGCCTGATGTTGGCCGAGTTGCTCGCGACGCCCGGTGTCCGCGAGGAAAGCGTGCTGCGTTCGCGCTTCGGGTTCATGGCGTTCCACGGCGGCTCGCTGGAAGAGATGACCGACGTCATCGCGGCCGCCGCGGCGCAACGCAGCGGCGCCAGCTACTACGGCTTGCTGCAACCGCGCGACCTCAACTGGCACATCCCGTCGCACAAGCTGAGTCCCACCGAATCACCGGCGATGGCCGAGTTCCTCGAACACGTCGACGTCGTGGTCACCGTTCACGGCTACGGCCGGCAGAGCCTGTTCACCACGTTGTTGCTCGGCGGCACCAACCGCACGCTGGCCGCGCACCTCGCCCCGTTCCTGCGCCAACACCTGCCCGCGTACGACATCCGCATCGACCTCGACACGATCCCCAGCGACCTGCGTGGGCAGCATCCGCTCAACCCGGTGAACCTGCCCCGCCAACAGGGCGTGCAGATCGAACTGCCACCTCGTGTGCGCGGCTCGAGCCCGCTGTGGTGGGACTGGGAAGGTCCCGGCCACACGCCGCACACCGAGGCCCTCATCGATGGGCTGGCCGAGGCTGCAACCGCCTGGCCCCTCTGATCGGGTCGTCAGCGCTACGGCGACTCGGCGCGAGATACGGCGCGAGTCGCTACGGCGCGAGTCGCTCGATGATCCACGCGTCGCGAGCCGCTGCCGGATCGCGCCGATAGCGGAACCGATCGTGAAGGCGGCTCGGTCGCCCCTGCCACACCTCGGCATCGGTGACGGTGATCCGCCAGCCTCCCCAGTTCGGTGGGCGAGGGATGTTCTCGATTCCGGCGAAGCGCGCCTCGACCTGCGCGACCAAGACTTCGAGCGCGGCCCGATCAGCGATCACGTCGGATTGCGGCGACGCCCACGCACCGATCTGCGACGAACGCGGCCGCAGCGCGTAGTACGCGTCGGAGATCTCATCGCTGGTGCGGGCGATCGTTCCACGGCAGCGCATCTGGCGGTGCAACTGCAGCCACGTGAACAGCGCCGAGACGTTCGGGTTGGCCTCGAATTGGCGGCTCTTGACGGATTCGTAGTTGGTGTAGAACGTGAGGCCGTCACCGGACACGTCGCGCGCGAGCACATATCGGCTGTCCGGCACGCCGTCGACATCGACCGAACCGACGACCATCGCATTGGGCTCGACGCAACCGGCTTCCTCGGCCTGGTCGTACCACCGATGCCACTGCGCGATCGGATCCGCGGCAAGATCGTCGCGCTCGAGCCCGGCCGTCTCGTACTGCACCCGTCGATCGCGAATGGAGTCCGACATCAGGTCGCAGGGATGACTGTCGCACCGCGCATGTACGGCAGCAGCACGTCGGGGATTCGGATGCTGCCATCTGCCTGGCGGTTGTTCTCGATGATCGCGGCCCACACACGCGGCACGGCCAGCGCAGAGCCGTTGAGGGTGTGCGCGATCTCCGTGCCCTTCTTGTCGGGGCGACGGAAGCGGATGTCGGCTCGGCGAGCCTGGTAGTCGCTGAACCAGCTGACCGAGCTGACCTCCAGCCACTTGTCGCAACCGGGCGCGTAGACCTCGATGTCGAACGAGCGGTAGTGGCTCTGACCCATGTCACCCGTGCAGATCTCGATGATCCGGTACGGCAAACCCAACGACGCGATCGTGCGCTCGGCACGCGCCGTCATCTCGGTCAGCAGATCGGCCGCCTGCTCGGGGGTCGCGACCGCGAGGATCTCGACCTTGTCGAACTCGTGCGTGCGCAGCATGCCGCGCGTGTCACGCCCGGCCGAGCCTGCTTCGCGACGGAAGCACGAGGTGTGGGCCATCAACCGCGCCGGCAGTTGCGCTTCGTCGAGGATCTCGTTCGCGTACAGCGACGTGAGCGGCACCTCGGCGGTGGGGATCGCCCACAGGTCGTCGCGTTCGATCGCGAACGCATCGTCGGCGAACTTCGGCAACTGCCCGGTGGCCGTCAACGTCGCCGTGGTGACCATCTGCGGCGGACGGATCTCTTCGAACGCGTCGGCGTTGTTGTCGAGCGCGAGCTGACACAGCGCACGAGCCATCGTCGCGCCGAGCCCGCGCTGCATCGTGAACATCGCGCCGCTGATCTTCGTCGCGCGTTCGTTGTCGAGGATGCCGAGCGCTGTGGCACTCTCCCAGTGCGGGACGCGCTGATGGTCGGGGAACGAGTTGGGCAGGTTGACGGGACCCTTGACGAGCGGGTTGTCGTCCTCGCCGGCGCCGTCGGGCGCATCGGGCGACGGCAGGTTCGGAATGCGCAACATCACCTGACGGAGCGCTTCGGAGAGTTCGTCGTGCTCGGCCGCCAGAACCCTTTCGGTCTCGCCGAGATCGCGGCTCTCTGTCATCGCCACCTCAGCAGCCGTCATGTCGCCGGCCTTGCGTGACTGTCCGACGATCTTGCTCAGCTCGTTGACCTGGCGCCGCAGATCATCGCGCTCACCGGTGATCTTCAGCAGCCGCGCATCGAGGGAGGAAGCGTGATCGAGCTGTTCGAGGAGTTCGGGTTTGCCCCGCCGAGCGAGCGCTGCGCGCACACCAGCGGGATCGGTACGGAGGAGACGGACGTCGATCACAGGTGGCCAGGCTACTCCGGGGTCATCGATGGATCCCGAAGCGTTTCGGCGTGTCCAGCGACGGCGCGTGTCACATCGACGAGTGCCCGGGCGATTTCAGTGTCCGACCGCGGTGCCGTAGCGTGAGCCCTCGTGGTTGCATCGGTGGTCGTCGAGGATCTCGTTGTTCGCTATGGCGATCTGCTCGCCGTCGATCACGTGTCGTTCACCGCCGAGGCCGGACAGGTCACGACCGTGCTCGGACCGAACGGCGCCGGCAAGACCAGCACGATCGAGGTGTGCGAGGGCTATCGCTGCGGCGCGTCCGGTTCGGTTCGCGTGCTCGGTCTCGACCCCTCTCGACAACAGGCCGAGCTGAGCAAGCGCATGGGCGTGATGTTGCAAGAGGGCGGAGTCTCGCCATCTGCGCGAGTCGGCGACGTGGCCCGGCTCTACTGCGATCTGTACGACAAGGGCGCCGTAGCGGGCGAGCTACTGGAGATGGTCGGGCTCACCGATCGAGCCCGCTCGAACTATCGGCGACTCTCCGGCGGCGAGAAGCAGCGGCTGTCGCTGGTGCTCGCGCTCGCGGCCAAGCCCGATGTCGCGTTCCTCGACGAGCCGACCTCCGGTGTCGACATCACCGGCCGTCAGATGATCCGCACGATCGTCCACGAGCTTGCCGCGAACGGCTGCGCCGTGGTGTTGGCCACCCACGAGCTCGACGAAGCGGAGAAGGTCGCCGACCGCGTCGTCATCTTCGATCACGGCAAGGTCGTCGCCGACGGGGCACTCGACGATCTGCGTCGCGGCCACGACGAGATCCGCTTCAGCAGTTCATCCGATCTCGACACCGCTGCGCTCAGCGCAGCGATCGGGCTCGGTGTTCGCACCATCGGCGGCGGCGAGTTCGCGGCAGACGGCGACGCGAGCCATGTCGCCCCGTTGACCGCATGGCTGGCGGCGAACGGACACCCGATCGCGGATCTCCGTGCCGGTCGGCAACGCCTCGAAGACGTGTTCCTGCGACTCACCGGGCAGACCGAGAACGGCCGACCGACGTGAGCGCGCTGCAAGCCCAGGCCCGGCACGAGGTCACGTCGACATTGCGGAACAGCGAGCAGCTGCTGCTCACGTTGGTCATCCCCGTGATGTTGCTCGTGTTCTTCAGCATCGTCGACGTCTTGCCGACCGGCACCAAGAACTCGGTCGATTTCCTCGCACCCGGGATCCTCGGTCTGGCCGTGATGTCGACCGCGATGGTGAGCCTCGGCATCGGTACCGGATTCGAGCGCACCTACAAGGTGTTGAAGCGTCTCGGGGCGACACCGCTGGGCCGCGGCCGGTTGATCGCGGCCAAGATCGTGTCGGTGATCGTCGTCGAACTGATCCAGTTCGCCGTGTTGATTCCGGTCGCGTACGCGCTCGGTTGGCGGCCGAGCGCGCCGAACTGGCTGGCAGCCCTCGGTGCGATGGTCGTCGGCACGATGGCGTTTGCCGGCATCGGCCTCAGCCTCGCCGGTCGGCTGCGTGGCGAGATCAACCTCGCCGCACAGAACGGTCTGTACCTCGTGTTGCTGTTGCTCGGTGGCATGGTCATCCCGTTCGCGAAGCTGCCCGGACCGATCTCGGCCGTTGCCAAGGCGCTGCCGTCGGGCGCGCTCGCCGACGTGCTGCGCGAGGCGTTGACCCATGCCGGTACGCGTCCGGGTACATCGTGGATCATCCTCGCTGCGTGGGCGACCGTGGCGCCGCTCGCCGCGACACGGCTCTTCCGCTGGGAGTAGCCCCAGAGTCGACCAGCAGCTGGAGCGGCCGACGACCCGCTCACCACCGGCCTGCCGTCGTCCGCGTGTCCCCTCCCGCATCTCCACGTGACGATTCGTCACCCGTCGGCCTGCCGCCGTCAGAACGCGCATTCCGGCCCCGCGGGATCGCCCTGCGCGACCCGGGTCGCGCAACAACCCACCGCGGGCGCGAATTGCGCGGCCACTGAGTTTCGTCACGTGGAGATACGGGAGGCCCGGTCAAGGCCACAGAGTTTCGTCACGTGGAGATATGGGAGGAGCGCTCGAACCAGAGACCGCGCCGGATGTGCCTCCTGCAGCAAGGCGAACCCGGCGCGCACCGCACGTCACGACGCGCGCGACGTCTCGGGCCCGATCAGCGCAACTGGCAGAGACTGTTCACGTCGTCGAACGGCAGGTCCTCGTCGGTGTACGCGACAACCTCGATGCCCGTGAGCGCGATCAACCCGCGGGTCGTGCTGAGGAACGCCGTGTCGGCCGCGTCTCGTCCGGTGGCGATCCGGGCCATCGTCGAGCGCGGGGCGAGGAACGTCGCATCGATCGCGGTCCACTCGTCGTCGACGTACGCCTCGGCGACCGCATGGAAGTCCATCGGGCTCAGGCCCGGCGCATACACGGACGCGAGTCGAGCGGGTACGTCGCACGCGCGCAGGAACGCGATCACGAGGTGGGCGAAGTCGCGACACACGCCCTGACGCGCGAGCAGCGTCGCGACGGCGCCGTCGATCGGCCGACTGGAACCCGGCACGTACCCCAGCCGCGTGCCGACCCACGTCGACACGGCGGCGATGAGGGCAGCGCCGTCCAATCCCGCGAATTCCGCACGGGCCAACGGTGACAGCCGATCGGACTCGCAGTAGCGACTGGGTCGAAGGTACCGGACGAGATCCACCGGACGGGTGTCGGTCGGCGGCGCCGACGAACCGGTGACGGCGCTGTAGTCGACCACCATCTTTCCCGCTGGCACGCGTTCGGCGGCGTGCAGGCGAGTGCCGTGGTCGTCGGCGATCTCGACCAGCGCCATCGGTCGCCCGTCGACAGACAGTTCGAGCGATTCGGACACCATCTCGGGCCCGAAGGCGACGGCGACGGACAGCACGATGTCGACCGGTGTGATGACATCGCACTCGACATGAGCCATCACCGTTCGTTGCACCCCGTCAGCATGCCCCATTCCGACCCCGATCGAGACCGGCCCCTTTTACGGCTGTGTGAACTGTGTTGCCGACCCGACGTCATGTGGTGGTCCGACGCAGCCGCCCGGTCGCGATGCCGAGGCCGCACAGGGCGATCCAGACGTCGCCAGCGGTCAGACCGAGCCGCTGGAAGAACCCCGTCGGGAGGCCGGTCGTGCTCAACACGAGTGACACCGCGGCCAGTCCACCGACGCCGACTCCGAGGCGGGCCAATGCCTGATGTCCGGCTCTCGCCAACGGCCGCGCGGCAAGCACCGGCGTGGCCGCCAACGTGGCGTAGCCGATGCCGGCGAAGAGTGCGTGCAGCGAATCGACCGTCGACGAATGGTCCAACGGTGCGGCAGCGACGGCCAATGTCGCGACACCCGTCGCGAGCGCGCTGATCCACGCCGGCCCGTCGATCGTGCGGCGCACCGCGGTCGCGAAGATCGAAACGCCGGCGCCGTACACGACGAAGCCCGCGGTCATCATCGGGCGGCTGTCAGCCCCGATCGCGGCGAGCCGACTGATTGCGTCGTGGATCGACGAGTAGCGGCGGTTCGTCACCGCTGCGCCGAGCGCCCACGCGCCGATGAACGCTGTCGGCCCAACCACCCCCGCGGCCGCGGCGAGCCGCTGGCTGCGCGATGGCGGGTCGTCGAGTGGATCGGCGGGTGACGTGCTCATCGCCATCCATCATGTCCGCCTCATCGCTGCACCGATGAGTTCCGCGTGCGAGCAGCGTTACAACTGATGCATCATCGTCGGCGACATACCGTCACCCCGACCTGTCTCGCGGAAAGGAAACGTTGGAAACGACCATCGACTTCGACACGCTCACCCGCCGCCACCGACGCGAGCTCCACGTGCACTGCTACCGGATGCTCGCATCGTTCGACGAGGCCGAGGATGCCGTGCAGGAGACGCTGCTGCGCGCCTGGCGCCACGTCGGCGAACTCGACGCTGACGCTCAGATCCGTGCGTGGATGTACCGAATCGCGACGAACGTGTGCCTCGACATGTTGCGTCGCCGGTCGCGTCGGCTGACTCGGGTGCAGTCGTTCGCCGAGGTGCCGTGGCTGCAGCCGTATCCCGACGTGATGCTCGACGAGATCGCGTCGACCGACGAACAGCCGGACATCGCAGTGATCGGACGCGAGACCGTCGCCCTCACGTTCCTTGCCGCGATGCAAGTGCTCCCGCCCCGGCAACGGGCGACGTTCATCGCGCGCGATGTGCTCGGGTGGTCGGCGATCGAGACGGCGTCGATGTTGGAGACGACTGTCGCGGCGGCGAACAGCGCGCTGCAACGGGCCCGAGAGACGATGCAGATCAGACTGCCCCGAGCACGATCGGAGTGGGCGGCGACCGAGATGAGCGGCGAGGAACGCGACCTGCTCGACCGCTTCATCAGCGCCCACGAACGGCTCGACGCGCGAGCCGCACTCGCGATCGCGAGCGAGGACATTCGCGTCACCATGCCCCCGTATCCGATGCTCTTCGACGGCAAATCGCAACTGCGCCCGTTGCTCGAGCGGGCCTTCGGCAACGACCGCGAGGGTGACTGGCGACTGGTGGCGACGCGCGCCAACCGGATGCCGACCGCCGCCAGCTATCTGCGCCGCGTCGGCGACACCGAGTTCCGCGCGTTCAAGTTCGACCTGCTCCGGATCGAGCACGGCGAGATCCACGAGATCACCACGTTCGGCGCCGAGCTGTTCGGCCGGTTCGGCTTGCCCCTGACCTATCGCTGATCGTTCCGTTGACCTGCCACTGACCTGCCGCTGCCCCTGCCATCAGGCCGAAAGATCAGCGAGACGACAGGGCCAGCGGACCGTGTCAGAACAGACGCCGACGCCGACGAGAGACCGCGAGTGCTCCGCAACCGAGCAACAGCAACGACAGCGCGATCATCACCGAGGACATCGAATCCGTGCCGGTGCCGGGCAGGCTCGACTTGGACACGAAGCCGAAGTCGGCGGTGACGATCATGGCGCCCGGCGAGGCAGACACCGTGGTCTTCAGGTCGAGCGTGCCATCCGGGTCGTACACGGCGAGCAGGTCGGGCGAGATCGTCGCGGCACCGAGCGCCACGACGTAGGTCCCTGGCAGCACGCCGGCAAAGAGGTACATCCCGTTGCCGTCGGTCGTGGTCGTTGCGACGACGACTCCGCTGTCGTTGACCAGGCTGACGCCGATGCCGGGAACACCGGCTTCGCCGGCCTCGCGCACCCCGTTGCGATTTGTGTCGAACCAGACGGTGTCGCCGATCGACACCGTCGCGACGATCGCGTCGGACAGCACCGCCGAACCACCTGCGGGCAGCGTCACGGTTTGCGGACCCGGGTGGGCCAGCGTCGTGCCGGGTGGCAACGACGCCACGTCGACCGTCACGACATATGTGCCGGCGGGCAGAGCCGGCAGGCTCCACGAGCCATCCGGGCCGGTCGTGGTCGTGATCGTCACCGGGCCGAGCGGGCCGTTCCACACGACGATGATCGTCACACCAGGGACACCGCCGTCACCCGGGTCACGCGTGCCGTTGCCGTCGTGATCGTTGAAGATGGTGCCGCTGAGCGTGGCCGTACCGCGCACGCCGAAGTCGACATCGAGCACCGGCGGACCGGTGACGATGGTGACTGCGGTCGAGGCGAAGTTGCCACCGTCGCGATCGCTCGACGCCGTCAGTCCGGTCGGCAACGATGCCGTCGGATAGGAGACGAGTGTCGGGCCGACGGGCAGGCCGACGACGAGGTAGTGACCCGCCGCATCGGTGGTGACGGTGATCGTGATGTCATCGCCGGTGCCGAGGAGACCATCGACACCTGCCGTCTTCACGCTCACCGGGATGCTCGGCAGGGCGGGCTCGCCGGGGCCTTGCGTCGCATTGCCGTCGAGGTCGAGCCACACCGTGTCACCGACGCCACCGGTGCCGGTGAAGCCGAAGTCCTGAGCCAGGTTCGTCCCGCCGGCCGCCAGGGCGAGGACCGAGTGGAGGTCATTGCCACCGTCAGGGTCACCGCTGGGCAGCGCGCCCGGAGGCAGATTGCTGACAGCGACCCGGAAGTTGCCGGCGGGCAACTTGGTGAATCCGTAGTGCCCTGCGGCATCGGTCGTCGTGGTGGTGACGGTGTCGTCGGGCGTACCGAAGACTCCATCGAGGCCGGCCCACGTGAGCGTCACGGTGACCGCCGGAATGCCCGGCTCCCCGGCGCTCTGTGCGCCGTTGCCGTCGAGGTCGAGCCACACAGTCTCGCCGATCGAGCCGGTACCGACGTAACCGAAGTCCTGGTTGAGGTTGCTCACGCCACCGGTGAGGGTGACGACACTCTTGCCATCGGGATTGACGATCCCGCTGTCGGCGTCGACGCTTGGGCTGAGACCGGAGAGCACGCCGCCCGTCACCGTCACGGAATACGTGCCGTCGGGAAGTGCGCTGCGAAGGTACGTGCCATCCGATGCGGTGACCGCCGGCAGGACGATGTCGTCGCCGCCACCAACCACGCCGTCCGGGCCGAACCACGTGACGTTCAACGTGACACCGGCAAGCCGAGGCTCGGTTCCCGCCCCGCCGTCGATGCCGTCACCATTGACGTCCCACCACACGGTGTCGCCGACGCTGTTGGCGCCGGTGTAACCGAAGTCGATGTCGGTGCGATGGGGACTTCCGCTCAGCGTGACGTCGGCCTGGTCGGCCGTGCCGCCGTCCGGATCAAAGGTGTTGTTGGCCGCGAGTGCGATGCCGCCGGCGACGACGACACGGAATGCGCCGTCGGGCAGGTGATCGAACAGGTACATGCCATTGGCATCGGTCGTGGTCGTGAAGGTCTGGTTGTCGCTCGTCGTCGACAGGTTGCCGTCGGGGCCACCCCACACGAGTTGCACGGTCTGCCCGGGAATGCCGGGCTCGCCGGACTGCTGTACGCCGTCGTGGTTCGGGTCGAACCAGATCGTGTCACCGATCGAGCCGTCACCGGTGTAGCCGAAGTCCGCGGTCAGGTGGATCTCGTTGACCGCCAGCGTGATGTCGGTGACACCGTTGTCGTCACCGTCTTCGTCGTGCGTGTTGTGCATCGCCGGAGGCACGCCGGCCCCGACGGTGACCCGATACTTGCCGTCGGGGATCCCGCTGAACAGATATGTCCCGTCGGCAGCCGTCGTGGTCGTGAGCGTCTTGTTGTCGGCCGAAGTCGTCAGGTCGCCATCGGGACCCGCCCACAGCAGCGACACCGTGACAGATCCCAGTCCGGGCTCGCCCGCGTCGCGGATGCCGTCGCCGTTGCGGTCGAACCAGATCGTGTCACCGATCGCCGCGCCACCGAGATAGCCGAAGTCGACATCGGTCATCGCGGTCGCAGCCGGAAGGGCCACGGTGCTCGTGTTGTCGGCCGTGAGGTCGCGGTCGAAGCTGGGCGTCAGACCGACCGGCAGCGATGCCGGGTCGACCGTGACCGTGTAGTTGCCGGCGGGAAGACCGCCGAGTGAATATCCGCCGTTCGTGTTCGTCGTCAGCGGGAACACCACATCGTCGCCGCCACCGATGGTGCCGTTCGGACCGAACCACGTGATCGTCACCGAGGCGTTGGGGATGCCGGGTTCGCCGGCACCCTGCACGCCGTCGCCGTTGCGATCGATCCAGACGAAGTCACCGATCGACGAAGTTCCGGCATAGCCGAAGTCCTCGAGCAGATCCGACGGCGAACCGACCGTGAGCGTCGTCGCCGACGATCCGTTCGGGCTCGTCGTTCCACTGTCGTGGTCGTAGGTCGGGGACATACCTGCGGGCACGCCCGCCGTCACTGCGACGACGTAGTTGCCGAGCGGGAAGTCGGTCACAGTCCATCCGCCATTGGCGTCGGTCGTGGTCGTCGTGACGATGTCGTCGCCGCCCCCGGCCACACCATCGGTGCCGAGATAGGTCACGGTGACGGTGACGCCAGGAATGCCCGGCTCGTTGCTGGTCTTGATGCCGTCGCGGTTGAGGTCCCACCAGACGAGGTCGCCGAGGACGGTCGTCGCCCGGTAACCGAAGTCGAAGTCGGTGCGGTTCTGTCCACCGGTCAGCGTGCCGGTCGCGACCGACGGGGTGCCGGTTCCGTCGAGGTCGTACGTCGATGCGACTCCCGCGGGCAGCGCGCCGCTGACTGCGACCCTGTACGAACCGGGCGGGAGATGATCGACGTTGTAGATGCCGTTGGCACCCGTGGTCGTCGAGATCGTCTCGTCGTCGCTGTCACCGAAGGTGCCGTTCGGCCCCGCCCATGTGACATCGACTCCGACGTTCGGGATGCCCTTCTCGCTCGCGTCCTGCACGCCGTTGCCGTCGACGTCGAGCCACAGGCGGTCGCCGATCGAGCCCGTTCCGGCATAGCCGAAGTCTTGGATGAGGTTGGACGTGCCGCCCGCGAGCGTGAGCGTGCTCGCACTGTCCAGGGTGGCATCGGGGTCCGACACCTGAGTGAAGCCGGTCGGCAGCGAGGCGGTGTTCACCGCGACGCTGTAGTTGCCGGGCGGCAGATTGCCGACGAGGTAGTGGCCGACCGAACCCGCGGTTGAGCTGGTTGTCGTCGTGTACGTCTGGTTGTCGGCGGTCGTGGCCAGGTTGCCGTCCGGGCCGGCCCACACGACGGTGACACCGACACCACCGAGACCGACCTCATTGGCGTCCTTGACGCCGTCATGGTCTTGGTCGAACCAGACCGTGTCGCCGATCGAGCCCGTGCCGATGTAGCCGAAGTCGACATCACGCTTCGCCGCGTTCTCCGCGAGCACTCCGTTCCACACGTTCGGCGTACCGATGCCGTCGAGGTCGTAGCTCGGGGTGTAACCGGTCGGCACACCAGCGGTGACGCTCACGCGATACTTGCCGCCGGGGAGATGGTTGACGAGGTAGTTGCCGCTGCTGTCCGTCGTCGTCGTGAACGTCTCGTCGTCGGCGTTGCCGAACGTGTTGTCGGCGCCCGCGTACCTGACGAACACGGTGACGCCGGGCAGCGCCGGCTCACTCGCGTCCTGTACGCCGTCACCGTTGATGTCGTTCCAGACCCGGTCGCCGATGGATGCCAGGTCGAGCTCGATCGAGACCACGTCGGGGGTCACGTTGTGGCGACCGCTGCCGTAGACGACGTCGCGGGTTCCGTCGAACGAACCCGGCGTGACACCGAGGTATGACGGGACGCTGACGGTGTTGACCAGTTCCGGACCGCCGACGATCTCGGATGTCTCCGTGAGCCCGGCCGGGATCGTGAGCGAGTAGGTGATCGTGACGGTGGCCGATGCCGCGATGGACGTGATCGTCCACGCCAGTGTCCCGTCCGACGGATCGGTGTCCGTCGCGGTGACGCCGCCGGGTGGTGCGCTCGTGAAGTTCGTGAGCCGGTTGTCGGGCGTGTCGGCGATGTGCACGTCGTAGGCGACGCCGGGACCGGTGTTCGTGACCGCGACGGTGTACGTCAGCACGTCACCGGGCTTGGCCCGCTTCGTATCGAGGTCGGCGATCTGGCCGACAACCCGCTTGTCGATCGTGAGCGTCGGCTCGACGACGTTGACGGTCTGCACGGCAGGCGGCGAGCTGTGATCGAAGCCGGCCTTGGGCGGCACCGACGCCGGCGGATCCGTGAGCTTGTCGGTCGCGTTGAAGTCGACCGTGGCCGAGTTGACCAGCGCATCACCTGAGTTCGCCGCGGCTGCGACATGACCCTGGTAGATGATCGTGACGACGCGCTGCTCGGCAACGGCGACGATGTCGCCGATCGAGAACGCAACGGCACTGCCTGTTGGCCCGACCAGCGTCGCGCTCAAGCTGCAACCCGATGTCGATGCGCAGCTCGAAGTGATCGGGCCGTCGAAGACGAAGTTGGTGGGCAGCGTGTCCAACACCGTGGCGTCGAACGTCTTGACGCCGGTCGGCACCGTGACCTGCACCGTGTAGGTGATCGTGTCACCGATGGTGACGGTTGTCGGTGAAGCCGCCTTGGTGATGGTCAACTCCGGCGTGGTGACGGTGTCGAGATCCTGCGTGATGTACCCGGACCCTGCGCCACCGTTCGGCGACGAAGCATCGCGCTCACCGGTGACGTTCCCCGGCAGCGAACTGGCCTTGGCTGTGACGTGGTTCGTGATCTGACCCGCGCTCAACACAGGGTTGCGGATCTTGGTCGGGTAGGTCAGGACCGCGTCGACGTTCGGCGTGATGGTTGCGACCGTGAAGGTGACCGTGCGAGCGGTGAGGTTCCATACGCCGCCCCCGGGCAGCGTTGCTCCGTCGGCGGCGGGGTTGTTCGTGCCGTCCTGCGGGATGAGGTCAACCGGAAGGATGTCGACGATGGTGACGTCGTTCGCCTTCGAGGCATTCGCCCCGAGGTTGTGAACCGTGAGCGTGTACAGCACCGACTGTCCGGGCGTGACCTGTCCGCCACCGGCATCCGCCGAGCTGGTCTTGTCGATCGAGATGTTCGGCTCGACGATGGTCAGCGGGGCGTCGTTGCTGTTCGCCTGCGACGTGGTGCCGCCCGAGTCCTTCCACGAGAACGTCGCCGTGTTGTGCACAATGCTGCTCCGCGTCGCCGACGCGACATCGGTGAGCGTGGCCTGGTACGTCAGGACGATCGTGTCGTCCGCGCTGGTGTTCGAGGTGAACGTGCCCGGAAGCGTGACCGAGATCGTCTGGCCCGCAACGGTCGCGGGAGTGGATGCACCACCGTCGAACGTGTAGGTCGCGCTGTTCGAGACGATCGCCATCCGGCTGTCGAGGACGTCGGTGAGCGTCGGCGACGAGTACAGCTTCTCGCCCTTCGGGATGGTCAGCGTGACGGTGTACGTCGCGGTTTCACCGATGGTCGGCTTGTTCGTGCTGCTGTCACCGACCTGGCTCGCCGGCGCGGTCACGGACTTGCCGATCGTCGGCGAGGCAATCGTGACCTGCGCGATGTCATCGGCAGCCGTGGTGTTCGTCACGGTCAGCGTCGGGTCGATGTTGTTGGCCGGGGTGTAGGTGAACGGCGTCCCCGTGTTGGTCGTCGAGTCGAACGTCATCACGCCCGCATGGTTCAGCAGCTGGCGCCCGGGCGAGTACGTCGTCTTCAGCGCCAGGTCGTACGTGAGCGCGGTCGTACCGCTGGCGGCCACGTTCAATCCGGTCCACTGGATCCAGTTGTTGCCGCTGTCGCAGGTGACCGCGGGGCTGATCGCACTGATGTCGCCACAGTCGACACCACTCGGCAGGATGTCACGGACCGAGGTGTTGACCACGGGAATCGTGGTGGCATTGGCGAGCGTGATCGTGAAGGTCAGCGAGTCACCACCCTTGGCAGTGATCGATCCGACCGGCGTGATGGCCGAACCGTTGCGCTTGGTGATGCTCTTGTCGAGGGTCAACGCCGGCTCGACCCATGTCGCATCGGCGTCGTCACGCAGCTGGAACCGGGCGCCGGCGGTGTTCGTGTAGCTGACCTTCATCAGGTTGGCCTTGATGTCGGCGGTCGAGCCGGCAGTTGCATCGGTGATCGTGGACGAGACGATGATCTGGAAGACGGACGATGGTGCTGCATCGGGAATGTCCCACTTGGGGGTCACGGTGTCCGTGGTGAACGTGACGGAGCCGGTGCTGATGGTGTTCGCCGTTCCGTAGGCAAAGCTCTCGAACGTGTAGCCAGCGGGCAGGAAGTCGCGGATGCTTGGCGCGATTGTGTCGAGCGCCACCGGGAAGTTCACTGTGAGGCGCCAGCAGACGCGATCGCCGGGCTTGTACGGACCGGCGAGCGTCGGGTTCCACGTGATCGCAGATCCGTCGCCACATGTCATCGACGCCGACGGAACGGAGACGTCCTTGGCGATGCTGATGCCGCCGGCCACCTGACTCGCCGACGAGTCGTCGATGATCGGCAGGTTGGTCGTCGTCGCGGCGGTGGACGTGATCACGTCCGAGGTCGTGTCGAGGTGGACGTCGTTCTCCCACCCGTCCTCGGCGCTGACCGGGCCGCCGGCGCGGTACGTCGTGCGCGCCGTGGTGCCGAGCGTGATGACAGCGGTCTGGTTCTTACCGGTGAACGCGGGCAGCGTCCACACGGCATGCAAGGTCGAGTCGGGGTTGACCGTCGGCACGAAGTCCGGCGCCGGGCTGGTTGGCGTCGGGTCGTAGTCGAGACCATCGGGGATCGTGTCGGTGACGACGATCGGCCCGGTGTCGAGCGCGTACTCACTGGATTCGATGTTCATCGTCCAGACGCTGTGATCGTTGTGGAAGAGCACGGTGTGATCGACGCTCTTCTGGATCGCGACGTCCTCGGCCGTCACTGTGTGTGTCGTCGTCGCGGTGTACGAGTTCCCGGACGAGAAACCAGTGGCGGCGACATAATTTGTCAGTGCTTCTTCGTCGGTCGTCAGATTGCCGGTGTTGTTGTCGAGGTTGGCTGTCGAATTGCCCGCAAATGCGACGTTTTCCTGGAGCGGAATCGCAGCGGCATAGTCGAGCTTGAAGACCGCGCTCGGCGCGAGGTTGGCAATGCCGCGCCACTCGACACGTGTGTAGACCGCCGACGGCAGCGGACCGACGCCATCCGGATCGGTGGTCACGGTGGTGACCGAGAACGGCGCCGGGCACGAGTTGGCGAACGTCGGGAAGTTGTTGTCGATGCGTCCCGACCCCGTGTATTCCTCGACGCCCGGTGTGGTGTTGTCGACCTGGGTGCAGCCGAGGAACTCGAGTCCGGCGGGCAGGAAGTCGACGATCGACGGCGTGGTCGTGGCGAGCTTCGAGTTGTTCGTGATGGTCAGGGTGTAGACGGTCTTGTGATCGTGGATGCCCCGGAGCAGTTCTGCTTCGGGGCTGGGCTCGGTCTTGTCGACCTTGAACGGCACCAAGGTGGTCGATGCGCTCGCGGTTCCCGAGCCGTTGTACGAGGTGTTGTCAGCGACCCCTGTGACCTGGTCGAACTTCGGAACCGTGCGCTCGTCGCTGTTGACGTACGCTCCTGCGCTGTTCGTCAGGACGTTGCCGACAAGCTTGGCGGGTGTGGTGTACGCCATCTCGTACGACACCGACGAGGTCGTGCCGGCGAGCAGGTCGGAGACGTTCTGCCAGATGACGACGGTCTTGCCGTTGCCCAGCACGATCTGTTGGGTGGGCGCCAGCGACGGGTTGGCGAGGGTGACGCCAACGGGCAGCGTGTCCGAGAACGACAGGTTGTAGCCGTCGGCGCCCGAGGTGTTCTTGGCCGACAGGGTGACGGGCACGTTCGCGCCGTACAGAACACTGGTCGGCATCGCCTTGGTGAGTTGCACCACCGGCGCTGCGGCGAACACGGTGACCGGCGCGGGTTCAGCGCCGAGAACAGTCACCGACATCGCCAGGACCACCGGAACGGCCACCAGTCGCGTGACTCGGCGAAGGACAGCGCGGGCTCGTCTCACGCGTGTTTGTTCCAATGACAGCACGAATCGATCGCTCATTCTCAGGCCCTCTCGGCTCGTAGGCCGAAAGGCCGCACTTTGAATGCATCGGCCTCGATGTGGGGTTCTTGAGAAAATGCATACGGTAGAAGCGGGCTTCGCGTATTTAATACCGCGTGTTCAAATACAAGGGTATGAAACTATGAGGGCGGCCACGCCGAAACAGCCGATCACACAGTTCAGGGCGCAACGCTCAGCGCTGGAAGTACCCCGTCGCATCGACCACCAGATCGATCGCGTTGTTGGTGAAGATGCACACGGTGCCCGCGTCGGACAGTTCGGCCATCGTCGCATTCGCAACGGTCTGCCCGCCTGCGAAGTTCAGCGTCGATGCCGCGGGTCGCTCGGCGTCGCACGGGTACACGGTGAGGAATCCAGCGGCAGCGGCATCGACCGCCGTCACGTTGAGCATCGCCGTTGCAGCGTCGGTCGACACGCCGGCCCGGCCCGCCACCTGCACGACGGTGACTGAGGATGCCGGCCTGCGCCCGATCGCGTTCGATACCCCGTCCGCAGTCGTCAGGCCCGGCCGCGACTCCAACAATCGAGCGGGTTGCATCGCCGTGTATGCGGACACCCCCGGGAACGATCCGTTGACGTCGACCACCAGGTCGGTGGTCACGTTGGTGAACAGACAGACCGCTCCGCGCGCGTCGACCTTGGAGATCGCCGTGTTCGCAACGGTGGCGCCGGCTGCGAAATTGACGGTCGATGTCGCGGGCCTGTCGGTTCCGCACGGGAAGACAGTGACGAAGCCAGCCGCGCCGGCGTCGACCGCAGTGACACCGAGAACCACCGCAGCGGCATCGTCGGGCACGCCGCCTCGCCCGGTCACCTGCAGCGTCGTCACCGAGCCCGGAGGGCGTGGACCGATCCCGCTGGACAAGCCATCGACCGTGGTCAGACCGCGACGGGTCTCCAGCAGCCGTGCCGGCGAACCACCAGCGAAGTCCGCACCATTGGTGAAGTACTCGGTGACGTCAGCCACGAGATCGATTGCGGCGTTGGTGAAGACGCACACCTGACCCTCGAGCGCGCTGAGAGCGACCAGGGCCGAGTTCGCAATTGTCTGTCCGGCTGCGAAGTTCAGCGACGACGCCGTCGGTCGGGGCCGGTCGCATGGGAACACCGTCACGAAGCCAGCCGTCGCGGCATCGACCGCCGTCAGGGTGAGCATCGCCGCTGAGGCGCCGACCGGAACGCCGGCGCGACCCGTCACCTGAATGACGCCATTTGAATTGGGCTGCAGCCGGCCAGTCGCGTTTTGCAATCCGTCGACCGTCGTCAGGCCCGGCCGCGACTCGAACAGGCGAGCTGGCGTGATGCCGACGAACGCCGCGCCTGGCGTCGGTGCGACGATGTCGATCACGAAGACCGCAGTACCGAACTCGCTCCCGCCGGCAACAGCGCCGAAGCACCGCGTCGCGGTCGGACAGTCGAGCCGCGAGATGCGATCGACCCCGGCTGGCCAGGAGTGAGCGAACCAGGTCCTCTCGCCGTTGCCGGTCGTGACGACTCCATCGGGGACTGCAGCGATGCAGACGGTCGATGAGCCGCACGACCCCGTCGAGGTCCGGCGCCCGGCCACGCTGGTTCGCCAGGACGCTCCGCCATCTGCGGTGATGAACATGGCACCGTCGTAGCCGTTTCCGTTCACCGTGCAGCTCTGCGTGTCGCTGCACCAGACGGTCGATGGCACGGCGCCCCCCGGCAACGAACTCGGCCGCCACGTCGTCCCTCCGTCGGCCGACGCGAACAGCTGCTGCACCGACGGCGCGACGGATGGTTGGACGATTGCGAGGCAGCCGCCGTCGCGGGTGCAATCGATGCCGCCGAGGAACGAGTCGGTCCACGTCTTCGATGCCGCCCAAGTCATCCCGCCGTCGGCGCTGACAAGAAGCGAGCCCGACAGTTGCTCGCCTGCACCCGGGGACGACTCTGCGTTCATCACGCAGCCCAGTTGGCTCCAGCATCTGACCGCGCCGACGATGAACAGATCAGCCGGGAGTGTTGCTGCGCTCCAGGTTGTGCCACCGTCGCCGGACACGATCACGACGGGCGGCACCGGGTACGGCCCGGTCCCGACACCCACTGCGACGCAGTGCAACACCGTTCCACAGGACACCGAGGTCAGCGCCTTGGCCAGAGCAGGGACGGGCCGGTCGACCCAGGACTGTCCGCCGTCGGACGTGGCAATGACGAGACCCACGGGCGTTCCGTCAGCGCGAATCTCGTTGCCGACTGCGACGCAGGCAGTTGCGGACGGGCACTGGATGTCGGCAATGGCTTTATCGTCGCGAAATGGTACGGCGGTCCATGAGGAGGCGCCGTTGTCGGACGTGACGACCGCATCGCGGTTGGTGAACGAGTCGAAGTACTGGGCGCCGCCGATCACCACGCAATGCTGTCCGGCACAGTCCATCGTCCGCGGCGCGTGCATGGCGCCGAGCCAGGTGGTCCCGCCATCTGGGCCGGAGATCGAGATTGAGCGCATCAGAGCAGACGTGAGGTCGGTTCCTCCGACGGCGCACGAGGTGGCCGACGAGCACGCGATGGCGGACGGCACGAAACTGAGATGATGCAGTGTCCAGGTCTGGCCACCGTCGATCGACGTCGCCGCGAAGGTGTCGAGAGCGAACCCGGCACAGTTGGACGCCGTCGGGCAGACCAGGCCGGTCAGGGCCGAAGGGAACGTGTGCGGTTCTGGTTCGACCGCCCACGCCGCGCCGCCATCGTCGGTTCGCAACAGCTCACCGTCGTCGAGCAGTCGACACGAAGACAGTGTCGGGCACGTGAGTGCCCTCAAGGTGTGATGTCCTCCCGGAAGGTCGCTGTGCACCCACGTACGCCCCCCGTCATCGCTCATGAGGAGGACGTCGGGTGGATCGCTGACGGCAACATTGCCACCTGGCGTCGCTGCCGCGTAGCAGCGCGTCGCCGATGGACACGCCACCAACCGCGCGGACAGATCCGCGGGCCCCGGTTGCCGCACCCACGAGACTCCGCCGTCGTCTGTCGTCACGAATCCTCCGGTTTGGTCGACCGCCAGACACGATGCCGCCGAGCCGCACGCGATATCGACCAGGCTCGGCTGGAGACCCTCGGCCGTCATGGGACTCCAGGTCGAGCCACCGTCGCCGGATTTCATCTCGGAGCCAGTGGTGAAGCAGACCTGCGCCGTCGGGCACTCGACCTTCCCGGTGCTGGTCATCACGCGGGGCTCGGCCACGGACTGCGTCCACCCGACTGTGCCAGTGCGGCTCGCGCTGACGGCGACCATCGCGACGGCCACCGGTCGACCCGCGGAGAGCGCCGGAGCGGCGCTGACCGTCCCGACCGCGCACAGCGCAACAGCAGCGACGACAGCGCGGCGGCTGATCGTCATCGACTCGCCCCCACCGTGTCGTTCCCGCCCCCAGGAAACACCAGCGTCAGGTCGTTCGTTCGGGCTCTGGCGCGGCCGGAGTGCGACCGAAGGCCTCGGTCACCTGCTCGTAGGTCAACGCCGGTTCGACCACCGTTGCATCGGGCGCGTTCACCGACCTCGCGCGCGGCACCTTGCGCCGGTAGCTCTGATCCTCGTCGAAGCCCGCCCCGAACTTGTGGAAGAAGATGTAGATGATGATGGCCCACAGGTAGAAGGTGCCGCCAACCTTCATGATCCCGCCGGCGATCTGCTGGTCGTACTGCGGCGACAGACCCCACAGCCGGACGGGGATGTTGTAGTGCTTGTAGACCACTCCCTCGGCGAATGTCAGCCAGCCTGCCGGCACCGTCGGGATCACGCTCTGGCAGAACAGGTAGACCATCTTGCCGGTGTAGCGCATGCGTAGTTCCTGCAGTGGTCCGACCACGGGCATCCACATCAGCAACGAGGTCGTGACGAGCATGAAGTGCAGCGAGTAGTGCAGCACAGCGTTCGTCCCCGATGCGTTCACGACACCCGGGATGTGCGTCACCATCACGGTCATGTTGAAGAGCACGCCGGCGACGACCGGCTTGGTCATGAACCTCACGACTCGATATGTCTTGCCGTTGCCGATGATCAGCCGCATCAGCCACTCGGGCATCGCCAACAGCGCCAGTGGCGGCAGGAAGTAGGCCAGGATCATGTGTTGCACCATGTGCACCGAATACAGGTACGTCTCGCCGATGTCGTGGATCGGCCAATCGCTGGCGCCCTCGAGCAGGATGATCGTGCCCACGAAGTAGCACAGTTGACGTCGGGTGACGACGGGTGTCCCGGCAGGAACGGCCGACGGACCGATCACGCGGATCGCGTACACATAGGCGGCAATGATCGAGACGACCAGCAACCAGACTTCGGGATGCGCGTGGAACGCCCACGGATCGGCGTTGATGTTGAATTTGGCCAACATGGCTGGCCCCTCTCGATCGGCTCGGCCGAATCAGTCGGTGATCGTGGTTGTGGTGATCAGCTCTTGGCGAAGAACTGGAACGTGCACAGCGCAGCGACGTACACGAAGATGGCCAGGATCAAGCCCGAGTAGAACAACCACGAGAAGATCTTGTTGTCGAACCGCAGGTGCATGAAGAAGCTGACGACGATCACGAACTTGGTGACCATCAGGATCATGAGCGCGGTCATGAAGATCGCACCGGGCAGGTGCATGTAGCTGAGTGACACCTCGGCGCCGGTGAGCACGGCGAGGATCGCAGCGATACCGACATAGCCCTTGTCGGTCAGGCCGTGACCATGCTTGCTCTCGGTGCGGCTGTGCGCGGCATGATCGTGATCGTCGTGGCCATGGTCGTCGTGGCCGATCTCGGCAGTCGTGGTGCTCATGATGGTGTCCTCATGACGGAATCAGGTAGACGAGCGTGAAGATGACGATCCAGACGATGTCGACGAAGTGCCAGTAGAGGCCGATCATCTCGATCACTTCTGCCTTGTTACCGGAGAACTTGTCGCGCTTGTTGATGCCGACCAACGACATCAACAAGATGATGCCGATCGTGACGTGCACGCCGTGGAATCCGGTGAGGGTGTAGAAGCTGGAGCCGAACAGGTTGGTCGTGAAGCCGAGACCTTCGTGGACGAATTCGGTGAACTCGAACACCTGGGCCCCGACGAAGGTCGCGCCGAGCAGCGCCGTGATGGTCAGCCACGTGTTGGTGGCGTGATCGTCGTCGCGCTGCGCAGCAGACACCGCCAGCACCATCGTCAGCGAGCTCATCAGCAGCACGAACGAGCTGACCGATGTGAGCGGCAGGTTGTACAGCTGCGACGGCGACGGCGAACCGTCGTGACGGCCGCGGTACAGCATGTAGGTGGAGATCAGGCCACCGAACAACAGGCATTCGCTGCCGAGGAACATCCACATCGCGAGCTTGTTGTTGGACAAGCCCGTGCTGGTCGCGTGACCGTGATCGTCATGGTCGCCGCCATGATCGTCGTGGTCGTCGTGTCCGTGGTCGTCGTGCGCCGGTGGCACTGTGTCGACGATGTCGACCGGTGCGTCGGGCTCGGGGGCCGCGGATTCTTGGGTTGCGGTGTCAGCCAACGGTCGCCAACTCCTTCGTCGATTCGCCACCGTCAGCCGGTGGGTCGTAGTCCGAGTCATCGGCAACGGAAGGCTCGAGCGCCCAGCCGAACGCACCGAGGAACACGATCGCTGCGCCACCGACCGCGAGCAAGTGCTCGAAGATGATGCCGTAGGCGATGATGGGCAAGCCGAATGCCAACACGACGGGCCAGTACGACGGCGCCGGCAGGTGGATGTGCTTGTCCTTCTTGGTGTGGATCTCGGTCATCACATCGTCGTAGTTGGCGACCTGGGTGAGATCGCCCGCATCGTTCTCTTCGTACTTGCGATGGAAGAACTCGTCCAGCGCGTGCACGGTGGGGATCGAGTCGAAGTTGTGTTCCTGAGGCGGGCTGGTGGTCATCCACTCGAGGCTGCGGGCGTCCCATGGATCGGCCGGAGCGACTGCACCCTTGCGGGTCGTCGTGAAGACGTTGAGGATGAACATGAAGATGCCGAGGGCGAGGATGAACGACCCGACGGTCGACACCAAGTTCCAGAAGGCACCGTTGAAGAATCCGTCACCGGCGCGTGCGGCGGTCCAGATCTCCATTCGCCGCGGCTGACCCTGCAGGCCGAGGATGTGCATCGGGCCGAACGTGAGGTTCATGCCGATCACCATCAGCCAGAAGTTCCACTTGCCGATGCGCTCGCTGAGCATCTTGCCGAACACCTTCGGCCACCAGTAGTAGAAGCCGGCGAACAGACCGAACACGGCGCCGCCGAACAACACGTAGTGGAAGTGGGCGACGACGTAGTAGGTGTCGGTCTGCTGCGTGTCAGAGGGAGACACAGCGTGAGTGACACCGGAGAGGCCACCGATGGTGAACTCGATGATGAGGCCGATCGCGAACATCATCGCGACCGTGAAGTGCAACTTGCCGCCCCACAGGGTCATCGTCCAGTTGACGATCTTCACGCCCGTGGGCAGTGCGATCGCCATCGTCGAGACCGAGAACACGGCCACGCTGATCGGACCGAGTCCGCTGGCGAACATGTGGTGGGCCCAGACGCCCCAACCGAGGAAGCCGATCGCCGCGCCCGAGAACACGACGAACTTGTAGCCGAACAACGGTTTTCGGGCGAACACCGGCAGCACCTCGCTGACGATGCCGAACGAGGGCAAGATGAGGATGTACACCTCCGGATGGCCGAAGATCCAGAAGAGGTGTTGCCACAGCAATGGGTCAGCACCCTTTCCGACGGTGAAGAACGCAGCGCCGAAGTTTCGCTGGAACGTCAGGAGGAACAGGGCGACGGTGATGACGGGGATCGCGAAGAGCAGCAGGAACTGCACGACCAGGATCATCCAGGTGAAGATCGGCATCTTCATCAGGCTCATGCCGGGGGCCCGCATGTTGAGGATGGTGACGATCAGGTTGATCGCACCGGTCAACGAGGCGATACCGGTGATCTGCAGGCCGAGCGACCAGAAGTCGACACCGTGGCTGGGCGAGAAGGCGATGCTGGTGTTGGGGGCGTAGGCGAACCAACCCGTGTCAGCGGCACCACCCAGGAACCATGCGGTGTTGAGGAAGATGCCGCCGAACAGGAAGCACCAGAAACCGAAGGCGTTGATGCGGGGGAACGCAACGTCGCGAGCACCGATCTGCAGCGGCACGAGGTAGTTGGCGAACGCCGCTGCCATCGGCATCACGAAGAGGAACACCATGGTGGTGGCGTGCATCGTGAACATCTGGTTGTAGGCGCTGGCGCTGAGGATCTTGTTCGAGCCGACCGCCAACTGGAGCCGGATCATCAGCGCTTCGCAGCCGCCGATGATGAAGAACACGAAGGCGGCAACGCCGTACATGATGCCGAGCTTCTTGTGATCCACCGTGAAGACCCAGCTGCGCCAACCGGTGGTGGACACCGGGCGGCGGAAGACACCGAGCGAGCTGCTCGGCGTGACGAGGGCGCTGCCTCCGCTGCGCGCAAGCGCCGGCGTGAGGGGGCGTTCTGCGATAGCCATCTACATAGCTCCTTTAGTGCCGCACGGTGAGGTAGGCAACGATCTGGCTGATCTGGTCCTCGGTCAAATGGAGGTTCGGCATGCCACGGGTCTTGTTGTCGGTCGGTCCGAGCTTGGTGGGATCGGCATACATCGGCTTCTTCGCAGGCGCATTGCGCAGCCACTGCTTGAGCTGCACCGTGTCGAGGCATTCAGGCGTGACGCCCTTCAGGTACAACGCCGAGAAGTCGGCGGCCGACGCGTCGCGCAGGTTCTTGCGGCAGTCTGGCGTGAGCAGATCGAACGATGCACCGGCGAACGTGGTGCGGCTCATCAGGTGGCTGAGGTTGGGCGCCGCCCCCGAGTAGACGTTGAGGTCGGGGCGGGCGATGATCGGGTTGCCGCTGGAGTCGACAACGCCGTTCACCTGGTGGCAGCGGCTGCACTGGCTGATGAAGGTCGTCTCACCGGTCGCTGCCGCACTGCCCGCAGCTGGCGCGGTGTACGCCGCGAGTTGGTTGCCGACCCACGTCGCAAAGCCGGCCGAGTCGAGCGAGACGGCTTCCATCCGCATGTACGCATGTGACAGGCCACAGAACTCGGTGCACTGACCGTCGTAGATGCCGGGCTGATCGGCCTGCATCCGCAACGTCTGCACACGACCGGGCACCGCATCGCGCTTGCCGTTCAGACGGGGGATCCAGAACGAGTGGATGACGTCGCGGCTGCTGATGCGCAGCAGCACGTGCTGGCCGGCGGGGATGATCATCTCGCCGCTGGTGACAATCGGCTCCTTGATGCCGCCGGGCATGCAACCGCTCTGCACCGGGTAGTCGTACTCCCACCACCACTGCTGGCCGGTGACGTTGATGACGCACTGCGTGTCGCTGGTCTTGGCCAGCTTCATGACCGTGCCGATGGTGGGGATGCCGATGCCGACCAGGATCAGGGCGGGAACGATGGTGAGTGCGATCTCGAGCGCCGGCTTGCCGTGGCTCTGCTTCGGCATCGCCTGGCCCTTGTCGCGGAACTTGAAGATGCAGTACCCGACGACGGCGATGACGATGACGAGCACGACGCCGGCGATCGCGAACGGCGTGCGCTGCAGGTTGTCGATGTCGCGGGCGTTTTCCCCGGCGGGTGCCCACGTGTTCTGCGGTGCGTGATCGGCGCAGCCCGTGAGGAGCGCGAGACCGCCGATGACTGCGGCGGGCAACGCGAGCTTGCGGGCTCGCGATCGAACGGTTGTCATCGAGTCTCCCGACTGATCATGCACAGACGCAACGGTAGTCATCGGCGCGGCGCGGTGCCCATTCGCCCCAGGGTTGATTCGTGAGCTTTTCGTCACGGCACTTCGATTGCGATCGAGCCGGCCGAATCGAGGCCCGGAATGGTGAACGAGTACGGCGCGCCGAACTTCGTCGCGCTCGACGGGCGAGGCGGGTTGACGATCAGGAACTGGGCGCCACCCTTGGTGACCGCCTGGGTGCAGACGACATCGGGAACCTTGACCTCGTTCGAGGCACCGGGGTTGATGAGGTCGTAGCCGAGGTTGGCAACGAGCCGCACCTTGCCGCTGTCCTTGTTCTGGAAGCGGATGTACGAGTCGTTCGAGCGCGGGATCGTGATGGTCTGCTGGGCACCGTTGACACCGATGACGTCGGCGTGCAGCTTGCCGTTCTCGAGCACGATCGTGGCGGCCAGGTTCGACTTGCCGGCGATCGCCCGCGACGAATGGTCGTCGGCTTCTGTGTGATCAGCTGTGCAGTTGTCGACGGTGAGCGTCTTCTCGGCGATCTCGTGCTTGGTGACGTGACGCGGGCCGGCGACCGCACTGGCCACGCCGGCGCCGACGATGCCGACCGCCCCGACCGTGCAGAGCGTGACGACCAGCGAGCGGGCGATGTTGCGCTTCGTGGCGAACAGCGCACCGAACAGCAGGACCGCGGCACCGATGCCGCCGAACACGACCGGACCGCCGGCCTTCGGCAGGCGCAACATGATCCGCGAGAACGAGAAGATGATCAGCCCCAGCCCGACCGCGCCGAGGATCGGCAATTCCAGCGGGTGCAGGATCCGCTTGCGAACGCCTGCGTTGTAGACCGGGTCGCTGGACGCACCTTCGCTCCAGCCCTGCACCATCCACTCGACGGTGGCGATGATCATCACGATGACGGCGAGCCACGTGATGGCCCGCCCGACGACCAGGCCGACCGGAATCAGGGCCAGGCCGAGGCCACCGATCATCGGCCACATGCTGCGCCCGGGTGCAGCGTGCGCGGCCGGCGAGGATTCGATGCCGGCGGTGTCCATCGACGACACGTTGCTGTCGCGGACCCAGAAGTTGATGCCGGTCAGGAACGCGAACACGATCGTCGCGGTGACCAGCCCGATGGTGCCCAACGGGCCGCCGTGGATGCCGCTGTAGATCAGCGTTCCCGCGAACGCGAGCACGCTGCCTCCGAGGAAGAGTTTCGATCCAGTGGTGAACATCTGTTGGTCTACCTGCTCACTTTGTGACGTACACGACGAACCACAGCATGACGAATGCAGCAGTGGCGAAGTACCAGTAGATGGCGTGCGCGGTGACGATCTCGCGCTGGGCGGTGCGGCCGCCGAGGTAGCGGAACATCGTGATGAACGAGAACGCCACACCGATGATCAAGAACACTGCGAAGGTTCCGGTGATCGCGTAGAACATCACGCCATACGCGGTGCCGGCCGAATCGCGGACGGGCAGGCCCATCTGAACCCAGACCGCGGCCTGGGCGTTGATGATCGCGAGACCGATGAGACCGGTGAGGCCCAGCGCCATGCCGACGTGGCGCTTGTCGTCGCGACGAGCGGCATAGACAGCCCATTGAGCGAAGATGGCGACGGCGATGAAGCTGAGCAGCATGATGTTGCTGGCGACTTCGGGGATCGGGTACTTCTTCGGCAACCAGCGATGGGCGGCGCTCTTCAACGCCTCATCGCGGAAGCGAAGCCAGATCGCGAGCATGCCGCCGATGACCATCGCGCCCGCACCGCACGCGAGCGCGGTACCGACGAACAACTGGCGACGCGCTGAGGGTGCAGGCGCCGCAGGTAGAGCAAGCATCAGGCGTTCTCCCCACTGGGCTTGAGATCGAGCAATGGTTCGGCCGACATCACGGTGTGCATCGCGGCGAAGTTGTTGTCGGGAGCCGGTGACGACGTCGCCCATTCCAGGGTCTGCCCGTCCCACGGATCGTCGCCGGCCGCGTCACCGCTGCGGAAGCTCTTCAGCGCGAGGCCGATGAAGGCCAGCACCGTCAGCAAGAACAGGCCGTGGCCGACGGTGGCGAGCCAGTTCCACAAGGCATGCGGTCCGCTGTAGCTGAACGTGACCTCGCCCGCCGGCTGATCGGCGAAACCGGCGATGTAGTACGGCAATGACGCCAACACCACGCCGAGAACACCGAGCAGGGCCAGCGGGAGCGCTTGCTTGTCGGCGATCTTGCGGCCCGTCAGCTTGGGTCCCCAGTAGGTGACGGCGCCGAGGGCGGCGAGGATCGCGCCGTAGCAAACGTAGGTGTACGCGCCCTCTTCGAACACGGTGCCGCTGAGCTTGAGGTCGTCGACCCCGTACACGAGGTTGCCGAGCATGCCGACCAGGATCATGCCCATCCCGAAGAACCCGAACACGAACGCCGCGGTGATCTTGGGGCGGGCGCCCTTGAACGCCAGCGGGCCGAGCAGCAGCACGATGAGGGCACCGAGCACCGGCAGGCCGTTGAAGAAGCCGTACTGGATCAGGTCGTTGATCTTCTTGCCGAGGTGACCGAGGTACAGGTCCGAGCCGCGCCACGGCAAGGTGTGTTGCACCTGGGTGACACCGGAGAAGGCGGCGACACCGACCAGGGCCAGCCCGGCCAGCACCGTTTGGCGCATCGGCATCCGCTTGCGGGCTGCGGTGGGGAACATCTCGGCCGCGAAACCGATCGCCGGCAGCGCGTACAGGAACGTGGCCGGCTGGGTGAGGGAGAAACCGAGCCAGTCGAAGATGCCGTAGTTGCCGCCGAACGGAACCCGGTTGTAGCGGTAGCTGACGTACAGATAGATCGTTGCGCCGATGGCCACCGGGAGCACGAGGATGAGACCGAGAGCGCTGACCAGCACCGACCAGGAGAAGAGCGGGACGCGGCGCATGTTCATGCCCGGGGCCCGAGTCGTGAGCACGGATGTCGCCAACGAGATCGCAATGGCGGTGAGACCACCGAGCATCACCCCGAACGAGGTGATGAACAGGGCGACGAACTTGGTCGCGCCGCCACCGGGGCCGCCGTTGCAGGCGATCGAGACGATGACCAGCGCAGCACCGAAGAACCAGGCCCAGAAACCGGCGCTGGCCAGCCGCGGGAACGCCAGCGAACGAGCACCCAGCTGCAGCGGAACGATCGCGACGCCGAGGCCGAGCATGATCGGCAGCAGTGCGAAGAACGCCAGACCGACACGGTCGACCGCGAACAGCTGGCTGATCGCGCCGTTGCCGAGGAACACCGAGTTGACGTTGGCACGTTCGGCGCTGAGCAATCCGCCGACGACAGCGATGCCGAGCAGTCCGACCAAGCCGGATCCGATCAGCAGTCGACCGATCTTCTTGTGGTCGGTGGACGTCAACCACTCACCCACGGACGACATGATGCCGGCCGCGCCACTTGAGGTGGAGCCTGAGTGCGACGCGGTCTGCGATGCGGTGTCAATTGTTGTCATGGGCAACAGCTCATTTCGAAACAGCGTGTGGCGGTGCGCGTCGAGCCGCCGGAGCGGCTGAAAATCGGGTCCGTTCTCCCCGAGACATTACCCATAGCCACCTGCGCGAGCCGAAATCTCCGTACCGCGTCGTCAAAATTTCTTGCGGGCAGATTTCCGCAACCCGGCCTCAGGTGTCGGTCATGTCGACGCCGTCATCCTCGGCGTCGAGCTCAGGTGGCCGCCGCGATGGTCATGTCGTACGTGATCCAGGTCGTGCGCGTGGCCAGCTGGTCGTAGACCGCTCGGGCGCGGTAGTTGTCGTCGGCTGTCGTCCAGCGCACCACGGGCCACGAACGCTCGACGGCCAGCCGGTCGATCTCGGTGAACAGTGCGCTCACCACACCGCTGCCCCGGAACGACGGCTCGACGAACAGGTCGTCGAGATACCCGCACACGACACCACGCAGCGGTCGCACCCACTCTCGGAGGTGAGCGAGGCCCTGTGGCTCGCCGGTCTCCGTGCCGTCGGCGTCGACTGCCACCGCCACCAACGCCTCGATCAGCGCTCGATCGTGGATCCAACTCCAGATCTGGCGTTGGTGCTCGTCGTTCGTCTCACGCATGTAGAACGCGGCGTAGCCGCGGAACAGTCGTGTCCACGGGTCGAACTCGTCGATCCTCACTGGCCGGACCTTCCATGTGACCATGCGTCATCTCCCCACGTTGCGCGACGGTGGCACGGTAGTTGGGTCGGCGGCTTGCGACCGTCCGAGTTTGCCCGGGGTCATCCTGATCACGGTCGTCACCGTCGTCACGGTCGTCGCCGTCGTCACCGTCGTCACTCTCGGGCAGCGGATCGACCCATGCCGGAAGGCCGGCGGGAGGTTCGATCGGGCGATCACTCATGGCCCGACGGTACGCGGCCGTCGCCGCGAGCGAATCGGGGGAACCCCTATGAGATGATGCCGAAGGAGAGGAGGGATACGTGATCGTCGGGCGACAGCTGGAACTCGACCGCATCACCGCGTCGATCGACCGGATGCGTGTCACCAGCGGCGCAATCGTCATCGACGGGCCGCCCGGCATCGGCAAGACCGTCGTCCTCGACGCCGCCGTCGCTCATGCCCGCGCGCTCGGCGTCTGGGTCATCTCCTCTCGCCCCACTCGCGCCGAGACTCGGCTCGCGTTCGCTGCCTTGAGCGATCTCCTTGTCGGTGCCGACCTCACGACGCTGCCACCGGCGCAACGGCGCCTGCTGGAGATCGTGCTGGGACGTGAAGCCAACGACGGACCGCCGCCGCAGATCAACGAACTCGGGGCGGCCGTGTTGGGTCTGATCGAGGCCTGGACGGTCGACGGCTCGTGCCTGATGGTCGCGATCGACGATCTGCAGTGGATGGACGCGACCACGCGTGACGTCGTCTCGTACGTGATGCGGCGCCTTCCGGTTGCGCGGGTTCTCGTCCTGTGTTCCGTCCGTGCCGGCGAGCCCGCCGCTGATCCCGAGGGTCTCGACGTGCCGGAAGCCGAGCGGATCACCCTTCAGCCGCTCACGCCGCCCGCCGTCGAGGCCCTGCTGCGCCAGTCGGTCGCGTCCCGACTGCCGGTTCACATTCTCGATCGAGTCGTGGCCGTCTCCGGCGGCAACCCGTTCTTCGCGATCGAGTTCGGACGGGCGATGACCGACGCCGTCACGCATCCGGGCCGCCCGTTGCCGATGCCGGCGTCGCTGACAGCACTCGTCGCCGGGCGCTTTCGGTCGCTACCCGGCGACACGCTCGAAGTTCTGGCGGCGATCGCCCTCCTGGCGCGACCGTCACTGGCCGAGTTGGCGGATCTCGAGTTGATCGACGCCATAGGACCGGCCGAGGCCGCTGGCATCATCGAGATCCGCGGTCGCCAGATCGCGTTCGTCCATCCGCTTCTGGCCGCCGCGGCTCATGACGCGGTGCCCGGTACACAGCGACTCGCACTGCATCGGCGGCTGGCCGAGGTCACCCATGGCACCGAGCGGTGCATCCATCTCGCGCTCGGGTCGGCGCGGCCCGACGCCGGGATAGCGGCCGAACTGACGCTCGCCGTCGGTGTCGAAGTGAGCCGTGGAGCAACCGCTGAGGCCGCCGATCTGGTGATGCTGGCGATCGATGCCACGCCGGCCGACGATCCGCTGCGTTGGGATCGGATGCTGCTCAGCGGTGAGGTGTTGTTCCGCGCCGGACGAACCGAGGAGGCGATGGCCCAGCTCGCGCTCGCTCGCGACAGCGCGTCGCCGCTGGTCCGTCCCCGGGCCCTCCTCGCTCTCGCGACGATCGAGTACTCACACTCCGACGATTCCGAGGCCGCAGCCACGTTGGCCCGCGAGGTCCTCGAATCAACCGACGATCCTGATCTGTTGGCCGAGGCGCACACCGTCCTGTCGCGGGTGCTGTACACCGACTTCGTCGGCGCCGCCGAGCACGCCGACGCTGCCCTTGCGATCATCCGTGCACGTGAGGCCCCGGCTCCGCTCGCGCTGGCCCAAGCGTTGAATGCGTCCGCCGCTGCCCGCTTTCTCGCCGGCCAAGGTCTCGATCGGGCAGCGTTCGATCAGGCGATCGAGCTCGAGCGAGGCTCCTCGGTGCCGCTGGCAGATTCTGCGTTCGGCTCGCTGGCCGCGTTGCTCAAGTACGCCGACGAACTCGACGAGTCGCGGACGATGCTCGAATCGATCACCGAGCGGGCCGACGTCGGATCACTTCCGTACGCGCTCGGCCACCTGCCACAGCTGCACCTCTGGACGGGCCGTTGGGACGAAGCGCAGCGGTGCGCGCAACACCACCTCGACTTCGCCGAGCGGACGCAGCAGGAGAGTCAGACCTACGCGGCTCGATTCAACCTCGCGGTGGTCGCCGCGCACCGCGGCGACGTCAGCCAGGCCGAGCCCCTCGGGCGTGCGCTGTACGACGAGGGACACGCGAGAGGTATCCCGTGGACCGAGCGCAATGGTGCGGCCCTCCTCGGCTTCGTCGCGATGACCGTTGGCGATGCGGGCGCTGCAGCGGACTTCTTCGCCCGCTACGACTCGTTGGGCGAACTGATGCGGCTCCACGAGCCGGGCTACGCGCGGTTCCACGGTGACTACGTGGAGGCGCTGGTCGCGATCGGCGAGATCGATCGCGCGGTCGAAGTCCTCGACCGGCATCAGGAACGCGCCGAGCGGACGCGGCGCGTGTCGGCAATCGCCACGGTGCAACGTGGCCGGGCGTTGGTTGCCGCACACGAGGGCCACCGGGACGATGCGTTCGCCGCCGCCCATGCCGCGGTCGCCACGCTGAACGGGACCCCGTTGATCTACGACTCCACTCGCGCTCTGCTGACGCTGGGCATCGTGGCCCGGCGATTCAAGGAACGCGGCGTCGCGCGCGACGCATTGACGGCTGCCCTGCTGGCTTTCGAGCGGATGGGAGCAGCGAGCCTCGCCGAGCGGGCCCGACGCGAACTCGACCGTGTCGGCGGCCGCTCGTCAGCACCGGCAGCCGGTCTGGCTGAGCTGACCGCAACGGAGTCCAGCGTGGCCGAACTCGCTGCATCCGGTCAGACGACTCGCCAGATCGCGGACACGTTGTTCATCAGCGCCAAAACCGTCGAGGCGAACCTCACCCGCGTCTACCGCAAGCTCGGTGTCGCCAACCGAGCCCAGCTCGCCAACCGCATCGCGGGTCAGCCTCAGCCCTGACGAGCGGACGCGGGACCCGGCGCTGACCTGCCGGCCGCTGGGGCTGCGTCGATCAGTGGGAGAAGCCGTGGCGGACGAGCACGTCGAGCGTGAGCACGCCGAACAGCAACGTCACGTAGCTGATGCTGTAGCCGAAGAGGCGCATCGCCTTCTGCGGATCGGGGTTCTGGCTCAGCGCCATCGTGCCGACGATGAACAGTGCACCGAGCACTGCCGCACCGATGCCGTAGATCCAGCCGAGATGGCCGACCGGGATCAGAACCAGGGTGAGCGCCACCATGACGACGGTGTAGATCAGCATCTGTCGCAGCACCTGCTTCAGCGGCGCAACCGCAGGAAGCATCGGCACGTCGGCCGCCCGATAGTCATCGATGTGTCGGATCGCCAGCGCCCAGAAGTGAGGCGGCGTCCACATGAACATAACGGCGAAGAGCAGGACCGGTGTCCAGGCGACGTTGTTCTGCACGGAGGCCCAGCCGACCAGTACAGGAACGGCTCCGGCGGCGCCGCCGATCACGATGTTCTGACGGCTCGTCCGCTTCAACCACAACGTGTAGATGAAGACGTAGAAAAGCGCTGCGGAAAGAGCGAGGCACGCCGAGAGGAAGTTGGCACCGCTCCACAGAACCGCGAAGGCGGCGATCTGGAGGGCAACCGCGAACCACAGCGCGTTGCGGGGTTCGATCAGACCGGTGACCAGCGGACGCGACTGCGTGCGCACCATCAGCTTGTCGATGTCGCGGTCGACGTACATGTTGATCGCGTTCGCACCGCCCGCCGCGAGCGTTCCGCCCAACAGCGTGATCAGCACCAACTTCGTCGACGGCCAGCCGCCCTGGGCGAGGATCATCGTCGGCACGGTCGTGATCAGCAACAACTCGATGATCCGCGGCTTGGTGAGCGCGATGTAGCCACCGACGATCGTCTTCGCTGGGCGTCGCGTGGCGTGACCGAGGCTCGATGGCGCGAGGCGCGAAGGCACGAGAGGGCGGGAGCCAACGGACATCGCCAATCATCGTAGGTGCGTTTGTCCCATCTTCCTAACCGCGCCCGGGGCAGTCAACGTCCGGATTCAGCGCGACGGCGCGAGAATGGATGCAATGCCGAGCGCCCCAGCCCCCATCGTCATCGACCGGCCGGAAGAAGACACCACCGTCGCTCCGGACCTGCCATGGATCGTGCTGGTGTGGAACGACCCGATCAACCTGATGAGCTACGTGACCATGGTGTTGCAAAAGCTTTTCGGCTACAGCCTGGAGAAGGCGACCAGCCTGATGCTCGACGTGCACAACAAGGGTCGGGCCGTGGTGTCGAACGGCACCAGGGAGAAAGCCGAGATCGACGTGTTCCGCCTGCACGAGCACGGGTTGTGGGCCACGATGCAGCGCGACGACGCCTGACCGGAACGAACGGACCAAGTCGACAGGGGCAAGTAGCATCGTCACCCTGATGGCGCGTTCGTTCAAACCACCGATCGAACGGTCCGGCAACGAATACCGGGTCAATCTCGACATCGAAGAACGCGATCTCATCCAGCGTCTCCTGACCGAGCTGCGCGCCCTGCTCGCTGATCCCGACGAAGCGGATGACCGGCTCACCCGGCTCTTCCCCCCCGCCTACCATCAAGCCGGCGACAGCGAGCTCGACGACGAGTATCAGCGGCTGATGCGCGAGGACCTCCTCACCTCGCGGCTCAAGGGACTCGACATGATCGACGGCGTTCTCGGCACCGCATCCAGGAAGGGACCGACGCTCACCGAAGCCCAGATGAGCGCGTTCCTGCAAGCGCTCAACGGCATCCGGCTGGTGCTGGGCACGATGTTGGACGTCGGCGAGGACCACGACATCGACGACATCGGCGACGACCATCCGCTGGTCGGTGAGTACCAGTTGTACGACTTCCTCAGCTGGGTGCTGGATTGGTCGGTCCGCGCCGTTCAGGGCTGACGCGTCACGCCGGGGCGCCCGGCACGACGCTGGGGTACATGACGCATCCGACGGTTGCCGGGCCGGTTTCCATGCCGACGCTCGGGCCGATCCGGAACTGCACCACCTCGTCGACGGCCGCCGCTTCACCGATCGCGTGTGCGAGCGCGTCGGCGATGGGTTGGCCGCTCCGCGCCGCAGTCCCGACCGCGACCCGCAGGTGCCGGCCACGCATGAGGGTGAACCGCGCCATCGAATTGATCGCATCGGCAACCGTGGTGACCCGATCGACGACCTTCAACCGATCGCCACCACACATCGTCAGGACGGCGACGTCGTCACCGATCTCGGCCAGTCCACCCGCGATCAACCGATCGAGACGAATCACGAACACGCTGCTGATGTGCGGTGCGAGCGTCTCAGCGATCGTGGCCGCTTCGTCCAACGAGGCTCCGGCGGCGATTGCGTCCGCAGCCGCCCACACGCAGCAACTCACGCCGAACCGTGCCGTACGCGAATCGATGAGACGAACCGGCACCGGCGCCATCCGAGCAGCGAGCCGGGCGACGTTGAGGTTGGCGCTCATCGACGTCGACGTGTGGATCGACAGGATCTGCGTGCACCCACGCTCGACCAGGTCGTCGTACGCCGCGGCGAACTGTCCTGGGCTGGGTTCGCTGAACGTCACGCTCGGCTGATGATCGTGGGCGTACATGCCGTAGAACTCGTCGGGCGAGAGATCGACGCCCTCCAGGTACTCGTGCTCATCGACCACGACCGTCAACGGCACGACCTCGACCCCGAACCGTGTGGCCAGCTCCGCGGGCAGCTGCGAATGGCTGTCGGTGCAGATCCCGATCACGGCGCGCCTCGCCCTGGCCGAACGACCTGTGCGCCCTGGCCTGCGTGGCCGACCTGGCCTGCGTGGCCGACCCGACCTGCCCGGCCCGCTCGATCGGCCCGCTCGATCGGCACGAAGCGCCGTGCGACGACCTGCCTGTGACGGGTGACCATCCGCAAACCGTATGCGACATGTCGCACGGTGTCTGCAGAAGCATTCATGTTGTGTCGATTCTGTAACTCAGCGAATTCAGGGTTTGTGGTTCAGCTCACACCCGTGTTTTGTCGTCCGGTTTGAAATCCGTTGGCGCGAAGCCGGGGATTCGCTGATAATGTTCGTGCGCTCTCAACCGGAGCCGAAGACCACCGAAGCCCCCATCGTCTAGTGGCCTAGGACACCACCCTTTCAAGGTGGCGGCACGGGTTCGAATCCCGTTGGGGGTGCTGACCAGTTTTCTGGTCCCGTGGTGAAGTGGAGTTCACGCCGGCCTGTCAAGCCGGAGGTCGCGGGTTCGAACCCCGTCGGGACCGCTGCCAGCGAGGAAACTCGCTGGCAACTGGTCAGGTGCGCAGGCTGGTCCTGTCGCACCGCCCATTCACGAATGCCCAATCGAATGCCTGGTCCTGTAGCTCAGTCGGCAGAGCATACGCCTGAAAAGCGTAGGGTCACCGGATCGACGCCGGTCAGGACCACACCAGAAAGCCGCAGGTCAGGGTGCATTTCAGCCCAACGCCTGCGGCTTTCGTCGTTCTCCGTGAGCCGGGGATCGACGTGTTCAGCCCGAGCCGCTGGGGTGAGTCGGTGCGGAGGGCGTCCATCGGGCGAACGACACCCATGACCCAATCGAGTTTGGCCACCGTGACCCGGGAACTCCGTCACACCCCTTGCGTAGGGTTCGGGGTGTTGATCTTCCCCGGTCATGTTCGACGGTTTCGGCTGTCCTCGCTTGGTTGACTCGTGCCTGGTTTGGCCTGATTCGGTGTGGGAGGTGTGTGGTGAGTTTCGTGACGGTGGAAGCGGTGTCGTTGGAGACGATGAACGTCTCGTGGTTGAACCGTGACGAAGTGTTGGACAAGATGCGGATGGCGGCGTACATCCGGTCCTGGCTCGACGCGAAAGACATCGTGCTCGCCCGCCGCCTGGCCGAGTTGGCCGACATCACGCCGTCAGCGCCACCACCAGAAGCCGACATCGCCGCGGCAGCAAACGTGAGC
>JBBRPP010000028.1:0-71860 GCA_038227995.1 Acidimicrobiales bacterium
AACATCGAACAAGCCGCCGCCGACCATGCCGCCACGATCATCAATGGACAACGCCGACGCCACCTCAACTACCAAAGCCCCACCATGCTCTACACTGCCGCTACAGCAACCGTGCACTGATCACTGGAACTGGCCGACCCCGTCACCGATGAGACTGACGCGGGGTGTGCAGTGGAATCTGATGAGCACGCCGCGATGCTCGCCGCAACAACAATGATCAGCGCCGCGAGCGGTGAAGATGATTTCAACGTCGTCCCCCTCTGACATTGATGACGCCCCGGCCGCCACGAATTTTGCACGCTACAGGCAGTTTGATTCGGTCGACAAGAGATCCAATGTGCATCGAACGACTTCAGCTGCCGAAGTGATCCGCGAGCGGTCGGATCAGCACGACGCGATCCTGTGGAACGAACGCATACGAGCCACACGGGCGCTCGGCGGTGTACGACCCGGTGACCGATACCGTCCAGCCGCGCAGGTCGAAGTGGTGCAGCCCGTCGGTGGCGTTCGCCGCAGCCTGCTGCGGAGTCAGACAGCCACCGGCAAGAAGCTCGCCGACCAACGAGGATTCGAACTTCAACAGGTTCGACCCCGCGGGATCCAATGTCGTGTCGAGCGCGGCGAGGCCGAGCTGACTGCACGTGTCTCCCTTTCCGGGGAACACCCCGGCGACGCCAGTCCCCATGACGCACGCAACCGAGGGCGGTACCGCTCCCCAGTCGGGAAACTGCGCCGCGACCGCCTCCCGGCACGTCGTGACGGGATCCTGTTCGGTCCGCGTGACGAGGAGTTGGTCGCTGTCGATCCGGGCTTCGCGATGACAAGCGATCACGGTCGGATCGGCGGCACGCTCGTGGCGATTCAGCGCCCACGCGACCCCGCCGGCGGTGCCCGTGACGGCGACGAGCAGGACGCCGATGAGCGTCGTCCGTCGGCGATGACGGCTGCGCGTCGGCTTCGACGAACGTCGCACCGAGTCGATCGTGCGCTGCAGCAGCGCGTCGAGTTGCGGGTCGTCGCCGACGCGGACCGGCGAGACATCGACGTCGGGGCGCAGCAACAGCAGTACCTCGAACGGATCAATGGTTGCGTTCATGATTCCTCCACCTGCAGTTGGATGCGTTCTCGAAGTCGTCGACGCGCCCGGTACAGGCGGTCGGTCGCGCGTTCTGCCGTCGTGCCGAGCACCGTCGCCAGGTCGCGTCCGCTGAGGTCCTCCCACGCGGCGAGCAACAGAATCTCCTGGTCGTCGTGACTCAACGCTGCAAAGCCGCTCCGAAGCGGCTCGATGTCCTCAGCCAGCAAACCGCCGTCGGACAGCTCTCGACTCGTCGTCGGCCGGGCCGCGACGAGCGCCTCGACGAATTCGTGGCGCCGCCGCGCTGATCGACTCGCGTTACGAATGAGGTTGCGGGCGACGCCGATCAACCAGGCGGCTTCGCTCCCGGCCTCGATCTCTGCGTATCGCCGCCACGCGACGACGAACGTCTCGCTGACGATGTCGTCGGCATCGATCGTCGGGTGATGATGGCGGACGTACGAATCGACGCGGCGCGCGTGCTCGTAGAACAGTTGTGTGGCTCTCTGGTCGGCAGGCGCGGACCGACCAGCATCGCGGGTGAGTTCTGGTGCCACGGCATGTGATGTCCCGTCGGGGCCCTTTCTCGGCTCTCGCCGAAGAATTTCGGAAAATTCCCGCAATGCACCGCCGATCCAACCGCGTCCCCGGACATCACACCACGTGGAGAGAATCGACGCAGTGGTGAACGCCATACGGAGCCGGTTGAAAGTCGGCCCTCGGCGCACACACATGGGAACGGACGCGGACCAGTCGATGGGGGCGCCATCTCAGCGACCGACGCTGCAATACATTCGCCAGGACAGCAGAATTCGCCGACCAGCAGACCCCGAGACCACGGCCACGGAGGCGGTCACCGGCATCACGCCTGCGAAGGATGTCGATTCCCCGTGACAGGGTGAGGTGTGTCGAGCCGTTTCACGAGCGAACCGACCGTGGTCGCCTGCACCACGAGCGAGACGATCACGACGACGAACACCACGTCGAAGACGAGTGATCCGTCCGGATGTCCGGCCGTCAGCGGGATCGTGGCGAGCACGATCGGGACGGCACCCCGAAGGCCGGCCCATGACACGAGCGCAACGTCGCGGCGAGTGAATCGGAACCACGACACGCACAGCGCCGTGGCGACCGGGCGGGCCACGAACATGAGGACTGCGGCGACGACGAGCGCCCGACCGGAGACGCGCAGCAGCTGCGACGGGAACACGAGCAGACCGAGCACCAGGAACAAGGCGGCTTCGGCCGCAGCGGCGAGGCTCTGCTGGAAGCTCTCCACCGACTGCACCACCGAAGCGTTGCGGGCGAGGACGCAGCCGGTCAGGTAGACGGCGAGAAAGCCCGAGGCACCGGCGGCCGCAGCCAACCCGTACGACGCTGCGCCGATGGCCACCGCCAGCAGTGGGTACGACGATGCGCTCGCCAGCTTCAGCCGGACGAGCATGAACGTCGCGGCGGCGCCCACGACGACCCCGACGATGAGACCACCGACCAGATGACCGACGCCGAAGACGATCCAGTCACTGGCCGACGGTGGCGCACGCCAGACCTCGACCATCCCGATCGTGAGCATGACGGCGATCGGGTCGTTCAGACCTGACTCGATCTGCAGCAGATCGCGCACTCGCACCGGCAGCACCTGACCGCGCAGTGCACCGAACACCGCTGCCGCGTCCGTCGAGGCGACGACCGCACCGATCAACAGGTTCGACCGCACCGGCAGGTCGAACGCGAGTGCCGCACCGCCTGCCGCGATCGCGGCGGTCACGACGACACCGACTGACGCCATGAGAGCCGCCGGGACGCCGGCACTGCGGAAGGCTGCAGGGCGAGTCGACAATCCGCCCTCGAAGAGGATGACGACAAGTGCCACGACCGCGACGTCCTGCGCGACCTTGGTGTTCGAGAAGTGCACCCATCCGAGACCGTCATCGGCGACGACCATGCCGAGCACGAGGAACAGAACCAGACCGGGAACGCGGTACCGATTGGTGGCCGCCCCGACCAGCACGCCGATGATGACCAGCCCAGCCGCGAGCAGCACCGCGGCGTCGATGTCGAAGCTGCTGTGCATCCCGCATTGTAGGTGATGCGGCCTCCGGGCCCCCGTCGCCCAGCTCGCATCCGGCCGCTCACCGTCACCGCTCGTTGTGGTTGGCTGCGCGCAGAAAGTCGTATCAGACCCGAACGGGCGGGCTCTCTGCGGCAACCGCTCACCCACCGGAGGATCATCATGGCAACCAAGAAGACCGAGGCCGTCACGGCCAAGGCCACCAACAGCAAGACCGTCACGGGCACGTTCGTGTTCGACGGACTCGGCGATGCCGAGGCTCCACAGCTGACCGTCACGCGTGTCGACGCATCCGGCGACCGCCACACCGTCGAGCACGACGGCCGCGGTGGCATCGTCCTCGATGCACGCCACGTCGGCCAACGCAACGTCGTCGAGTTGACCAACGACGAAGGCGTGGAGGTCCGCCGCTATCACTACGACGACCTGCTCGCCCGATTCAGCGCGTCCGCACGTTACGTGTTGCCGCAGGAGGTGTGGTCGAAGTGGTTGCTGCGGCTGCGCAGTGTGTCGGGCCGGGTCGAGGTCTGTCGCCCGTTCTTCTGGCTCGACGACGCGATTCGCGCCGATGCCTCCATCCTGCGTGCCGCCGGCCTCGGCTCGACCGCCGACGTGCACCTCGCGATCACGCGTCCTGACCTGGCTTCGATCCGGTGGCCACGCCGCTGCCTGCCCGTGTGCGATGGAACCGTCAGCGTCTACATCCAGACGTGCTGCTGCACCTGGTTCGATCCGCGCTGCGTCCTCATCGACATCTGCAAGATCATCGATTGCGAGCCGCCGGTCATCTGGCCACCGGACCTGGGCGACCCCGGCCCCATCGACATCGGCCCCATCGACATCGGCCCCATCGACATCGGTCCCGAACTCGCTCACACGGCCCTCGTCACCGAGTCGCTGCAGCGGTCGATCACCGGCGATCCGACGTTGCCCGGACCCGACCGGATCATGGAGCTGTACCGCCATCACACGGTGCTGTCGGGCCTGCAGCCGGCGGAACAGGTGGCGTACATCAAGGCCAATCCCGAGCTGCGCTGGCTCGGCTGTCACTGCAGCACGGTCAAGGTGGCCGAGGTGGCCCTGCAGGACGACGGCGCATTCGATGCGTGGTTCTTCCTGCCGTATGCCGCGCCGCATTGCACACAACGCGTCGTGTACGTCGTCGAGCAGCCCGGGCCGGGTGGGCCGGCGGTGATCTACGACGGTCGGGTCGGTCCTCGTTCGTTCGCACTCGGTGAGTCGGCCGATCTGCTCGCGTCGTGGTCGGCTCGCACGTGCGGACGAGACGACAACATCGGCGATGTCGGGGTGTTCCTCAACCGGATCGGCGCGACCACTGCGGCGAAGCTCGTCCGGTCCGCTCATCAGGACGGCGAGCTCAGCTTCAGCACCCTCGCTTCAGGCGACGGCCTCGTCAACGGGGGCGCCAACGTGTGGGGCGGAACGTTGGGGTTGCGCTACTCGTTCCACCAGGACATGCGCGCGCTCGGGGCGATGTACTACCGGGTCCGCGTTCAGCATGTGGATGCAAGCGGCAACGCTGTCGGGTCACCGACGGACTTCTTCGACGCGAACAGTTGGAATCGCTTCCAGGGCCTGCAACTCGTCGGCACCTCGATCGGACCGACCACGGTGGGCGGGACACCGCACCTGTACACGATCCCGTACTACGTCGACGGGTGGGACTTCGATGCGAACTCGTACCACGCCTTCATCGACACGACCACACTCCAGGCCAACGAGCGGTACCTCTTCGTGATCGACGTCTTCGACAGCACCGGGGCGCGGCTCGTGCCGACCAATTCCGGCACGGCGGCGAGCGGTGAACACAGTCGCGCGTTCGGGTATCAGCGGATGCTGCCGACGGTGGACCCGAACGTGGTCGATCTCGGGCCGGTGCCGTTCAAGGCTTTGGCCAACCTGTTCATGGTCGACAACACCAAGGCCGTGAGTGCGTTCACGGGGCTGCGCCAGACGGGGGCCACCGTGACCGATGTGCTCGCCGGCTGCCAGTTCCTGGTGGGTCCCGCGACCGATCATCTCCAGATCCGATATCAGGCACACCACGCGCAGGGCTGGCTCGAGTCGGTGTCGATCAACGTCACCGAAGGGATCAACGCGCCGGGCTCGACATCGATGCTGACAGCCTCGAGCACGCCATCGAGTACGACCGACACGGGGACGCCACCGGCGACCGCGCTCACCCCGAGCGTCACCATCGGCTCGCTGCTCGGCGCCGACGTCCGGTGCTCGTTCGCAGCGACCATGCTCGTCACCACCAAGCACACCAACGGTTCGGGCGGGTTGTCCAACCTGTGGGGTTCGGCGACGGCGGCGTTTGCTCTCGAGCGGACGTCGTGATCCGTCTACCGCGAGGTCGAGCCCGATCCGAAGCACATGAACGCTGACGCGGTGGCCCACCGGATCAGCGTGGGATCCGTCATCCACCGCTGACGAACAGTCGCCAGCGCGGCGGCGATCGGGATGCCCGTCGACCAGATGTCGTGCAGTTCGGAGACGAACTCCGCACAGACACGATCTGCGACGACGTGCGTCGGAGCAACGACCGTCGCCGCGCCGAGGCTGAGAAGCACCGACGCCAATCCGAGGATCTCGCTGCCGGAGACCACACCGTGCACTCCACCTTCGCAACTGGAGAGCACCACGAGTCGAGCGCACACCGGCGATGATGCGAGGTCGAACACGGTCACCTCACCGTCGTCGAGACGAAGCGACGAGAGCATCGGTCGCTCGACGCGGAAATGACCGTGCGCGGCGACTTGCACGACATCGCACTCGGACAACGCCTGGCGGAGGGCCTCGCCCGTCGCCTGTTCGCCACGTCGAACGGTCGACGCCGGGTAACAGCGTTCGATCGACGTCTGCTCGATCGCCGAACCGAGCACGTCGGGGCCGATCACCAGACCGACATGACGATCGAGCCCTGGCGCAGAACGACGTTCGGCCTCCAGCCATGACCGGGCACTGGGCACGACGACGAAGGGCCGCGCCGACAGCGACGGAAGGCTCGACCACGCAACTGCGTGCAGGATGCCGACCGGAACCAGGACGAGCTCGGCGTCGTCGGTCAGTCCGAGCCCGCCGAGCAGAAGGTCGTCGAGCACCGTTGCGACTCGTCGCGGCCGCTGCGCGTCGCCGGGATCGTCGGGCTGTGTCCCCCGTGTCATCCACCCGGCCAGCTGCTCGGAGGCGCGGCTGATCTCCCCGACCGCTCCGAGCCGGACGAGTCGCTTCGTGCGACTGCTGACGACAACGGCCCACACCACGCCGCGATCGATCACGTACTCGACCAACGTGCGGCCATCGAGCGCCCGCGCCGTCTCGGCCATCGTCGGTGGCGCGGCTTCGACGTCACCCGCCAACCGCTCGAGTCGGAACGCATGCGCCCGCGTGCGTTCGGCCCACCCGAACACTGCGCCCGGCGTCCCTTCGTCGATCGCGAGATGCATCGCCAGCGTCGCCACGTCGCGGCCGATCGCCGACACGCCGGCGCGGGTCTCGGGGTCGGCCGACGTCATCCGGTGCTGTTCGAGCATCGACATACCCGACCGTGCCGCTTGCAGGGCGCCCGCGACATCGTGTTCGCGCCACCGGCCGAGCGCCTCGGCATACCAACCCTGGATCGCAGTGCTCGGATGCCGCGAACCGGTTGCGGTTCGAAGGAGCCCGATGTCGTCTTCGACGTCGGCCAGGCGTTGCAATCGGCTCGCGCATCGCAGCCGGGCGCATCGCATGTCGGCCGCAGCTGCGGCCCAGCCGAAGTCGTCCAGGCGCTGGGCGACACGGCGCGACCGTTCGAGCAGACGCGACGCATCCGAGGGAGCCGTGACGAACCCGAGCGCGGCTTCGAGCCCGACCGCTCGAGCCTGCAGCGCGACCGCATTGCGACGACCGGTCTGCAACGTGCGCGTCGCCGCGACTGCGCAGCGCTGAGCCGACTTGAGTGCCCCTGCAGCCAGCTGGGCTCGCGCCAGGAACAACTCGGCCTCGCCGCGGCTGACCAGGCTCCCGCTCGCAGTCGCGTTGGCGACTGCGGCCAGGGACGCCGACACTGCCTCGGCGAACATGCCGGCGTTCAGCAACGCCTCGGCCCGGTCGGCCTCCAGGACGGCCATCGCCCGCAGCGGACTGCCCGATTCGACGTACTGCTGGTGTGCCGTGTCGAAGTGTTGAAGGGCGGTCAAGGTGCGACCCGAGCGAGCGTGGAGCACACCGAGGTTGGCAACGATCCCGGCCGCGATGACATCTTGATCCAGAGACTCGGCGATCGCCCGCGCCACGACGAGATCGGCCTCGGCCGCGGCGAGGTCACCGCGCTGCAGATCGATCTGCGACCGCGTCACGAGCAGCCGGAGCCGCCCCAACTCATCGCCGCTCGCAGCGAAGTCGGCGTCGGCGAGATCGGCCTGGGTCAGCGCCTCGCGCAGGCGGCCGACGTGGCTGAAGACGAACGCCCGCTGGGTCCGGACTCGACCCAGCGTCGCACCGGCGGCAACGGATTGGGCCAGATCGAGTTGGCGCAACGATTCCCGAAGGTCACCGGCCTGGGCGAACACCGCCGCTGCACTGATGCGCACGCTGATCGAGCGAGCGTCGTCGGGCAGCAGCGCCGCGGACCGCAACGCCTGGCGCATGGCCTCGACTGCGCGAGGTGAATCGCCGAGTTCGAACAGCGCCCGACCGAGCCCGCCCCAGACCTCGAGCAGCAATGCCGGATCATCGGCCGAATCCTGTGCCCAACGCCGTGCCTCGGCGATCGCCTGGCGAGGGTGGGAGTGGACCAACCGATCCAAGCGGTCGCGCACGTCTGATTTCGCATCGGTGGGCATGTGTCATGCTCTCTGGAGAACGACCACGTTGAGACAGGGAGCGAGCACGTATGGCGAGCGAGCGAGTTGAGGCACTCGGGCCGGGCCGATGGGACGCACGGGTGCAGTTTGGCACGGACGGGGGCGGCGGGTCCTTTGCGTATCGGCCCAACCAACTGATCACCGTGCGCCGCGCCCTCCGCCATCTCGCGTCGTTGCTCGGTCAGGACGAACTCCCCAAAGAGGCTGTGTCGTCGGTGATCGCGTCAGAGCCGACCGACGAGCAGCTCGTCGTGGTGCGGGGCCTCCCCAATCCGCTCGAGCTCGCCCGCCGACTGCGCGCCGCGCATTTCGTCGCCGGACCGAACCACGTCTTCTTCGCCGCGGCCGTCGGCCATGATCCGCACGCGACACCGAATCCCGTTGCATTCCCCAACCCGGTCGCCTTTCCCAACCCGGTCGCGTTCCCCAACCCCGTCGCCTTCCCCAACCCCGTCGCCTTCCCCAACCCCGTCGCCTTCCCCAACCCGGCAGGCTCGTCGTGTTGCTGCCAGCCGCAGTGCGCTCCGGCTGCGCCCGCCGGTACGTCACCGACGAAGTCGACCGCCGTCGTCGCTCCGTCTCCCGCCGGTCATGATCGGCCGCTGCGCAAGCCGGCCGCGACAGGATGCAACGTCCTCGTCCTCGACACCGGTGCGTGCCCGACGATTCGCCCAGCCGGCAGTGGGCCGATCGACAACGGCGATGTCGGAGCCTTGCGCGCGGCCGCCGAGTTGTCATGCGTTGCGTCGGACTCGGACGGCGACCCGTGGGATGCGGACGGGAACCGCAAGCTCGACCCGTTCGCCGGCCACGGCACATTCATCTCCGGGCTCATCGCCCGGCTCGCACCCGGCTGCACGATCACCGTCGAGCGCGGCTTGACGTCGTACGGCGACACCGACGACGTGCTCGTCGCGCAGGCACTGACCGAGCGCTTCGGCAACGGCAAGGACCCCGATTTCGACGTCGTCAGCATGTCGTTCAGCGGCTATTGCGAGAACGACGATCCACCGATCGCGCTGTCGCAGGCGATCGCGTCGATCCAGACCAGATACCGGACGCCCGATGACTTCACGTCACCGCACGACGCGATCAAAGAGCGCGTCGTGTTCGTCGCAGCTGCCGGCAACGACGCCAGCTGCCGGCCGACATGGCCGGCTTCGTTCGAGTCCGTCATCTCTGTCGGCGCGATCGGCCCCACCGGGCCTGCGTGGTTCACCAACTACGGGCCGTGGGTCCAGGCGTGCGCGCCCGGGGTGAACATCGTCAGCACGTTCTTCGATCTCACGGCGGAGAACACAGCCGACGAGTCGTCGGACTTCGACGGCTGGGCGCAGTGGAGCGGCACGTCGTTCTCGGCCCCGATCGTCGCGGCCGAGATCGCGTTCGAGTGGATGGCGTCCGGCTGCGACGGGCGCGTGGGTGCGGCCGCCGCGTGGTTGCTCGATCGGCCGACGCTGTACCGCATGCCGTGGCTGGGCACCGTCGTCAACGTCTCGTGATCGGTTCGCCGCTCAGGCGATCAGCCACGGACTGACGAGGCGACCGTTGCCGGCATCGACGACGAATCGCAGCGGCACGGGATAATCGCTGACCGCGACCTGACCACTGTCGTCGCTGCGCAGTTCGATGTCGGTCTCGTAGCCCTCGATCGACACCGCATAGGAACCGGGGGGATCGATCGAGGCGACGACCGAAGCGGCGGACATGCTGACAGAGATCGTGAGACCACGGCCGTTGAACGTGATCGAGCGCCGCTGGCCGGCCGAGCCCCGGACACCCGCGAGCTCGTTGGCGCTGGAATCGAAGGTGATGACGGCCAGTTCGTCATCGACGACGCGCCATTGCAACGCGTCGATGGCGAAGCGGGAGAGGTCTGCCGGCACGTCGCCGAGGTCTGCTTCGTAGGCATCACGAAGTCGTATGACCATGTCGTCGTCGGGCACCTGCGCGTCACTCATGAGCGTCACCGGTCCATTCCCGCATCGACGAGGATGCACGCAACTTGTCGAGACATCGTCGCCGCGAAGGACCAAGCGCGCCGACCGGTCGATCGAGTTGTTCGCTGGCCTGCTGATAGGACAGTGGGGGGTCGGCCAGGACCAGCACCGTGAGCAGTTGGCGGCATTCCTCGTCGAGCATGCTGAACGCGCGACGGATGCTGCGATTGGCCTCGGAACGGACCACTTCCCGTTCGTGCTCGCCACTGCTCGCGCCGGTCGACATCAGCACATCGCCGAGCGGGTCGCCGGTGATCGACCAATCGATCGACACCTGCTGCCGGCTGCGCTGGCGCAGGATGTGGCGCACTTCGTTGGTCGCTGTGGTGGTCAGCCAGCCGGGCAACTTCTCCGGCTCTCGGATGCTGTCGAGACGCTCGACCAGGCGCAGCCACGTTGCGGCAAACGCATCCTTGCGAACCTCGTCCTCGATGGTCATCATGTTGACTGCCTTCCACACGACTCGTTCGAGCCTGCGCACCAAGTGCTCCCACGCCTTGGCGTCTCCCGTCAGCGACAGCCGCACGAGTTCGCTCAACTCGATGGCTGCGGACTGACCCTGGGCATCCGTCATGACGCGACACTACGTGCTCTGCTCCGATCTCGGGTGACCGTGGGCCGTCGGCCTCGGACACTTCACACCACAGACCCGTGAGCGGAAGCGTAGATACAGATTTCTGATGCAACCTGTCGGCGCCGGGACCGTCACCGTACGTCCCGCTACCGTGGCGGCGATGTCCGACGACCGCGTGCCATCCGACGCCGGCATCCGCAGTGGCCGTCTGGCCGCGACAGCGATCGTCAGCACGATCCTTGCAGTCGTCGTGTACGTCATCGCGGTTCGAACGCACCTCGGCCAGCGGCTCGACGGGGTTGCTTTCGATCGTCGTCATGCCGTCACCGCGGCCATGACCCGACGGACCGATCGACTGCTCGGAACCGTGTCGACCGCGTCGTTGCTCGGCTTCGGCGGGGCATGGGTGATCGTCGCGCTCGCCCGTCGCCGGTCGACGCTGGCAATCGCCGTGGGCGTCGCGATGTGCGGCTCGGTGCTGTCGACCGAGGTCCTGAAACGATGGCTGCTGACGCGTCCGACACTCGGCGATTTCGGTGGCGTCGATTACAACACGTTTCCCAGTGGACATGCCACGATCGGCATGACCCTGTCGCTCGGGCTCCTCATGGTGGCGCCCGTCCATTTCGCGCGGGCTGCCGCTGTGGTGGCCGCATTGGTATCGACCGCGTTCGGCACGGCCGTCCTGTCGTCGGGATGGCACCGACCGAGCGACACGATCGGGGCGTATCTCGTCACCATCGCGTGGTTCAGCGCGACGTCGGCGGTGCTCGCTGTGCGCGATGCCCGCAGGTCTCCGCGTGTGTCGGTTGTCGCCGATCCTCCGACGTCGCGGCCCCTGTTGCTGACCGCGGCGGTCGGTGTTCTCGCGCTGCTGATGTTCGTGCTCTGGAAATCCGTCGGCGCCGCCGGTCTGCGCACGGTCGTGTACGCCGCTCCGTACGTGGCCGCATGCATCGGCATCGACGTGCTCGGCGTCGGCGTGGTCGGCCTCTTCTACATTCAGCAACGTGCATCGATTCGATCCGCTTTCACAGTTTCGAATTGACGAACAACGCAGAGACATCATTCTTCGTCGTCACCACGGTGGCGACATGCCCTCCTCGACATGTCGATTCCTCGGGAAAGTGTCACTGACCTCGCCGTCTGCCGATTTCCAACGGTTGTTCGGCCGATTCGGCAACCATGACCCTGGCCACCGCCGCGAAGCGATACGAAACTTTCGATCTCGAAATCGATGACCGATCAGGAAGTCATCAAGATGGCCACTACGGGTCGTCAGATCGGACGAGTGGCGAGTACGTTCCTCAGCAGATCGGAAAGTCCGGTCGAGGGCGAAGCATTGACCTGTCCGGCGATTTGGTCGCCGCAGTTCCGGACAGCGAGCCAGTGGCGAAACCGGCGTCCTTCGAGTCACGCAATCTCGTTGCGTGATCAGAAGGGGGTTCACATGGGGAAGCGAAAGATCGCGCGCATCGGAGCATTCGCGCTGTGTCTCGCCGCATCGGGGGGATTGATCGCCGTGGCGACCGGTGCCACCGGTGCCTATTTCAGCGATGCCAAGCCGGGCACGCTCACGGGCACCATCGGCTCGATCAAGATCCAAGGCAGCGGCGGAAGCGGAGCGGGGCTCGACTTCCACTTCGACAACATGCTGCCCGGTGTCCCACAGGCGGCAGTGGCTTCGTTCAGCAACACGGGCGCCAACGCCGAAGACGTCTGGCTCGTGTTCCCGAACGCCGATGCATTGCATGCGTTGAACAACCTCGGCACCTACGGCGAGATCCACATCCTCGCCAACGCTGACCACAAGTTCGATTCGAACAACCTCAACGACGGATATCCGTGCGGCACTCCGGGCGACGCCGGTCCGCCACAGGTCCCGACGTTGTGTGCTCTGCCGCGCGCGGTCAAACTGTTCTCGAACGTCGCCCCAGGCGGCGCCGGATCGTTCAGCTTCTCGTTCAACTACGGCAGCAAGTTGCAGAATCCGGCCGCCTACGGCGCATCGTGGAACCCGTACCCACTGGGCCACACGGGCATCGGCACGTCGCCGGCTCCCGACGGCTACGGACTGCCGTATCAGCTCGTTGCAACCCAGGTCGGCATCGATCCCTCCTGAGTTGACACGATGATCGATCGGATGCCGCGTCGGGCGGGCGCGGCATCCGATTCGTGACACGAGCCGGCGGTGCCGAAGGATATGAACCATGACGCGAACGAAGCAGGTGATCTCGGTGACGATGCTCGTTGCCTTGCTCGCGTTCGCCGCCGCGTCTGCATGGGCGTGGAAGAGCGGCTACCGCGTGTACACCGTGCGCACCGGCTCGATGGAGCCTGCGTACCGCCCTGGCGACGCAGTCCTCGTCGAGCCCGATCGACGACTGCCCGTTCCCGGCGACGTGATCACGTTCAGGAAGCCGAGCTCGAACCGCCTCGTCACCCATCGCGTGGTTTCGGTGACCGACGGATTGATCGTGACCAAAGGCGACGCCAACGAATCGAACGACACGTGGCAGTTGAGCGCGGATCTGGTGGTCGGCAAGGCGGTCAAGCGATTGCCGTCGTTCGGCTACGTGTTCGTGTTCCTCAAGCAACCCACCGGCCTGGCATCGATCCTGACCGTCGTGATGGCGATCGCGTTGCTGTGGCAGATCTTCTTCCCATCGGAGGCCGAGCAGCTCCGGCGGACCGACCCGCTGCTGCCGTGGTCGCAGCTGGCCGAAGCGCTCGAAAGTGTGGCCAACACGATCGGCGGCAGTCGACCGTCGTGGTCACCCGTCGATGCGCGGCTTGCCGACGGACCAGCGCGACCGTGGCTGGGGTGCGCGCCCGAACCTCCGTTCAGCGTGTCGTGGAGCGAAGTGACGATTCGTGCGGCCGAATCGCTGTGCGACCGCCTGGTGACCGCCGCCTGAATCGATCTCGTCGATCAGGTCCAGTTGAGGGTGGCCTGGGCCTGGCCGTAGGCCTCGTAGAACTCCATCACGACCGTGTGGTTCCCGGCGGTCAGCGTCTTGGTGACGTTCTGGGTCCCGTACGCGTGATCGTTCCAGTAGTCGAGCACCAGCACGCCATCGATGTAGAGCCGGGAGCCGTCGTCGGAGCCGATCGTGAACGTGTGGCTGCCGGCGGTGAACGCAACGCTGCGCGTCCACCGAGACGAGAACTGGTCGACCGGTAGACCGGTCGCCGGTCCACCGCCGCCCCACGCGAAGTTGACGGCCGGATCGTCGCGGCACAGCGCCGCCGTACCCGAGAGGGTGGAGTTCGAGTAGTACTCGCCGACCCAACCGACGAAGGTACCCGGACAGGCGGCCGTACCGTTTGCCGCCCCCGACGAGGACGACGACGTGTTGGCGCACGAGAAGGTCGGCGCAGCAGCGGCCACGCCGGGCGTCATCGTCAATGTCCATCCCGATCCGATCGCTGCGGTGCCGGCGGGGTTGAGCGTGATGCCGGACGACAGGGTGAGGTCGGGTGGGTTGGCCCCCGTCATCTGCTGCAAGGTTGTCGGATAGGCGGCGTTGGTCGTGTAGTACACCACCGTGCCGGCCTTGGCTGCGTCGAGTGATGTCGTGCACGCTGCCGAGCTGCCTTTGTCGGTCAGCGCGCTGATGCCGACCACGACGACTGCCGACAGGATGCCGACGAGCACGATCGCGATCAAGATCTCGACGAGCGTGAAGCCGTCGTCGCGCGATGTAGCCCGTCGCTGCCCGTCATCGATGTGGTTCATGTGCCGCCGACTCATCACGAAGACCTCTCTCCAAGACACGTCCACCGGTCGTGGACATCGCGCCTCTGTTACCCGCGTCGGGCATCGGCCGAATCGCCGGCGGCTCAAGGGAGCGGGGAGATCTCACCAGGACACGCATGACGAGCGACCGAGATGTGGAGTCGTCCGATGACGACATCTTGCACGACTGCTTGTTGCTGCGTAGACGTGATCGTGCCTCGCTGGCGCTGACCTCGAGGATCATCATGTTGCAGAAAAGAAGCAACTGTTTCTCTTACGGGGACAGGCCGCGACTGACGTGCATCGTGGCTGGTCCGAAAAAGCAAACGAGCGGCCGTGATGGCCGCTCGTCTTCAGTGCGCCCGAAGGGACTCGAACCCCTAACCGCTTGATCCGTAATCAAGTGCTCTATCCATTGAGCTACGGGCGCATTTCGGTATGTGAGTGTAGTCGGAGACTACGCCGCGATGCACCCGGAATTTCCTCGGCGCAGAGTGCTACGTGTCAGCCTCCCCAGGGCGACCATCCCGAGCGCAGGTACAGCAGGTACGCCGCGGTTGCGTTGACGCGAGGGTCGTAGAGCATCGCCTGCGAGGTGATGCCGGCAGCCACCAACGTCGCCTTGTTGGCGATGAAGTAGATCTGGAACAGGCCGAAGCAGCATGCGTTGCGAACGGTGGGGATCAGGTTGCTCTCGCGGGTAGCGATGCTGACGGCTTTGTCCTCGACATCGTCGGGCCAGACATCGCGGATGATTTGTTCGGTTTGCGCCCGGGTGTAGGTGTTCTTCGGCGGACCAACCGTGGTCGTCGGTGCCACGGTGGTCGTGGTCGTCGTCTTCACGGTCGTTGTCTTCGCGGTCGTTGTGGTCGCGGTCTTCACTGTGGTCGCCGGCGCCTTGGCCGGTGTCGGCTTGGCGGTGGAGGCAGTGACTTTGACCGTGGTGGTGGTGGCCGTCGACTTCTTCTTCGTCGTCGAAGTCGTCTTGGCAACCGTCGTCGCAGTGCTGGAGGCCGTCTTCACCGCGACTGCATTGGCAGGCAGGCACACCGGGCGCCCGGTGTACAGCGGCGTGGCGATGGTCGCGCCGTTGGCAGCGAGCAGATCCTTCAGCGCAACCGACTGGTTGCGGGCGATCATGATCCAGTAGTCACCGGTCGAGACGGTGTACGTCTTCGCACACGACGTCTTTCGTGCGGTCGAGGCTTTCGCCGATGATGCCGACGTCGACGCCGTTTCGACGTTCTGTAGGCCGGCTGCGGCGGCACCGAGCACGACCGGCGCGAGCGCTGGAACGACAGCCGCCTGACCTGCGGCACCCGCTTCGGGAGCGAGCGTTGCTGGCGTCGTGTCGATTGCGATCGCCGGCTGCAGCGCCGTTGCCATCGCCGACGTCGACAGGCCGGGCGTCGGATCCGTGCTGCGCAGGGCCAACGCGATCGGGGCAGCGATCAGGCCGACGACCACCATTGCTCCGGTGCGGCGCCAGAACATCGTGCGCTCACGAACCGGAGCCCGTGGCACCCGCGCGACACGCGCGGTCGAGTCGTCGCGTGACCAATCGGGATCAGCGTCCCAGAACCCGTGCTCGTCTTGGTTTGGCATTCGTTCGCTGTCCCTCTTCCGTCCGCCTGGACTCCCACTCGTCCTGCTTGGGCGATGAGGGGCGAACAATCCCGCCCCCCACACGACTTCTCGTATGGCTTTCGTTACGAAATGTCTACACCTGTCGTCATCAGATTGCAACACTCGGGTCCGCGGTTGGATGCGTCGCACCTGCTAAGGCTCGTGAAAACGAGCAAACCCCGTCACGACGGACGGGGTTTGGCCATCGACATCGGCTGGCGATATCGGCTGATCAACTGGCGGAGAGCGTGGGATTTGAACCCACGGATGACCGAAGCCATCAACACCTTAGCAGGGTGCCCCATTCGGCCGCTCTGGCAGCTCTCCGTCGGCAATGCTATCCGACGACGGCCGCAACCTCTATGGGCAATTCGGGCCAGACGTCAGGCTCAGGCCGCGGGCAGGATCTCGAAATGGGCTTCGGTCGGCGCTTGGCTGTTGATCGCGAGGATGTCCTGCGGGCACGCCGACATCACGCACACGCAGTCGAGCACGGCGCGGAGCACGACGTAGTCGCCGGGCTTGCTCAGTGCCGGCTCGAAGGCGAGGTCGCCTTCCATCGTCCACGGAATGTTCATGAAGATGTTCAGCGAGGCCGGCGTGTAGGGCACCGTCAGGCCGAGCTCGGCGAGCGCCGCGTGCATGTTGTCGCGGCAGTTGTCGTGGTAGTCGGTGCAGCCGAGCAGGCCGTAGCGATCGTTGTCGCACGGAGCCATCAGCGTGTCGTGCCGACCCGGCGACGTGTCTTCTTCAAGAATCAACAGTGGGCGACGATGGTTCGTGTACAGCGGATCGCCGGTGGCAGGGAACAGCCGGTGCCACGTCGGCCGGCACTGCTCCATGCCGACGTACTCAGTCTGCATGCTGGCCGTGAAGGCCCAGAAGTCGACGACTTGCGTGCCGTGGGTGTTGATGATCTTGATCGCCTCGCCGGCGGCGAGACGGGTGGCCTTGCCACGGCGTGCAGGAATCGTCTGGAGCATGACCCGACCTTACCGCGACCCGATTCCCCGCTTTCATTGCGCCTCCCGCCCTCATTTGCATTGCTGCGTCATCAAAGCAGTTGTCGGACGTCGTTTCAGGCAGACAAGGCCACGGCCCCGTGCCACGAAAGGACAACCATGGGTGGGACAGCCGAGCGGGACGAATTGCTTCTTGGATGGCGGGGCACGGTTCCACGACATGTGGCCGGTGGCAGCCGACCGAACCGCTACCGCGCCGTTCGCGGCGCCCTCGCCATGGCCCTGATCGGCGCGATCTGCGTCGTCGCCGGCATCGTCCCAGTTGCGGCTCCGTGGAGCTCCGTCGACGCCGCGAAGGCTGCCGGCAGTGCACTCGACTGCACGCTGCTGTTCGCCACGAACAACAGCGGTGCGCTCCAATCGATCGACACTTCGACAGGCACAGTCAGCTCGATCGGCGCGTTCCCGTCCACCAGCGTCAACGCGCTCGGCATCACGGTCGACGGCACGAACCTGTACGCCGTCAAGGGTGGAACCGTGACAGCGGGCCAAACGCCGTCCATCTATCGATACGACGTTGCGTCGAGCACGTTCACCACGTACTCGACAGTCCCACTGGTGAACAGCCTGACCTCCACGACGGTGCTCCGCGGCGGCATGAACCCGGTCAACGGGATCTTCTACTATTCGTCGCCGCGGACGAACACGGCGATTCAGGACTTCTACGCGTTCGACAGCAACACGAACACGGCGATCGGGTACATCGGATCAATGGTCGGTTTCACCGGACAGAGCGGTGACCTCGGGTTCGACGGCGTCGGCAACATGTACGTCGTTGTGTCCAGCGGCGGCGTCGGAACACAGAACCTCGTCAGGATCTCGAACATCCCCACCACGCCGGGAACGGCCGCGCTCGCCGGAACGCTGCTGACGACGCTGCCGACCGGGGCGCTGTTCGGCGGCATCGCGTTCGGCGTGGACGGCTACCTGTACGTGTCGGCAAACGGCAATCTGCTGAAGCTCAATCCAGACACCGGTGCGCAGGTCAGCTCTGTTGCATTGTCGCAAGTCGGCATCAACGATCTTGCTGGTTGCAACCCGAGCGGCTCGTTGCAATTGCAGAAGTTCATCGCCGGTCGATCCTCGCCATCCGACCAGTTCACCCTTGCGATCACGGGGGGAGGCTTGTCAGGCGGCAACACCGCGACCACAACCGGGTCGACAACTGGACTGCAAACGGCGTCCGCTGCAATCGCCGGCCCGGTGATTGCCGTTCCCAACACGGTGCTGACGCTGACGGAGACAGCGGTGAGCGGCTCGTTGACGACCTACCAGCAGTCGGTGAGTTGTGTCGATGCGACAAACACCAACGCTGCGGTACCAACGGTCGCAGCAGGTGTCGGCGTCTGGTCGCTGTCTGTGCCGCCGCAGACCGGGGCGCGACTGCTCGCCAACATCATCTGCACGATCACCAACACGCCGATGATGAATACCGTCAAAGTGATCACGTCGGTGAACGGTGCCCCAGCCACCGCCAGCACATTCGTCAAGGGTGGGGACACGGTCGCCTACACGATCACGACCAGCAATCCCGCCACCACATCGGGGTCGACGACGCTGTCCGACACCGTCCCGACCAACACGGTGTACTCGGGTAGCGGCGAGGGCTGGTCGTGCGCAAGCGGCTCGCCGGCGGGAACGCAGTGCGATCAACTGGTTGATGTCGCGCCGGGTTCCTCGACGTCGACGACGTACACCGTCACCGTCGCAAATCCGATACCAGCCGGCACGACGTCGATCACGAATGTCGCCACGTCGACGAGCGGTTCGTGCTCCTGCACCGCGTCGAATCCGACTGCAGCACAGACCAACGCAGTGAAGGTCGCTGGTGTCGTCAGCGGCCCGAACGCTTCCGGCGAATTCACGGCGACCTACTCGATCAACGTCACGAACTCGGGTTCGGCAGCGACCACGTACGACCTCGTCGACACTCCCTCCTTTTCCGATGGACTGACGGTCCGTGCCGCCTCGTGGTCTGCGTCAGGCCCTGGCGCGCCGTTGGGCTCCTCCGCGATTGGCACAGGCCCCTACACGCTCGCTCCGTCGGGAACCCCGCTGGAAGGGCTGTCGAGCCACGCCTACAACGTCACGGTGACGTTCACGTTCGATCACAACGTCAGCGTGTCGCCGTGCGACGGATCTCCAGGAAGCGGATTGTTCAACAGCGTGAACATGGGCGGCGAAACGGCCTCTACATCCGACAACTCGGCATGCATCGATCCTCCGCTACCCCCGCATCCGTCGATGACGTTGACGAAGGCTTCGTCGACCACTTCGTACGCAGCGGTCAACGACGTCATTGCCTACACGTTCGACGTCGCGAACACCGGGAACGTCACACTCTCGAACGTCACGGTGAACGACGCGATGACGGCGCCCGCAACCGTCTTGACAACAGGCCCGACATGTCCGCAAACGACACTGAGCCCTGGCGCCTCGATGGAATGCGTCGCCGCGTACGCAGTGACCCAGGCCGACCTCGACAACGGCACCGTCCACAACTCAGCGACAGCGAGCGCATCCGATCCCGGCAACAACCCCATACCGGACACGCCGCCGAGCGCCGTGACGGTGCCCGCTTCAGCCGCGCACGGGTTGACGCTCACCAAGAACTCGACGACCAAGTTGGTCACCGCGGCGGGCCAGATCGTGTCGTACACCTTTGCAGTGAAGAACACCGGGAACCAGACGCTCACGAACCTCACTGTGACCGACGCTTTCACAGCCCATCCCAACCCCGGGCTCACCGTGACATGCCCCGTGACCACGCTGGCCGCAAGCGGCGGTTCCACCGTGTGCACTGCGACCTACACCGTCACCCAGGCAGATGTGGATGCGCCGTCGAAGGTTCTCGAGAACACGGCAACCGCACACGCCACGTCTCCTGACGGATCCGTCGATTCGATCACAACCACGCTCGACATCCCGACCGCGCAGGCACCCGCGTTGGCGATCGTCAAGTCCGCCGACAAGGGGTCCGTCTCCAGTGTTGGAGAGGTCATCGAATACACGTTCGTTGTCACCAACACCGGCAACGTCTCGCTTGGAACTATCACGGTCGCGGACACGATGACGGCGCCCGCCGTCGAGCTCGACGCCCCCGTGAGCTGCCCGTCGACCACGCTCGCACCCGGCGTCTCGATGACGTGTACAGCCTCGTACTCCGTGAAACAGGTAGACCTCGACGTCGGCCGCGTCATCAACTCGGCGATCGCAACTGGACAGCGTCCTTGCCCGAGTCCGATCCTCATAGCCTGTTCGTCCGTGACATCCGAACCTTCGGCAGTCACGGTCGATGGCGTGCAGCAAATACCAGCGATACTGCCGTCGACCGGAAGCGCAACCCGCCCCACCGTCGATCTCGCTGAGTGGATTCTGGTCCTCGGCAGCCTTGCAATCGTCGCGAGCCGCCGGCGAAAGTCACGGGACGCCTAATTCAGCGCGCCGGTCGGCGGCGTTGTACGAGCTGCGCGGCCATCGGCCACGGTTCCCCTTCGATGCCGCCTGCGTCCTCGCCGAACTCGAGGCACACCGCTAGTCTTGCGACCGGAACGATGGCAGAGCGGCCAAATGCATCCGCCTTGAAAGCGGAAGGGTTCACGCCCCGGGGGTTCAAATCCCTCTCGTTCCGCTCCGAATGATTGGTATCAGATCTGATACCATCGCGAACGTGAGTGCACACGAGATCGTCAGGCGAGTTCGGCGCGACAGTCACCTGTCCCTTCGCGAACTTGCCGAGCGTGCATCCACGTCGCACTCCACCATCAGTGCGTACGAAGCCGAACGCATCGAACCATCGATGGCCGTCGTCGAGCGCCTCGTCAGGGCCGCCGGTTTCGCGATGACCAACGAGACGTCGTTGCGAATCCGGGGAAGCCGGCCGGAAGAGCGCGGCGACGAGCTGGCTCAGGTGCTCGAGTTGGCGGCGATGTTTCCTGCTCGCCACAGCAAGACACTGACGTTTCCGCGATTCGGGCTGCGCCGATGACGCGTCGTCCTGCGACGGTGTCGCTGGCAGACAAGATCGTCGCGCTCCACCGTTCGCTGGATGCCGCGCAGCTGGCCCACGCATTTGGCGGCGCGCTCGCGCTGGCATGGTGCACCCAACGCGCTCGCGGCACCATCGACATCGACGTCAACATCTTCGTCGGAGTGGAGGCGGTCGATGCTGTGTTGGCCGCGATGCCGAAGCACGTCGTGCACGAGGCGTCGACTCGAGCCACGCTCGCCACAGACGGTCAGGTCAGGCTGTGGTGGGATTCGACGCCGGTCGACATCTTCCTCAACACCACCGACTTCCACAGCGGAGCCGCCGAGAGGACGGTCACCGAACGCTTCGCCGAACACGACATCCCGTTCCTGTCGTGCTCAGATCTTGCCGTGTTCAAAGCGTTCTTCAATCGCACCAAGGATTGGGCCGATCTCGAAGAGATGCACGCGGCCGGCACGCTCGATGTCGACCGCGTGCTCGGAGTGCTCGTGCGCTATCTGGGTGCCGACGAACGGGTCGACCGGCTCCGCGACATGGTCACGCGCTGACCGGCCCAACCGAATGCGACTCAGCCGCCGGCCTTACAACTTGCTTCGATCGAGGTCCGGAGCTGAACCAGGTCGGGTGAGTCGACGCCGAGCAACTCGTGGACGACGAGGCGATGATCGCCGTTCGCCGCAAGCTTGGTGCTGACGCAACGGGCGATCGCCGGGTCGTCACCCTTGGACTCCAGGATCTGCTCGATCTGGGCGGCTTCGCTCATCATCGCCGTGTGGCCGAAGATCCGGTCACCGAGTTGCTTGTCGGTCGTGGCGCCAGGCAGGAACGGACAATCCACGTTGGCGGGCGGCTCGGTCAGCTTGACGAAATAGGCAGTCACGAGGTCCGAAATGCAGGCGCTCTCGAAGAACGCCGTGTGCCCGGCCCCTTCCCACGTGAGCGAGACGGAGTTGCCGAGCGCCGTGGCCATCTTGGCTGAGTTCTGATACGGAGTCGCCGGATCACCCTTGGTTCCGATGATGACCATCGGAGGTGCTCCCTTCGCCGTCGCGATCGCCGGGATCGGCTCTTGCGTCGGCGGGAACGGATGGCAGAAGAACCCCGCATCGCGCTCGGCGAAGTCGGCACACGTCACCGCGATCTGGGTGTAGTTCGACTCCGGTCGCGCCGACATGTTCGCCGGGTATCCGAACGCCAGGTAACTGATGAGCGCAGCGAACGTCGACGCGTCACCCTGCTTGGCGTCGCCGAGCGCGCTCGCGAGCAGCGGCCAATATTCGATCGAGTACATCGACGTGGTCAGCAACTGACGGATGTCGTCCGTGGTCAGTTTGGTGGCACCCTTGAAGTAGTTGGTCGGCAAGGAACCGACATCTCTCAGCACCGAGTTCAGCACCCGGGTCGAGTCCGGTCCCGCGGGACAGGTCGGCGTCGAGTCGCACAGATGCAGAAAGATGTTGGTGGTGCCGTCGAAATCCTGAGCGGTGTACGTCCGGCCACCGGGGTCCGCGGCCGTGTTCGCCTCACCGGCGGCCGGATCGATCGATCCGTCGAGGACGATCGCCCTGACGTTCTGCGGGAACATGTCGGCGTAGACGCTGCCAATTGCGGTGCCGTAACTGAAGCCGAGGTAGGTGAGCTTCTTCTCACCGAGTGCAACGCGGATCTGGTCGAGGTCGCGAGCGACGTTGGTGGTGCCGAGGTACGAGAGCTCGGCACCCGACGTCGCGACGCACGTCGTGAGGATCGACGGGTCGGCGAAAAGGTCCTTGCCGTCGCAACTGACCGGTGCCGATTTGCCGATGCCGCGTGGGTCGAAACCGACGATGTCGAACCGGTCGAGCAGGTCCTGGGGGAAGCCCGGCGCGTTGCCGTACGCGGCATCGAGGCCCGAGCCACCGGGTCCGCCCGGGTTGAGGACGATCGCACCGATGCGTTCCGCCGGCACCGCGGCCGGCAGTCGGTTGAGCGCGATCGAGATGTGGTCACCCGACGGCTTGGTGTAGTCCAACGGCACGCTGATAGCGCCGCACACCCAGGGCGCCGTTTCGCCGGTGCAGGGGCCCCACGTGACCGAGGATCCATCGACCCCAGCGACGTTCGTCGACGTCGGCCCGGTGTCGGTGGTGGTCCCCGACGCAGCGCCGAGCGAGGCGAGATCCATGCCGTCGAAGATCGAGACGCACCGTGTGGCACCGACCGATGTCGCCAGATCGTCGCCGGCGGCGACGACTTTGACCAGCCTGGTGACCGCCTTGCCGATCGCAACCTGGTTGCCGGAACCGTTGACCGCGGCGACCTTCCGGAACGCGCTCAGCTGATCGTCGAGGTTCGAGCTGAAGTCGTCGAACGCCGCCTGCTGGTCCTTCGGGGCTTTCAACGCTCCGGTCGTATCGATCTCCTTGCTCACGATCGATCGCGCACCGTGCAAGTAGCCACTCGCGTCCGACGCGTCGAGATCGCTCGCTGCCGACGAAGCCGTGCGGCACGCGGAGCGTAGGCCATCGGTGAACTTCGACGCCGAACCGCCCGAGCCGCTGCTCGATCCGCAATCGGCCATCACGACCATCATCACCACCGTCAGGACGGTGACGGTCCTGCGTCGCGACGAACTGTTGGCACGGGCTATGTCACGACGCACCGGCTCACATTACGGCAGCGTGTGCGGTGTTCTTGCACGCACCGATCAGGAGGTGCGCTGGGTGCCGACCTTGAGCTCGCGGAACGGCACGGAGGTGTCGACCGACGGCTCGCGCGGCAGGCCCAGGACGCGCTCGCCGATGATGTTGCGCTGGATCTCGTCGGTGCCACCGGCGATGCCGCTCTGGAACGAATTGAGGACGTTCTTGTTGAGGTACGAACCACCCGCTTCGTCCCACGCCACCGATACCGGGCCGGCGATCTCGAGCGCGATCTCGCGATAGCGCCAGGAGATGACCGACCCCATCAGCTTGCCCAGTGACCCACCCGGGCCGGGTGTCTTGCCGGCCTTCATCTCGGCGCGCGTGCGCAGCGCCACCATCGACTTGGTGGACTCCATGCAGTACATCTTCATCAGCTGATCGCGCACGACCGGGTCGTTGATCGCACCGTTGGCCTTGGCGATGCCGGCGAGCAGATCGAAGTGAGGCTGGCTGACACGACCCGACCCGCCCGAACCGATCGCGACGCGCTCGTACATCAGCATGCTGGTGGCCAGTCCCCACCCCTTGTTGAGCTCGCCGATCTGCTGATCCTTGGGGATGCGAACGTTGGTGAAGAAGACCTCGTTGAAGTGGTTGCCGCCGTCGATCTGATGGATCGGCCGGATCTCGACGCCGGGCGCCTTCATGTCGAGGATGAACATCGAGATGCCGCGATGCTTGGGCTGATCCGGGTCGGTACGGGCGACGATCACGCCATAGTCGGAGAGGTGCGCCAGCGTGGTCCACACCTTCTGACCGTTGAGGATCCACTCGTCGCCGTCCAGCTCGGCTTTCGACTGCAGGCTGGCCACATCAGAGCCGGCGCCGGGCTCGGAGAACATCTGGCACCACAGGGTGCGACCGGCGATCATGTCCGGCATGTAGGCCTTGCGCTGCTCATCGGTGCCGAACTCGTTGACCATCGGCAGACACATGCCGTGGCTGATGATGAACTCGCCGGCCTGCGACGGAAACCCTGCCTGCTCTTCGCGCCAGATCCTCTCGTGCACCGACGTGAGCCCGGCGCCACCGAACTCCTTGGCGTATGTGAGGCCACCGAGACCCGCTTCGCTCAACGCCTCGAGGAACCGCTTGTCGCTGGCGAAGGTGGACCCGCCCGCTGGTGCGGGGTGCGTCTCCAAGAAGGCCTTGCACTTGGCGCGGAAGGCGTCGAGGTCGTCGACGTCGGCCTCGATCGATGGGCCTGCGCTGTTGATGGTGTCGGTCATGGCTTCGATTCCTCGTGTGGCGATTCGGGTTGTGGCGATTCGGGCAGATTGTATGGTGCCATATAGTGTGCCGCCAGTCGTCATCGGGCGACGCGTGTGCGTAGGGAGGGCCGGGTGACGGAACAGTGACAGCACACCCTTCGACCTCGCACGAGCTCGACGCACCGCCGTGGTTGCGCGTCGAGTCGACCCTGATGGCGACGGCACGCGCGATCCGCGAGGCGTTCGATGCCCGGTTCGCTCCACTGGGGTTGAACCTCACCCAGGCGAGCATCATCGCTTACGTCGAAGAGTTCGGGCCGATCACCCAGACCCGCATCGCCGATCATCTTCGCCTCGGCCGCGCCGTCATCGGAGCGACGATCGATCGCCTGCAGGAACGCGACCTTCTCGAGCGTCATCCCGACGCCGTCGACCGCCGCGTCTGGCTCGTGTCACTCACGACCTCTGGGCGTTCAACCGCTGCGCGAATCGCCAAGATCGACGAGGTCTTACGGGCCGAACTCCGCGACGGCATCAGCCGCGAGGAACGTCAGGCCCTGGCGTCGGTGATGACCCGGCTGCAGCAGAACCTGGCGCGCGCGATCAGCGACTGACGCATCGCGCAACGGTTCAGGCCGGGCGGACGTTTTCCGGTGGATCGAGGCGCAGGTAGAGATCGAAGAGGTGGTCGCGCCAGGTGTGGTCGCGACCCTCGACCTCGGGCTCGATCACCGTTCCGGTGGTGTACCAGTCGTACATCGTCCGGCCCATCTCCTGGCCTCGCCTGGTGTGGATGCACAGCGCCTCGTCGGGGATGACCGCGGGTCGATCTTCGTTGAGCACGACCTGCATGATCTCGCCGGGCGTCGGGTCCTTCGGCGAGTTGGCCAGGAAGCCGGCAGCTTGCGCGGCGTAGACGAGGCGGTCGTACGAACCGGACGGCGACGCCTCGGCACTCTGCCACAGCGCGTAGACGATCGACGGTGCGTTCGGATTGCCGAGCCCGATGTCTTCGGCCGCGATGACGCGCAGCCGATCCCACATCTGCGCTTCGTGTTCTGCATCGGTGCGCGCCAGTTCGAGCGCGGAACGAATCGACATCTCCATCCGCCCGCGACGGATGTGCTTGTGCAGCGACGACCGGACCTCGTCGGATGCGAGGCCGTGGATCGTGGTGCGGCCGACGAACGGATCGGTCGAGTAGTGCGGGATCGGACGAGTCCAGTCGGACGGCACGCCGGCTGCTGATGCGTCGCTCATGGCTGCAGCACGAGTGGAAGTGACCGGACGTGGCCGGACGCGGTGATGCTCATGTCCGCAGTCTCGCCGACCGCAGCGGACTGCCACCGACTCGTCACACCGGCGATCATCTCCTGCACCTCCATCTTGCCCAGCGCTGCGCCGAGGCAGTAGTGACGGCCGGCTCCGAAGGCGAGCTGTGGCTTGGCCAGCTTGCGGGTGACGTCGAAGGTGTGCGGCGAATCGTAGACCTCGGGATCGCGATGCGCGGCGGCGATGCGGATCGAGACGTAGGTGCCCTTCGCGACCTGATGGCCGAGCAGTTCGGTGTCCTCGACAGCGAACTTGATCGTGTGCCTGATCGCCGGCTGAAAGCGTCCGCACTCCTCAGCCGCACCAGCAATCAACGACGCGTCGGCCTGGAGCAGCGCCCATTGATCGGGGCGCTCGGCGAGCGTGTGCAGCGCCAGTCCGGTCGTGTTCGCGGTGTTGTCGACCGAAGCGCTGAGCAACTCCTCGAGGAGGTACAGCGCGTCCTCGCCCGCGATTGCACCACTGTCGTGGGCGGCTACCAGGATCGAGGCCAGATCGTCACCGGGTTGGCGTCGTTTCGCGTCGAGCAATTGGCGGGTGTACTCGAGCAGCTCGCGCTTCGCCGCCCGGACCGGCTCGACCATGGACTCCTGCGCGGTGAAGACCAGCAGCAACACCTTCGAGAGCTGCGCGAGCAGCTCGGCGTCTGCGGGATCCGCACCGATCATCCAGCAGAACAGCTGGGCAGGGACCTGATCAGCGAGACCCGACATCACGTCGAGCTCGGTCGCCGGGTCGTGCGCATCGAGCAGGTCCGCCACGAGGTCGCGTGTCCGGACGCGCAGCGCGTCGATGCGTCGCGCCGTGAACCACGGGCTGACCGCGCGGCGCAGGCGTTGGTGATCGACGCCTTCGGAATCGGTGAGGGTGTGGTCGAAGACCCCCCACAGCGGGCCGTGGCCCATCTCCTGCAACAGCCAGTCGATGCCGGGCACCAGCGCCCGGTCGTGAAACGCGGCATCGCACGCGTCGTAGGAGATCAGCGACAGGCCGAGCTGATCGCGCACGAAACCGCCGTGCTTGCGGAGCGCGTCGAAGACAGGATGTGGATCAGCGAGGAACGCTGGATCGTTGGTGTCGAGCATCACGTCCATCATGCTGGCGCACCGACGTCGGCCAGGCGCGGCGCGTTCGATGCGGCGACGATCGCGGCGACTTCGTCGGGTCCTGTCGCCGCCGCAGCGGCGATCTGGCCGAGCCAGCGGCGGTACTCGATCGAGACACGGTCGGTACGCACCGAGAGCTCGAAGCCTGGTTCGAGGTGCAACTCGGGCGGGTCCTGGTTGCAGACGACGGGCTCGTCCTCAGCCAGCACCAGGGCCTGGAACGCCATGTGCGGCGCATCGTCACCGTCGACGTCATCGTTGCGCGACACGGTCCAGAACGTGCGAGTGCTCACCATGTCGATCGGGCACGCCGTCATCCACAGATGACGCTTGGCTCCGCCCGCGAGCCAGAACTCGATGCTGACCGTGAGTGGCATCGGCATGCGGTACTCGGAGTGCCCGAACAAGGCAGTGTCGTCGACCTCCATCTCCGGCGGGTCGAATGCGAAACGCAGCTCGCCACTCTCGCGAGTGATCGTCGGCAGGGGTGGTACGGGTTCGTCGCGCCGACCGAGGCTGCCGTCGTGCACCCAGGCGAAGTGAGCCAGGTCGACGAAGTTCTCGACTCGCCGCGGTGCACCAACCGGCCACGTGTACGGCACGCCATGCACGATCTTCATCGCCCCGTCGTCGTAGGCCGGGTGAGCCGGGATCACCGTGCCGGCACGGCCGTCGAGGCGGATCCACACCAGGCCGTATTGCTCGGTGACCTCGTAGGCGCTGATGCACGCCTTCTCCGGGATCGGTCCCAGCGGCATCGACGGGATCTCGACACAGCGGCCGTCAGCGCCCCACTTCCACCCGTGATAGGCGCAGCGGATCGACTCCCCGTCGACCCACCCGACGGACAGCTTCGTCGATCGATGCAGGCACCGGTCGGTGACCGCCAGCAATGCGCCGCTGTCGGTGCGGGCAACAGCGATGTTCCGTCCCAGCAGTCGCACGGCCAACGGCTGTGACGCCTTCGCATCCAGCTCTGCCGCGGTGCACACCGGATGCCAGAAGAGCTCGAGCGCGGCGCCAAGGGCATCGGACGTCGAGACGGCTGTCACGATCGCGGGGCTCACCAGTCTTGGTCGTCGGGCACGCTGCCCCACGTCTTGCCGACGGTGGCGAACGTCGGCGTCGGCACGGCGTCGTGCCACGCGCCGCCGCGCCGCCGCGCAGACACCCGACAGGCTCGACCGCGATCTCGGACGTGATCGTCTCGTGACCGTCGGACACCGGAAAAGGTCCATCACTGCGCAGTCGCACCACGGACACCTCTGCCGCGCGGCCGACAGCCAACGAGCCGAACTCGTCGAGCCGGCCGATCGCCCGCGCCGAGTTGGTCGTCGCCATCGCGATCACGTCGACGAGATCCAGCCCGAGACCGAGCATCTTCGTCATGTTCTCGGCCAGCGAGAACACCGGCCCACCGATGTTGAAGATGTTGAGATCGGTCGAGATCGTGTCCGGCTGATAGCCCTGGTCGAGCAGGCGCCGCGCTTCGCGGAAGCGGAAGTCGGTGCCGGAGTGGCCGACGTCGAGCACGACGCCGCGATCGACGGCATCACGGAACTCGGGGATCGCCTTGCCGGCCGCATCGAGCATCCCACCGCCGCCACGGAACGCGTGGGTGATGATGTCGCCCGAACGCAGGCTCTTCAGCAGCGCTGACGGCGTGATCACGGGCGTGTGCGGAAAGCGACCGAGGTGCACCATGACCGGCTTGTCACCGGCTGCCTTCTGGGCCGCGTCGAGGAACGGTGAGAACTCGACGTCGCCGACATGGCAGGCCCGCGCCTTGAGTCCGATCACGACATCGGCATTGCGTTCGAGTGAGTCCATCAGCGACTCGACATCGAGGTTCTTGAGGTCGTTCGCGATCGTCAGCTTGTGGCAGATGAAGTCCTTGGTGGCCAGGTACAGCTGGTTCGGATCGATGAACGCCAACACCTTGGTCTTCGTCGCCGGGTGATCGATGATCGCCCGCCGCGAGATGTCGAACGTCGCGACGCCTGACGTGCCACCGTCGATCAACAGCGGCACCCCCATGTCGACACCGATGTCATCGGCCTCGACGCAGAAGTCACCGAGGCCGGCCATCACGTGACAGTGCAGATCGATCAGGCCTGGGGTCACGACCAGGCCGGTGCAGTCGCGTGCCTCGACAGTCGGGTTGGCGGCGGCGAGGTCGGGCCCGACCGCAGCGATCACGCCATCGCGCACGAGCACGTCGGCGATCCGGTCGGTCTGCGTCGACGGGTCGATCACCCTGCCACCGACCAGTATCAGAGCGGTTGAACTCAGGCCATCCATGCACCAGATGCTGCAAGCCCAGAGGGGCTTCGGTCAACCCGCGTCGTGCCGTTTCATCCAGCGTTCACACGTCGGGGGTCAATGGCCGAACTCGACCTTGCGGCGTCGGAACAGTTCTTCGGCCGCGGCCTGAGCCGTGGCGATGACCTCGTTCTCGTCGACACTCAAGACGGTGCCGCCGGCGACCAGGCGACGTCCATCGACCCACACTGAATCCACGTCCGTGCCGCGCGCCGAGAACACGAGGTGAGCTGCGACGTTGAAGTACTCGGCGCCGAACACTGGCACGAAGTGCAGCTTGTGCAGATCGACCATGACGATGTCGGCCCGCTTCCCGACCTCCAGCGAGCCGCTGATGTCGTCGAGCCCCAGGGCGCGTGCCCCGTCGAGGGTCGCCATCGCCAGCACATCCCATGGATCCCCCACCGTCGGATCGAGGGTCGACACCTTCTGCAGCAGCGACGCGAACTTCATCTCGTCGAACAGGTCGAGGTTGTTGTTCGACGCCTCGCCATCGCTGCCCAGACCGAACGCGATTCCGGCGGCACGCATGTCGCGCACCCGCGCCGGACCCGACGCCAGCTTCATGTTCGAACACGGGCAGTGGATCGCCGACGTACCGGTGCGCGCCATGAGTTCGATCTCGCGATCGTCGAGCCAGACGCAGTGCGCGATGACCGTTCGCTCGGAAAGGATGCCGCGATTGTGGAACTCCTCGATCGGCCGGCGACCGAACCGTTTCAGCGACTCCTGCACCTCCCAGATCGACTCCGAGCTGTGCGTGTGCAGACCGGTGTCGTATTCCTCGGCAAGCGCCATCGCGCCGCGGAAGCACTCGGGCGAGCAGTAGAAGAGATGCTCGAGCCCGACCCAGGTGCGCACCCGACCGTCCGACGCCGTGCGGTGCGTCTTCAGCAGGGCGAGGTTGGACTCCAGCGACTCGAAGTATTCGAAGCCCGGTTCGTCGGCGATGTACGGAACGAGCGTGGCCCGGATGCCGAGACGGTCGGCGACCCTGGCCCCGCCGTCCATGTAGCGATACATGTCCATGACCGAGGTGTTCCCGAAGCGGAGGTTCTCGGTGTAGGCCAGCAGGCACGCGATCTCGGCCAGCTCCGGCGTGACCACCTTCATCCCCTGGTTGTAGTAGTTGTCCAGCCAGTCCCACAGCGCCATCGATTCGGCCACGCCACGCATCAGCCCCGAATGCATGTGCCCGTTGGTCAGTCCCGGGATCACCGCGAACCCGGCCGCATCGACGATATTCACATCGGTACCAGTGGCTCGTGGATCAGCCGCGACTTCGTCGGCCGGCCCGACCGCGAGGATGGTGGTGCCCTCGACCAGGACCGATCCGCGGGAATGAACGGTCTTGCGACCCTCCATCGGCAACACGATTCCACCGGCGATCAACGTGACTGTCATGGCTCGACACTGCCTGGCCGATGCCCGCCGGCGCAACGGGCCGACCCGGTTCTCATCGATTCGCAGGATGTTGTTCACGCTGGCGAAACACAACACCTGCATGATGATCGACGATGCTCACCAATGTGTCCGCGGAGCTGGCCCACAGCTGGATCGCCGTCGGTCACGCCGAGGACTTCGGACCCCAACCGGTCGATGTCTCGATGCTCGGCCAGCCGTGGGTCGTCGTTCGGCGTGAAGGCACCGCCGGCGCAATCGATGCGTTCGCCGTCGGGCAACAGCGTCGCGGCGCAGCGACGGCGGCGGCGGCGGCGGCGGCGGCGATCGAACACCTCGGGCTGATCTGGATCGCGATCGAGCCGCCGTTGTCTCCGCTGCCACCGTTGCCGGGCTGGGCCGAGCATGGTTTCGCATCGGCTCGATGCGAGACCGTGCGGACACGCGTGAGTGCCGCGCAGCTGATCGACAACTTCATGGACGCCGCCCACTTCCCGTTCGTGCACCCGGCCTCGTTCGGTGTCGAAGATGCGTTTGACGTGAGCAGTGATGAGATCATGCGCGACGAGTGGCTCGTCCGTTCGACGTTCACCGCTCCGTACCAGAACCACGACGACCCGTTGGTGGCGACGGGCGAGCACCCACTGATCCAGGAGCACACCGTCACCAAGGTCGGCTACGCCGGATGCAACGCGAGTCTCGAGCTGCGCTTCCCGATGACCTCGGGAGTGTTCGGCATCGTCTACGCATGTCAGCCAGAGTCGATGACGTCGACGCGCATCTTCAAGGTCATGGCCCGCAATGACCTCGACGACGCTGCGATGGCGCAGTGCGTCAGGGACGAGGATGCGATCCTCGGTGAGGACCTCGACATCCTCGAGCGCTACACGACCATGGGCCTGGAGACGGATCTCACGGTCGAGGTCCACACCAGGGCCGATCGGCTCAGCGTCGCGTGGCGGCGCCTGATGCGCGACCTCGAACAGCACAGCCACACCAACTCCCGCCGAATGGAGACAGCCTCATGACATCGATCCCAACCGATCTGGGTGTGTTCACGCCCGCTCAACTCGACGAACTCCAGGCGTTCTTCGCCGAGCACGGCTTCGTGGTGTTGCGCGGCTTGTTCGACGAGGACTTCATGAACGCGATGGAGCTCGAATGTGTGACCGCGCAACACGGTCTGGTCGACGGATCGCTTCCGGCCAAGTACGGCACCACGATCCTCGTCGACGACAGCGACGGATCGAAGACGAGCCGGTTCGCCAACTACGTGCTGTATGTCGAGGAGTTGAGCGCGACGGTGCGCGCCGCGATCGATCATCCGGTCTTGTTGGGGCTGATGCAGGCGTGGCTCGGTGCCGAGTGTTGGACCGACCCGGAGCGCTTCGGCGTCGTCTACCAAGACGCTCGGCCCGGTCGCGAGAGCGGCTACACCCGCATCGGCTGGCACAGCGACTGGCAGAGCGGTCCGAACCTCGACGTCTGGCCGGCGGTCGCGTTCACGTTCCACGTCGATGCCACGTCGCCAGACAACGGATTCCTGCGCGTCGTCCCCGGCAGCCACAAGTGGTCGACTCCGGCACCGTACGAGAACGTCAACGGCGCGGTGGTCCCCGATGGTTCGAAGACTGCACTCGGCCACACCGACGAGCCGCCACCGTTCCCGATGCCGTTGCGCTTCGAGAAGGTGCCCGGTGAGATCGGTGTGTACTGCGAGCGAGGCGACATCATCTTCCACGACGCGTACCTCTGGCATTCGGCGGCGAGAGCCACGGCCGACGAGTCGACCCGCCGTCACGTTCGTGGCGGCTACTACGGCGGGGTGCGCAGCGACGCCCGCTACGACGAGTTCGTCAAGAACGCCGCCCGCTGACCGGTGCCGCGCGGGCGGTGCTTTCGCGCACGACGAGCTCGGTGGGCAACAGCACATGGCGCGCCCGATTGGTGACGCCACGTTTCGACCGTTCGATCGCTGTGGTCAGCGCAGCTGCGGCAGCGCGCCCTTTGGCCTCGACGTCCTGCCGCACGGTGGTCAGCGCGGGCCGCATCCGCTCCGCGAGTGGGTTGTCGTCGAAGCCGACGACCGACAGGTCCTGCGGCACGCGCAGCCCGCTGTCGATCGCAGCTCGCACCACACCCTGCGCGAGCGCGTCGCAGAAGCAGAGGATCGCGGTTGGTCGAGCGTCGCCGTCGAGCAGCAGACGCAGCGCGAGGTCGCCGGCGTCGGCGTCCATCCGCTCGGCGCCGATCACGGTCGGATGCACCCCTGCCTTGTCGAGTGCCTCCATCCAGCCGATCATCCGTTGCTTGGTGACGTGTCCGGCCGTGACGGCGAGCGGATCTGCGATCAGCCCCGGCAGGCCCATGTAGTTCCACGTCACGATCGCGATCCGACGATGTCCGAGATCGGTCAAGTGCTGCGCTGCAGCACGCGCTCCGCCGCGGTCGTCGATGTTGACGCTGGGGTGTCCGGGCTCGGGTTCGTGGTCGACGTAGACCAGGGGCAGCTTGCGCCGCAGCAGCCAGGCAATCGCCGGTGACGACGTGTCGCACGAGTAGACGAGCGCGCCGTCCATCGGCACATCGCGCGCCGGGATCATGTCGCCCTGCGCCGCCGACGAGAGCAACGTCAGCGCGAATCCTGTCGGCGCGAGTTCGTCGACGATCGACCCGAGGAACGCCGTTGCGACCTCGTCGGCGAACGCGTACTTGAGCGAGTCGGTGAGCAAGACCCCGACGGCGCCGGTGGTACCGCGGGCGAGGGCGCGTGCTGACGGATCCGGACCGCTGTAGCCGAGCGCATCGGCCGCGGCGAGAATTCGCTCGCGCAGTTCGGACGACAACTGGTCCGGCCGCGAGAACGCGTTCGACACCGTCATCCGGCTGACCCCGACGCGATCGGCGATCGTCTGCAGCGTCACGCGGGCCATCCGTTCATTCTGGCCCGTCAGCGGGTGATCAGACCGAGTGCGAGTAGCTCGGCGTGCACGCGGGTGCCGCGGCTGGCGACGTCCGCCTCGGCCGCTGGACCGGGAGGTGTGCCCAGCGGACGAAGCGGCGAATGCGCCGAGAGGGTTCGGTGTAGGGCTGAACCGGGGCGTCGGGGAAGGCTCTCCGGGCGAAGTCGGAATGGTTGTGGTTGGCGAGGTCGGCGAGCACGAACATCGGTGACATGATCTCTGTCCTTTCGGTTTCTATACCGCTACAGTACGATGGCTGACTGTACCGGTCAAGTAATTTTCTCGTGACTGCGGACACACGCCCGGTACGCGTCGAGCAACGCTTCGAGCAACGCATCGGGCCCAGCGGCGACATCGCTATTGTGACGGCGACGAAGGAGCACCCATGGCGAAGCTGATCGACGCGTCGAACCTGTCACTCGACGGCTTCACCGAGGACGAACGTGGCGCGTTCGACTGGTCTCCACCGGACGATGAGGTCTTCGCGTTCATCACCACACTGATGCGATCCGCAGGCACGTATCTCTACGGACGACGCATGTACGAGACACTGGCCGTTTGGGAGACAGACCCCACGCTGGCGTCACGGTCGGACCTCACGGCCGACTACGCCCGCGCCTGGCAGGCAGCGGACAAGGTCGTCTATTCGTCGACCCTCGAGGCGCCGCTCACGACGAACACTCGGCTCGAACGGCACTTCGACCCCAGCGTCGTCCACGATTTGAAGGCCGCTTCGAGTCGGGACCTGTTGATCGGCGGCCCGACCCTCGCAGCACAGGCTCTGGTCGCCGGGCTGGTCGATGAGCTCGCCCTGTTCGTCTGGCCAATCGTTCTCGGTGGCCGCAAACGCGCACTGCCCAGCGGCTTGCGCGCCGATCTCGAACTCATCGACGAACACCGATTCGGCAACGGCGTCGTCCACCTGCGCTACCGCGTCCGGTAGGCATATTCGGCTGTTGGTCGGCGCGGGCGTTGCGCTTGCCTCGGCTATCAAGGATGGTGTTGTCGGGCGCGTTGGAGGTGGTTCCATCCGCCACCGGGCCAGGCCCATCAATGGTTCCGAAATTGACGAACTGCGAATGAGTTATTCTCGCTGATCGCCCGGCGGCAGCCAGGTGAATGCACCAAACGGGAGGGACGGCGCGTGATCCGAGACACCGTTCAAGGTCTTGCAGTGAAGGCCAAGCTGAAGGCTGCCCCCGCTCCCGCGAAGAAGACGCCACCCTCCGTGCCGGCGGTCGTCACGGCGCGCATCTTGCTCTACCTCGCGGTGCTGGTCGGGCTCAGCATCACTCGCGGACGCCTGCATCAGAGGTGGACGTTCGTCCTCGTACTCGCGTTCATCGTCGCCACGTTGGTGGTGGACTCGAAGTGGTCGATGGGTGTCATCGGTGAGAACAAGGGGGCGAAGCTCACGTGGCGCATCGTCCTCACGCCACTCGCGATCACCGCTGTCGGCGTCGTCGTCGCTACGACGTCGAGCACACTGGGAGGTGCTGCGCCGAATGGGGCCCTCGGCCCGTCCACGTTCTTGCTCATCGGAGTGTTCGTGATGTTCCTCGGGTTCGGGATGCTCGTCGACGCGTTGCGGACCCAGCCCTTCGCACCGATGGTCATCACCGTGGTCGCAGCCGTGTTCCTCCTCGTCGTCGGCTTCCAGTCGTTCCGGTTCGGGGGCGGCGACCACGCGATCCTCTTCGCTGTCGGATTCATCCTCACTCCCATCGCCGTCGGGTTGGTGTCGGAGTGGCTGCTCGAGATGGCCGAGCCGGTCGAGGCGACGCACGATGGAACGGACGAGGCGGTCAGGGCGGATGCAGGCGCAGCGAAGCAACCCCCGTGCTGCTGCCCCTGCCCTCCGAAGGTCGAGCCGCCGAAGGGACCGCTGCTCCACCGCGCGTGGGACTGGGTGAGCAGCACGATGAAACGCGGCTCTCTGTTGGCACGGAGCTTCTTCAGAGACGGGTCGTCGAGGGCCGCCAGTGTCGTCGTCCTCGTCCTCGCCTTCCTCGCGGTCGTCTGGTTGGAGCAGGTCACACCGCTCACGGTTCTGAGGGCCTCGATCGTGGTGATCTGCTTCACGGCCCTGCTCTTCCTCGTCGTGTCGCGCAGCAACCTGGACACCACGGTGGTCGCCGTCGTCGTCGCGATCTCGTGGGCGTCCAGTGCGTCGGCCGCTCACGTCAAGGACAACCCGACGCTGTTGCTGGCGACTCCTGCCACGACGTTCAACCAGACCAACCCTGCACAGGACGACGCGTTCGTCTCGATCGGCGACTCGTACATGTCCGGCGAAGGCGCGTCCACCTTCTACTCGGGCACAAACGACCGCGGGCAGAACGAGTGCCACCGCGCCCCCACTGCGTACACCGTCACCCTCAGCGAGAACACGGGGGACGCCCTCCCGCACCACGCGATCTTCCTCGCGTGCTCGGGAGCCGTCGTCGACAACTTCGACACCAAGCCGCAGTACCCCAACGAGCCGCCCCCGGCGCCGAGTGCCCTGCAAGCGGACGGCCAATACGCCCATGGCCTCGTGCAGCTCGCACAGTTGAAGGCGATCCGCGATCAGCTCCATCCCAACATCACGCTCGCGTTCGTCAGCATCGGTGGTAACGATGCCGGCTTCAGCGACCTCGCCAAGCTGTGCATCGGGCCCGGCGACTGCAGCACGATCGCCCAGCCGTTCTTCGCTGCGGTCACGAGTGACGCGACCGACGGACTCTCCCGCAGGCTCGACCGGGCTTATCACGAGATCGGTGCCGCGCTCAGCGGCATCCGGACCATCGTCGTCCCCTACCCCGTTCCCATCGACGACACGCCGAAATGCTCGTTCTCGGAGCTGACGCTCAACGAGCGAGTGTTCCTCAAAGGCTTCACCGAGCAGCTCGACGCCGTCATCACGCGAGAGGCTCTCAACGCCGGGTTCGAGGTCGCGCCGACCCAGACGACATTCCTCGACAGCAAGCGCGCGCTGTGCGACACCGGCAACCCCAACACACTGGACGCCAACTGGCTCACTGCGAATCCCACCGACGGCGCGATGGCCCAACTGATCAACCCGTCGAGCTGGATCCACGACACGTTCCATCCGAACGCGCGGGGCCATCAGGATCTCGCCGCGACGCTGGCGAAGTACCTCACGACGACACCGGCGCAGAACAACCCCAAGAGCATCCGCACACTCGCGCAAGTGATGTGCCCGACCGTGACTCACAAAGACGCGACGACGTGCACGACCGCGGCGTCGACCACGTGGAGAGACCTCTCGAGTTCGAGGTGCGTCGCGAAGGCAAACGCAACGACGACGTTCGATCCGAAGAACTGCACATATCCGTTCTTGCTCGACCGGGTTTACCACGCGGTGTTGGGTTCGGGCGGAGCCCTCGCCATGCTCTGGCTCCTCGTCGCGTGGGCGGCGCTGCTCGTCCTCGTCGCCTGGTATCGCAAGGACCACACGCCACCGGAGATCGCGGCAGCCCCACCGAACTGAGGTCAGAGATCGGGCCGCACGATGAAGGATCTGGATTGGGGCTCGTCAACCGGACAACATGCTGATCTGGACGTGGTGGGCGAGGCGGCACACGATGATGTCCGGGCCAGCGTCCAGGCCTTGTGTCGTGAGTCGTCACCGGAGATCGAGGACGGCGTCAATAGTTGTTGCCGAACGCGTTGTCACCCCCGGCTCGGTAGAGGGCAACGAGCTTGGAGACCCAACCCTCAGAGACTCGGTAGTCGCGTCCGACCTGGGCCTGGGCCTGGGCCTGGGCCTGGGAGCGACCCTCGACAAGAACAGCAGTGATGATCAACGTAGTCACCGAGGGCTCCCGTGAGGGGCCATGTGCGCCCGGAACTCCTCGTGATCCAGAACGAGCTTCGACATGAAACAGCTTCGCGCCCTTCCATGTTCTCCCATGTCGAATTCCACCACTCCGACAAACGGTGACCCCCGCCGTGGCAGCGCCAAAGCCCGTCGCCGCCTCCCGTGCGATCTCATCACCGAGCGCCGATGCGCCGATCTGTGCTTCTGGGGCGAGCACTCCAGTGTGTCGTTCTGCTTGCACGTTCTGTGCGTGGTCACGGAGCGGAGGTTCGAACGACCGTGCCGGATGGGCATAGCTCTTGCCGTCGGGCGCCACTCTGGCTGTAGACGGTCATCACGTTTACCGAACTCGCGGACAGCTCCGACAGAACAGTACTGATGGCGCGGATGCGTTTCCGCTGCCACGTGGGCCGATCCAGTGGAAGGTGACCACCCGATCCGATGCGCCGACATGGCGTGGCGGTCACATCTTCGTCGTTCTGTATCGTGCGTTCGGCCGCCCCGACGAGTTGCGCGATCACGTGAGGTCGGAAGCTTCGAGCCCGTCGCGGACCGCGGCCTCGAGCAGTATCATGTCGATGTCGGCGAGCTGCTTGAACTTGATGCAGTAGCCGGTCACCTTCGCCTTGCCGATGCCGGGACCGTAGGTGCGCGCGAGATAGGTCTTGTCATCGAGCCCGATGATGTAGACAGAGATCCCTGTCGTGTTTGCGCTGAGGCCGACTCGGTAGAACTCTCGGGAGTCGCCGTTTGCGTGACGCATCTTGCGTTCGCCGTAGCCAATGTTGGCGTTCGAGACAGTCTTCCCCTGTGCATCGGTGCCGTCGAGGAACCACAACCTGCAGCCTGGCGATGCGGCGAGCAGGAAACGATGCAAGGCAAGCAGATCGGCGCGCTTTCGTTCGGGTTGGCTGTCGATGTACGCGTCGATTCGGTCGGCAACGTTCATGACGGTGGGTGTCCGCCGGTCATGCGCTACGCGGAGACCAGGCCGGCGAGGTGCTCGAGCGAGCGTTCGAGGTGGTCCACGCCGAAGATCGGAAACTGGAAGTTCTGGCGGGCCTGCGCCGTCGCTGCCGACCAGTCGTAGGTCAGTGTCACAGTGGTTTGCGACAGGCCGGCGGGCACCAGGTCGTAGCGCCAGACCCATCCGCCGAACTCGAGCCTGCCGGTCTCATCGGCTTCGAACCCGGGTTTCCACGCAATCGCTTTCGGTGCGTCGAGGACCACGACCTCGTTGACGATCTCGTAGTCCTTGTTCGGATGGCCCTCGTGGTACATGGCCATCTTGAACGTCTGACCGACCTCAGTCAGGCGAGCTGGATCTTGGGCCTCACGGACCCATCCGGTGCCATCGATCGCCTGGTGGGTGGAGGGGTCTGCGAGCACACCGAAAACGGTGTCAGGCGTTGCGTCGATCGTGATCGTGGAGGAGAGCTGTTCGAGTTCCATGAACTGCAGACGATGACCCACGCCCGAACTCATCGCACCCCACGCAACACGGCCAAGAACTCGACCTCATTGCACTTGTGGCGTGGTCGCCGAGCACGTGCTGAGGCTCGACGCCACCACCTGGGCAGCCGCGGATGCGCCGATCGGGGCGGGTCCGGCGAAGTGTCCAGCGACTTTCAGTGCGCCACAATCGTGACGTTCGCGTTGTTGCTCACACGTACCGTGACCGGGGTGGACGCGTATGTCATATGTCGTCAGATCGACGACATATGACTCACAGTTGTCGCCGCGGGCACCCCCCAGCCGCTCACAGAGCCGGCGTTCCGGCGCCACGCGCGTGGGTCGATGAACCGACGGTGGAGAGACGCAGGTACGAAATGTCGGGCTCTGGCCGACATTTGGTGACAGCGTGACGAGGACGGGCGCAGAACACGCGCGCCTCACCCCTACGGAGGGTCCGGATCACCCGTGTATTCGGCGATCTGCACGGTTCGGCTGAGGCGAGACGCCCGGTTGTGGTGGCTGACTTCTGGACGCCTGCGGTTCGTCGGCGTGCGAGGATCTGGACATGACGAAGTTGATCGAACAGGACATCGGGTTCGCCGACACCGCGCCGTGGATTCTCGACTTCGAGGGCGTCGTGACCGCGACGCCGGCCGAGGTGTGGGCAGCGTTCATCGACAACCAGAGTTGGACGAAGTGGTTCAAGAACTGCCGCAGCTGCGTGGCGACCAGCGCGACCTTCGACGGCGTCGGCGCGACGCGTGCCATCTCGGTCAACGGCCTGCGCGTGGACGAGCGCTTCATCGGTTGGGAGCCCGAGCGGCTGTGGGCTTTCACCGCAACCGCGATGCGCATGCCGTTCACCACGTCGCTGGTCGAGCGGGTGCAGTTCACCGATCTGGCCGACGGCACGACGAAGATCGACTACCGCATGGCCATGGCACCGAAGCGGTGGGCCGGCCCGTTGCGCAAGGTCATCGCCAGTCAAGCGACGAAGGCGTTCGCGCAGAGCTTCCGCGACCTCGATGCGTACCTGGCGACTACACGTCGATCTGCTCCAGCTTGAGTCGCAGGTAGTCGGCGGCGCGGATCGGCTCGTAGACGTTCGGGCCGGCAGCGGGCGCGGGCAGGGTCTCGATCATCTGGTTCATGTTGCCTTCGTCGAAGAAGACCAGCGACAGCAGGCTCTCCTCGACGCCATCGCCCGGCGGAGGCAGGACGCGGTGACGGGCCGAGCGCCAGCGGTCGCCGGTCCAGCGCGCGAGCAAATCGCCGACGTTGATCGTCAGCGCACCGTCGACGTACGGCGCGTCGACCCATGATCCGTCGGCTCGCTGCACCTGCAGCCCGCCGATGCCGGGCTCGCGATCGAGCAGCGTCATCACGCCGAAGTCGGTGTGCGGGCCGATGCGGAACTGTCCGGGTTGCGGGTCGCCGACGACGCTCACCGGCGGATACCAGTTCATCGCCAACGTCCACATCGGATCATCAGTGCGCGAGCGCATCCACATCGGCTCCAACCCGAGGGCTGCGGAGAAGAGGTCGGCGAGGTCTCCCGCAAGCCGAAGCATCTCCGCTCGCCACGCCCACGCCAGCGCCTGCAGGTTCGGAGCCTCGGTGGGCCATTGATTCGGCGGGAACAGGTCGCTGTCGGACTCCAGGCCGTCAGGCACTCGGTCGTTGCTGCAGCTGAAGGTCTGCTTCAGGTCGGGTGGCGATTCCTCGCCGCTGGAGTAGGCGTTCGCCTCGCGACCGACGGGCACCCAACCACGACCGGTCGGCCCCGTCGCGTATTGCTCCTTGATCTCGACGGGCAGCGCGAAGAACTCGTGTACCGCGGCGCGCAGTTGGCGCCGCAACACGTCGTCGACCCGGTGGGCCGTGACCAACAGGAAACCGCTCGCCGCCAGGGCCTCGTCGACGGCACGGACGAGTTCGGCCCGGGCCTCCGGATCACCCGAGTACCAGGCGCTGAGATCGATCAGGGGCACGAAGTCGAGCGCGGGAATCACCATCCGCAGATCATGCCTCGCGGGTCACATCCCGGGCCAGGCCTCACAAGCCCTTAACCGAAGCGAGACCGTGCCCGAAACACGCAGGAAATAGCGACTTCGTACCTTCAACACCCATACAAGGCGCCACTCGCGCCCGGAGAAGGGGAGACACGAAGACATGGCAATGATGAACCGACGTGAGCTGATCATGAGACTCGGCGGTGGAGCTGTTGCCGTCAGCGCAGCAGCGATCCTGCTCGAAGCATGCGGCAGCGACAAGAAGGCGTCGCCCGCGACCACCGGCGCCCCCACCACCACGACGCCGTCGAGCACTGCTGCGACGACCGCGCCGACGACCGGCGGGTCCACCGTCGGGACCACAGGAGCATCGACCGTCGCGACAACGGGCGGCTCCACCGCACCGGTCGGCGACCTCGGTGAGATGTCGCTGCGGCTGTCGTGGATCAAGAACTCGGAGTTCGCCGGCTCGTACATCGCCGACAACAAGGGCTACTACAAGGCCAACGGCTTCAGCAGCGTGAACCTCATCGCCGGCGGCCCGTCAGCGCAGCCGGCCGAAGTCGACGTCAGCTCCGGCACGGCCCTGGTCGGCATCTCCGCCCCCGACCTCGTCGCTTCGGCGATCGGGCAGGGTGGCGAGTTGATCATCATCGGCGCCGAGTACCAGAAGAACCCGTTCGCGGTGATGTCGCTGGCCAGCAATCCGGTGAAGACGCCGCAGGACATGTACGGCAAGAAGTTCGGTCTGCAGGCCGCGAACCAGACCGTGTGGGACGCGTTCGTCGCGGCCAGCGGCATCGACGACTCGAAGATCACCAAGTTCCCGGCCCAGTTCGACCCGACGCCGCTGGTCAACGGCGAGTGCGACTGCTGGTTCAGCTTCGTCACCAACGAGCCCAACACGTTGAAGACACAGGGCGTCGACACGGTCACGTTCCTGCTCGCCGACTTCGGCTACCCGCTCGTCAGCGAGGTCTATGTCGTCAAGAAGGACAGCATCACGAGCAAGAAGGCCGCGCTCAAGGCGTTCCTCAAGTCCGAGATCCAGGGCTGGAAGGACCTCTACGCAGATCCGGGTCTCGGCGCTTCGCTGACCACCGGCACCTACGGCAAGGACCTCGGTCTGGACACCGCCGAGCAGACGCTGGAGGTCAAGTCCGAGCTGACGCTGATCTTCACCGACGAAACCAAGAAGAACGGCGTCTTCACGATCTCCGACGCGCTGATCGCCGAGAACGTCACCGTGCTCGGCAAAGCCGGCATCACGATCAAGGCCGAAGACCTGTTCGACATGTCGCTGTTGGCAGAGGTGTACAAGGAGAACCCCGACCTCGTCGCGACGACATGATGACGGACGTGGATGCGGGAGGAGTGGCGGGCGGACCCGCCCCACTGGCCAACGGGATGGCCAGTGGGGCGGAAACCGCACCGCAGGGCATCTCGATCTCCGCCCTGACCAAGATCTTCTCGATCGGGCGCAAACAGGTCGTCGCCCTGGACGACCTGAACCTGCGCACACCTGCCGGGTCGTTCCTGTCGCTGCTCGGACCATCGGGCTGCGGCAAGTCGACCGTGTTGCGGATCATCGCCGACCTGGAGACGCCGACGTCGGGGGACGTCCGTGTCCATGGCGAGAAGCCCAAGGCGTTGCGCGACAAGCGTCACCTCGGCATTGCGTTCCAGGAAGCAGCCCTGCTGCCCTGGCGCAGTGTCGAGGACAACATCCGCCTTCCGCTGGAGGTCAGCGGTGTTCGGGTACCGCCGTCGACCATCCCCGATCTGATCAAGCTCGTCGGTCTCGAAGGCTTCGAGAAGGCTCGACCGGCGCAACTGTCGGGCGGCATGCGTCAGCGCGTCGCGATCGCCCGCGCGTTGGTCGTCGAGCCCAAGGTGCTGTTGCTCGACGAGCCGTTCGGCGCACTGGACGAGATGACGCGTCGGCGCCTCAACCTCGAGCTGCTGCGGATCTGGACCGAACGCCAGACCACGACGCTGTTGGTGACTCACTCGATCGCAGAGGCGGTGTTCCTGTCGGACACCGTTGCGGTCATGACGCCACGGCCAGGACGGATCAAGACCATCGTCCAGATCGACCTGCCTCGGCCACGCACGCCGGAGATGCTGCGCAGCCACGAGTTCCACGTGATCGAAGACCATCTCTCTGAGTTGCTGTTCTCCGGCGGCACGCCAGACAGCGGCGACGACGTATGAGAGCCGACACCGATCTGATCATCGATCAGGGCTTGCTCGGCACGCCCGAGCCAGACATCACCGCGCCCGAAAAGGGCGTGACCGAGCGAGCCTGGTCGATGCCACCGTGGGCCGGCACCGTGCTCGGCATCGTGATGATCTTCGCCCTGTGGGTCGTGCTGGCCTCGACGCTCGGCATTCGCAAGGGCATCCCCCAACCGTGGAACGTCGTCAGCCAGTTCGTGACCGACATCCACCTGTACGGGCCCAACGTCAGCACCACCCTCGGCGAGGCGTGGAAGGGCTATCTCATCGGCAACATCATCGCGATCGTCTTCGGTACCGCGTTCGTGCTCGTGCCGTTCCTGGAGAAGGCGTTGATGCAGATCGCGGTCGCCAGCTACTGCCTGCCGATCGTCGCGATCGGCCCGATCCTGCAGAGCACGTTGAAGGGCGATGGACCGAAGGTCGCGCTCGTCGCCCTCAGCGTCTTCTTCACGACCCTCATCGGTGTGTTGGTCGGGCTTCGGTCGGCGGACCGCACCAGCCTCGAAGTCGTTCGCGCATACGGCGGCGGACGCATCCGCGAGCTGACCAAGGTGCGTATCCGTTCCGCGCTGCCGAGCGCGTTCGCCGGGCTGCAGATCGCAGCACCAGCGGCAATCCTGGGCGCCATCATCGGCGAATACTTCGGCGGCGAACGTGGTCTCGGCATCATGATGATCGCCAGCCTGCAGGGCTTCAAGGTCGCCCGCACGTGGGGCATCGCGTTGATCGCCACCGGCATGGCCGGCATCGGCTTCGCCGCCACACTCGCCATCGGCAGAGCGCTCACGTCATGGGCGCCACGAACGGGGAACAAATGAGCACGATCGCCGGACGCCTGCAGAAGGAGGTTCGGCGCACCCGCGGTGAGCATCCTGCGTTGAAGCGCGTCGGCCGAATCCTGTGGCTGCTGCTCGTGGGCGGGTTGTCGACACTGGGTCTCTGGTTGCTGTTCGTGAAGTTCGTGCACATGGATGCGCTCGTGAAGAAGTCACCGCAGCAGGTCTGGGACTACCTGTTCACGATCAAGAAGGCACCGGCCAACCGCAAGGCGTTGTTCACTGCGCTGCGCACCACGATGGGCAACCTCGCCATCGGCTACCTGATCGGACTCGTCGCCGGCATCGTCGTCAGCAGCGTGTTCCTCCTGTCGCCCACCATCCGCCGGGTCTTCCTGCCATTCGCCCTGCTGCTCCGCTCGGTGCCGCTGATCGTGATCACGCCGATGATCGGGTTGGCGTTCGGGTACACGTTCACCTCGGTTCGGCTGGTCACCGCGATCGTCACGTTCTTCCCGTCGCTGGTCAACATCACGCTCGGCCTCGAGTCCGCACCGAAGCAGGCCGCCGATCTGATCAGCGCGTACGGCGGATCACAGCGCACGATGCTGTTCAAGGTCCGCCTGCCGTACGCGGTGCCGGCTCTGTTCGCGGCGATGCGCATCGCGGTGCCCGGCGCGATGGTCGGCGCGTTGCTCGGTGAGTGGCTGCTGACGACGAAGGGCATCGGTCACTACCTCGTCGAGCGCCCCAACAAGTTCGACTACACGGGTGTGTGGGCCGCAGTGGCCGTCATCGCCGTGGTGACCTTGGTGCTCTACGCGATCGTCGGCTTGCTCGAAACCCCAGTCCTCGCCCGGTTCGATCCACAGCGGCTCAACGAGAGCTGAGCGGTCGTGGCCACCCCGCTCGATGTCCGCGACCTGGCCAAGGCCGAAGTTCACGTTCATCTCGAAGGCTGTTTCAGCCAACGCGATCTCGGCATCCTCGCGACGAAGTACAACGAGCCGCTGCCGCGACCGATGGGGCAGCTGTTCGACTTCACCAGCTTCGACCAGTTCCTCGAGTTCCTGTCGTGGTCGTGCGGGCTCCTGCGCTGCGCCGACGACGTCGCCAAGGCCGCTTACGCGTACACCTGTCGCGCCGCGGCCTCGGGCGTGTTGATGGCCGACATCATCGTCAACCCGACACATTGGGCGGCATGGCGTGGCGATCTTCGCGGGCTGATCGACGCGTTGGATCGCGGCTTCACCGATGCGGAACGCGACGGCCTGCCGACCGTCGGCCTGTGCATCAGCATCCTGCGCATGCAGACCGCGGCCGAGGCGGCGCAACTGGTCGACGAGCTGATCGAGTTGAAGCATCCGCGTGTCGTCGCGCTGTCGATCGACGGGAACGAGGCACTCAGTGGCCGAACCGGCTCTCGGTTCGCCGATGCGTTCCAGCGCGCCGGGAAGGCCGGTCTGCGGCGCACCGTGCACGCCGGCGAATCGAGTGGTCCCGAGGGTGTTCGCGATGCGCTCGATCTCCTCGGTGCCGATCGGATCGACCACGGCGTCCGCGCGGTCGAAGACCCGGCGCTGATGGCTGAACTCGCGGAGCGCGGCATCCCGCTCGGCGTGTGCCCGTCGTCGAACCTGACGATGGGACTGTTCACATCGCTGGCCGAGCATCCGTTGGAGACGCTGCGTCAGGCCGGCGTCCGCGTCACCGTCAACAGCGACGACCCGGGCTTCCTCGACATCGATCTCACCGGCGAGTACGAACGGGCCATCGCGGCATTCGATTGGAGCCCTGAGATCGTGCGGACCGTCGCACAGACGTCGATCGACGCGTGCTTCATGAACGATCGCCGATGAGCCTGCTTCCGGTCGGCTACGTACCGACCGCAGACGAGATCCAACGCTTGCGGCTCGTCGCCAACGGCACCGAGGCCGGCGACGTGATCATCCGCAACGCACAGGTGCTCGCTGTGCACACCGGCGAAGTCCTGCCGCGAGACATCGTGATCGCCGGTCGCCACATCGCCGCCGTCACACCCGTTGGCCGCTTCGATGGGCCTGTGGTGGTCGATGCGCACGGCCTGTACGCCGTGCCGAACTTCATCGACACTCACATCCACATCGAGTACACGATGCTGACGCCAGGCGAGCTGGCTCGGCTGATCGTGCCGCGCGGCACGACGACGTTGCTCGCCGATCCGAACTGCATCGCGAACGTCCTCGGTGCGCCAGGAATGGATCTCGTCGCCTCGACGGGCACACCGTTGCGGATCCTGCAGCAGATCTCGCCCGAGGTCCCTCGACTGCCCACGATGGAGCTGGGCGGTGCGGTGGTGTCCAGCCAGGAGACGCTCGATCGGTTGCGACGCTCGAACGCGGTGTCGCTCGGTGAGGGCAACCCGTTCAACCTCTCGCTCGATTCCGCCCGCAAGCAACACGAAGCCCTCGCCGCCGGCAAGCGAATCACGGGCCACACCGCTCGACTGTCCGACGAGCCGCTGTGGGCCTACCTCGCCGGCGGTGTCGGCGACGACCACAACGCGTTCACGACCGACGAGGTGCTCGATCGGCTCCGTCTCGGCGCGGCCATCACCGTCATGGCCGGCAGCATGAACGACAACTGCCCGGCGGTGTTCGCCGACGTGCCCGCGCTCGGCAGCGGTCTCAACCACATCTGCTTCTGCGCCGACGACAAGCACGTCGAAGATCTCGCCGGGCAAGGCCACATCGACCACCACGTCCGTCAAGCGGTGCGCGCCGGTGTCCCGCCAGAGATGGCGATCCGGATGGCGACGCTGAATGCCGCTGTGCACTTCCGTCTCGACCACGTCCTCGGGTCGATCACGCCGAGTCGGCTCGCTGACTTCATGCTCGTGGCGGACCTCGCCGACCCGCATCCGTACGCGGTCTACGTCGACGGGCGACTCGTCGCAACCGACGGCCGCGCGCTATTCACGAACGACGACGCGATGCCGGACTGGAGCCGCGGCACGATGCACCTCGCGGCCGGGTTGAGCGCCGCATCGTTCGAGCTGCGCGCCGACGACGCGACGGCGTGGGTGCAGGCGGTGGAGATGTACGACGGCTACTTCAAGCGCGCGTTCCACGCCGAACTGGCTGTCGTCGACGGCACCGTGCGCGCCGACACCGAGCGAGACGTCCTCAAGGTCGCGATCGTCGACCGCCACCACGCCACCGAGACCATCGGGCTGGGCTTCGTGCGCGGCTTCGGATTGCGACGGGGTGCGATCGCGGCGACGACCAACTGCGAGAACCAGAACCTGGTGATCGTCGGCACCAGTGACGCCGACATCGCTCACGCCGCCCTCGTCGCGGCCGACATCGGCGGCGGCTACGTGGCGGTTGCCGATGGCGAGGTACTCGCCACGTGCGCGCTGCCGATCGCGGGCATCATGAGCGACGAACCGTGGGAGGTCGTGCGCGAGCAATCGATCAGGGTCAACGAGGCCGCTCGGTCGATCGGCTGCGCGATCGACGCGCCGTTCATGATCATGGCGTTCATCGGCCTCGCCGGTGTGCCCGATCTGGGCTTGACCGAGAAGGGCTTGATCGATGTCGCGTCGCAATCGTTCGTCGATGTGATGCTCACGGCCGTGCCGGGGCAGGTGTGCTGCCGCTGTCCGTCGCACGCGCACGACGTGCACCGGATCTTCGACCCGACCGTTGCGACATCGGCATGAGCAGCGGACTGCCTCCCCTCCTGGGCGCGCTGATTCCAGCGCCTGCATTCACGGACGCTGAACTCGCAACGCTTGTCGCGATGCAGGCCGCGATCGACACGACGATCGAACCGCTCGCGATCGAACACGATGCGGCTGGGCGGTACCCGACGCGGTCGATCGCGGCGCTGAAGACCAGTGGTCTCCTCGCGCTCGGTGTCCCGGTGGAATTCGGAGGTATCGGCTCATCGCATCGAGCATCGCTGGAAGCCCAACTGCGGCTGGCCGTTGCCGACTCTGCCGTTGCCCAGATCTTCAAGATCCACGACGAGTTGGTCCGCGAGATCTTCGTCTACTGCCCGCCGAGTTTGCGGCCGGCACTGGCATCGCGGATCGTCGACGACCATCACATCATCGGCTTGGCCGTGGCCGAGGCCGGCAAGCGCGTCGATGCGCCGTGGACCACCGTGGTACTGCCGACCGCAGACGGGTTCGTGCTGAACGGCGAGAAGATCTACACCACCGGCGCCGCCGAAGCCGACGAGGTCGCGGTGTGGGCCTTCAACCCCACCGTGCCCGGCATCGACGTCAATCCACTGCTCGGCTTCCAGCTCACGCTGGTACCGCGGGATGCACCGGGGATGACGGCGCACCGCGACTGGGATGCAATGGGGCAGCGATCGACCGACAGTGGCTCGATCTCGTTCATCGATGTCGCGTGCCACGCAGAACAACGGGCGAGCGAGCCCGGCCTCGCACCCCTCCCCCAGAACTCGGTGCGGTATCAGGCCGGCTTCGCCGCAGTTCTGGCCGGCCTCGGCGTCGGCGCGTTGCGTGCGGCGATGCCGTTCGTGAGCGAGCGCAGCCGGCCGTGGCCCAGCGCAGACGTCGACCGCGCGGTCGACGACCCGATGGTGCGCCGGCTCTGCGGCGAGCTGGGGGCCGAGCTCGCGGCCGCATATGCGGCGACGATGGCGACCGCCGATCTGCTCGATGCGTTCGAGCGTGACGAGATTTCGCGCGCCGAGTTGGCCGTGCCGATCTATGCTGCAAAGGCAACGGCAACCCGCGCAGCGCTGCACACGTGCAGCGAGATCTATGCCTTGATGGGCACGCGGTCAGTCGCTCGCAGCAACGGTTTCGATCGCTTCTGGCGCAACGCGCGCACGCTCTCGCTCCACGACCCCGTGGATTGGAAGCACGAGGAGATCGGCCGTCACCTGCTCACCGGATGGGATCCCCCACCGGGCATCTACAGCTGAATCGTCAGCTGACCACATCGTCCTCGAAAGGCGTCACCATGCGCGACCTCAAAGCCCTCCCCAAGGCACACCTCCATCTCCACCTCGAACTCGGCATGCGCCCGACGACGTTGGCTGATCTCGCCGGCAAGTACGGACAGCCCGTTCCGGTCATCCGCGGCTATGGCAACTTCACAGCGTTCAGTGCCACGTGCAAGGCGGCGATGGACTTCCTGCGCGTCCGCGAGGACTGGGAACGTCTCGCCGACGAGGTGTGCACGGACGCTGTTGCCGACGGCGCGGTCTACATCGAGCCCAGCTTCTGGGCCACGCAGTACCGATCGATCTGGGGCAGCGACGAGGCCACGTGGGAGCTCGTGTTGGAGATCTTCGCCGCGGCCGCCGATCGGCACGGGATCTGCGTGCGTTTCATGGCGCCGGTCGATCGCGTCATCGACGACGAAGCATCTTCAATCGCGCTCGCCGAGCGCGCCCTGCGCTATCGATCGATCAACGGCGAGATGGGCATCGTCAGCTTCGGCCTGCACAACGACGAAGTCGGTCACCCGCCGCAGGACTTCATCGAGTCGTTCCGAATCGCCCGCGAGGGCGGATTGCTGATCACGCCACATGCCGGCGAGCTCGAGCACGGCCAGTTCGTCAAGGACTCCGTCGACCTTCTCGGCGCCGATCGCATCCAGCACGGCGTGCGATCGTTCGAGGTCCCCGGCTTGGTCGAGCAGCTCGTCGAGCAAGGCGTGTGCCTGGATGTGTGTCCCACGTCGAACATCATGCTCAGTGTCTTCCCGTCTCTGGCCGAGCACCCGCTGCCGCGTCTGCTCGCCGCCGGTGTGCGCTGCAGCATCAACGCCGACGACCCGTTGCTGTTCGGCCCGAGCATGCTCGATGAGTACGAGCTGTGCCGTCGCGAGTTCGGCCTGTCGGACGAGCAGCTGGCATTCATCGCGACGTGCTCGATCGAGAGCGGCGGCGCGCCGGAAGCGGTGAAGACGGCGGCCCTCGCCGGCATTCAGGAGTGGCTCGCCGTCCCGGCCTGATCGGATGCCGCCGCATCGAAGAACCGCGTCAGACAACGGCGCAATTCGATCGTCAGTCGATCGGCCTTGGTGTGCACCTCGACCGTGAGATCGAGTGGCATCAACGAACCCTCGCGGCGCTTGATCGCGAGGTCTTCGTCGAGCACGCGCTGCTCGAACGCAACGGCGTCGGCCATCGCTTCCGGTGGCACGTCGTTGCGCAACAGGGTCGTGTACACGCGGCTCGTGCCGGCGCGCTCGGGCTGCACCGAGAACACGATCAGGTTCGTGCCGTTGGCATCGATGTAATCGAGTCGCAACGTGGTCGTGTACGGCGGCGCGTACGTGTACGTCATCCGCCGCCGTTGGCGCAGCGGACGAATGCCGCTCTTCACGCCCGGGTCTTCGTGGTTGGCGAAGTCGTGCTCGGTGACCGCGACGAAACCGAATTCCGTGCGCTCGATCTCGTAGTCGTCGACCACATCCGAACCCTCGACGCCGAACGTCGCCGCGTGGACGAACGGGAAGTGGGCGACATCGAGGAAGTTGTCGATCATGTCGGCCGGGTCGACAACCGCCGCGCGGGCGGGCGCGAGCATTCCCATCGATGATGCCGGCGGTGCGGTGAGGTCGGGCAACGGTGCCAGCGGTTCGTCCGGCGCGAGCCACACGATGCCGGCCGCTTCGACCAGTCCGGCCGGCGGTGTGATGCGAGCGCGGGGCGGCAGAGTCGCACCGACGCCGAGCGCCGGAATCAGCGTGCACCCGCCATCGGCACCGAAGCGCCACCCGTGATACGCACACTGGATCGTGCCATCAGCGCACATCGTGCCGGCCGACAGCGGCGCCAAGCGGTGCGGGCAACGATCGGCGAACGCCCGGATGCCATCGGCCACACGGACGAGCATCCACGGCTCGTCGAGCAACCAGAATTGCGAAGGCGCCTCGGTCACTTCGTCGCTCAACGCGATCGCATGCCACCCGCGCCGCAGCCCGGCAACTCGTTCGTCTCCCATGCGAACGACGATACGCGCCCGCCGTGTCGATCAGATTTCCAGCGAATGAACCGTGCCGTTTGGGAGGGACCGCTCGGGTGGGAATCGGGTGGAACGCCAACCAAATTCACACCCGATCGCCCCGCTCGGGGCATAACCCGCCTGCTGCGTTGACACGGAAACCGCAGTAGCGTGCGAATCGTGCACCGCGGGGGCGGCGCATCACTCGAAAGGCACAGCCATGACCGCAGGCAGCTCACCCATTCTTCCCGGTCGTCTCGGCACGCCGACGATGGCATTGAAGGACGACCCGCGGGCCGATCCGCGCATGATTGCGGCAATGGAGCCGTTCGGCCTCGCCAATGCGCAGGAGCCGACGCCGGTGACGGCAGATGCTTCGATGGAGGCGTTGCTCGAGATGTGTGCGATGTCCGAGGAGGGCTTCGAGGCACTCTTCGGCGTGATGGCGATGGCCGCACCGCCGATCGAAGGCGTCACGTCGACGATCGAACTGATCCGCGGTATCGACGGCAACGACATCACGCTGTACCTCCATCGCCCCACGGACGTCGATGGACCGCTTCCAGCCGTGTTGCACCTTCACGGCGGCGGCATGGTGTTGCTCGAAGCCGCCGGACCTGGCTACAAGCGCTGGCGCGAGGACCTGGCCGCGACCGGGATGGTCGTGATCGGCGTCGAGTTCCGCAACGGCGGTGGCAAGCACGGGCCGCACCCCTTCCCCGCCAGTCTCAACGACTGCACCTCCGCGCTGCAGTGGGTCACCGACAACCGTGAACGGCTGGGCATCTCCAAGGTCGTCGTGTCCGGCGAATCAGGCGGCGGCAACCTCACCCTCGCAACGACGCTGCAGGCCGGCCGCGACGGACGAATCAGCCAGATCGACGGTGTGTACGCGCAGTGCCCGTACATCTCCGGCGCCTACGCGAATCCGATTCCCGAGCTCGCCTCGCTGTACGAGAACGACGGTTACTTCCTGGCGTGTGACTCGATGGCAGCGTTGGCCCGTATCTACGACCCGGAACGCACGAACGCGACCAACCCGTTGGCATGGCCGTACCACGCGAGCACCGACGACCTCCGCGGCCTGCCCCCGCACGTGATCTCGGTCAACCAGCTCGATCCGCTGCGCGACGAGGGCCTGGCCTACTTCCGCAAGTTGCTCGACGCCGGCGTCTCGGCTGTGGGCCGCACCGTGAACGGCACCTCGCACGCGGGCGACTGCATCTTCCGCGAGGCCATGCGCGACGTCTACATGGCGACCATTCGCGACATCAAAGGCTTCGCCGACTCGCTCTGAACACGGCGACACGCGTGCGTCTATGACGCAATGCGCACGGTGTTCTTGCCGGAGTGCTTGGCCTCCAACAACGCCTCGTCGGCGCGCTGGATGAGGATCGACGGGATCAGCGGCTGCGCGCCCATTGCGACGCCGATGCTCGCGCCGACAGCGAGTGTGATCGAGCCGATCCGGATCGGCCGACGGATCACTGCCGCAACGCGGTCGGCCAGCTCCCAGCCGGCCATCACATCCGACACGCCGGGACATGCGACAGCGAATTCGTCGCCACCGAGCCGACACGCGACACCGATCACCCCGACAGTCTCGCGGATGCGCGCGGCGACTTCGACGAGCACCCCATCGCCCACTTGGTGACCGTGCAGATCGTTGATCGGCTTGAAGTCGTCGAGATCGATGTACAACAGCGCGATGTCCGACGTGTTCATCTCCTCGAGCCGACGCGAGAACTCGGCCCGATTGCTCAGCAGGGTGAGCGGATCATGCGCGGCGGCCCAACGGAGATCGTGCTTTGTCCGCCCGTCCATGATCGCCAGCGCGGCGATGCGTAGCCCGAGATGCAACGGCATCTGCGGCTGCAACGCGAGCTCGACCAACTGCTGACCCCATCCGACGAAACATCCGATCACCTCGTCGCCACCCGGTGCCGTCAGCGGCGCGAACGTCACCGCCGCATAGCCGAGGTCGGATGGCGCGCAGCCGAGGTCGCGCAGCAGAACGTCGTCGGTGTCGGCGAGTGACAGCATCTTCGGCTCTCGCACGCCAGCGCGGAGGGCGCATTTGGCGATGCTCGCCAGCCGCGGATCGGGGGCAACGCCATCCGGCGACCACGCCACACAGACGTCATCGTCGTGCCACCACGAAATGAAGCAACGCGCATCAGAGCCCATCGATCGATCGCCGAGGCGGGCAACGAGCGGAAGCACCTCGCCGACGTGAGCGCCGGTGCCGAGCAGTTCGATCGAACGGCCGATGTCGCTGCGATCGGTGATCAGCTTGCAGGTGACGAGGAAGCCACGGATCCACGGATCACCGGTGTGGTCGAACGTGACGGCCTCCATCGTCACCCACGCACCGGATGCAGCCAGGACCCGCACATCGGACGGATCGGGGCGGAACGCTGGACCGGCACCGGCATCGATCTGCCGCGACCCGAACTGGGTGAGCATGTCGACCACCAGGGCTACGTCGTCCGGGTGCAGGTAGTCGGTGCCATTGCGACCGACCAGGCTCTCGTAGCCGAGGATCACGCTCACCGATTCCGTGTGCCACAGCACCGTGAACGTCTCGTCGAACAGCAACGAGAACTGCCCTTCGGCGCGACACATCGACGCCAGCCCTCGCGCCCGGTACTGGGCGGCGAGGGCTGGGTCGATGTCATCAGGCACCGAGATTCATCGGCGTCGGACAGATTTCACTTGAACAACATTTCGTTTGTTCAGTGCACGTGGGCGATGGCGAGTGCGGTGCGCAGGCCCCACGTCGCTGCCTTGGCGTCGTTGCCTTCGGCCATCCGAGCCTTGCTGGTGGCGGGCGACAGGATCGCATGGTTGCCGTTGTAGTCGGCGGGCGTGAGGGCGATCACGCCGTCGACCGAGCCGGCCTCGGCCGTCTGCGCAGCGGTGATGTAGCCGTTCATCTTGGCGATGTCGGCGTCAGCCTTGGTGGTGTCCTTGCCCTCGGCCTTGAGCGCATCGATCTTGCCCTGCAGCTCGGTCGCCTTGTCCTGCAGCGTGGCCGTGTTGGCGCTGGCGTGATCGAACTTGATCGTCAGGTCGACCTGGCGCTGAACCAGGACGTACACCCGGTTGTCGGCCACGATCGAGGTGCACAGGGGGCGCAGCTCCTGCAGCGTCGTCGCCGCGTCGATCTCGGTCTTGAGCGTGTTCAGGTTGCCTTCGGTCGTGGTGATGATCGTCTCCACAGCCGTCCGGTGATCAGCGGTCACGTCGGCGGCCGCCGCAAGACGACCGTCGTAGACGCCGAGTGAGGTGAGGCGAGCGGCGATCGCGGCGTCGCACTTGGCCTGCACCGAGCCGACCGTCTTCGACGATGTCCCGGGGACGGACGAGTCGGTGCCGGTACCGGAATCAGCGAAGGCCGAGGTCGCCGAGAAGGCGATCGTTCCGGCGAGGACGATTCCGCTGACTGCCTTGAGCAGGCGGTGATTCGAGTGAGTGTTGGTGTTCATGATGGCTTCTCCTTGTCGAGGTGGAATGACGCCACTTTCGGGGAGAGCCGTGATCGATTGATCACCGACGTGTGATCGAAGTGTGAGGGCTCAGCCCTCGAGCCGTTGCAGCTCGAGCTCGACTGCCGCACGCGAATCGACACCCGTGAGGATCCGCACCGGGCGGCGCCCGGCCCACGCCGATTCGTTGGCACCGATGCGCGCCGCAGCGACCGTCTTGCCACGCGAGAAGCTGTGCCCACAGTCGACGCGGATCGGCTGCTCGACCCACGTGTACAGCTGCGGCGCGAGCAGATAGCTGATCGCCGACGAGTCGTGCACGTAGATGCCTTCGAGCCGAGCGCGCGAGCGATGGAAGTCGACATAGAGCGGCAAGATCGTTGCCAGGTGTTTGGCACGCGCACTCGTGAACTCACCGATCCGGGCCAGATCGGCGTTGCTCATCAGCGTCCTCTCGGTGACATCGAGGCCGGCCATCACGATCGGGCAGTCGGCGCCGAACACGATGTCCGCAGCCTCTGGGTCGTTGAGGATGTTCGCCTCGCCGGCCGGCGACGCGTTGCCGCCGGTGAACGCGTTACCACCCATCAACACGATCTCGGCCAGGTTCTGGGTGAGACGTGGTTCCAGCGACATGGCCAGAGCGATATTGGTGAGCGGACCGATCGGCACGAGCGTGATCTCGCCCGGCGACGCCATCACGGTCTCGATGATGAAGTGCGCCGCGTCGACATCGACCACTGTCGTCGTCGGTGGATCGAGGAAGACGTCGCCCTGGCCGTCGGCGCCGTGGACGAACGCAACCGGGCCGCGGTAATCGGTCACCAGCGGCTTGCCGACGCCCGCCGCGACCGGGATGTCGGTTCGCCCGGCGATCTCCAACAGCGTCAGCGCGTTGGCCGTGCACACCTCGACGTGGGCGTTGCCGTACACGGTGGTCAGCCCGACGACATCGAGTTCGGGCGACTCGAGGGCGTAGAAGATGGCCATCGCGTCGTCGATGCCCGGGTCGGTGTCGATGATGATCTTGCGTGGGTTCGGCACCGGGCCAGGGTAGCTGTCGTCATGGCAGCTCGCAGATAGCGTCACGCCGGTGAGCGACATCTCCCCTGCGGACATCCCCAACCACCCTCTCTCCGATGGCACGTCGATCCCGAAGCTCGGCTTCGGCGTGTGGCAGGTGCCCGATGATGAAGCGGAAACCGCCACGCTCGAGGCGTTCCGTGTCGGTTACCGGCACATCGACACGGCCGCGATCTACGGCAACGAGAAGGGCGTTGGTCGGGCCATCGCGAAGTCGGGCCTGGGTCGTGACGAGGTGTACCTCACGACGAAGGTCTGGAACGGCCAGCAGGGCTACGACACGACGCTGGCCGCGTTCGAGAAGAGCGCTGGTCGGCTCGGCCTGGAGACCATCGATCTCTATCTGATCCATTGGGCCGCGCCGCCGCTCGGCAAGTACGTCGACACGTGGAAGGCGTTGGTGACGCTGCACCAGCAGGGTTTGGCCCACTCGATCGGTGTGTCCAACTTCAACCAACCCGAGCTCGAGGCGATCATCGACGCGACCGGTGTCACCCCGGTGCTCAACCAGATCGAGTTGCACCCGTACCTGCAGCAGCACGAACTGCGCGCGTTCAACGCAGCGCACGGCATCGCCACCGAGGCGTGGTCGCCGCTGGGGTCCGGACACGGTCTGCTCGACGATCCCGTGCTCACCGAGATCGCGACGCGCAACGGCATCACGACGGCGCAAGTGGTGCTGGCGTGGCACCTCGCGATCGACAACGTGGTCATCCCCAAGTCGGTCACGCCGTCGCGCATCGCCGAGAACCTGGCGAGCGTGAAGGTGACGTTGTCCGACGCCGATCTCGCCGCGATCGCGACGCTGGACCGAGGCACCCGCTACGGCTCGGACCCGGCGACCGCTTCGTTCGCCTAGCTACTTGCTAGGCCGGGTTCACTGAGCCGAGGAACTCGATCGCGGCGTCGGTCCAAGCGCGCAGTTCGCGGAACGTGCTGGCCGTCACCAACGTTGCGTGAGGCATCAACTCGACGAGTCGTTCGGCCGTGCTCGTCGGATGGCCGGGATCACCGGTCCATGCCATGATCATCGTGGGGACGTGAAGCGATGCGACATCGGCCGCGTCGGGGAAGTCTGCCGCCGCTGCACCGCGCAGCACGCGGGCGAGGCGCACCGGATCAGCGGCGCGCGTCGCCGCTTCCTGGCCATCGCGCCACTGTGGGATCGACGACAGCGGGTCCGGCCCGGGCGCCGCGCGGCTGCTGGCAACGAGCGCGTCGATGTCGCCGGTTTCCACCAGATGAGCACCCATCTCGTACGCCTCACGCTGCGCCGGCCGTGAGTCCCACGCGGTCGGTGGGATCGCCAGCAACAGCGCCGTGACGCGCTCGGGCGCGATGACCGCCGCGTGCAATGCGGTGGCACATCCCATCGAGGCGCCACCCGCGATGTACGTGTCGATGCCGAGTTCGTCGGCCAGTGCGAGCTGGTCGAGGGCGAGCTCGCGCCAGTGATACGCCGACAGATCGGACGATGATTCGGATTCGCCGTGGCCGCGGGCGTCGTAGCGCGTGATGCGCGCGTGATCCTGCATCCGGGTCCAGTCGACCAGACCGAACAGATCCTCGGACGCCATGCTGCTGGTCAGGCCGTGGCCCCAGATGAGGTCGGGCCCGGCGCCCGCCGTGCGGTGGACGATCTCGGCACCGCGGATGTTCGTCACGGCAGCGTCGAGAATTCCGTCGGCCGGGCCGAGCGTTCACTGATCCACAGCGCTGCGAGCACGAGCAACCCGCCGACCGCGTCGCGCAGGTGCAGCGCTTCGCCGACGACCCACCACGACAGGATCACGCCGATCAGTGGGGTCAGGAACATCGCGACAGCCACTCGACTGGGTGGCTGATTCGAGATCACTCGGCACAGCAGCAGGTACGCGAGCGCCGAGCCGAAGCCGAGGAACAGCACCGCGCCGAACGCCTTGCCGGTGACGGCGTGGCGCACCATGCCTTTGTCGGCGACATCGAGCAGACACGCGGGAATCACCAGGAACAGCGCACCGACCTGGGTGACCGCCGCGACCGCGAGCGGGTCGACGCCCTGGCCCGCCCGCCGCACCATTGCGGTGTACACCGAGAACGCGACCACGGTTCCGAGCAGCAGGATCATCGGCAGGATCGGGGCATCGCCGGTCTTCTCGGTGAGGATGCCCGACGCGACGAACGCCCCGCCGAACCCGACGATCAGCGCAGTGAGCGCGGGCCGGCTCAGGCGATCACCGGCGAAGACCATCGCCGCCAGCGCGACGCCAATGGGCTCGAGTCCGATGACGATCGAGCCGATCGTCGCCGAACCCTTGTCGACTCCGATCGCCATGAGCGCGGCCATCAAACCGATGCCGAAGCAGCCGATCACCAAGAGTCGACGAATGTGACCACGCGCTGTCGGCAGCCGCTTGCGGGCAACGATCATCAGCACGGCCGCCGCGATCAGGAACCGTCCGAGATTCGTGGTGGCCGGGCCGAAGCTGGCAGATGCGAGCTTGTACGCCGGCAGGCTGCCACCGAAGAACAGCACCATCACCAACAGCGCGATGCGCACCTTGGCGGTGGCGGGAGCATCGACAACCGTTGACACGGGGGCAGCGGTGACGCTCATCGGCCCGCACGCTAGCAGCGCGCGATCCGTGCGCCGAGTGGGGCGGCGCGGGCTACGTCACGACATGCCGGGGACGCCGAGCCGCCTGCACTCCTGGATGACCTCTGCCATCGCATCCGCGGGCACGGTCATGTCGTCGAGCGCCATCACCTGATCGAACTGCGCGAGACATTCGTCGATGGTCTTCAGCCCGCCCGCGCCCTGCGCTGTTGCGAGCACGACCCGAGCCGCCCATCCACCGCCGACGACGAAGGTCTCGCCGGTGCAGGGAACCTCGTCGGCCAGCAGCGCACCGACGAACGGCGCGATGTCTTCGGCGGGGAAGGCGGCCTTCATCACCGGCGCGAACTCGGGGCTGCGGGCAGTGAGGCGCGAGTACGCCGACGGCATGATCGCGTTGACGACGATGCCGTGCTTGCGGCCGTCGTGCGACAGCGCCCGGCTGAGACCCATGATCGCGGCCTTGGCCGTGATGTATGCACTGGTGCCGGGCAACCCGAAGAACGATGCCGACGACGTGTTCACGATGCGCCCGTAGTGCTGCTCGCGCAGGATCGGCCACGCCGCCCGACAGATGCCGACGGTCCCCCCGAGGTGGACATCGAGCATCCGGTCGAACTCCTCCTTCGGGATCTCGTCGATCTCACCACCGTTTGCAATGCCCGCATTGTTGACCACGAGGTGAAGGCCGCCGAAGGCCTCGATCGCGGTGGCAATGATCGCCGCACCGCCGGTGGCGACGTTGTTCGAGTCGGCGACCGCTGATCCGCCTGCTGCAATGATCTCGGCGACCACCTCGGCCGCCGACGTCGACGACGAGCCGTGTCCGTTGGTGTCGCCTCCGAAGTCGTTGACGACGACGTGCGCGCCTTCCGCGGCGAGCATCAGCGCGTGTGCTCGTCCGATGCCGCCACCGGCTCCGGTGACGACGGCAACCTTGTCAGCGAATCGTTGGGTGCTCATCGCCAACGTCTAGCACAGGGCCGCGTCGCGTCAGCAGCGTTGCTGACGCGCTGGTCAGGATGACGAGTCCGATGCCGATCGCCTGCATCACACCCAGCGACTCACCGAGCACCACGAAACCGGCAAGTGCAGCCGTGGCCGGATGGATGCTCATCATCACGCTGAACAGCCCGACCGGCAGCCGGCGCAGCGCGAGCATGTCGGTGGTGTAGGGCACGACCGAGCACAGCACACCCACCGCGATGCCGAGCAACAGGATGTGCGGGCGGAAGATTCCAGGCCCGACACGAACGAGCGCAAGCGGCAACGTCACGAACGCGGCGACCAGCGCGGCGATCGCCAATCCACCGTCAGGCTGTCGGCTACCGAGTGACCGGTTGAGGACGATGTACAGCGACCAGCACGCGGCGGCGGTCAGGGCGAAGAGCACACCGACGACGTCGAGGTCGTGGACGCCGCCGGTCAGCATCACGACACCGAGCGCAGCCATCAACGCGAGCACCGCGTCGATCCAACGCCGCGAACTGGCCAGCGCGACTGCGACCGGGCCGAGGAACTCGAGCGTGATCGCGACGCCGAGCGGCAGGCGGTCGATCGATTCGTAGAGGCTGGTGTTCATCACGGCCATCACCAATCCGAGGCAGACGGGAACAGCGATCGACCGCGCCGACCGACCGCGCAATGCCGGTCGCTGGACAACGGTGAGCACGATGGCGGCAACGCTCAGCCGCAGCATGACGACGGCAATCGGACCGACCTCGGGGAACAGCGTTGCCGCCAGCGCTGCGCCGAACTGCAGCGAGCCCACTCCACCGAAGATGAGCGCGACGCCACTGCCGATGCCGTCTCGGCGAATTCCGGTCGTGTGGGCTGCGGACACGATCGAGAACGTACGAGGTCTCCCGCGACAAGTGAAATGACTGGTGCGAGCTATCTATGCTTGGTAGTCATGGATCTGGAGCTGAGGCATCTGCGCTGCCTCGTGGCGGTCGCCGAGGAGGGAACGCTCACCGATGCAGCCATCGCCTTGGGCCTCACGCAGTCCGGTGTGTCGCGCGCGCTCGCCCAGCTGGAGGACCGTCTCGGCGTCCGACTCGTCCAACGGACGACGCGCAGCCTGGCCCTGACGGCAGAAGGTGTTGCCTTCCGCGACGAAGCGCTGCGAGCGATCTCCGCCGTCGACGACGCGATCGCTGCGGCTCACGGAAAGGTGCGCCCGCTGCGCCTCGGCTACTCGTGGGCCGCGGCCGGCGAGCACACCAATGCGCTGCTGCGACAGTGGCGCGCCGCGCACCCCGACATCGATCTGCAGGTCCTGCGCTGTGAGGATCGCACGGCCGGTCTGGACGGCGGCAGGGTGGATGTCGCACTCGTGCGGCTCGTGATCGAACGTCCGCACGTCGTCGAGGAACCGCTGTTCACCGAACCTCGCTTCCTCGCTGTCGCCGACGACCACCCGCTGGCACTGCGCAAGTGCGTCGCACTGCGCGATCTCTGCGACGACACGCTCGTCATCAGCTCGTCGACCGGCACGACATCACTCGACCTGTGGCCCCCGCATGCCGCGCCGCAACGGGTGATCGACCTCCACAACGTCGACGAGTGGTTGACCGCGATCGGTTCCGGCCAGGGCATCGGCGTCACGCCGGCGTCGACGACGAACCAACACGCGCGTTCGGGAATCACGTTCGTGCCGATCACCGATGCGCCTCCGGTCACGACGTACCTGGCGCACAACGACACACGAAAGCATCCGCGCCACGATGAGTTCATCGCACTCGCGCGCAAGGTGGTTCGGGCCGGCCGCCGTCAGCGTTGATGCGCAGCGGCGCGCGCTCGGCCGGTCACGCGGCGAGCGACGTCGAGGCTCAGTCGAGTCGGGCCGACGCCCTGGTGCACGGCCTCGAGCAAGCGTTGAAGTTCGCGCTCGGTGCGGCGCGCTCTGCCGCGACTGGTCGACGCGACACCGACCCCGATGATCAACGCGACCGGTGACACGAGGATCGCGACAGGCGACGCGACCACGGCCGCAATAGCCGCACCGGTCACGCCGATCGTGCCGACGGCAGCACCACCGATGACTGCGTGCTTGCGGTTCATGGTTCGATCGGCGCTGATCCGGACGACGCACGAACCATCGGCCACGTCGCGTGCAGTCGCCGTGATCTGGCTGACATCACCGAGCTGACCTTCGCCGGTGGTGGCGCGGACGGCACGCATCGTCGCGCCCATCACACCGCTGCGTTTGCTCCACTCGCCCTGGCCGGCGCGCAGCCGGTCGCGGCGCAGGTGATGGCCGTCGACGAGCCATTCGTCGAGCTGCCGCAGTGCGGTCTCCGCGACGACAGCCATCTCGTCGTCCGCGCTGACGATCGCCGGACCGAGCAGCCGATCGCCGACGCTGCGTGCCGGTGGAGGACCGAGCCGTTCGATCGCGATCGATCGATGCATCACCTCGGGCGAGATGCCGACCTCGCCTGCAGCGGCGATCAGCGCCCCGACCTCGACGGTCGCGATCGGATCAGGCTTGCCGTCAGCGTCGGCCAGTTCGGCAGCGCGCCGCAGGATCCGGCTCACCGCGTCGCGGTCCAACTGCTCGTCGTCGACCATCGAGGTCACACTACGGCGGTCAGCGCACCGCCGTCGTTCCCCCGTCGACCACCAGGTGCGTACCGGTGATGAACGAGGCCTCGGCCGACATCAGGAAGCGGACGGCGCCGGCAATCTCCTCTGGCCGACCGAGCCTTCCGAGCAACGACGTGGACTCCATGTGCTCGCGCAGTCCTGGGAACTGCAGCGACGGAGCGAGCATCGGCGTCTCGATGTAGCCCGGGCAGACGGCGTTGACGCGGACGGGAGCGAGTGCGGCAGCAAGCGATCGGACGAGGCCGATCAGACCGGCCTTCGACGCACAGTACGCCGGGATCGCGGGGTGCCCGACGACGCCTTCGATCGACGAGATCGCGACCGCGGCCGAGCCGGGCAGCGACGCCATGTCGGGTGCCGCGGCCTGCATCACCATCGCGAACGCGCGCAGGTTGACATCGAGCACGAAGTCCCACTTGTCGTCGGTCAGGGTGCCGATCATGTCGGCGCTGACGACGCCGGCCGCGTGCACGACGCCGCCGATCGGGCCCAACGCGTCGCGACTCGCCGCCACCGCGGATTCGACCGCCTCGCGATCGGTGACGTCGATCGCGAATCCAACTGCGCCGGCACCGTGCAGCCCGTCGAGGTCGGCGGCATGTTGCACGGCAGCATCGCCGGCCAGGTCCCACAGTGCGACGGCGCGACCCATCGATGCGAGGGCCGTTGCGCACGCAAGGCCGATGCCGGACGCACCACCGGTCACGATGACGGGGCTGGATGTGATGTTCTGCTCAGTGGACACGGCGCATTGTCCCACCCACCACCGATGTGGCCCGAACCGTGGTCGCGCTGCGCGGTCGGCGGTACCGTCGGCCGGATGAAGTTCTCACTCTGGACATCGAACTCACGACCCTGGGACGAGATGCTGAGCATCGCCACCTATGCGGACATCACCGGTTGGCACAGCCTCTGGTACGCCGACCACTTCATGTCGCAGACACCAGACGACACGCCGGGCGATGACGACGCGCTCGAGTGCTGGTCGATCCTCGCGGCCGTCGCGGCGAGCACGCAGCGATTGCGATTGACCTCGATGGTCTCGCCAGTGACGATCCATCATCCGGTCGTGCTCGCCAAGCGGGTCACGACGGTCGACCGCATCAGCGGTGGCCGCGTCGTGTTCGGGCTCGGCGCCGGGTGGCAGATCAACGAGCACGCCGCTTACGGCTTCACCCTGCCCGCGCCGGGCGAACGAGTCACTCACTTCATCGAGTCGCTGGAGGTGATCCGCCACCTGTTCGACGACGAGCGGGCGACGTTCGCCGGCCGGTGGTACAACCTCACCGACGCGCCGTTCGAGCCGAAGCCGGTGCAGTCGCCACTTCCACTGTTGGTCGGCACCGGTGGGTCGCGGATGATGCGAGCCACCGCGCTCTACGCGAACGAGTGGAACACGTGGGGCGACCCGGCGATGGTCGGTGAACGCACCGAGCAGTTCCGCACCGCGTGCGAAGCTGTCGATCGCGACTTCGACGCCGTCCGCCGCTCCGCGCAGGCAATGGTGTTCTTCACCGACAGCGACGCGAAGCGCGATGCGTTGCTCGCCAAGGTGCCTGCAGGTCGATCGTTGGTCGGCAGCAGTGCTCAGCTCGTCGACCAGATCGGCGGCTACATCGATCTCGGCGTCGACGAGTTCGCCCTGCCCGACTTCACGCTCGGGGAATCCTCAACCCAGCGCCGCGAGTTGATCGAACGTTTCTGGGACGAGGTCGCCAGCCAGTTCGGCTGACGTCCCGAACAGGGCGTGTTCGATCCACGACCAGCCCCACACCTCGAACGGATGCACCTTGCACGACACCGCCCAGCGGTCGGCCTCGAATGCGGTCAAGCCACTGCGGCAATGAGCCTGGGCGACTTCGATCGGAATCCCGAGGGAAACGGCCACCGATCGCAGCGACCGACGCGGCAGCAACCCCAGCGGCCCCCCGGTGAGAAGCGGCGACACGTTGAAGACACGCGCTCCGACCTCGCGTCCGTGACCACGGGCGCGCTCACCGGTCAACCCGTGTTCTGCGATCAGCTCCGCGAGCAAGGCCCGAGCGCCCGCTTCGTTCGCCGCCGAGCAAACGATCTGACGCGGCTTTCCATCGGGCCGGACCCCGACGGTGACGACGACGCGCCACCGTCGGCGATACGGCCGCACACTGCCGATCGGTCTTGCCTTCATGGTTCCCGACACCTAACCAGTTAAACAGGTTACGCAGGCACCGTGCAACCGAACAAGATCACTCGCCTCGTTTGCGATCGCGGAAATCGCGAACCTTGGCCCGGTTCCCGCACAGTTCCATCGAGCACCACCGGCGCTGGTTGGGCCGCGACGTGTCGACGAAGAACAGGCCGCAGTGCTCGGACGCACACTCGCGAATGCGCTCTGCGTATGGGCTGGAGAGCAGATCGATCGCGTCGCGCGCGAGTGCAGACAGGACCTGGGTCACCGATGCCGGCTCGGTCGCCGATACCCCGCCGATGATCAACCTCGGCACGATCGTCGGCTGCGAGGCTGCTGTGTTGACCGCCACGACCGCTGCCGCGGACGGCGGCTTCCCATCGACCACCGCGACGACGCATGCCCGAATCGCAGTTCGCAACGCGATCACCTTCGGCACGTCACCGGCCCTGGCGATCAAGGGAGTGCGGATGCCGACGATGGCCGGCAGCCACAACTCGACATCGGCGGCGGTCGTGAACGCCTCGAAATCCATCGAATAGTCGGCGCCCGTGTGGACGAAGTCGATGCACGGCCGACCGCTGCGCAGCCGCACCGTCATGTGGTGCTCGACGTCGAAGGTCGGATGATCGACGGACATGACACCAGATTAACCGGTTGCATGTGTCACACGCACGGTTGACGCGTGGTGAGCACGGCAGGACCTGCGGCGGACCGAGCCGGTAGTTTTCCACACATGCCCACGCAAGCCGACGATCGCTACACCATCATCACTGCCGACACGCATGCCGGCGGCAGCCATGCGCAGTACCGCGAATACCTCGACCCGAAGTTCCACGCCGACTTCGACGCGTGGCGCGGCAAGTACCGCAACCCCTTCAAGGACCTCAAAGACGACCGTCGCGAGCGCAACTGGGACAGTGACCGTCGCTGGGCCGAGCAAGAGGCCGACGGCGTCGTCGCCGAGGTCATCTTCCCGAACACGGTGCCGCCGTTCTTCCCCAGCTTCGTGCTCTTCGCCCAGCCGCCGAAGCCCGACGAGTACGAGCATCGCCTGGCCGGCATCCGCGCCCACAATCGTTGGCTGGCCGACTTCGTCGCCGAGGCACCAGAGCGCCGCGCCGGCATCGGCCAGATCTTCACCAACGACATCGACGACGCGATCGAAGACGCGAAATGGATCAAGGAGCACGATCTGCGCGGTGGCATTCTGCTGCCGAACATCGCGCCCGACGTGACGTGGCTCAAACCGATCTACGACCCCGAATTCGATCGCCTGTGGGCGGTCCTGCAGGATCTCGAGATCCCGATCAACATCCACGGTGGCACGGGCGCCCCCAACTACGGCAATTACCCGGTCTCGCAACTGCTCTACATCACCGAGGTCGGCTTCTACTCCCAGCGACCGCTGACGCAGCTGATCCTCTCCGGCATCCTCGAGCGCTTCCCCCGGCTCAAGGTCGTGATCACCGAGACCGGCGCGTCCTGGGTACCGCCGTTGCTGGCTCGGCTCGACAACACGATGGCCAAGATCCGCGACACCGGTGCCACGGGCGAGATCCGCTACTCGAAGGACGTCGTGCTGCCCAAGCTGGCCAGCGAGTACTTCGCTCAGAACTGTTGGATGGGCGTCAGCCAGCCCGGCCTGGCCGACGTCGCAGTGCTCGACGCGATCGGCCGCGACCGGTACATGTGGGGCAGCGACTACCCCCACGACGAGGGCACGTACCCGTTCACGCGCGAGCATCTGCGGCAGGTCTTCCAGGGTGTACCCGAAGCGGATCTGCGCAAGATCCTCGGCGGCAACGCGGCAGCGCTGTACGGCTTCGACATCAACGCGCTGTCGCCCTACGCGAAGACCTTCGGTCCGACCGTCGAGGAGATCTCGGTGCCGCTCGACAAACTGCCCGAACACCCCAACGAGGCACTCCTGAAGGTCGCCGCCGGCTCGATGCTGTAGGGCGGTTTGTCAGTCGTCGACGGTTGTCTCGACGAGGCGTCCGTCTTCGACCTGATACACGAATCCGCGGATGTGATCCTTGTGGGTGATGAACGGACTGTGGGTCAGTCGACGGATCGACTGACGCACGTCCTGAAACGGATCGCGGAAGCTCTCGACCGACCATGACGGACGGATGCCGGTCTCGGCCTCGATCTCCTGCATCATCGTGTCGCCGACGACGCGCTGGAGCCCACAGTCGGTGTGATGCAGCAGGATGATCTCGCGGGTGGCCAGGAACCGCTGCGACACGACGAGTGAGCGGATCACGTCGTCGGTGACGACGCCACCGGCATTGCGGATGACGTGCGCGTCGCCGTGGGCGAGACCGAGCATCTCGAAGATGTCCATCCGGCTGTCCATGCACGCCACCACGGCGAGTCGGCGGCGTGGTGCGAGGGCGAGGTCGTGGTCGTTGAAGTTCTCGACGTAGCGCGCGTTGTGGGCGAGCAGCTCGTCGGCGTTGGGGACGAAAGGTTCTCCGGGCACATCGCGAACGTAGTGCCCATCGGCCGTGTCGTCACATCGAAAGCAGTGACGTCAGCCACCAGCGAGACGGGTGTCACTGCGACGCACCGGCGTGATCGGCAGGAACCGCGACACCCCGGCCGCAGAGAACGTTCCCTGCAGGTCGACGATCACGTGCATGCCCGTCGAGACGACCACGCAGAACGTGCCATCGGGATCGACGGGAACGACGGCGAGGTTGGCTGCGGTGCGCCCTTTGGCGATGTTGCCGGTCGACTGAGCCGGGGCCGCCTGCGTCAGCGAGCATGCCTCCGCCGTCGCGAACCCATTGCCGATCGACTCGGTCAACGTCAGATTGACGAGCACCGCGGACGCACCCGGCGGCGCCTTGATCCGTATCACCGAGCCGCCGGCGTTGATCAAGCCGCACCGTTGGGTACCGGACGGATCGGACCAACACGATCGAGTGTCGACCAGCCGCTGGGTCGGAACGGACGTGTACGCCCATCCGGCCGGCGTCGAGCCGGCCGACGGTGTACCGGCTGGCTGTGTGCCGGCAGCGGGCGGCGGCGCGAAGTAGCCCTGGAGGTCGACCACCTTCTGCGTCTGCGCCGTCGAGTACGTGCAGAACTCGGGGCCGGTTGTGCCTGCCGAGACCGGCACGACCGCGAGGTTCGCCACGGTGTCGCCGGCCGCGAAGTTGGCGTTCGAGCGGGTCTGCGGTCCTGGCGTCAAGGTCGCGCATGCGTCAGCCGTGAGGTACCCGGTGCTCGCCGGCTCGGTGATCGTGAGGTTGGCGAGCACGGCGACAGCGCTCGACGGGACCATCGACGCGCTCACCGCCAGCTCCGGGTTGGCGCCGGCTGGACTCGTGCGCGTGTCGATCACGCGTTGTGGCCCGACCGCGGTGAACAACGTGGCGGTAGAACCCGCTGTCTTGGCCGGAGCGAAGAAGCCCTGCACGTCGACGATCGTGTGCATCGGCTGCGATCGATAAAGACAGAACCGGCCGGTTGCGTCGATCGGGACGACCGCGAGGTTGGCGACGGTCCGGCCCGGCGCCACGTTGCCGTTCGACGAGGTGCGAGGCCCGGCGGCGGCTGCGCCACACGACTCGGCGGTGATGAATCCGGCCGCCGCGGCTCCCGTGACCGTGAGGTTGACGAGCGCAGCGGTCGCGCCGATGGGAGCCTTGGTGTCGATGACGACCCGCCATCCGCTGCCGGGCACGTCGCCAGGACCGAGGCAGCGAGGACCGATCGTGCCGGAATCGTCGGCGACATCGATGCACGCATCACCGAGGTTCACCGCCGCGATCGCTCGAGCCTGCGCAGGTGATCCGCGGAACTCGAAGTGGGTCGTGTCTCGCGTCGCGGACGGCTTGACCTGATCAGGTGAATCACAACCACTGTTCCAGCCGTAGCCACCCCAGTAGAGACCCCACCGTTCGGCCGTTTGCACGACCCACTGCGGGAGGTCTGTCTTGATCGGCGTCTGACACGCGGACGCGCCGTTGATTCCGACGTAGGTCATCTCCGGATTGGCACCGGCATTCATGTCCATCGCCAGACCCCACGAGTGGTTGGACAGCGAATCGCGTGTGTTCCCGGCGCAGCTCTTGCCAGTTCCCGACGTACAGCGGAACGAGTACGAGTACGCATCGCTGACCTTGTAGCCGCCGGCTTGGATGTCGCGCAGGAAGCCGTCGAACAGCGGAAGCGCGTCGGGCAGTGAGCGGATCTGGTCGGCCTTGACCGAGCCGATCGCGGTCTGGTTCGTCACCATCTGCGCTTCCCAACCGGCGAGCGCCGGAGATCCGTTGTAGCCGTATCCCGTGTACTTCCACCCAGCAAACGGGATGACCGCGACATCACTTCCAGTCGTGGGGTCGCTGGGGAACGGCGGCGAGGGCCAGCCGATTGCATCGGGCGCGTCATAGCCCGAGAGCAGACATCCGGCGACCGTGCCAGAGTCGATCTGCTTCGACGAGCAACGCTGCGGCCTCGTCGGAAGCACCCACGGCGTGTTGTCGTTGGCCGCCGCATGAGCACTCGACGGTGAACCCAACAGCGCCCACGGCGTCAACGGCGTCAACGGCGGCGCGACCGCACACAGCGCGATCGCGAGAACGAGGGCCGAGAACCGGCGGGTACCACCACGCATACCCTGTTTTCATCGACGGTCCATCCGTGAGTATCAAGCAACGCCGCCAGAACTGAGCCTTTCTTGACGCTCGGTCGCCCGGAACGCTTGTCGGCCGGTCGCACAGAGTGACGCTGTGTCGCGCTGTCTCGTGCCGTTTCGCGCTGTGTCGTTCGGTGTCGTTCGGTGTGATGCGGATCGAACTCCCAGGAACGACTGAGCGGGCCGTGAGCCGGCCGACCGACAATCGACCACATGACCACCACCCTGCTCGAACGCCCTGCCATCCTCGACGACGACCTCGCAGCGTCGGACGAGGCGTCACCGCCGTCACACCGACGGCTTCCCTTCCATCGGTTGCAGCGGCCACCGGACGACCCGCGATGGGTGCGCCCAGCCATCATCTCGCTCCTCGTCGGCGCCGCGGTGCTGTACATCTGGGGACTGGGCGCGTCCGGCTGGGCGAACTCGTTCTACTCCGCCGCGGCCCAGGCCGGATCACAGAGCTGGAAGGCGTTGTTCTTCGGCTCCAGTGACGCTGCCAACTTCATCACGGTCGACAAGCCCCCGGCCGCGCTGTGGATCATGGCGATCTCGATTCGCGTCTTCGGGCTCAATTCGTGGAGCATCCTCGTCCCCGAGGCATTGATGGGTGTCGCGTCCGTGGGCGTCCTCTACCTCGCCGTCAAACGATGGTTTGGTGCCGGCGCGGGCCTGATCGCCGGGGCCGTGCTCGCACTGACTCCGGTGGCGGCGTTGATGTTCCGGTTCAACAACCCTGACGCGATGTTGGTGCTCGTGCTGATCGGCGCGGCGTACTGCATGACGCGAGCGTTGGAGAAGGCATCCACGAAGTGGCTGTCGGTCGCGTTCGCGCTCGTCGGCCTCGGCTTCCTCACCAAGATGATGCAGGCGCTGCTCGTTCTGCCGGCCTTCGGCCTGGTGTACTTGCTCGCTGCTCCGTCACCACTGCGGACCCGGATCAAGCAACTCACGATCGCCACGGGCGCATTCGTGCTCGCCGCCGGCTGGTGGGTCGCCGTCGTTGCCCTCGTTCCCGCCTCGATGCGGCCGTACGTGGGCGGGTCGCAGAACAACAGCATCATCAACCTGATCCTCGGGTACAACGGTTTCGGCCGCCTCACCGGCAACGAGACGGGCAGTGTCGGAACCAACGGAACGTGGGGCGCCACCGGCTGGTTGCGATTGTTCAACAGTGAGTTCGGTGGCCAGGCTGCATGGTTGCTGCCCGCCGCGCTGCTGCTGATGGTCGGCGGCATCGTCGCTTGCAAGCGTGCGCCACGCACGGACCGCACTCGTGCGGCGCTGGCGATGTGGGGCGGCTGGCTGCTCGTCACCGGCGCCACGTTCAGCCTCAGCAAGGGCATCATCCACCCGTACTACACGGTCGCTCTCGCCCCGGCCATCGGTGCGCTGATCGGCATCGGCGGTGTCACCCTGTGGCGGCAGCGTGCCCATTGGTCCTCACGAGTGATGATGGCCGCCACGTCCGGCGTCACGACATGGTGGGCATACACATTGCTCGAGCGGACCCCATCGTGGAATCCGTGGCTGCGCACGGTCGTGATCGTGTCCGGGGCCATCGCCGTGATCGGCCTGCTGCTGTCCGGCGTCATCAAGCATCACGGCCTCAAGTTCGTGGTCGCGGCCACGCTGCTGACCGGCCTCGCCGGTCCGACGGCCTACTCGATCGCCACCGCGGCGTCGGCCCACAGCGGCTCGATCCCGTCGGCCGGCCCGACGGTGCGTGGTTCGCAGAACGGACCCGGCGGTGCGGGCGGCTTCGGCGGCGGGACTCGACCCACGGGCGCACCCAATGGTGGCGGCTTCGGCGGGACTCCCCCCACCGGCACTGGCACGACGGGCACAGCGACGACCGGTACTGCAACCACCGGTACCGCAACCACCGGCGCTGCGACACAGCGGACGGGCGGCGGCGGGGCGAACATCCTCTCCGCCAGCACACCCAGCACCGAGCTGACGACACTGCTCGAGACCAATGCGTCGGACTACACGTGGGTGGCGGCGGCCGTCGGCGCCAACTCGGCGGCCGGCTATCAGCTGGCCACCGGTGATCCGGTGATGGCGATCGGCGGCTTCAACGGCAGCGATCCATGGCCCACACTGGCGGTGTTCGAGCAGTACGTCGCCAACGGCGACATCCACTACTTCATCGCCGGCGGCGGGCAGGGTGGCGGCGGCGGTACGAGCAGCACCAACGTCTCCAGCCAGATCACGAGCTGGGTCGAATCCCACTACACCGCGACGACGGTGGGCGGCACGACGGTGTACGACCTGACGGTGGCCGCCACGTCGTGACCTCGGCACACCGATCGAGCAACTGAAGTTGGCCGGGCACCGGACATCATCGACGCCGATGGTGTCCGGTGTCGCGTGTCAGCGTGCGTTGCGCAGCACGACGAGGAACTGTCCCCCGCCCGGTTCCACCTCGGTGGTGAACTCCTCGTCTGGACGGAGCCGCCCGATGCGCTCGGCGAGCCAGGTCGCCGCCGCGGTGCCGTCGGCCAATGTCGGGCAGCGCGCCATGACTTCCCGCCCACCCTTGCGGCCGAGCCGGTCGACGCTGGTGATGATCGCCGCAGGGTCGACGACGAACAGCGAATCAGGCCACGGCACGACTGCAGCAACCGCTCCCTTGCGCGTGTTGCACGCCCGGTGAGCCAATCGTTCCTGGGCCGGTCCGCTGCTCTTGCTCTTGGCCTTGGTCACGACGCTGTCGATGCTCGGCCCACGCGGGTCGTTGACCGACATCGTTGCATCGACGACCTCGTCACAGATCCAGCACCGCCATCCGTCGCGCCCACCCACTTCGTCGAGCCGCGCCATGCCGGCACCGTAGTTGAGGTCAGGGACGGCCAGTTCCAGTGATCAGTGCACGGTTGCTGTAGCGGCAGTGTAGAGCATGGTGGGGCTTTGGTAGTTGAGGTGGCGTCGGCGTTGTCCATTGATGATCGTGGCGGCATGGTCGGCGGCGGCTTGTTCGATGTTG
>JBBRPP010000029.1:0-71071 GCA_038227995.1 Acidimicrobiales bacterium
ACCGTCACGAAACCCACCACACACCTCCCCTCGAGCGATCACCAACAGCGACAACGAACGAAACAGGACAGCCGAAACCGTCGAACATGACCGGGGAAGATCAACACCACGAACCCTACGCGAGGGGTCTCACACAGTTCCCGAGACGTCCGCCAGAACGCCGGCACGACGACGCGAAAAGCCTGCTGGCGCGGCGGCTCAACCGTGCTTGACTGGCGTCGTCACCCATCGCGACCCCGAGGAGCACTCATGCGGCGTTTGTCCACATCACTGGAAACCGAGGCTTTCTTGATGGAGGACGTGACGTGCAATGAATGTGTTGAACCTGGGGATCCTGGCGCATGTCGACGCAGGTAAGACCAGTCTGACCGAGCGGCTGCTCTTCGCAGCCGGAGCCATCGACGTGATCGGAAGCGTGGACGGCGGTGACACCCAGACCGACACGCTCGCGCTCGAACGCGAGCGCGGCATCACGATCAAAACGGCAGTCGCGTCATTCGTGATCGGCGACGTGAACGTGAACCTGATCGACACGCCCGGTCACCCCGACTTCATCGCCGAAGTCGATCGTGTCGTGCGCGTGCTCGATGGCGCGGTGCTCGTCGTGTCGGCGGTCGAGGGCGTGCAGGCCCAAACGAGAGTTCTGATGCGCGCGCTGCGACGGCTCGCGGTGCCGACCGTGGTCTTCGTCAACAAGATCGACCGGATGGGCGCCGACATCGATCGGGTCGTCGCCGAGATCGAATCAAGACTCTGTCCCGACGTTCGGGTCGTCGGCGTGGTCGTCGATGCCGGGACGAGTCAGGCGCGGGTCGTGTGCAGCGAGGAGGGACTCGCCGGCGCGGCGCGTGGCACGACGGCAGGGTACGTCCCGGTCTGCTTCGGTTCGGCCATCACTGGCGCCGGCATTGCCGAACTGATGAACGGAATCACCGATTGGCTGCCGCCACCGCTTCGTCAGCTCGGTGGGCGTGCCGTGGCTGTCGTGTTCAAGATCGAACGATCTCCGCGTGGCGAGCGGATCGCGATCGCTCGGATGATGTCGGGTGTGCTTCGCGTTCGCGATCGTGTCGCGGTACGTGGCGACCTTCGGCGGGTCACGAACGTCGCCGTGTTCGCGCCCGGTGGCGCGATCAACCGCAGTTCGAGCTGTGCAGGTGAGATCGCGAAGATCTCCGGGCTTGGTGGGATTCGGATCGGCGACGTCATCGGCGACATCATCGATGAAAACGTCGGTGACGTCGTCGGCGAAAACATCGGCAGCGCTGAACAGCGTGGACTGCACCAGTTCGAACCGCCACCGTTCGAGGCGGTCGTCGCTCCGGTCGACGATCGCGATCGGGCGGCGCTGTGGTCCGCGCTCGATGTGCTCGCCGACGAGGATCCGCTGATCGGATTGCGTCAGGACGAGACTCGCGGCGAGCTGTCGGTGTCGCTCTACGGCGACGTCCAGCGCGATGTCATTCGCGACACGTTGCTCCGCGACTTCGGCGTGCGGGCGCGATTCCGTGACACCACGGTCCTGTGCATCGAGCGGATCGCCGGAAGCGGTGAAGCGGAGGTGATGATGCTCGGCGGGAGGTCGACGAGCGCGCCCTTCCTCGCCGGCGTCGGAGTTCGCGTCGAGCCGGCGCCGGATGGTGCGGGAGTCATCTTCTCGGCAGGCATCGAACTGGGGAAGCTGCCGTTGGCCTTCGTCAACGCGGTCGCAGCGTCGGCGCGGGAGACGATGCGCCAGGGTCTTCACGGCTGGGAGGTTCCCGACTGCACGATCACGATGACACGCAGCGGGTACTGGCCTCGGCAGAGCCATGCGCACGCGACCTTCGACAAGAACATGTCCAGCACTGCAAACGACTTCCGACTGCTCACGCCGCTCGTGCTGATGGAAGCCGTTCGGCGAGCCGGCACCATCGTTCACGAGCAGGTCCTGCGTTTCCATCTCGAGGCACCAATCGCAGCGCTGGGCCCGATCTCGCGTTTGCTCGCCAACGTTCGCGCGACCCCCAACCCTCCGATCTCATCGGGCCAGTCGTTCGTGATGGACGGGCTCGTCCCAGCCGCGCATCTTCGTGAGTTGCGCCAAATGCTTCCTGGTCTGACCCGCGGCGAAGGGTTCGTCGAAGCGGTGTTCGACTCCTATCGGCAGGTGCTTGGCCCGGCGCCGAGCAGGTCGCGCGTCGGCCTCGATCCGCTCGACCGCACGAACTACCTCCGCCAGATCGCCGGCCGGATCTGAAGCGCTCCAGACGCCCACCGCGTGTGTCAGCGGCGGTTCGTGGAACCCGGGTCTGGGACGCCGGCCGGCGTGCCCTCGTGGTACTCGATCAGCTCGATCAGGTAGCCGTCGAAGTCCTTGATGAACGCCACGGTCACCGGCCAGCGGTCCAGCCGTGATGGCGGAGTCACCGACTCGCAACCCGCCGCGATGCAACGTTCGTAAAGAGCGTGGCAATCGTCGGTGTTGAGGTACAGCTTCCACATCGCGGTGCCCATGTCGATCGGCCCGCTCTGCTCGAGTTGCTGCGCGAGCTGGATGCGTGAGCCACCCTCGTCGGCCTGCAGCACTGCTTCGAGCGCGGTCGGGATCTCCGTGCGACTGCGCACCGGCAAGCCACACACGCCCTCCCAAAAGCCGATCGACCGCTCGAGATCGCTGACGTTGATGCAGAACTGACCGAGGATCTGGCCCATGACGTTCCCCCTTCGACACGTTGCGCCGAGAGTAGGCGCGCGTACCCGGACGAGTCGTCATCGGGCCGACGCCGGCTCCACCTCCGCGTACCGATTGCGTGGACGGGGGAGGCCCAACTGGTCGCGCAGCGTGCCCTCGACGTATTCGCTGCGGATGACGTTGCGACGGCGCAGGATCGGAGCAACGTGGTCGACGAACAGCGCTGCATCCAAGGGAAGGCGCAGCGGTTGCAGCGTGAACCCGTCGGCTCCGCCCTCGTGCCACCACGTGGTGATCAGATCGGCCATTCCTTCGGGCGTCCCCGTGAAGTGCAGACCGCCCGGCAGAGTCGAGAACTGCCGCGCTGTCTGACGAAACGTGAGCTTGCCGTCGCGCGCGACCTTGGTGACCGCCGCCGCGAACGTCTGCCCGGTCGCGTGTTCGAACAGGTGATACGGGAACGGACCGTCGGGATCGACGTCGGCGGCGAGCGCGCCGTCGACGCCCGCCAGATGAGTGAGGTTGAGCAAGCGGAACTCCTCGCTCGACGCGTCCTCGAGTTGCTGCCACGCGCGCTCGGCCTCGGCTTCGGTCGAGCCGAGCACGTACGACAGTCCCGGCAACGTCCGCACGTCGTCAGCCGAACGTCCGTGACGCTCGGCCACGGAGCGCAGGTTGGCTCTGAAGGCCGCGCCGGCAGCGATCGATGACTGTGGCGTGAAGACGAGATCGGCGAATCGTCCGGCGAGATCGATTCCCTCCGGCGACGAGCCCGCCTGCGCAAGCACGGGATAGCCCTGCGGCGAGCGCGGGAAGGGCAGGATCCCGGCCACCGAATAGTGGTCGCCCTGATGCCGCGGCGGATGCAGCTTCGAGCCGTCGGCCCAGATGCCCGACTGCGCCGATGCGATGACCGCGTCGTCCTCCCAGCCGTCCCACACCTTCAGAACGACTTCGACGAACTCCTGCGCGCGCTGGTACCGATCGGCATGGGGCGGATGCGGCCGATCGGCAAAGTTCGGCGCGGCGTACGGGCTGCCGGTGGTGACGATGTTCCAACCAGCTCGACCACCGCTGAGGTGATCGAGCGTCGCGAATCGGCGCGCGAGATCCCACGGTGAGCTGTAGGTCGTCGAGGCCGTCGCGACGAGGCCGATGTGCTCGGTCACCGCGCTCAGCGCGGCGAGCACGTCGATCGGGTCGAAACCCGATTGGGCCATGAACCGTGGACGGAACTCGGCAACGCCGGGCGAGTCGGCGAAGAAGATCGTGTCGAGCACACCTCGCTCGGCGATGGTGGCGATGTCGACGAAGTGCTGCAGACCGAGTACGCCCTGCGAACCCTTCGGATCGATCTTCCAGGCCGCCTCGTGGTATCCGTAGCCGGCCACGAACAGGTTGAGGTGCGCGAACTTCGTCATCGCAATCGCAACCAATCGATTGCGGCGGATGTTCCGGATCGGTCGCTTTGATCGTCACGAACGCGCGGTGGTGAAGGATTGCCCTCGACGCGCTCGATGGCGTACCTTCGATCTGTCGCGACCCGGAGAGAGAGGCCCCTCGTGCCAGACACCATCGTGCAGAGCGCACCATCGATCTCGTGCCGAGAGACGTGGCAATTGATGACCGACCTGACCGCTGGACACACCGTGCGCAACTTCCACGCCGACATTCGGATGGGCGATTACCTCGTCGAGACCGACTTGTTCCCGCGTGCCGCCCTCGACGCGTACACGGCGTGGAATCTCGAGCTCGACGTCTCCGACGCCGACCGGGCGACGTACTTCTCGGCTCACCGCGGCGGCAACCAAGGCGACTACCGCGACGGCATGCGGGCCAAGATCGCGAACGTCGTCGAGTGCCTCACCGAGTTCCCTGAATCGAAGCGGGCCGTGATCTCCGTGGTGCCGCGATCAGATGCGCACCACAGCGACGACGGCGCGGCGAAATGCATGCGCGAGATCCATTTCCACCTGGATGGCGGTGCGCTCGATGCCACGGTGCTGTTCCGATCGCAGGCAGCGGAGATCTTCCCCAAGAACATCCATTTCGTCGGCGCACTGATGGCCGAGATCGCGAGTCGACTCGGTGGCGACGTCCGTCCCGGGACATTGCACTACCTGGCGACGGTCCTGGTCTCGGACCGATCCTGAAGTCGGCGGCCGCCGGCGCGTCGCGACGCGGTCTCAGTCGATGGGCGGGCTGAGTGCTTCACCGAGCAGCGCTTGCTCTCGCTCGCCGAGAGCGATCTCGCCAACGGCTGCCAGGCCCGCTGGGCTCATCTTGCGCGCGGTCTTGCGGATCACCTCGAGAACGTGTTGATGATCGAGCCGCGACTCGAACCCGGCCAGTTGGGTCTCGATGAAGACGAGACATGCGGCATCTTCGACCAACTGTGTGTCGGCGTCGGTGCCGAGGTGCTCGCGGCGGATCAATCCCTGCACCCGTTCGATGAATTCGCCGTCGAAACCCGCTTCGGCGAGTGACCCAGTGACATCGGTCGCGTGGCGTTGCTTCTGATCCCGGCGCCAGCGCAGATAGCCGGCCTTGCCTTCGGGGTACCAGAGACGCGGAACCTCCCACCGGCGCAAGTGATGTGCGCGGGCAGCGAGCAGAACGGCCTCGTCCGCATCGGGCGACAGACGTGAGACCCACTCTGCCGCAAGTTGGCCGTGCGCCAGCGCCAGTGGACGAGATGCTCCACGAACGAGCACCGTGTTTGGGTCGTGACTGTTCGCTTCGTCGATGGCCGCCACCGCGGCTGCGTACGACTCGGTCAGACTGCGCATTCGGAATCGCCGACTTCGGCCACGAACGGGCCGGTTTCGTCGTAGTCCGCGTAGTACTCGGGATGCTCGTCGGGGCTCGGGAAATGGTCGAGATCGCGGAGGCCATCAGCAACCGCAGTGGCCCCGCCGACACGATCCATCCACGTGCGGAAGCCTTCCCCGGCGGTGCGCTCGTCGTTGAAACGACGCACGACGCGGGCAGCCGCCTCTGGCGCGTTCTTGGCAGGAAGCCGAAGCGCCTTTTCGCCGAAGTGGATCTGCTCCTGGCCGACGTAGCCGCCGAGCAACATCTGGTAACCCGGGGCGGACTTGCCGTGGGCCCGACGTTCGGCACCGAAGAAGCCGATGTCGGAGATGTGATGCTGGCCGCAGCTGTTGGTGCAACCGGAGATGTTGATGCGGACGCCACCGACCTCGCTGAGACCTTCGTCCTCCAGCGCCTGACCGATTGCCTTGGCCAATCCGCGAGATTGGGTGACCGCGATGTTGCACGTGTCGGCGCCCGGGCAGGCGACGACATCTCGGGCCAGTTCGGCACCGGGACGAGCCATGCCGATGGTCTCGAGCCGGGCGAACAGCGTCGGCAGCTGGCTCTCGGTGAGACCTCGGAACACGACGTTCTGGCGATTGCTGAGACGCACATCGGCGCCGAGCTCGCGCTGGATCGATGCGAGCGCACGGAACTGATCGGCAGTCACGTCGCCGAGCGCCGCGTAGGCCACTGCGGACACCGAGCCGTTGGCCCGGCCGTAGACGACGCTGGTCGCGACCCAACGCTGATACGGGTCGCGCGGCGTCAACGCCACATGCACGCCCTGACCGACGGCCGTGGCGGCGACTGTCTCGGACAGCCCGGCCGGACGATCGCCGTGCTTCAGCACTTCTTCGGGAATGCCGCCGGGCCACGACGACGACGCGGGCAGCGTGTGGCGGACCTTGATCACGCGGCGCCGGACTTCGTCGATGCCGAGTTGATCGACAACCCATTTCATCCGGGCCCGCAGCTTGTTGTCGCGGTTGCCTGTCTGTTCGAACACTCGCAGCGCGGCCTCGATCGTGGGCAGCAGATCTTCGCGTGACGTGAACTCTTCGAGCGCGAGTGCCGGGTGCGGCGTCGCCCCGAGCCCACCGGCGATGTAGATCCGAAAGCCGGCTTCCGTCGTGCCGTCCTCGAGCGTGCGAGTGGTGGCGATCACGCCGACGTCGTTGAACATCGCCTGGCCGCAGTCGGTCGCGCAACCGGAGAAGTTGACCTTGAACTTGCGCGGCAGGCGCTGGCCCAGCGGGTTGCGGACGAAGTGGCGGAACGTGGCTTCGGCCCACTGCGTGACGTCGAGGTGCTCGTGCGGGCAGGCACCCGCGAGGTGGCAGGCCATCACGTTGCGGACGGTGTCACCGCAGGCTTCGCGAGTGGTCAGACCGACGCCGCCGAGGTGACGCATGACTTCCGGCACTCGGGTGAGTTCGACGTAGTGGATCTGCACGTTCTGACGAGTCGTGATGTGACCCCAACCCCGCGAGTAGGTGTCGGCGAGGAAGCCCATCATCTCCATCTGCTCAGGGGTGATCGTCCCAGCGGGCAGCTTGATGCGCGCCATCTGGTTGGTGCCGCCCTGACGCTGCCCGTAGATGCCGTTGTTGAGGCGCATGACGCGGAACACGTCCTCGCCGATCTCGCCGGCGAGGTACTGCGCGATCGCTCGCTCGAAGCGTTCGATGTCGCGGCGTTGCTCTTCGTCGAGGTCTCGTGGTGCTGCGATGACCGGTGTGATTCCCACGGGAAACCCCCTCTGGCTGTGGATCTGGGCGAGCTGAGATCGGGCTGGTCGAGCGCAACCTGATCAGGCCCGAATTCGACACCTGGCCGGCTCGATTTGCTACCCAGACGGTCAACAATACAACTCGGTGGGCGACGAGACAACGACGCCGGGCAGTTCGGGCCAGTTCAGGGGCCGGGATCCTCGCCGACCTCACGGAGGGCGTCACGCAAAGCGACGCGCAGGCGGCGGACGTGGTCGGGTCCCAGATGCGCGACCAACCCCTCGCCGGGACGTCCGACTTCTTCGAGCGTCAGCACGACGCGCGGCTCGGCATCGTCGTAGTCGTCGCTGATCGCGACAGCCCACGACAGGCGCGCCGCGTCGTCCGCGCCCTCGGGGAGATCAGCCTCGTTGAACGGATAGTCGTCGATCGACCGGCGCACGAACGTCAGCCGCCGAGGCCGGCAGAGAGCCCTTGCACGGTCTCGATGTATTGCTCGACGAGATCGAACATCACGTCGCGGACCGGACGGACGCTGTTCATGCTGCCGACGATCTGGCCCACCGGCACGAACGCGAGGTCCTTGCGATGGCTGCGCGCGATCCGTGCGTTCGCGTCGGCCGTGAGGATGTTCTGCAACGGCATGCCGAGCGGACCTGGGCCAGCGGGATCAGCCCACGCGTCGGTCCACGGTGAACGCAACATCCGCGCCGGCTTGCCCGTGTAGCTCTTCGAGCGGACAGTGTCGCTGGATGTCGCTTCGAGGTAGCGCTCGAGGTGTTCCGGGGCCGAGCTGCTCTCGGTGGTTGCGAGCCAGATCGAGCCGGTCCACGCGCCCTGCGCACCGAGCGCCATCGCGGCCGCGATCTGGCGGCCGCTGCCGATGCCGCCTGCGGCGAGCACAGGTGTGCCGGGGACCGCCTCGACGACCTCTGGCACGAGCACCATCGTCGTCACCTCGCCGGTGTGGCCCCCCGCCTCGTGGCCCTGCGCGACGACGATGTCGACGCCGTTGTTGACGTGACGAATCGCATGCTGTGCCTTGCCGGCCAACGCAGCCACCTTCACGCCGTGCTCGTGGGCGCGGTCGATGATGTCCTTCGGTGGCGAGCCGAGTGCGTTGGCGATGAGGGAGATGGGATGGCCGAAGGAGATGTCGACGTGGGCGCGGGCCACGCCCTCGGCCCATCCGAGGACGCCTCCGGCCTGCTCGCCCTGGGGCAACTCGGGGACGTCGAATCGCGCCATCAACTCGTCGACGAACCGACGATGCGCGTCGGGGATCATCGCCTGGATCTGGGCCATCAGCTGTGCCGGGTCGGCGCCATCGACGCCGGCAGACGTCGCCGGCATCACGATGTCGACGCCATAGGGCTTGCCGCCGACATGCTCGTCGATCCAGTTCAGCTCGACCTCGAGTTGATCGGCACTGAAGCCGACCGCACCGAGCACGCCCATGCCGCCCGCCTTGCTGACCGCGGCCACGACATCGCGACAGTGGCTGAACGCGAAGATGGGGTATTCGATGCCGAGTTGGTCACACAGTTGGGTGCGCACGGTTGGTCTCCTCTGGGGGTCGAACGGCGGGGGACGCGACACCTCATCGAGGTGCGATGCGTCAGCCGGGTGTATTCAAACATGTCCGTCGCCGGTGGTCATCTCGGACCGCGGCGAATCGAGTTCCTGGTTCGGAGCGATGTCGTAGGATTCGGCGATGAAGGCTGCCGAGATCGAGGCCGAGTACGAGTCCAGCGGGTTCGCCTTCCGGCCCGGTCTGCTGTCGGCTGCAGAGGTCGGCGCGCTCGTCGACGAACTCGACCGCGTGCTCGCCGAGGAACCACGCGACGAACGGTTCATCCTCGAACGCGATGGCATCACGGTACGCACGGTTGCCAACCTGCATCAGCATTCCGAGGTGTACGACCGCCTGGTCCACCATCCGTCGCTGGTCGATGCCGTCAGGACGCTGCTCGATGACGAGATCTATGTGTTTCAGCTCGGCGTGAACTGCAAGGCCGCTTTCAACGGTGATGCGTGGTACTGGCATCAGGACTATCCCGGATATCGCGAGGACGATCACATCCCTCAGCCGCGCATGGTGAATGCTCTGGTCTTTCTCGATGAGGTGACGCACCTGAACGCGCCGATGATGGTCGTGCCCGGATCGCACCGTCACGTTGCACCCGTACCGGACGTGACCGACGGCGGCACGTCCTACTCGTTCCGCTATGCCGCGCGCGAGACGATCGAGAGCCAGGTGCGCGCAGGGGGAGTGGTCGCCCCGACCGGACCGGCAGGGTCCGTGCTGTTCATGAACGTGAACACCCTGCACGGCTCGACCGCGAACATGTCGCCGTGGCCGCGGCGGATGATCACCGCCACGTTCAACGCGATGTCGAACCGGGCGACCAGCCCGAGTGTGCGACCGCGGCACATCGTCGCCGATGATCGCGACGCCATCGCGCTGGTGCCGATGGATGCGTCCTGTCTGCTCGAGTTGAACCGATGATGACCGTCCCGCTCGCAAAGGGTGCCGTCGCGGACGACGGCCATGACGCTGCGCGGCCGGTGTGGGCGGAGATCGATCTCGACGCGATCACGCACAACATCGCCCTGATCCGCTCGCGCACTCGGCCAGGCGTCCGATTGCTCGTTCCGGTCAAGGCAAATGCCTACGGCCACGGCGTCGTCGAGGTCGGGCGCCATCTCGAACGGCTCGGTGTCGACGGTCTCGCGACCGCGAACGTCGACGACGCGCTCGCGCTGCGACAAGCCGGCGTGATCCTTCCCATCGTGATCTACGGGGCGCAACTGCCCGGCGGCAACGCCTTCCTGATCGCCAATGGATTGACGCCGTCGATCTACGACGCCGCCGGGTTGGAAGCGGTCGCGGCGGTCGCTGCGACAACCGGGTCGGTCGTCGACGTCCACCTCAAGGTCGATGCAGGCATGGGACGCCTGGGCGTTCGAATCGACGAAGCCGTCGAGTTCGCCCGTCGCATCGTCTCCACTCCAGGTGTCCGCCTCGAAGGGATGTACACGCACATCCCGTTCTCCGACGCGGCTGGCGAAGCATGGTCGCGACGTCGCCTCGATGCCTTCATCGCCACGGTCCGGCAGGTCGAGGCCGAGCACGGCATCACGATCGAGTTCACCCAGGCCGCGGCGAGCTCGGTGATGTCCCGCGATCTCCCCGATGTGCTCAACACGGTGTCTCCCGGCCACCTCACGTTCGGGCTGCATCCGATCACCGGCGCACGATCCGAGCACGAGGGTTTCCGCAAGGCGTTGCGAGCCGTGCGAGCTCAGCTCATCCACATTGGTGACCGTCGCCGGGGCGACGATCTGATGGGTGCCGGCGACGGTGGTGCGGTGGCCGACTCGAGGGTCGGCGTGATCCTGCTCGGCATGGACAACGGCTATCGCCCCGCGCCGGCCGGCAGCAGCGCTGTGATGCTCTGCCACGGTGTGCGTTGCCCGGTGCTGGGTGTCTCCGCGGAATACACGGTCATCGATGTGACTGCGATCGAGGGCGCGGCTGTCGGCGACGTCGTGACCGTGCTCGGCGCCGACGGCGGTGACGAGATCGCGGTCGAGGACGTCGCTGCCCAACTCGGCGCCCCGAGCGGTGCGTACTGGGTGATCGGGTTGAAGAACGTGCCCTACCGCTGCACGGGCGGTTGAGCAGCGACCGCAGATCGGCGCATGTCGAAGCCCGGGAGTCGGGTGACGAAGAGGCCGAGGCTGGTCAGGACGAACGCGACCGCAAACCACGTCGCGATTCCGTCGTGAAAGGGCTCGATGGCGCCCGGCCCGGATTCGACCCCGACCACGACCGTGGCCCCGATGCGGACGAGGTTGCACGTCACCACGATTGCTGCGCCGATGACGAAAGCCCGAAGTCGCTGTCGGCGGTCGCCCGTCGCGACGAGGCCGGCAAACGCGCCGAAAGCCAACACGATGCCGAGTGACGAGCACAGTGGTCCGATGTCCGCTGAGAACGTGTGACCGGCGCCGGAGACGACCAGGATCTGATCACCCACCCGTTGCACACCCGCAACGTCCAGCAACCGCAAGACCGCGACGACGACGCCCGCTTCGAGCGCCCGCCATCGATCGATCGCGAGTTCGAAGCAGACCCAGACACTGGCGGCAGCGATGACGCATCGGGAGAGCGCGCGGTGAAACCGGTCGGGCCGGAAGCCGTGGGGGGCCGATACGTCGATCGTTGCTGTCATCGGCCTTTCCCGTTCAATGGGGCATGTCAGAGCGCAAAGCTCGGATTCTTCGTCGGCAGCGATGCCTGCGACCTTGAGCAATCTCGAGTGGTGGGCGACTTCGCACGGTGGGCGCACACGGTCGATGACACCGGCGGTCGCTTGCGGACGCTGCGTTGTGGAAACTTGTCCGCGAGTGCGGAACCTGCCCTCTCGGTGGATTCCGTACCCATCAACGGGTGAGCGGAAGCGGCGCGGCTCCCGGAGGCGATCGCCCGACGAGACGAGGCAGCCCGGAATGGCCAACACGGAACTGACACGGCGGGCGTTGTTCGGCGTTGCTGCGGCATCGGTCGGCTCTCTGATGATCGTCGCTGATCCCGCCGCGGCCGCGACCCCGGTCGCCACGTTCGCGCTCGATCCCACGACGGGCGGGAAATGCGCACCGAATTGCACCTCGTGTTCGGCGTGCATCCACCACGCCGCGAACAAGTTGTTCAAGACATCGGCGGCGGCCGACTCAGGTCGGGCCCACCCCGGCTGCAACTGCGCGATCATTTCAGGTCAGTCGTTGAGCGCCGGCGTGTTGGCCAAGATCTTCGCAACCGCTGACGCCGCGGATCGACGCACCCCGGCGATCGCCGCCCTGCTCAGCGCGGAGGTCGAGCAGCACTCGGTGCCGATGGTGTCGGGCCTCGTTCCGGTCACCGTGCTCGGTGCCGGAGCATGTGGCATCCTCTGGATCGCGCACCGCCGGCGCGACCTCGCCACGCGCTGAGGCGAGCCGCTCGATCCGCCGGAATTGTCACGACACCCGCCTTGGCGTTTGCGGCGTGTAGTTGCAGGTCAGGTGCCATTTGTTGGTCGGGAAATGTCTCATTGCGGGTTGTGGTACGAACGCGGGTTCGACTAGGGTTTGGGTTGTTGATCTTCCCCGATCCACGCTCGGCAGCAGCGGGAATGCTGCCTCGATTCATTGTTTGAGTGTCTCGCAGCGAAGGGGTGAGGTGATGGACGGCAGCGCCGTTTTCGATATGTCCGTTTTCGACGACCCTGCCGATCTTCGCGTGCCCGGGCTCGACGAATTCCGTTCGCTCTCGGGCTCCGCACGCGATGAACTATTCATGTCGGTGGAGCGGATGTCGCGCCGGTTGGAAGCCGTCAAGGCGGTGATGCTGGCGGATGTGAAATCATCGCTCGGGTTTCTCGATGATCATCATCACAACTCGCAGGCCTGGTTCCGGGCGGTCACCAACAACACGCCGGCCGCATCGAAGTCAGCGGTGCAGGTCGCGGACCTGTTGGCTGCGCATTCGTTGTTCGCGGTTGCGTTCGCGGCTGGTGAGATCGGCCTGCAGCACGTGAAAGCGTTGGCCGCGTTGTATGCGAACGAACGGTGCCGCGACGCGCTGGGACTGGTCGAGCACGAGCTCCTCGACGCCGCGAAGACGCTCGTCTACCGCGACTTCACCGTGTGTTGTGACCGGTTCAAGGCCCATGCTGATCCGGACGGCACCATGAAAGACCACGCGCTCGCCCGTGAGAACCGTAAAGCGACGCTGTCGATGGTTGGTGAAGGGTTCATCCTGCGGATCGAGGGTGACGCGTTGACGGGTGAGATCTTGCAGAACGTGCTCAACGCGCACGCTGACGCCGAGTACGCGACCGATGTCGCCGAACGCCTCGCGAAATATGGGCCTGATGACGCCAAGAACCATCCGTTGCGACGCACGAATGCGCAGCGTCAGTTCGACGCGGTCCAGACGATCTTCGCGAAAGCCGCGGGCACGCGTGAGATCGCCGATCTGGTCCCGATCGTGAACATCATCTGCACCGAGGCGACACTCGCCGCCGCAGCGCGCGAGTTCTTCGGCACACCATCGGTCCCGGACGGGCATTCGTGGCGTGAACATTTGTGTGAGACGTCGGATGGGACACCCGTGTCGCCGTATGACTTGATCGTCGCTGCGCTGCTCGGCAACGTGCGCCGTGTCCTCATCGACTCATGTGGTCGGGTCATCGATCTCGGACGGAAGAGTCGGGTGTTCAAGGGTGCAGCGCGTGAAGCCGTCCTGCTCACCGGTGACCGCTGCTCCTGGCCCGGATGCCACATGCGTTGCGGGTCGATTCAGATCGATCACCTCCAACCATGGGCGCGGGCGGCCGGTTTGACCAAAAGTGTGAACGGTGGGCCGTGTTGCCCGATCCATAACCGGGCCAAACACAACCTCGGTGTCACCGTCATCCGCGACGAGACCGGCTGGCACCACTACCGACCCGACGGCACCGAAATCGCACCACGACAACAACCACCACCCCAAGCAGCCTGACCACCCGCAGCCACATCAGCGGGACAGGTCAGGCACGCAAGGAACACCCCTGGGCGCAATGCCCGTGATCACTCGGTGGCGACGCCGCTTTGGGCTCGGAAGCATCCGTGGTGAAACGCCCACTCGCGACGCGCCCAACCTCTCGAAGTCAGTGAGCCGATCCCACCCAGGACCGGCCCCATTGGCGCGCCCCAACCGCGACGTCGCGGGCCATCCGCTTCGATCGGGTTCGACGTGACGGAGTAGAGCTGTGGCGGGCATCGGACCGCCTCGGTCCGTGCCGGCCACAGCTGTGGCCGCGATCGAATGGAGTCTCCATGACCGAATCAGTGGTGTTGATCGACGAGCCGGCCGAGGGTGTTCGCCGGGTCACGCTCAATCGGCCGGAGAAGCGCAACGCGCTGAACCACGCGCTGCGCGGTCAGCTGCTGGCTGCGCTGGAGGAAGCCGACGGTGATCCCGCTGTCAAGGTGACGATCGTGCGCGGCGCGGGGAAATGCTTTTCCGCGGGGTATGACCTCGGTGGCGGCAACGTCGGGCAGGATCTGCCGTTCTACACGTCGGGCGGCGTCGGCCAGTGGCCCCGCCACGTCACATCGGGATGGATGGGAATCTGGGATCTCGCCAAGCCCGTGATCGCCCAGGTCCACGGATTCTGCCTGGCTGGTGGCAGCGAGCTGGCCACCGGATGCGACCTCGTGTACGTCGCCGAGGACGCGCAGATCGGGTATCCGGCGGTGCGGTTCGGTGTGGCCGACATGCACTTCCACCCGTGGACCCTGGGTATGCGAACCGCGATGGAGATGATGTTGACGGGCGACCCGATCACCGGCATCCAGGCCGCAGAGGGTGGCTGGGCGAACAAGGCGTTTCCCGCAGCTGAGCTCGACGATCGCGTCGTCGCGATCGCGTCTCGAATCGCGATGGTGCCGTCACAACTGGCGCAACTCAACAAGCGGGTCGTTCACCGCCAGATGGAAGTGATGGGCATCCGGACCGGCATTCGGATCGGCACCGAACTGTGCGCGCTTGGCACGTTGCAGCCGGCGATGGACGAGTTCATGGCGGCGGTCCAACGCGACGGTCTGACAGGCGCATTGCAGCAACGCGACAGCGCGTTCGGCGATTACCGCACGCTCGACGATGCCGAGCCAACGCCCGGCTGATCTCCGACGGCGGGGCCGGACTCACGGCCCCGCCGACCGCAACCTCACCAGCGGTGGTCGGGTACGAATCGAAGCACGAAATCGGGTCCGCCCTCGTCGTCGATTCCGAAATCCTCGCCACCGAACATCTCGTATTCGTCCTCCCACGTCGGGCCGTTGTAACCCGGCCGAGCTTCATAGCTGCTGCCGTACCCGCATCGGTCCTGCCACGCGCCCTCCATCCCGAACAAGGGGCGGTTGTTGGTCCATGACCAATCGTTGGCGGTGATGACACGCAGCCCGACGCGGGCGAGACAACGAAAGGTGCACATCGCATCGCCCTGACCGAGCCCGAGGGCACGTATCGACGATACGACGACGGTCGTCACGTTCTCGGCGAGGACAGCATCGCGTACACCGATCGGCCCGAGGCGGACGTCGACGGCCAGGTAGCGGCCGCTCCACCGCAGACCGACGTCGGCCAGGGCGCGCACGCCGTCGGCGATGTCGGCGCTGAGGTGCTTGGGTGAACGACGGCCCGTCGTCGCAACCATGATCACCGCGTCGGTGTCCGCCAGCGCATGCGGGGTCTCGAAGCGCCGGGTCTCGGCTCCGCAGTCGTGACATTCCAGCACGTGTTTCTCCTTGACCTGTGCCCGACTGGTGATTCGCAGAGGTGTGCGACACCACCAGCACCTCACGCCGGCATCGAGTGGTGTGACGAGTCTGCTGAGTTGATGGGATGGCAAACCGAGTTCGGTTGCGATGGACTTCGCGGTTCGGCCCGTGTTCCAATACAGCTCGTCGAGAAGTATTTGATCGACGACTGGCGAGCCGGGCGGACGAGGTGTCGGACATGGATCGAGGCTCATGGTGGTTCTCCCAACAACGAAAGTGTTCGAGAGACGCATGAGGCTGCTGTCCGAGCCACCACGAAAACTACCGGTGCCGGTTGGCGAACCAACCGTGTCGCTGGGCGCGGCACAGCGCATGCGGCAACGGATGGTTGCCGCGGCCGTTGGCCTGTTCGCGGCTGGGTCGATCGTCGCCGGCTGTGCGAGCACGTCACCCGGTACGACCGCAGCGACACCAGCCGGCGTATCGACACTTGCTTCGCCAACGACGTCAGCAGCAACACAATCCGCCCCGACAATCGCGGTTGCCGGTCGCGCCGCCACGACGACGGCAGCGCCGACGACGACAGCAGCGCCGACAACGACGGCAGCACCCACAACGACGGCTGCCGCGACAACGACGACCGCGGTGACAACGACCACGGCCGACCCGAACGCGGCCGCCTTTGCATCGATCGTGACCTTGATCCAGGCCGACGCCGATGGCGAGACCGCGGCGACCGCCACGTTCGGCGACGGCACGGGCCTGATCCCGTGGGAGACGTACCCGATGTACTGCGCCGATCGCGCTGCCGCGAATGTGGTGTACGCGCAGAACGTCGCCGCAGTTGCGTGGCCACCCGTCGCTCAGCAGGACGCCGCGGCACTCGTCACCGCGCTGCAGGCGCGTGCCGCTGCTTTCGACTTCTGCGCCCACACCCCCGGCACGTTCGGCGCCCAGACGCGGATTGCGTACAAGACCGTCAATGCCAGCATCGCGGTCCGGACCGCCGCCGAACTGCTCCGCGCCGACGTCAGGCCGCGCAGCTGACCGGTGACGTCGGCGGCGGAATGTGCTTGCGCAAAACAGGCGCGGCAGGCAACATCCGCACATGGGGAACAGTGACTATCGTGCCGACGCGTACGGCGTGGTGTGGGCCGACTTTCTGGAGACGTGGATCGCGATGGCGGGCAGCGTCCCAGATCCTGTGATGCTCGATGCGATCACCGAACTCTCCGGCGACGGCCGGGTCCTGGAGATGGGCATCGGTACGGGCTACCACGCGATCCCGCTGGCCGCGCGCGGCGTCCGGATCGAAGGCATCGACGGTTCTTCACGGATGCTCGAGATCCTGGCCGACAAACCTGGCGGCGAGTCGATCCCGCTCCATCTGGGTGATTTCGCGACGTTGGACGTCGACGGTGAGTTCGCGCTGATCTTCGTCGGTTCGTCATCGCTGTTCTGCCTGCCGGACCAGCAGACCCAGGTCGAGTGCTTCGGAGCGGTCGCGCGCAAGCTGGCACCCGGCGGGCTGTTCGTCGTGGATGCCTACATCCACGACGATCGGTGGTTCACAGACGGCGAGATGCACTTCACGCAAGCCCGCGGCGACGGATGGAAGATGCGTTGGAACGCACACAACGATCGGGCCGCGCAGGTCACCGACGTCGAGCGCGTCCTCGTCGCCGAAGGAAAACCGAACAGGGTCTTCCGCCATCGGGAGAAGTACTGCAGCCCGATGGAACTCGATCTGATGGCGAAGTTGTCCGGCATGCGGCTGACCGAGCGTTGGGGTGGGTGGGACCGAGGGCCGTACACCGGTGTGGGCCACGCAATATCGCTGTACACACTGGATTCGTGACGCCGCCGTCCGTTCCAGTCCGTTCCAGGCCAGTCCGGTTCAGTCTGCTTGGAACTGACGCCCGAGCCAGTCCTCGAGGTCGCGCTGCCACTGCGCGACGGCCGGAATGCCGGCGAACAACGCGGCGCCGTGCGGGAGGCCCGGATAGACGTGCAGTTCGGCCGGAACACCGGCCTGGTTGAGGCGCATCGCGTACGTGATGTCCTCGTCGCGGAATCCGTCGACGCTCCCGACTGCGACGAACGCCGGCGGCAGACGGCTGAGGTCACTGGCCCGCGCCGGCGCTGCATGGCCAGGGATGTCGTCGCTGCCGTACAGGCCGCCGAGGTAGCTCTGCCATCCGTACGTGTTCGATTCCCGTGACCAGATGGCGAGGTTGTCGAGTTGGCTCGATGCCGTTGTCTGGCGGTCGTCGATCATCGGGCACTCGAGCAGCTGGAACCGCACGGGCACCTCGCCACGGTCGCGCGCAAGAAGTGCGAGTGCTGCCGCCAAACCGCCACCTGCGCTGACACCACCGATGCCGATGCGTGCCGAGTCGATGCCGAGCTCGGCTGCGTTCTCGTGAGTCCAACGCAGACCGGCGTAGCAGTCTTCGAGCGGCCCGGGATAGGGCGTGTCGGGGGAAAGCCGGTATTCGACCGAGACACCGATGCACGGGTACGTCGGGCACCACCGGTCGAAACGAGCGTCATCCATCTCGTAGCTGCCGAGCACGTACCCACCGCCATGGATGGAATACAGGCAGGGGAGCGGTCCCTCGATGCCCTTCGGGCGGTGGATTCGAACGACGACGTCAGGATCGGACGGCACGACGACATCGGTGCGTTCGACGAGATCCGACAGCGGCATGCTCGGAAACGAGAAGCCTCTCATCGAGGGCAGCGTCTCGGCAGAGATGGTGGGAAACGGGATCGCCTGTACTCGCTCGGCGATCTCGGGGTGCAGTAGGGAAGCGGTGTCCATCGGTTCTCCAGTCGTGTCGCCCGATCTTCGTGCGTCGTTGCGGCTGTGAGCGAATCGGCGTCAGTGTGTCCCCGACGCCGCGGCGCGGGCGATGAGGATTCGCTGCGACGCCTTCACACATGCGTCGGGCCTGAGCGTGATACTGCGTGGGTCGTCGGCGTCCAAGAGCGTGTCCAGGGTCAGCAGATCGTCGGCGTCCAACAGCGATCCGAATTGTTGGCGCACTCGGCTGAGGTGCCCGGCGGCCATCTGTCGGGCGTTGTCCGCAAGCGGTGCGGCGAGGTCCACCCGAGCGACACGCGATCCGACCACCTCGAGTCCGGCCGCCATCGCCATCGACGCAAGGTCGAGCGACGGCACCGCGCCCGGAAGCCCGGACCGCATTCCGCCGAACCATGCTGCGCCGGCGGCGTCGAGTCGGTCGGCGAGGCCCGGGCGGCCGAGATCGAGGTCATCGGGCAGGACTCGAGTCGGGTCGGCGATCTCGGCGATGGCGATCACTCCGGCCGGGGCGAGGAGATCGCGCAGGAGCCGCAACGCGTGGACTTCGTCGCCGATGTGATGCAGCGACATCGAGGCCCAGATCACGTCGGCCGGCTCGAGATCGTCGAGTCCCGCTGGAAGCTCGCCGAGACGCGTGCTCACACGGTCGCCGACGCCCAGTTCAGCGGCTCTCTCGGCTGTTCGGGTGAGCATCCCCGAAGATGAATCGATGGCGATGACCTGCGCATCGGGGAACAGCGACGCGAGTTCACATGTGCCGACGCCGGGGCCGGGACCGATGTCGATGATGCGCCTCACCGGCGGTGCACCGGGTCCGCGCAACTCGTCCGCCCACCGGGCTGTGTCGGTGACGAACGAGAGCAGAACCTCGCCCTGCAGCTCGATGTGGTCGATCATCGTCTGCCAATCGGCTTCGTCGATGTGATGCGAGTGATGTGCGTGATGATCTTGCTGATGGTGTTCGTGCGGTGCGTGCTCGGCCATGACGATCACTCTACGAAGCCATGACGCTTTGGCATAGAGTCTTGCCAATGAAGCAAGAGACGACGGCAGATGAGATTCGCCCCACCAATGCGACCCGCATCGAAGATGTTGCCCGTCATCGCCTGCGAAGCCTGCGCGTTGCACGAGGTTGGACACTCGACGAACTCGCCCGCCGATCACACATCGGCGCATCGACGATCAGCAGAATCGAGACCGGCCATCGTCGTCTGGCGATCGACAACTTGGCCGATCTCGCGAGGGCGCTGGAGACCACGGTCGATGAGCTGATCGCCGACGACAGCGACGAGGACGTTGTGATCCGTCCGACCGCGGCCAAAGGCATGAACGGGGCCGTGTTGTGGCCGCTGACCCGACTGCACGACCCCTCCGGTCGCACGGTTGCGAAGATGCGCATCCCAGCGTCGAAGAAACGACCCGACCCGCAGGTCCACCCCGGGCGCGACTGGATGTACGTGCTCGAAGGAACGGCGCGGCTGCTGCTCGGCGACCGCGAGCACCTCGTCGAGACCGGACAGGCAGCAGAGTTCGACACGATGACGCCACACTGGATCGCGGGCCATGGCGGTCCGGTGGAGGTCCTGGTGATCTTCGACCGCCACGGCGAGCATGCTCACCTGGGCGGCCCGCTGGCGCACGAGCCGGCGAGGTAGTGATCCTCAGCTGGTGAAGCGCAACGCCCGCTCGCGAGCGGCGATCTGATGCCGCGCCGCGTGCGTTGGTTTCGTTGTGACCATTCGGGCCGCGATGACGAGCCCCGCATCCCAGCCGGGGGCGCGACCTCCTGCTGGCATCGCGATCCGTTCCGCCTCGATTCCAGCTGTCGCAAGCAACCATGACGTGACCGAGTTCGAGTTCCACATCTCACCGGCGTCGAGCTCATCTCGACCCCACGTTGGCGTGGGGACGAGGGGCACGAGGTCGAGCAGCCGGCGCGCAGTCAGCGGATCGGTGCTCACGATGACGGACGACTGCGTCGCATCGGCATCGGGCAGGCTGCCGTTGCGCCAGCGCCGGATCTCGTAGCGGAAGAGCCGAAACCTCCTCAACGATCGCAGCCCGACGGGGCCCCCGGTGACAACGCCTCGGCTGTCGCCGCGGGCATCGACGACTGGAGCCATTTCGATCGCGAACTGAACGTCGTCCACGCTGACCATGAGGGCGGAGTGATAGAGGTCGCAGCGTGGTCTGCGTTGTGCGAGCGCGGAGATCAACTCGAACGTTCGACCACTCGCTCGTACGACATGCTGGCCGCTGCCTAGTGGGATCCAGCACAGCTCTACGGCCGCAATCGACGGTGGTGCGTCGCGCATGGCGTCGGGTTCGACGGAGTGGCTGCTCACATCACCATCCAACCGCCGACCCGCTCGCGGCGATAGGGCCACAAGTCCCGGTCTCGTGAGCGAGCTCGGCACGAGCCCGCCACAGCCGCGGCCGGTCAGGTCTGCAGGTCGAGGACGGTCTCGGCCAGCGATTCGAGTTCGGAGGACCAATCGTCTGGAGCGGCGAGCGGGCGCACGATGATCTTGGTGAAGCCGGCGTCGATCCACCGCTTCAACAGCTCGCGCAGTCGAGCGCGCCCCAACGCGATCACGTCGGTGGTGTCACCGATGACCCGTGACGGCAACGGCATTTGGACGGCCGCTTGGTCGAGCGCGTAGGTGATGTTGATGCCGAAGTGCTCGCGCGAGATCGATCGTTCGTGCAATTCGGCGACGCGGTCGATCGCGGTCCGGCCGGCGATCGCGTCGGCGATCGTGATGCCGCCGGGCAGCCAGCCGTCACCGAGCGCGCCAACGCGAGCGAGGGCTTTCGGTGCCTGTCCGCCGAGCCAAACCTCGAGCGGACGCTGCACGGGAAGCGAGTCCAGCGTCAACCCGTCGACGGCGTCACCCGCCCACCAGTGACGGATCCGCGGCAGGTGCTCGTCGAACCAGATCGTGCGGTCTCCGTTCGGCATGCCCTGGGCGAGGCGTTCGCGCTCGTCGTTGATACCGGCCACGAAGGTCAGCAGGAGCCGGCCGTTCGACAGTTGGTCGAGTTGCGCCAGCGACTTCGCCAGCGCGTAGGGATTGCGTCCGGGGGCAACGAGATGGGTGCCCAGCTTCAGCCGGCGGACGCGTGCAGCGGCGAATGCGAGGCCGACCACGGGATCGACGCTGCCGGCGAGGAACGTCTCGGGCAGCCAGATCGAGTCGAAGCCCAGTTCGTCGAGTCGATCGAGAACTGCTCCGAATTGATCCATCGCGATTGCCTGTCGCCCGCCGATCGCGACTCCGATGCGCACCTTCATGGGGCGTCCTCCGCTTCGCTCGGAACGGTATCGGTGAGGATCATCCAGGTTCGCCGGTCGATGAGCTCGCGTGCGGCATCGAGGTGACCGGCATGACACGCCGTCTCGGCGATCACGTGCAGCATCAACTCGCGCAGATCGTGCATTCGGAAGTCGGGGAACAATTCGTCAGGCCACCGTGCGGGAGCGGCGTCGGGGGACGAGGCGAGGATGATCTCGTTCGCGAGTTCGATCTCGCTTCGGTACAGCGCCAATACGTCACGCGCAGATTCGTCGGCTGCGACGTACCAAGCGTTGGTGTCGTCGTCGAGATCGACCGGTTCGCCGGCCATCACCGCCCGAAACCAGAAGCGCTCGACGTCGAGCGTCAAGTGCCGGACCAGGCCGACTGGAGTCCAGCCGGTCGGCAGCAAAGCGCGGCGAAGCGATTCCTCGGACAGTCCATCGAGGATGCCCAGAACATGCTGCCGCTGAGCGTTCAGCGTGTGCATGAGTGCGTCGGCTTCGGCGGTCATCGTCGAACGGTACCAGCGCGTCCATGTGCGACGCGCTGGGTCGCTTCTCTAGGATGACGATCACGACTGCTCGGACGAACGAGTGGACAGCGACGAGGGGCACAGCGTGCAGGTCAAGACTGGGGCAAGATTGCGGAGTGCAGTGTGCACGACCGAGGTGATCATCGTTCGGGCCGAGGGTGGCGAGCTCGATCTGCGTTGTGGGGGGCACCCCCTGACGGCGATGACCGACGTGCGCGACGCAGACGCGACGCCTGACGCCGACTTCGCCGCAGGCAGCGCGATGGGCAAGCGATACGCCGACGAGGCCCTCGGTCTCGAGGTGCTGGTGACCAAGGCCGGTGCAGGTTCGTTGAGCATCGGCACCACGCCCTTGCAGTTGAAGGACGCGAAGCCGCTTCCGTCGTCGGACTGACGTCCGCCGCACGTGAGCGCGACTCGAACTCATCCGTACCACGACGTCGCGATCGCGGGCGTGTACAACACGCGGCAGGCGCGACGACTGCCTGGCGAGACGATGCATTCATTGCTCGTCGACGCAGTGTTCGGTGCGTGCGCCGACGCCGCGATCGACGTCGGCTCGATCGACGCGTTGGTCGGTCAAGGCCCGGCTGAGCTGACGTACGACATCGGCCTCGGGCCGGTCACGCGGGTCTTCTCCAGCCTCGGCATCCCCGCAATTCGCGATGCAGCTCACCTCATCACCACCGGAGAAGCGACGACGGTCGTCGTCGCTGCGGCGGGTGCTGGAATGTTGCTCGACGACGGTGCCACCGCACCGTGGACACGGCCGACCAATGAGCTCGTCGTCGCCTACGGATTGTTCACCGCGGCGGAGTTCGCCTTGATGGCCCGGCGCCACATGCTGATGTACGGGACGACCACCGAGCAGCTGGCGACGGTTGCGGCGACGATTCGCAACAACGGTCACGTCAACCCCGCAGCGGTCTACAGCGGTCGCGGGCCGTTCACCGCTGACGACATCCTGGCCTCGCCGATGATCGCCGATCCGTTCCATCTGCTCGACTGTTCGACCACCAGCGAAGGAGGATGTGCGATCGTCCTCACCCGCGCCGACGCGGCGGGCGATGGTCCGCACCGACCGATCCACATCCTCGGATCGGCCTCCGACAGCTTCGGGCCGGCATACAGCCAGGCGCCGTCATGGGACCTCCGCGACGCCTCCGGTACCGATGACGTGTCGGCCGGCTCCGTGGGGCGGCGGGCAGCGCGCGTCGTCTGGCGTCAGTCCGGACTGGGTCCTTCCGATGTCGACGTGTGCGAGTTCTACGACCCGTTCTCGTTCGAGATCATCCGCCAGCTCGAAGCTTTCGGCTTCTGTGCGGATGGCGAAGGCGGGCCGATGATCATGGATGGTGTCATCGCTGCGGACGGCCGTTGGCCGGTGACGACCGATGGCGGCACGATGTCGTTCGGCCACGCGGGCATCAGCACGCAACAGATCCAACGCGTGATCCGCGGTGTCGAGCAGTTGCGCGGCAGCTGTCCCTCGATGCAGGTCGATGGCGCCGAGGTCGCGCTGTGCTCGAACGGAGGGTCGGGCGCATTGTTCAACGATCTGATGCTGCTCGGGGTCGAGCGACCATGAGCGTCTTGCAACCACAACTCAGTGGCATTCCCATTCCGCGCATGAGCCCCGAGTCCGCGCCGTACTGGGAAGGCACGCGCCAGGGTGAGTTGCGGTACCAACAGTGTCTCGCGTGCGAAGCCCCGAACTTCGGGCCGGGATTGGTCTGCCGGGTCTGTCGCAGCCGTTCGTTGCGCTGGGTGGCCGGCGCCGGACGCGGCTCGCTGTATTCGTGGACCGTCGTGTGGCGACCGCAGACACCGGCGTTCGCCGTGCCGTACGCACCCGCGATCGTGCGGATGGACGAGGGCTACGACCTGCTGACCGCGCTCGTCGGTCTCGACCCTGAGGACATCGTGGAAGGTCTTCGACTCGCGGTCGAGTTCCATCCGATCAGCGACGACATCACACTTCCATTTTTCCGACCTGCCTGATCAGTTGCCGGCGGACCGAGCGAACGCTGCGGGCTCGCGACCACCGAGACACCAGCCGACTCCGCAGCTCAACAACGGAACACCGACGAGCGCCGTGAGCAGATTGGCGAACGGGATGCTGCCGAGACGGTCGAGGTGGTGCGCAGAGGCGCCGATGAGGCCGAGGTACGCGCCGACGAGTCCGAGGACGACACCGGCCAGGGCGAGCGATGCAGCGGTCGCCGCAGTGAGTGCTCGACGGATCGAACTGTTCGCACCCGTGGCCGTCAACGTGCGCAGCTCGCCGGCGGACTCGCTGCGGATCGTGCCGACCGTCATCGCGACGATCGTCAAGGCGAAGAGCGCTCCCGCAGCCGTCGCTGTGTTGCGGATTGTCGCGCGACTGGCGCGGCCGTGACGTGACTCGAGCGTGAAGCCCGACCGGATCGCGATCTGGCGGGCGTTGGCGATCTGTGTCGTGGTGAGCGGTTGCGGCGATTCGATGATCCACCCGACCAACGCCGGCTCGAGGTCGTACTTGGCGAGGCCGCTCTGCGTGATGAACGCGCTGGGAAGCGACGAATACTGCGGCGGGGCGACGACGCTGTTCGACGGGTTCTCGACGTGCTTGCCGAGTGGAATGATCGGAGCCGACGGATGCGTCGTGAGGACATCCGTTCCTGCAGGGGCCGACGACGCATCGACGCCCAGGAACGACAGCAGTTCAGGTGTCGCCACGTACGTCGACACGGCGCGGTATCGATGGTCCGACCCGTTCACGGACTCACCAAGGTCGATCAGAGTCCGGGCATCAGCCGCGACGGACGACTCGACCGGCATCTGCAGCGGGACGACGGCGGCGTGGCCGAATGAGGAAGCGAGCGCATCGACGGCGGACTGCACGGCCGCGAGCTGTGCAGTGTCCAGGTTCGGGGCGGGATGATCCGGTCGGGCGTCATCGCCGGGTTGGTCGATCCTGATGACCAGTTGGGTTGCTGCCAGGTTGCCCTTTCCTGCCGATTCCGCCGCTGCGTGGTCCGCAGCGCTCGCGACGAGCACGATCGCCAGCGGCACGCCGAGGGCGAGACTGATAGCTGCGAGCGCGGCGCCGGCACGCGCCTGGTACCGGCCGATGTCACGGAGTGCGATGCGAATGGTGGCGGGGGCTCGACGGGCGCATCGCGCGAGCAGTCGGATCGCCGAGGGGCAGACGAGCAGGATGCCGACGACAGTCGCGACGACACCGGTGACCAACCACGCCGCTCGCGTCTGGTGCGAACGTGACAGGAGAACGACTCCAGCGACGAGGAAGACCGACGCGAGCGCAATCGAGGCGTCGGCGCGTCGCGGCTGCGGTGGCCGAGCAGAGATCGCGTCCACGATCGACCGCCGCTGCATCGAGCGCGTCGGCCACCATGCGGCAATGATCGGTACGACGACGCCAGCAATCGTTGCGCCGAAGACGAACGGCCACGGCACGTGGAGCGCATCGATGCGGTGTCCGGCGCCGGTCTCCAGGCGGTGCGCGGTCACGAACCAACCGACGAGTCCAATGGCCGTTCCCACCGTTGAGGCGATCACGCCGACGATGACGCCGTGCGCGACCAACACCAGCTTGAGATGGCGATCGTTGGCGCCAACTGCCGCGAGCATTCCGAGCTGCCGCTGCCGACGCTGAGCGACGACGGCGAAAGCCGCGGCGGCCACGAACGTGACGAGCAGGAAGACCACCGTCGACGTGGCGAACATCGACGCCGCGGACGTGACGTTGACGTCGGATCCACGGAGACCGACGGCCAACCGTCCGGGTGATTCCCGAAACGCCTGCAGTTGGGCACTCGTGGCGTCAGCGAAGACCGTCGCCGTGTGCACAGTGTCGTTGGCTGCGGGCGGGACCAGGATGAAGTCGTCCGTCAGGTCGTAGGGGTTCTCGATGATGCCGGTGACCGTCCGCGGCTTGCCGGCGATCGTGATCGTTCGGCCGATGCGAACGTCGAACATCTGGGCAACGTTGGCCGTGACCGCGATCTCGGGTGCGGCTTCGGGAAGTCGGCCGTTGCGCAGCCGGACGGTTTCGCTCGCGTACACACCTTTCGGGTCTTGGATTCGCGCGTCGACGGTGTCGACCGATCCGGGAATCGGCACCGTCAGGCGACCGATCACCTCGATCGTGCCGAGCGTGCGGCGCGCATCGGCGAGACGAGTCGCGAGCTCGGTGGTGTCGGTCGACACGACATCGAATCGCTGCTGTGCGGTGCCGAATCTGGCCGCGGATGTGCTCGGTGTGTTGTACACGGCGGCGACACCGAAGACGGCCGCTGCAACGGCGACCGCGATGACGCTGACGATCAGCACCTGCTGGCGGCGCTCGCGTACGAACAATCGGAATGCCCAGCGCCCGATGGCTCGGCGGGCTGCACCAGTTCGCCGGGTCGACTCCCGTTGCTTCACGAAGCCGTCTCGGCGGTCAGCAGTGATTCTGGCCCGAGCCGCACCGTCGTCTGGTCGACGATCCGCCCATCACGGACGAAGACCACCCTGTCGGCCCATGCCGCGAGTTGGGCATCGTGGGTCACGACGATGCCGGCGAGTCCGCGTTTGCACGCGGAACGGATCAGCTTCATCACCGCCTCACCGTTCACGGAATCGAGGGCGCCCGTGGGCTCGTCGGCCAGGAGCAGAGCCCGCTCGCCGACGATTGCCCGCGCGATCGCGACACGCTGGCGTTCGCCGCCCGACAGCTCGTCGGGGAAGTGCTCGGCCCGATCGGCGATGCCGAGCCGCTCCAAAGCGTCGAGGCCGAGCAGGCGAGCTGCTCTGGCGCGCATTCCGTCGAGCTCCAACGGCAGCGTCACGTTCTCGATCGCGGTCAGCCCGGCGAGGAGGTTGAAGTCCTGGAACACATAGCCGATCGATCTCCGGCGGAGACCCGCCCGGTCATTGCGCGACATGCCCGCCAGCGACGCGCCCATGATCCGCACGTCGCCGGTCGTCGCTTCCTCCAAGCTGCCGGCGATCGTCAGCAGCGTGCTCTTCCCGGAACCCGATGGTCCCATCACAGCAACGAGCTCTCCGGCGGAAACGCTGACGTCGACACGCTGCAAGGCGTGCACCTCGGTGGGTGGCTGCCCATACGTTTTGGAGACGTCGTCGAGTTGCAGCACCACGTCGCTCATCGCCGCACTCCCGGACGAGCGCGTGGCGGGCGCGTCACGGGCACGGGTGCGAGGGGCAGGGGAGCGGGCAGCTGTTTGACCCGAGCGTCGATCGTGTCGAGCCAGCGGACAACGGCCTCGAGCCGGAACAACTCGGAATCGGCGAGGAGTGCAAGCCCGATGTCGCTGTCGGCGTCGGCCTTCAGATGCGTGTACCACTGCATGGTCTCGACCACCTGGCGGCGGTGCGACTGCAGTAGCGCAGCAACATCGACGCCGGGTAGCCGCAATGCGACCAGCATCTTGATCACCAATTCGTCGCGGGGCGGCGAGACGCCGGTGTCAGGGGTGTGCAGCCAGACGTCAAGTTCGATCGAACCCGCAGCAGTGATGACGTACGTCTTCTGCGGCCCTTCCTCGTCATCGTCGGAGGTGACCATGCCGTCACGCTCGAGCCGCTGCAGCGTGGTGTACACCTGACCGACATTCAACGGCCAGACCTCGCCGGTTCTGGCTTCGAATTCCTGGCGGAGCTGCAACCCGTATCGGGGCTTCTCGGCCAGCAGCGCGAGCAGTGCGTGACGAACACTCATCGATGAACCTCCATGTGGATACTCAGTATCATACTGAGCAATCTACTGAGTGTCCAGTCGTCGACCGGGTGCCCGTTCAGCGGTCGATCGGCACCACCGCGCACCGTTGATGCCGGCCGCAGACCAGCGCACGCAGCGGTGCGAGCACATTGGCGGGCGAGCGATTTGTCGAGCCGCTGAGGTGCGCTGCGAGTTCGTCGATGTCGAAATCGCCACGAACGAGGAACACGTCCTTGACGGTGCCGTCGACTGTGCTGATGTCGGCCGCGTCGATCGACACACCGCGGTCGGCGAACCAGCGACAGACGGTGGACAGGACGCCGATTCGGTCCGGCGCGGTCACACGAACGCACGACCTGCCATCGCCCTCGCCCGTCCGGGTCACTCGCGCTCTGCCCGTCGGTCGAAACGGGAAGGTTGGGGCACCGGCCGCCATGTCGCTCAACCGCGTGCCGATGTCGGCCCATCGACGGCTGTCGAAATGCCGGTCGGACTGAACGGTGATGGCGTGCAGTGCGAGTCGATCCGTCGGCCATGTCATGACCGACGCAGACAGGATCGAGACGCCCTCGGCGGCGAGCGTCGCAGCAGTATCGGCGAGCAGCCCCGGCCGATCGGGAGCGACAACCGTGAGCCGAAACGTGTTCGAGCCCGGCATCTGCCGCGCCACGGCGCGCACTTCGTCCCGGTGAAGCTTCGGATGACACAACGCCAGATCTGCGGCCAGCACTGCCGTGCTTTCACTCAGCACCCACAGCGGCGAGACACCGTCGAGCAATCGATTCGCGACCCGTCGTGGGACCGTGGTCCGCCCCAGCAGGTCTCTCAAGTGCTCGACGTTCGCGGTCGCAGCTCTCAATCCGCGTTGGGTGTTCTGGATGTGGATCACGTTGTCGAGCACCTCGCCGAACACATCCGGATCGGCCAGCAGCCACGAGTGACCGCCGTGTACGACATGCCCGTCGGTGCCGAACGTGGCGCAGAAGGTGTCGAACGCGGACAGCGGGATGACGCCGTCCTGATCGCTCCACAGCAGCAGCACCGGAAGTTGGCGCTCGGCCAGTGCCTTCATTTCGCGGGTGAGGTCGGCGGTGGCGGCCAGCCATCCGGCGCGCAGGACAGCCTGAGGCTGGCGAACGACGTTCTCGATGAACACGCGCTGCACGAGCGCCATCGTCGCCAGACCGTCGACAGACTGGCGTGCTGCAGCCAGAACGGGTGTGAGGAGATCACGCCTGTCGAGCTCCGTGATGTGGTTGACCACGTTGGCGGCGAACGCGCGCGCGTCGCCAACCGAGTTCAGCAGGACGAGGTATCGAACCCGGTCGGGATGATCGTGAGCGAAGGACGTCGCGACGCCACCACCGAAGCTGTGACCGAGCACGAGGACCGGCTCGTCGATGCCGAGCGCGTCCAAGAACTGGGCGACCCACGACGCGTACCCGGTGACGGAGCGTTGGCCACCGGGAAGCTGCGCTGTCCCGCCGAATCCGGGCATCGACGGAGCGATGACCCGGCAGCCTCGAGCGGTGAGCCGTCGCAGCGATCGCTGGTAGGCGCGGTGATCCAGGCCCCAGCCGTGCAGGAACAGAACGGGCAGGCCTCGCCCGCCGCTGGCATAGTTGGCGATTCGTCCGTCGACCAGCACGCGGTCCGTGACCAACTCGTCGACATGCCAGCGTGCACGTACCGTCGCCGAGATGTCGGTGATCACGTGGGCTTCCATCGGTCAGCGTCCCGGTTGCGTCAACGTCATCAGCGAACCGTATGCCCGGCACTCTCGACGACGATGAATGGCCTGTGAAGTTCGCGAGAAACAGCCGTCGACCGCTCAGCGTGATGGGTCTCTCGACCCTAGTGATGGGCCGAATTTGCTGGCACCGTGCTGATGTGGATGTCGATCGAAACGGGCTACGGATCCTTGATCCGAACGAATGCCTCGAACTCCTGCAACGGACGCGCATCGGTCGGATCGCACTGTCGCGCAGCGCGCTCCCCACCATCTTGCCCGTCTTGTTCTCGATCGACGACGGCGCCGTCACCTTTCATGCGTCCGGTGGGCTCTTGGAGTCTGCGGCGCTGCGGGGGGACATCGTCTGTTTCGAGGCGGACCTGGCGGAGGAGGGCGAGGGTGAACTGTGGAGCGTTGTCGTCGTCGGCAAGCTCGAGATCCAGGACCGATCGCTCGTGATGGCCGGACGCTCGCCAACGGAGCACTTCGGCGGCACGAGGGTCGTGTTGACCATGACCATCGTCACCGGACGCGCCTCGAAGATCGTGGTCGGCGACGTCCAGCCCAGCGGAGTGTGAGCTGCGGCCGTCTGGGTCTCGCCGCGTCGCGCAACGGTCGGCTGGTTCAGGCTGAAGCGAGTTGCCAGTCGACCGAGAAGCCGTCGGCCGCTCGGTTCACCAGGAAGCGGCGGCCCGTGATCGAGCGCATCTCGAGTGTCATCCAGCGGTGCCGACCCTCGGTGAGCAGCGGCTTCGGGTCAGGCAGTTCGAAGGTGCCGAGCATCCGCGCGAGTGTTCCGCGCACGATGACGCTCCAAGCCACGCCGGCGTCGAGATCGATGCTGTCGACCTCCAGCGAGGCGAGTCCCTCGTAACGACCGAGCATCGTCTCCGGTGCGGTGCGGATCACGACGCGAATCGCGCCGTCGGCGCCCTCACCGTCGTCAGACGAGACCGAGTACGAGATCGGGAGCGCAAGCGGATAGCCGTGGTCGATCAAGCACACACGTCCGATCGACTGACCCTGCAGCAGAGTCACGCTCTCTCGTTCCGTCAGCTCGAATCGGTCGGCACCCATGTGGTCGCTCCTTGATCACCTTCGTGTGTTCATCATGCGCTCCCGCTCCTGGTTCGTACAGAGTCCTCGGTCCCAAAGCTGGTGTGTCAACCTGGCGGTGATGGCCTCCTCGACCGAATTCGACGTCAGTGGTGGAGACGACGCTGCGGATCGCGTCATTGCCATCCGCAGCTGTCGGATGCTCGACGGGCGTGTTGTCGACATCGATCTCGCCGACGGCCGGATCCGACGGATCGAGCCGGCGTCAGGGGATCGCGACGTGGACGGTGCTCCGCTGCTCGTCACGCCCGCGTGTGCCGACGTCCATCTCCACGCCGACAAGGCATACCTGCTCGGCCGACTCCCGGTCGGCAGTTCGGTTGCAGCAGCCATCCACGCGGTCAGAGCCAACAAGCCTTCGGTCACTGCCGACGATGTGTTCGACCGAACGATGCGGCTGCTGCGGGCGTGCCGAGAGCACGGCACCCTCGCGGTGCGATTGCACGCTGAGGTCGACCCCGACCTCGGCCTTCGCGCGGTCCAGGGCGTGATCGCGGCGCGGGCGGCGACAGGAGCGGCGATGAGCATCCAGATCTGTGCGTTCGCACAGGACGGCATCGTCACTCGGCCCGGGACCGAGGATCTCCTTCGCGAAGCGCTGCGTCTCGGCGCCGACGTCGTCGGAGGCATCACGTACGGCGATGATCCGCTCGACGAACACCTGTCGATCATCACGGCACTCGCGCGAGAGTTCGATGTGCCGGTGGATCTGCACACCGACCTGTCGTTGGCGGCAGGTGACACCGCGCTGCCCAGCGTCGTCGGGGCGCTGCGTGCCAGCGGATTGTACGGACGAGCGCTCCTCGGCCATTGCACGAGCCTGCCGCTGCTGGCGGACGACATTCGATCCGACGTTCTCGACTCGCTGGCCGACGTCGACGCTGCGGTTGTGGTGCTGCCGCGCACCGATCTGTTCTTCGACGGTCGGATCGCATCGATCGCCGAGTGCGTTGCCCACGGTGTGCGAACGCATCTGGCGAGCAACAACATCGAGAACCCGTTCACGCCTGTTGGCCCACCGTCGCTCGCCCAGGTTGCCGCCGTCTATGCCCTGACCAATCGCATCGCTACCATCGACGAGCTGACTCGGCTGACGATGTTGCTGTGGTCGGGGAGATCGATCATCGACGGCGAGCAAGCTGTGGTCGTCGAGGGATCGGTGGCCGACCTGTGTCTGTGGCCGGTCGACGAAGGGTGGCAGATCATCTCGCGCGCTTCGGAGCCAACAGTGGTGTTGAGGGCAGGGAGGGTCGTTCGATGAGTTCGTTCACATTGGTCGATGTGCTGTTCCCGACGGGGGAACGCGGCAATCTCATCGTCGAGCACGGAATGATCGTCGCGCCGACGGCGCGCGCGACGCCAATGTCTTCCGCTGCAGCGGTGCATGACGCGTCGGGCTACCTCGCGATCCCGCGGCTCGTCGACAGCCACGTGCACCTCGACAAGACGTTCATCGGTGGTCGCTGGATTCCGCATCGTCCGGCACCGACGCTGCTCGACCGCATCGCCGCCGAAGTGGCGCTGTTGGATGGCGGCAGGGTCGAGCCTGTCGCCGTGCGCGCCGCTCGATTGATCGACCTGCTTGTCGCCAATGGGTCGACCCGATTTCAGACCCACGTCGACATCGGCCCGAGTTCGGGCCTGCGCCGTCTCGAGGGTGTGCTCGATGCTCGTGATCGTGCACGCGGCATCGCCGACATCGACGTCGTCGCGTTTCCTCAGGAGGGAGTGATGCGGGCGCCCGGGACCGTCGAACTGCTCCGCGGCGCGCTCGAGAGAGGCGTCGACGCGATCGGCGGCCTCGATCCGTCGACGCTGGACGGTGACCGCGACGGTCAACTCGACATCGTGTTCGAGCTCGCTGTCGCATACGGCGTTCGCATCGACATCCACCTGCACGAGCCGGGCGACGTCGGGGCGTCGACCCTGCGCGCGATCGCCGAGCGGACGGCAGCCAACGGTTTGTCGGGTCGGGTCGCCGTCAGTCATGCGTACTGCCTCGGCGAACTCCCGCCGGCGGAGGTGCGATCTCTCGCCACGGACTTGAACGCGACCGGCATCACGTTGATCAGCGCGGTTCCCGGTGGCGGGCTGCGGATGCCGTACGACGAGCTGGAGGCTGCTGGGCTTCGGATCGTGTTCGGCTCGGACAACATCCGCGATTCGTGGTCGCCGTTCGGCACCGGCGACGTGCTCGAGCGGATCGCCCTGGCCGCCCACGACGGTGGCTGGTACAGCGACGAGCGTTTGCTGCGCGCGCTTGACATGGTCACATCGAACGCGGCCGCGATGCTGGGTGAGGCGGCGCCGTTGCTTCGTGCCGGCGACAGCGCCGACTTCACGTTGGTGCCCGACGTCTCGCTCGCCGGTGCGGTCCTCGCTCGCCCTTCCGGCCGAATCGTTTTCCGCCACGGTCGCATCGTCGCGGTCGACGGTCGCGTCGCCCACGACGTCGAGTTGGCGTGGCCCGGCTGAACGCACGGTGAAGTGCCGTCAGCTGTTGGTGACCGGCGTGTAGATGACCAGCTTCAATGCAGGATCATCGGTTGCCTGGAACGACGTGTACTCCATGTGAACGCGGCCGAGGATCGGATGGCTCAGCTGCTTCCTGCCTGCCACCGTTGCACGGATGTCGTGGGCCTGCCACCACTCGTCGAACTGCGGACAGCCAGATCGAAGGCGGTCGGTCAGGGCGATGAACGCTGGATCGCCGGCCCACAGGTCGTGGGTGGCGCGGAACTGGGCGACCATTCGCTGCGCCTCGTCAGCCCACTTCGAGCCGAAGAGCTTGCGGGCCCCTCTTCCGGTGACCATCGTGACCAAGATGTTGCGGTCGTCATCGCTGACGTGGCTGAACCGAAAGAGTTCGTCGGCGGCGTCGTTCCAGGCGAGCACATCCCAGCGGCGTCCCGTGATGTACGCCGGTGCGTTGAGGTGCTGCACCGTTCGCACGATCGATTCCGGGACGTGCTCCGTGACGAACGCGACGCGATCCCCGTGTCGACTGAGCGCGGTGACGTGCGCGTGCTCGGCTGGTGTCAAGCGCAATGCCATCGCGATTGCGTCGATCGTGGCGACGGACGGGTTGACGGACCGGCCCTGTTCCAGCCTGATGTACCAGTCGACGCTGATGCCGGCGAGTTCGGCGACCTCCTCGCGTCGCAGGCCGGCTGTCCTCCGGCGTCGTCCGGCCGGAAGCCCGACGTCGCCGACACTGAGGCCGAGTCGACGCGATCGCAGAAAGTCGCCGAGTTGATGGCGGCTGGGGTCGGCAAGGGGCTGTTCGAGGGTGCGCGGTACGGCAGTCGTGGGACTCACAGTCATAGGATGATACCAGCTCTGGATCTGATGAATCGATGGGCGCATGATGCTCGAAACGAAGGAGCAAACATGCGAGCAGCAGTCCTCACGAGCATCGGATCACCCCTGGAGATCAAGACAGTCGCCGACCCGGTGATCGGCACGGGCGAGGTCATCGTCGACGTCGTCGCGGCGGGCGTCCTCAACTACTCCGATCAGGTCATCAGTGGTGCCCGCCAGCACCTCATCGAACTCCCGATGATCCTGGGGGCGGGCGCGATCGGACGCGTGCGCGTGGTCGGGCCGGACTCGACTCACCTCGTCCCGGGCGAGTGGGTGTACTGCGATCCAACGGTGCGATCGCGAGACAACTCGTCGAATCCCGACATCACCCTGCAGGGCTGGAGTGCGCGCGGCGAGGGTGGGCTTCGATTGCAGCGCCATTTCCACGACGGCTCGTGGGCCGAGCAGATGCGGGTACCCACGGAGAACGCGATCTCGATCGGTGAGATGGGCGCCATCGACGAGGCCGACGCGCCGAAGTGGTGCAGCCTCGCCTCGCTCCTCGTCCCCTATGGCGGCTTCTTGTCCGGCAACCTGCAGGCGGGGCAGACGGTGGTGGTCAGCGGTGCCACCGGCAACTTCGGGAGCTCTGCGGTCTCCGTCGCCTTGGGGATGGGAGCCGGCTGCGTCATCGCCACCGGGCGACACCAATCGGCTCTCGACGAGCTGCAGCGCCGGCATGGTTGTCGGGTTCGCCTCGCAACCATGTCCGGCGACGAGGCGGTCGACCGTCAGCGAATCCTGGACGCGGCACCGGGCCCAATCGACATGGTGTTCGACATTCTGCCGCCCGAGGCCAGTACAACGCAGGTGCGCGCAGCGATCACGACCGTCCGACCGTATGGCCGGGTCGTCTTGATGGGTGGCGTCAACATGCAGGGAGGTCCAGGGCTCGACGTGCCGTACGTCTGGATCATGCGCAACTGCATCACGATCCATGGCGTGTGGATGTACCCGCCGGACGCGCCCGCGGCGCTCATCAAGCTGGTGCGAGCCGGCATCCTGAACCTCGATCATGTCGACGTGACGACGTTCGCGTTGGCTGACGTCAACGACGCAGTCGCCCATTCCGCGGCGAACGCCGGTCCGTTCCAGAAGACCGTTCTCCTGACGGGCCGTTCGTCGGAATGAACCCGCCGAGGACGAGGCTGGCGCACCGGCACCGCTTGGCAAAGAACTTTCGAAATTTCTTCAGTTCGGGGGCTTCGGACCGGGCTCGATCGACCGCCCGACGGTGGGGTGTTTCAGCGAATTTCGACCTCGATGAACTCGAAGTCGAATGTGTTGACATTGACGACGTTGTGCTCCACCCCGGCGGATCTGGCGTACGACACGCCCGCCGTCAATGGCGCGTCGGTCGTGACGCCGTCGGAGCCGATCAGCCGAAGCGTGCCGGTCACCAAGGGAACGACGACGTAGTCGTGCTCGTGTCGATGGTGGCCGGTCTCGGCTCCGGGCGCGAACTTCCACGAGGTCACGATGACTCGCTCGTTGTCGACTTGCGTCGTCGGGACTGCGTTCAACATGGCGGCGCAGACCCTACGTGCGGGTGAAGTTGGGTGTGCGCTTCTCGGCGAAGGCGCGTGGGCCCTCCTTCGCGTCGTTGCTGGCGAACACCGCCTGGCCGTAGTCGAACTCGTATGCCAGCGCGTCGGCCTCGGTCATGCCGTCAGTGTCGTGCAGCGTCTTCAGCACTGCCTCGACCGCCAGCGGGCCGGCCGCGCAGATCGTTGCAGCAATCGCCTTTGCCGCATCCAACGCCTGGCCATCGGGGACGACCGAGCCGATCAGTCCGTAGTGCAAGGCCTCGGCGGCGGTGATGTGCTTGCCGGTCAGCAGGATCTCGGCGGCGACCGTGTACGGGATCTGGCGGCGCAGGCGAACGGCCGAGCCGGCCATCGGGTAGAGCGACCAACGCACCTCACTGACACCGAACCGGGCCGACTCGCCGGCGACACGGATGTCGGTCGCCTGCAACAACTCGGTGCCACCGGCGATGGCGACACCTTCGACCGCGGCGATCAGTGGCTTCGTCGGCCGGTAGTGGCGCAACAGTCCCTTCCAATGGATACCCGGGTCGCTCGCCATCCGTGCCGGAACATCGACGGATGGATCGAGGTCGCCGCCATCGCCGGACATTGCACGGAGGTCGGCACCGGAGGTGAAGTCGCCGCCGGCGCCGGTCAGGATGATGCACCGGACGTCGGGGTCATTCGATCCCTCGACCATCGCGTCGTACATCGTGATCAACATTGCGCCGCTCAGGGCGTTCTTGCGGTGCGGGCGGTTCATCGTGATGACCATCGTCTGGCCGTCACGTTCGACGAGTGCGTCGGGCACGGGGTCTCCTGGGTTCGAGGGGGGAAGGACCAGAGCTTCATCGACCCGTCGGCCGGATGCCGAACCGGAGCCGCAGCCGATGGCGCCGATGCGGCCTTCCGATACGACCCGAAGTTGCGTGCCTGCGACCGATGACCGACACTCTTCGGCATGAGCGATTCAGTCGGCTACATCGGTCTCGGACACCTCGGCGTGCACCTCGCCTCCAGCTTGGTGCGCGCCGGCCATCACGTCATCGTGACCGATCTGAATCGGTCACTCGCCGATGGGCTCGTCGCTGCAGGGGCGACGTGGGCGGACTCTGCGGCCGAGGTCGCCGCGCAGTCCGATGTGGTGTTCACCTGTCTGCCCTCACCCGCCGTCATCGACACCGTGATGTGCGGACCGAAGGGGGTGCTGGCCGGCATGCGCCGCGGCGGCACGTGGATCGACAACAGCACCAACGACCGCAACGAGACCTTGCGGCTCGCCGCGCTGTGTGCCGATCGAGGTGTGTCGATGCTCGAGTGCCCGGTCACGGGCGGCGTGCACAAGGCCGCCGAAGGCGACATCACCGTCCTCGTCGGCGGTGAGCCGGAGGTGTTCGAGCGACACCGGCATCTCCTGGCCACACTCGGTGACCCGATCCTCTACATGGGTCCCCTCGGGAATGCCGCGGTGATCAAGGTGATCACGAACATGCTCGCCTTCGTGCATCTCGTCGCGGTCGGTGAAGCGCTGATGCTCGCCAAGCGCGGCGGTCTGGACCTCACCGCGTCGTATGAGGCGATCCGCAACAGTTCTGGCAACAGCTTCGTCCACGAGACCGAGAGCCAGTTGATCCTCAACGGCAGCTACGACATCGGCTTCACGATGGATCTCGCGTTGAAGGACCTCGGGTTCGCGATGCAGTTCGGCCGCGAGTTCGGCGTGCCGCTGGATGTCGCCGGCCTCGTCGAGCAGACGTTCGTGCGCGCCACGGCCGAGTACGGCCGGGACGCATGGTCGACGCAGGTCGTGAAGTTGCTGGAGGACGCGTTGGGAACCGATCTGCGCGCGCCCGGTTTCCCGGACGCGCTGCAGTGACGGCTCGGTGATACCGCAACGAAACCGCAGTGCCGAACTCGGTGACACCTAGTGCCGGCGGGCGAGGTACTTCTTGTAGCCCTCGGCGACCGCGAGCAGCTCGGGGTCGGCGTCGAACTTGGGCTGCATCTTGCGCCATGCCTCCTCGCGCTTGGCGGGGATGTACTCGGTGGGCCAATAGCCCTCGTGGGGCCGGTAGCCCTTCAGCACGTTGCGGGCAACGGTTGCCTTGTGCACCTCGTCGACGCCATCGGCGATCCCCATCGTCGGTGCGGACGCATACATCGCCTGGATCGGCGTGAGGTCGGTGGTGCCGAGCGAGCCGAGGATGTGCAGCGCGTTGAACGACACTTCGCGCAGCACTTTGGCCATCGTGAACTTCACGGCTGCGATGTCGGTGCGCGTGGCCTGGGTGCTGCTGTTGTCGATCTTCCACGCGGTCTCGAGCACGAACAGCCGCAGCATCCGGATCGACGCGTACGAGTCGGCGATCTTCTCCTGAACCATCTGGTGCTCGCCGATGATCTTGCCGTGCGACTCGCGGCTGAGGGCCCGTTCGCACATCATGTCGAACGCCAGCTTGCATTGCGCGATGGTGCGCATCGCGTGGTGAATCCGGCCGCCGCCGAGCCGGCGCTGGGCCAGCACCTTGGCGCCGTCCTCCGGCCCGAGCAGATGATCGAGAGGGATCCGCACGTCCTTGTAGATGACGTGATTGTGGTTGCGAGGCTCGGGCATGATCTCGACGCCGGGTGTCTCGCGAGGAACGACGAACATCCCGTTCGTGCACATCACGAACAGGATGTCGGCCACTCGTGCGCTGCTCGAGAACCACTTCTCGCCGTTGATGACCCACTCGTCACCGTCACGCGTGGCGTACGTCCTGAACAGGTTCGGATCCGAACCACCCTGGGGTTCGGTCATCGAGTACGACGAGAACATCTCCTGGTTCAGCATCGGCGTCAGCCAACGCTCCTTCTGCTCCTCGGTGCCGTACGCGGCGAGCATCTCCATGTTCCCGGTGTCGGGAGCGGCGGCGCCGAACATCTGTGGCGCGCCGGCGTAGCGGCCGATCACCTCGTTCAACAAGCCGAGCTGCAACTGGCCGTAGCCCGGACCACCGAGCTCCTCGTCGAGGAAGATCGCCCACAGGCCCTGGGCCTTCACCTGATCCTGCAGGCTCTTGACGAGCGCCTTGACCTTCGGGTCCTTGGACCGCACTGCGTACGGGAAGACGTAGTCGAGCGGCTCGATCTCTTCCTTGCAGAACTCCTCGACCCAGTCGAGCTTCTTCTGAAATGCGGGATCGGTCGAGAAGTCCCAGGCCATGTGCGTTCCCCTTTGTCGGTGTCGATTGTTGCTGATTTCATAGCCGACGAGGGCCGCGTGCGCGCCACTGGGCGCGCCGGACGCTACGGTCGCCGGTCGGCGGGGACCGTGTGTGACACTGAGGTTCGTGCAGTTCAACCTCTTCCTTCCTCAGATGCGGCTGACGATTCCTCAGCTGATCGAGCGCGCCCGCGCAGCCGAGAGCGCTGGATTCGGCGGCATCGCATTGATGGATCACCTCGCGCCACCGAATGCTCTCGATCAGCCGATGTTCGAAGCGATGACCACGGCGACATGGCTCGCTGCGGCGACCGAGACGTTGCACGTCGGTCATCTCGTCCTGTGCGACGCGATGCGGCACCCGACCGTGCTGGCCCGCCAAGCGGTCACGCTCGATCACGCGTCGGGCGGTCGGTTCGAACTCGGTCTCGGTTGGGGTTCTGTGCCGAAGGAGCTGGAGACGTTCGGTGTCGCCTCGACGTCGGCACGTTCACGCGTGGACCGGATGAGCGAGACGTTGGATCTCATGCGTGCGCTGTGGAGCGGCGAGACCATCGACTTCGACGGCGAGTACCACCACGTCATCGCCGGCCAGCAGCTGCCCAAGCCGCTCGGCCACATCCCGATCGTGATCGGCGGCGCCGGGCCGCGCACGATGCAACTCGTCGCCAAGCACGCCGATTGGTGGAACGTGCCGATCAACAAGATCCAACAGCTCGAATCGCTGCACCCACAGGCTGGCGATGCGAAGGTGTCGATCCAGCTGATGGTGACGTTCGTCCCGTCGGAGGCCGAACGCGAGGCCGTCGTCTCGACCGCCGATCGTCGGTTCGGATTCACGCCATCGAGCGGCCGTGCGGTGGGCAACGCGGAAGAGCTCGCGGCGATCTTCGATGCGTACGCCACGCGTGGGGTCGAACGCGTTTACGCGTGGTTCACCGACTTCGCTCATCCCGACACGCTCGCGGCGTTCGGCGAGCAACTCATCAACCACTGACCGGAGGATGCCATGACTTCAACCGTGCCCACCAGCATGTCCGAGACCACGAGCACGCTGGGCGTTGCCCGGCTCCACCACAACGCCTGGGTCACGAAGGATCAGGAAGCGACCCGGCAGTTCTACGAGGACCTCATCGGGTTGCCGCTGGTCGCGACGTGGAGCGAAACCGACGAACTCTTCGGCGCTGAACGCGTCTACTGCCACACGTTCTTCGGTCTGGCCGACGGCAGCGCGCTGGCGTTCTTCCAGTTCGCCAACCAATCGGACCAAGACCTGTTCGGGCCGACGATGCCCGAGTCGCCTTTCTCCCACATCGCGCTGAAGGTCGACCACGACACGCAGGACGGCGTCGCCCGGCGTCTGGCCGTGGCCGGTTACCGCGAGCCGGCCACGTTCGTGCTCGAGCACGGCTACTGCCGCTCGTTGTACGTCCGCGATCCGAACGGACTCCTCGTCGAACTCACCGCTGATCATCCCGACATGGCGGCGATATCTGCCGCCCGGGCTGCGACCGCGCACGAAGACCTCGCCAAGTGGTTGAACGGCGACCACACCAGCAACAACACCTACCGCTGACCTGATGACCCGAACCCAAGCCGACGGCGGCGGTCGCATCGCCGCGCTGCCGCTCATCCCGACAACCGTCATCGGTAGCTACCCGCAACCGGCGTGGTTGGTCGATCATGACCTGCTCGTCGAGAAGGGGGTTCCGCGCACCCGCGCCAGCGACGTGTGGCGAGTTCCCGCCGAGTCCTTGGACGAAGCACTCGACGCGGCGACTCTGCTGGCCATCCGCGACCAGACACTGGCCGGCATCGACATCATCACCGATGGCGAGATCCGTCGCGAGAGCTACTTCAACCACTTCGCCAATGCCCTCGACGGTGTCGATCGTGGTCGGGTGGGCGAGGGTGTCAACCGAGTCGGAACCCGGTCGACGGTGCCGTTGGTGACGGCCCCGATTCGGCGTGGCGCGCCGATCGAGCTCGCCGCGGCAACCTTCCTGCGCTCGGCAACCGACCGTGCAACCAAGGTGACCGTTCCCGGTCCGTTCACGCTCAGCCAGCTCGCCCAGAACGAGCACTATGCAGACCAACGATCGCTCGCCATGGCGTACGCCGATGCGATCAACGAAGAGTTGATCGACCTCGTCGCCGCGGGCATCGACATCGTCCAGCTCGATGAACCGTACCTGCAGGCCAACGCCGAGGCGGCCCGCGGGTTCGCTGTCGAGGCCATCGATCGCGCCCTCGCCGGCATCACGGCGACGAGGGTGCTGCACACCTGTTACGGCTATGCGATCTACGTTGCCGACAAACGTGGCGGATACCCGTTTCTGGCTGAACTCGCCGAGTGCGCAGCGGATCAGCTGGCCATCGAGTTCGCCCAACCGCGTCTCGATCCCAGCGTGCTGGTGCCGCTGGCTGCGAAGACGATCGTGCTCGGTGTCCTCGACCTCTCGACCCACGAGGTCGAACCGCCGTCGGTGATCGCCGATCGTTTGCGAGCCGCGCTGCAGGTCCTGCCGGCAGACCAGCTGGTTGCCGCTCCCGACTGTGGGATGAAGTTCCTTCCCCGCGCGGTGGCGTTCGCGAAGCTCGCCGCGCTGGCCGAAGGAGCCGCGATCGTGCGAGCAGAGGTCGGCCCGCAGTCGTAGCTCGATCCGGTCAGCCTGCGGTGGCGGACGCGACTGCGTGAGCGAGGGAAGTCAGACGGCGCCGCATCGTGGCGATCGAGGGTTCGTCGTACTTGAACCCGACTGGCGACAGCAGCACGAGATCCACGAGGTCGACCACATCGCGACGCGTTCGCGGTGCGCCGAGCTCGATGCGAACGCGGTCGGTGAGCGCACGCCGCACTCGCTCGTGGACGGCGTCGACGATCGACTTGGCGTGGCTGGCCTTTGCTTCGACGATGTCAGCGCCGTGCTGCGTGGCGTACAACCGCTCGGACATGTCGCCGTACCAGCGTTGGAGAAAGCCGTCGAGCTGCTGCTCGAATGTTCCTGGACCATTCAGTTCGGCAACGGCAAGGTCCGCTGTCGTCTCGAGGATCCGCTGCAGCATGGCTCGGAAGATGTCGTTCTTGTTGGCGAAGTGCTGGTACAGCGCGGGACGAGAGGTGCCTGCGCCAGCAGCGATGTCGGCCATCGACGTGCGGGCAAGGCCGTACGCCGAGAACTTGACGAGCGCTGCATCGAGGATCGCTGTCCGCCTGTCGTCCTCCGCCTCATCTGCCATGTGTGAATGATGCACGATGGAGCGGGTCTGGACAAGCTGACACTTTGTGCCTAAAGTGTCAAGGCATTCGCAAAGGAGAACAGACATGACACGAATGGGCTACCAGATCCCGAACTTCACCTATCCCGGCGTGGGTCCGAACGAGATCTTCGGCAACCTGGTGAAGCAGGTCCAGGCCGCGGAGGCCAGCGGGTTCGATCGGGTGTTCCTGATGGATCACTTCTATCAACTGCCGGGCATCGGTGATCCCGACGACTACATGCTCGAGTGCTACACGACGCTGGCGGCGTTGTCGCAGCACACGTCGACGATGCGCCTGTCGGCGCTCGTCACCGGCAACACCTATCGCAACCCGGCCGTGTTGGCGAAGATCATCACCGCACTCGACCACGTCTCCGGTGGGCGGGCATCGCTCGGCATCGGATCCGGATGGTTCCAGCTCGAGCACGATTCGTTCGGCATCCCGTTCGACACGTTCGGCAAGCGGTTCGAGATGCTCGAAGAGGCGCTCAACATCATCCTGCCGATGCTGCGCGGCGAGCGTCCGACCCTGCACGGGAAGCACTACAACGTGACGGACGCGATCAACTCGCCGGCGCCGATCTCGAAGATCCCCGTGATGATCGGTGGCAACGGTGAGCAGAAGACGCTGCGCATGGTCGCCCAGTACGCCGACGAAGCCAACCTGACGTGCCTCGGGCCCGAGGTGCCGCACAAGCTCGATGTCCTGGCCGAGCACTGCGCGCGTCTCGGCCGCGATCGCTCAGAGATCAAGGTCACCAAACTGGTGATGATGATCATCGGCCGGACCCACGACGACGCCGTGGCCGCGGTCGACACCTTCGTCGCGAACCATGGCTGGCCGGCCGAGGTCGTCGAATTGATGGTGCCTCGCTTGACGCTGGGTGACCCCGACGAGATCGGCGCGGCGATGGTGGAGCTGAAGGACCTCGGCCTCGACGGCGTCACCCTCAACCTCGCCGCCAATGCACACGATCCAGAGCTGATCTCGCTCGCCGGAGAAACGGTCGGCAAGGTCTTCGGCTGAACGCTCCGATACTGATCCGGTTTCTCGACCGCTGCGGTCGAAAAACCGGATCAGTATGCGAGGGGTGGGGTCAGCGGACGTCGAACCGATCGGCGTTCATGACCTTGTTCCACGCCGTGACGAAGTCGGTCACGAACTTCGGTTGAGCGTCGGCCGATCCGTACACCTCGGCGATGGCCCGCAGCTGCGAGTTCGAGCCGAAGATGAGGTCGCAGCGCGTGCCGGTCCACGTGATCGCGCCGGTGGCACGATCGTGTCCCTCGAACACGTCCTCGGATCCGGTGGTCGGGTTCCACACCGTCCGGATGTCGAGCAGGTTCACGAAGAAGTCGTTGCTCAGCGTCTCCTTCCGATCGGTGAACACACCGTGAGCAGACCCAAGCGCGTTCGCGCCCAGGACCCGCAGTCCACCGACGAGCACCGTCATCTCCGGCGCACTCAGAGCCAGCAACTGGGCCCGGTCCACGAGCAGCTCTTCTGCGGTCAGGGTGTGGCCCTTGCCGAGGTAGTTGCGGAAGCCGTCGGCCGTCGGCTCGAGCGGTGCGAACGAGCCGGCGTCGGTCTGCTCCTGCGACGCATCGGTGCGACCCGGCGTGAACGGAACGGTGATGTCATGTCCGGCGTTCTTGGCGGCTGCCTCGATGGCCGCGGCGCCGCCGAGGACGATCAGATCAGCCAACGACACCTGCGCACCGGAAGCGTTGAATGCGGCCTGAACGCCCTCGAGCACACCGAGGATGCGGCGCAGCTCCGGCGGGTTGTTGACCTCCCAATCGTTCTGTGGCGCAAGGCGGATGCGTGCACCGTTGGCGCCGCCGCGCTTGTCGCTGTTACGGAACGTCGAGGCTGACGCCCACGCGGTCGACACGAGCTCGGAGATGGTCAGACCCGACGCGAGAACGCTCGCCTTGAGCGCGGCGATGTCGTCAGCGGTGATCAGCGCATGGCCGACTGCCGGCACCGGGTCCTGCCAGATCAGTTCTTCCGCGGGCACCTCGGGCCCGAGATAGCGAGCGATCGGGCCCATGTCGCGGTGGGTCAGTTTGAACCATGCCCGAGCAAACGCATCGGCGAACTCGGCGGGGTTCTCGTGGAAGCGTCGCGAGATCGGCTCGTAGATCGGGTCGACCTTCAACGCCATGTCGGCGGTGGTCATCATCGGGGCATGAGTCCGTGACGGATCGTGGGCATCGGGGACGGTGCCCAGCGCCTCCGGGTTCGAGGGCGTCCACTGCTTCGCGCCGGCCGGGCTCTGGGTCAGCTGCCAGTCGTACCCGAACAGCACGTCGAAGTAGGTGTTGTCCCACGTGATGGGGGTCGGTGTCCACGCTCCTTCGATGCCACTGGTGATCGTGTCGACCCCCTTGCCGGTGCCGAAGCTGTTCTTCCAGCCGAAACCGAGCTGCTCGATCGGCGCGCCCTCGGGTTCGGGCCCGACGTGCGCTGGATCGCCGGCGCCGTGGGCCTTGCCGAAGGTGTGCCCGCCGGCGACGAGCGCGACGGTCTCCTCGTCGTTCATCGCCATGCGGGCGAACGTTTCGCGGATGTCGCGTGCTGACGCGAGCGGGTCGGGGTTGCCGTTCGGGCCCTCCGGGTTCACATAGATCAGACCCATCTGCACCGCGCCGAGTGGATTCATCAGTTCTCGATCACCGTGGTAGCGCTCGTCGCCGAGCCAGGTCGTCTCGGGACCCCAGTAGATGTCCTCTTCGGGTGCCCACACGTCTTCTCGCCCACCCGCGAAACCGAACGTCTCGAAGCCCATCGTCTCCAGCGCTACGTTTCCGGCCAGGATCATCAGGTCTGCCCACGACAGCTTGCGGCCGTACTTCTGCTTGATCGGCAGCAACAGGCCGCGCGCCTTGTCGAGGTTGCCGTTGTCGGGCCAGCTGTTGAGTGGGGCGAAGCGCTGCGTGCCACTCGATGCTCCGCCGCGACCGTCCTTGATCCGGTACGTGCCGGCGCTGTGCCATGCCATGCGGATGAAGAACGGGCCGTAGTGGCCGTAGTCGGCGGGCCACCAGTCCTGCGACGATGTCATCAACGCAGCGAGGTCCTGCTTGACCGAGGCGAGGTCGAGCGTTGCGAATTCCTGGGCGTAGTCGAAATCGTCGCCCATCGGGTTGGCGAGCGGAGAGTTCTGGTTCAGCATCCTCAGACTCAACTGATTCGGCCACCAGTGCTCGTTCGCCGTGGATCCGACTGCGGTGTGGCCGGCGTGGCCGCCGCTCATCACTGGACACGTCTGGATGCTGTCGTTGATGTCGTCGAAGGCATCGGGTGCGGTCATGGCTGCTCCTTGGATTGCGTGAGTTTCATGGATGTGTTGGTGGCGCCGAGTTCGCCGTCGCCGTGTTGCGACACGACGTGCAGCGGCCCCAGTAGATGACCTCGGCCTCGTCGATCTCGAACCCGTGATCGTCGTCAGCGGTGAGGCACGGCACGTCGCCGACAGCACAGTCGATGTCGACCGTGGTGCCGCACGAGCGGCAGATCAGGTGATGGTGGTTGTCCCCGACCCGATCCTCGTACCTCGCTGCGGAGCCTGCCGGCTGTATCCGCCGGATGAGGTTCTTGTCGACGAGGACGCCGAGAGTGTCGTACACCGCTTGCCGCGAGATCGAACCGATGAAGGTGCGAACGACCTCGGTCAATTCGTCAGCCGTGGCATGCGGATGTGACGAGACCGCTCGCATGATCGCAAGCCGCTGTGCGGTCACTTGCACGCCGTGCTGGCGTAGGAGTTGTTCGACACCGTCGGTCGCGTTCGCCACGCTCGACATCACAACACGAATTCTGGACTCTGTCAAGGATTGGATTGACACCAGATGATTGGGTGTTCCAAGCGACGCCAGCCGAGACGTCGCCAGAGCGCCGGGTCGGTGACACCTACGCGGTGTGAAAACGACAGCACCCGAACCCTTGCGGGTTCGGGTGCTCGGAAGTTCTCGGCACGTCTGATCTCACTTCGTCTCTCGTCGGTACAGCAGCACTGTTCCGAAGGCGACCGCGGCGAGGCTGTAGCCGGCGAACAGCAGACCGTCCTGCGGGCGGGAGAGTGCGGCGGCCAAGGTCTTCGTGGTGTCGCCTGCCGCCCGAATTCCGAGCAGGCCGTTCGCCGCACTGAACGGAAGGAGTCGAGAGATGTTCGCAGGAGCGAATCCCTTGATCAGATTCTCGACGACCAGCGCCCAGACCAGAACGGTCGTCGCTGCGCCGGCGCTGTGGCGGATGATCATGCCGACGCCCAGTCCGAAGACGGGAGCGATTGACGTGAGCAGCAGACCCCACAGGGCCGTCGACAGCATGCCTGAGGTGTTGCCGGCTCCCAGACCGCCGAGTACGGCGCCGCTGAGACCGGCGACCATCCCAATGAGTCCCATCACCAGGCCGAGGCCGAAGCCGATGATCGCCTTGGCGGCCACCGTCACCCATCGCGCCGGCTGTGACGTCACCGTTGTCGCCAGGGTCCCGTGCGCAACCTCTGACGTGAACATGAGCGTGCCCATCACGACTGCCAGCACCGTGGTCAGCCACGTCGAGAAGATGAATGCCTTGGCGACCGTGAAGACCTCGTGAGTGTTCGGGTCGGTCTTGACGAACGTCGCGATGATCCACGACAGCAAGAGACCGATGACGACCGTGAGGCCGAGGACCGCTGGGGTCGAGCGCAGTGATCGGATCTTGATCCATTCGCTCTTGATCGCGGCCGGGATCGCGGTCGTGTCGGTGTGTCGGTTCCGAGTGAGTGGACGGGCGAGGGTCGTCGTGGTCATGGTGGTGGTCATGGCGGTGTGCCTTTCGATTGGTGCGGTGGTGGTGGTTTCGGTTGCGATTGATGCAGCGGTGATTGATGCAGTGGTGATTGGTGCGGTGGTGGTCATGGTGGTCATGGCGGTGGTCACGCTGCGGCGAACTCGGCGCTGGCGCCGGTGATGTCGAGCAGGATCTCTTCGAGCGACTTCGCGGTCTCGGTGATCTCGATGATCTGGACGCGATGGTCGAACGCGATGCTGGAGATCGCTGCGGAGGTCGTGCCATGGGCGCAGAGCTGGTCACCGGCGCGGTCGACGGCGATGTGGTGCTGGTCCAGCAGGCGAGCGAGTTCGGCCGGCTCCGGCGTCCGAACGACGATGGTCGATTCACCGCGGGCGAGTGTGGTTGCGACCGGTTCTGCTGCCAAGAGCCTGCCCGCGCCGACCACGACGAGGTCATCGGCGAACATCGCCAGCTCGGCGATCAGGTGGCTGGACACGAACACGGTGCCTCCGTCATCGGCGAAACCGCGCAGTGAGTGGCGCAGCCAGCGGATGCCGTCGGGGTCGAGGCCGTTCGACGGTTCGTCGAGCATCAGGATCTCTGGTTCGCCGAGCAGCGCGCCGGCCAGTGCGAGGCGTTGGCGCATCCCGAGGGAGAAGCCCCCCGTGCGTTGATCGGCTGCACTGTCGAGTCCGACGTGACTCAGGACTTCGTTCACGCGGCGATCGGCGATGTTGCCGAGCGCAGCGGCCGCGCGGAGGTGATTTCGGGCAGTCCGGCCGGGGTGCATGCATCGCGGATCGAGGACCGTGCCGACGACACGCGCCGGGTGCAGCAGACGCGTGTATGGGACACCGTGGTAGCGGACGTCTCCATGGTCGGGCCGGGTGAGTCCGACCATCATTCGCATGGTCGTCGACTTGCCGGCGCCGTTGGGGCCGACGAAGCCGGTGACCCGGCCCGGGGCGATGTCGAAGGTGAGGTCGTCGACGGCGACGCGTTGGCCGTAACGCTTGGTGAGTGCTGTGATGGTGATCATGAGTTGTTGCTCGTTCCGTTGAGTGTTGGGGTTGGATCGGTGGTCAGTTGGATGGCACGTGGTGCGATCGAGATCAGCTCGGCGTTGACCGATGTCAGGTGCGCAACCACACCGTGAAGGTGGGCTGCGTCGCGGATCTCTCCGACCAAGCGGGTCACACCGTCGACCGTGTGGTCGACGGTGAAGTCGTGGAGCAGCGGCCGCAGGAAGCGAGCGCTTGCTCGTCCCCTGATCACGATCTCGTAGGTGGCTGGTGTGTTCATGAGAACACCGTGCGCCCCGACCGGGGGAGTACGCCTCACCCCCGCCGGGATCTCACCCGGGTGAGTCAGCCGATCACGGTAGGGTTCGCCGATGGCGACTGACGAGATCGGGATGGCCGCCACCAAGCTCCGCCCGCCGGCGCCACCGACACGGCTGGTCGAGCGCACACGCTTGGATCTGATCCTCGACCGCGGCCATCGCGAACACGTGCCGCTGGTGCTCATCAGCGCACCTGCGGGCTCCGGGAAGTCAACGCTCGTTGCGTCGTGGGTCGCGCAGCTGGGCACCGCCGTCGCATGGTTGCAGATCGAGGACAGCGACTCCGACCCTGCCAGCTTCTGGTCGTCGTTGGTCGCAGCGGTGGGCCGATGCCGGCCGCTGTTCGCCGAAACCGTGAGGCCGATGGTGATCGGCTCTCAGGGCGACGATCGCTTGATCGTGCCCGCGATGGTGAACGCACTCGTCGACGAGACCGAGCCCCTCGTCGTGGTGATCGACGACTACCACCTGATCGACAACGCCAGCGTGCATCGTGGTATGGAGCGCCTGATCGATCTCTGTCCTTCGCAGTTGACCGTCGTTCTCTCCACCCGCGTCGACCCACCGTTTCGTCTCGGTCGGATGCGAGTCCGCAATCGCATCACCGAGGTCCGCGCCCAACAGCTGCGATTCGCGACTGACGAAGCCTCGCTGCTGCTCGGGCGAGTCGGTGGGGAGCTCTCTGCGCAGCGGCTCGACGACCTGTGCTCACGAACCGAGGGATGGGCTGCCGGACTCGTGCTCGCAGGAATGTCGATGGAGCACGCGGCGGATCCAGACCACTTCGTCGACCTGTTCCGCGGCGACGACCAACTGGTCGTCAGCTATCTCAGCGATGAACTGCTCGCGACCATGGGAGCCGGCGACCGGCAACGCCTGCTCGAGACCGCTGTGCTCGACCAGCTGACCGGACCGTTGGTCGACGCCGTCACCGGCTCGTCGGATGGCACGAGTTGGCTCGCCGACATCGCCAACCGCAATCAACTCGTGGTCCGCCTCGACAACACCGGCGAATGGTTCCGCTATCACCATCTTCTTCACGATCTGCTGAGGCTCGAGGCGAAGCGGTCATTCCCCCAGCGCCTCCCGCAGCTCCACAGCCGGGCCGCTGAGTGGTTCGAGTCGCACGGCGATCACGGTCACGCCGTCACGCATCTGCTGGCCGCCGGCAACGTCTCCGAGGGTATGGCACTCATGCGATTCGTCGGCCCTGACCTGCTCGGTCAGGGGCAGGTTCGCACGCTGCGCTCGCTGCTCGACCAGATCGGAGCGGATGCCGCGACGGATTCGGTCGGCGCCCTGCTGTGGGGATGGTGCGAGTACCTCGCCGGTCATTACGACGCGGCCCAGCACTGGTGCGACCTCGCACTGGATGTCGCGCCGGACTCGTTCGACACGGTGATCGTCGCGCCGCTGCGGATCAACGTCGCGCTCGGGCGGGGAGACGTCGCCACGGCCCTGGCCATCGCCGAAGCCATCACCGCGATCGGTGACCTCTGGGTTCGACCCGCCGAACTGGCAGCCGCGATCTGAGCAGCGTTCACATGGGCCGGCTTCGCTGCCGAAGCCGCCACGGTGTTGGCCGTCGCCGTCGCGAGGTCGACCACCCAACACCGGTTCACCGCTCACGTCATGGCGTTGATCTCGGTCGCGATCAACGAGGTCGAACAGGGACGCCTCGGCGCCGCTCAGACGGCTGCCGTGCAAGCGATCACGACCGCGGAATCGTTCGGTTTGGCGGCCTACCACGGTGTCGCGCCTGCCTTCGCGGTCCGAGCGCGCACCGCGTCCGACCACGATCGTGCCCGAACCGATGTCCACCACGCGGTTGCTCTGGCGCGCCGAGCGACCACTGCCTTGGGGCTGGCGTATGTCCTGACGACATGCGGTGACACGTTGCTGGACCTCGGTGATGACGCCGGGGTCGCACTCATCGTCGAAGCCCGGGCGTTGATCGCCCGCTGTGTCGATCCGGGAATCGCTGGCCGCTATCTGACGCGAGTGGAGTCACGGCACCATCTCGCGACCATGTTGCCGTCAACGCTGAATCCGGTGCAGCGATTGACCGAGCGAGAGCTCGCGGTGCTGCGCTACCTGCCGACGAAGCTGTCCCAACGCGACATCTCATCCGAGCTGTATGTGTCGCTCAACACGGTGAAGACTCACTGCAGCGCGATCTTCCGCAAGCTCGATGTCAGCGATCGAAAGGCCGCGGTGCAAGCAGCGCGCGACCTTCATCTCCTCTGAGTGCCGTGTGGCTCAAGCGCTGGCCGTGAGAACGCGCTGCGATCGGCGACCGATGATGACCGATGCGCAGAGCAGCGCCGAGAGTCCGCCGAGTGCAAACGGAAGGCGCGGTGACGAGATCTCGATCACCCAGCCCATCAGCAACGCCCCGATGGGGGTGCTGCCGAACAATGCCATCTGGTGAAGCGCCATCACCCGCCCCTGCATCGATGCTTCCGTCGATTGTTGAACAACGATCGTGTTCACCGATTGGAACGATGCCGATGCGAAACCAAGGATGATGCTCATCGCAACGAACGCCCAGAACCCGGGCATCGCCGCGAGGGCGAGACACGCTGCACCAAAGCCGGTGAGGGTGATGGCAAGAGTTCGACGTGGATCCGGCTTGATGCCGGCGATGTAGACGCCGCCGATGATCGAGCCGATCGCGCTCACGCTCATTGCCAGACCCACGGCGCCCGCACCGCGATGAAACCCGAAGCGAACCATCGAGGGAAACGTCGTTGGGAAGTTCAAGGCGATCGTGCCGACCACGGACATCACGATCAACGGCCTGGCGACGTCGGGATGACTTCGCACGTAGCGGAATCCCTCGCGGAGCTTCCCCTTCGTCCGTCCGATCAGCGGGCGCGCGACGAGCTCATTCGATCGCAGTGCGAGGAGAGCTGCGATCACCACCAGATACGACGCGGCGTTGATGAAGAAGCCGACATTCACCCCGACGGTTGCGATCAGCACGCCGGCGAGAGCCGGTCCGATGAGTCGCGAGACGGAGTTGATGGTGCCGTTGGCCGCGACGGCATTCGGCAGCAGATCTCGCCCGACGAGCTGGAACAGGATCGCCTGCATCGTCGGTCGCTCGACGGCGAGGACCAGACCCAACGAGAACGTCAACGCATAGATCCACCAGATCGTGGCGTGGCCAGTGGTGACCACGACCCCGAATGTCAGGGCCAGGACACCCGAAGCAGCGGATGTCGCGAGCAGCAGGCGCCGATTGTCGAGCCTGTCTGCGAGCACGCCGGCGGGAGCGCCGAGCACGAGCATGGGAAGGAACTGCAGCGCGATCGCGATGCCGAGCCGATCGCTGCGGTTCGTGATCTCGAGCACCAGCCAGGTGACTGCCAGCGACTGGGCCCACGACCCGATGCTCGAGATCGTCTGGCCGATGAAGTACAGCCGGAAGTTGCGATTGGAGAACGCCTCGAAGCGTCGTGTCGGTTTCGGCGAAGGCTGGTCCATGGGTCGATCTTGACGTCGGGCGAACCAGCTGGCAATCTCTCTTGCCATGCAGGCAAGCGACGTTGGGGCCGACGAATCAGTCGATGCGCGGGTCCGCCGCCGGCTTCGGGAACTTCGCGTCGAGCAAGGCCTCACGCTGCAGCAGGTGAGTGACCGTGCCCACATCGACATCTCGATGCTCAGTCGCCTCGAGTCAGGGAAACGTCGGCTCGCGCTCGACCACCTTCCGGGCCTTGCGGCAGCGCTCGGTGTGAGTACCGACGAACTTCTCGGCGGTGCCCCAACGGCCGATCCGCGAGTTCGTGGCGAGCCGGTGACGCGTGATGACATGACGATGTGGCCCTTGACCAACCGCGCGTCGGGCGGCCTGCGAACCTTCAAGATTCTCATCAGCGCCAAGCGGCGACGGCCGCCGCCGCTGCACAAGCTGCGGGTGCACGACGGCCATGACTGGATGTACGTCCTCGACGGGCGCATGCGGCTGCTGCTCGGTGATCAGGATCTGGTCGTCGAGCCGGGCGAAGCCGTCGAGTTCAGCAACGCGACACCACATTGGTTCGGTGCCGTCGATGGACCGGTCGAGCTCATTGCTGTCTTCGGACCTCATGGCGAGCGCACACACCTCCACGACTGAGGTCGGTTGCACCTGTCGCGGCCGAATGTCTGCCGCTCTCGATGATTGGGTAGAGTCGTCGGTGAAGGGGAGTAGCCCTCTCATCGGTTGATCGACATGCTGGCGGATGACGCCCGGTCGGCCGGGTCCGGATTCGTTCGGGCGGGCGAGACCTTCGACGAGGTGCAACAGACGTTGCGCCGGTCGAAGGCCGTTCCGGCTCTTCCTCTCGGCGCTCGATCCGAGGAGGAACACGATGATGACGCATTCGAGACACACGGGCAGCCCGATGCCGGCGGCCGGCAGCGAGCGTGCCTCGTGAACATGGTCGTGGTGCTTTCCGTCTTCCCCGTGATCTTCATCGGCGAGTTGCCCGACAAAACGATGTTCGCGAGCCTGGTGATGGCCACGCATGGCAAGGCCCGCAGTGTGTGGCTCGGCGCTGCGGCGGCATTCCTGGTTCACGTCGTGATCGCGACGACGATCGGCGTTGCGCTCTTCAAGGTCGTGCCGCACCGTGTGCTGGAGGCGATCGTGGCCGTCATGTTCCTGTTCGGCGCGTTCTTCGCGTGGCGCGAAGGAACCAAGGACGAGGAGGAACTCGCGGAGGAGGAAGCGGCCAAGCATGGTGTCACGCTGACCGCGTTCATGGTGATCTTCGTGGCCGAGTGGGGCGACCTGACCCAGATCTTGACCGCCAACCTCGCCGCCCGCTATCACTCGGCATTGTCGGTCGGCCTCGGCGCGACCCTGGCGCTGTGGGCTGTCGCTGGGATCGCGGTCGCCAGCGGTCAGACCCTGCTGCGTTTCATCAACGTGACGACGATCCGCAAGATCACCGCCGCGGTGCTCGTCTGCCTGGCGATCTATTCAGCCGTCGAGGTGTTCCGTTGATCGCAACGCCCACGTCGTCAGCGTGTCGACGTAGAGCTGCGGGTCCTGCCCGTGCATCGAGTGGCCCATCTGCGGGAATGATTGGTACTCGAACGTGTTGCCGGCCTCGGTCACCAATTGCCGGACACGTTCGAGCTGGAGGTCGGAGATCGCGCCCATCAGGACTCCAGCGTTGTCGTCGACCACCCGCAGGTGATGGGTGAACAGCACGGGAACCTTCACCGCGCGGAGCATCACATCGTGCGGGCACGCTGCACTGAACGAGCCGGTCCAGAAGGCCCGTCCCCATTCCGGGTCGTACTCCCTGAGGCTCTGAGGAGGGGTGTCACCCAGTCCGAACAGGCCGGCGATGAACCCGAGCCATGGCGGCAGCTCGGTGGGGATGGCCGTCACCATGGTCTCCCAATCACCGATGCTCCACTGATCGCCGAGATATTTGGCCATGTGCGCAAAGAGTGGCCCGATGCTCTGGCCGATTCCCTGCCCGAGGACCGGACGGATCTCGGATGAGAACAGCGGAGGATCCTCGTAGTAGGCGCCGATCACCTGCCCGGGGCGGGCGTACGCCGACAACCATGCGGCGATGACGCCGCCCGACGACAGCCCGGCGACGATCGTCGGCCGTCCGATCACGCCATCGATGAAGCGAACGAGGTCGTTGCCCATGTTGTCGAGCGTGTAGCGGCCGGGGGTACGCGTCGACCGTCCCTGCCCGCGAAGATCCACCGCGTGCACGTGGAAGTGCTCGGCAAGCAACGGCAGCGCGTTCTCGTACCCCCACCACGACTCGGTCTGTCCCGGGATCAGCAACAGTGCAGGAGCGTCGGGGCGTCCGGCGACGACATGATTGATCTCGACCTCGCCGGTGTCGAACAGCTGCTCGTCGAACCCGTGCGGCACATAGGTGGCTGCCGTTGCATGAGGCCCGAACGTGTTGGCGTACGTTCCCATCAGACGCACCGATTGCGGATCGTGCCGATGCCTTCGATCCACGACTCCAGGATCTGACCGGGCTGCAGGAATCGAGCTGGCTTGCGCGATGCGCCGACCCCCGACGGGGTGCCGGTGAAGATGACGTCACCCGGAAGCAGCGGCAGCACGGCGGACAGTTCGGCGATGAGTTGCGGCAGGTTGAAAACCAGGTCGCTGGTGCGCGCGTCCTGCATGGTCTCTCCGTCGACGGAACAGCCGAGCGCGAGGTCATTCGGGTCGCTGAACTCGTCGACCGTCACAACCCACGGGCCGAGCGGTCCGAACCCGCGGCGAGATTTGCCGAGTGAGAACTGGCCGCCGGCCGCGAACTGGAGGATGCGATCGCTGATGTCCTGGCCGACGGTGAGTCCGGCGATGTGGTCCCACGCATCGGCCTCGTCGACACGGTCGGCGTAGCGACCGATGACCGCGACGAGCTCGACCTCCCAGTCGGTGGCTGCGTTGGGGATCGTGACCTCGTCGAACGGGCCGGTGAGCGAGGCAGGGAACTTGGTGAAGGTGGCTGGAACCGAAGGGATCTGCATCCCTGATTCTTCGGCGTGGCTGCGGTAGTTGAGACCGATCGCGAACACCTGGCGAGGTCCGGGGACCGGACAGCGCAGGTCGGCCTGGATCAGTGGTCCCGTGCCGGACGTGACCCCGCCCGCGAATTCGACGAATGCGGACCAGTCGTCGTACGGACTCATCGGATTGGCTGCAAAGGCTCCGCCCGATGCGGTCTCGATGTCGACGATCTCGTCGTCGATCACGAGCGTTGCCCGTCCATTGACGTTGGCGATCTTCATGTCATGCCCCTTGAGTGAGTTCGTGCGTGAGTTCGTGCGTGAGTTCGTGCGTGCGTTCGATGTGGGTGGGATCGGTCAGCCGTCGGCGGAGGTCGGCGAGCAGGGCCACGACCCCATCGTTGCCCGACGCGACACCCTGGACATGGAAATCAGGGCGCTGCAGCGCGGCTGTACAGCGGTGCTCGCGGAACCAAGTGGCGTACGTGCCGTCGATGTCGACGTCGGGCGTCACCGCGATCACCTTGCCCGACTCGGCGGCGAACCATGCGGCGAGCGCGTCGGGGAGATCCGGCGGGTCGGACGTCACCGTCACCAGCCGCCAGCCCACACCGTGGACGTCGTCGAACCACCGCTGGTCCGCACCGTCGACGACCCTGCCTTGGGGGAAGACGTGACCGGCCGCGGCGTCTGCTGCGGGGAGCAGAAACCCGGAAAGTGGCGGGAGCGCCGGGATCGACGTCGGTGCGTCCGTCAGGCCGGCGCTCATGAACTCGTCGCGGGCGGCGGCTTCAACCGGATCGGGAACGCAGATGATCTTGCCGAGTTCCATCGACAGATCGATGACGGCGCGAGCGTGCGGCAGCCGTTCCTCTTCGAAGGAATCGAGCACACTCGGATCGCTTCGGTCGGCGAGTACGAGGTCGAGCTTCCACGCCAGATTCATTGCATCTCGAACACCCGAGCACATTCCCTGGCCGGCGAACGGTGGCATCTGATGGGCGGCATCGCCGGCCAGCAACACCCGTCGAGCGCGCCATCGTTCGGCGTAGCGGGCGCTGAACGTGTACACCGCGTGACGCTCGAGTGCCGCGTTGTCGGGGCACACGTCCCAGGTGGCCAACAGCCCCCACGCGGCGTCGATGCTGTTGAGGTCGGCGAGTGATTCGTGGGGGAGTCGCATGAACTCCCATCGCCGTCGTCCCGGGCCCCCGGACACAACGGTGGTGGGGCGAGCCGGATCGCACACCTGGACGTTGATCGGGTCGTAGACCCTCGGCTCGTTCAACACGACATCGACGATCAGCCAGTCGTAGAAGAAGCCGAGGTCTGCCATCTCGATTCCGAGCAGTTGGCGGACCGTGCTGTTGGCCCCGTCGCAGCCGATCGCATAGCGGCATCGCACCTCGACGTCCGAACCATCGCGATCGCGCGCGGTGATCGTGACGAATTCGGTGTCCTGGGTGACTCCGACAACTTCGGTGCCGCGCCGCACCGTGATGGTCGGCAGCTCGTGTGCCCGGGCATCGAGGAGTGCCTCGAGGGTCGGCTGATTGAACATCGACGAAGGCGGCCAGCCGTTGCGGCCCATGCCGATGCTGCCGAATCGCACCAGGGGCGCGCCCGCCGCATTGCGCCATTCGTACACGTCCGCGGGCTCGGAGATCTGGCCGAGCGCTGCGCCGATCCCGCACGCCTGCAGGATGCGCGCGACCTCATCATCGAAGTGAACCGCTCGCGGCATCGGATACGGCTCAGGCCAACGCTCCAGCACGGTCACGGTGCGGCCGTACTGCGCGAGCAGTATCGCCAGCACGCTGCCGACCGGTCCGTAGCCGACGATCGCCACGTCGCAGTCGGTCATGGCCGATGCAGGGGCTGGTGACCCCACGCGCTGATCTGGTCGTAGGCGCGGTTGCCGTCCCAATCCGACGAGACGGTCTTCGCACCATGACCGACTTCGACCTGGAACCCGGCGGGGCTACCGACGTAGAAGCTGAACATCCCGTCGTTGTCGTGGCGGCCGAGGCCATTCGGTATCGGCAGAGCGGACGCCCAGGCTCGGTCGAAGGCGGCGCCGACATCGTCGCGGTCGTTGGTCTCGAACATGACGTGGTGCAGGGTTTGCTGCATGGGGAACGGAGCGCGAGCGAGTGCGAGCGTGTGATGGCGTTCGTTGCAGTGGTAGAAGCGGACCTCCAGCACGATGCCGCCGCCCAGGTCCATGTCGAGCCAGTCGGTCTGCTGCAGCCCGAGCGCATCGACGACGAACCGGTGCGATTCGTCGAAGGCCATTGTTGCGAACACCACGTGGCCGAAACCGACCCCCTCGGTGTGAAAGCCCGACGGCATCAGCGCGGAGTGAAACGGCGACGCGGCATCGGCGAGCTGGTGCACGATTTCGACGCGGACTCCCCACGGCGCCATGGTCGACGCAAGCCGGTCGACCCGACGTGTAGCGCACGCCGCAGCATCGCCGGTGACGAGATCACATCCGGCGGAGCGAATGCGGTCGGACAGTTGGTCGAAGGCTGCCTCGTCGGCTGCCTCGAACCCCACGAACGTCGCGTCGCCGCAGGCGCCAGGCTCGATGAACAGCCGGTGAGCCTTGCGGTCATCTCGCCACGTGAGCGTTCCCGACGCAACCGGGTCGCCCGGCACGAGACCGATGACTCCCGCAAAGAACGGGCTGAGAGCTTCCGGTTCGGGCACCTGAATGCCCAGGTATGCGAGTTCGATGTGGCGGTACACATCGCTCACCGTACGGTATGACGATAACTGTTGCAACAACTATTTTGGAGTACTCGTTGCCTGGAAACGTGAAGCGCCGAGGTCGTCGCCCCACAGCGCCTTCAGCAGGAGTCGATCGAGTTGAAGCGTCTCGTCGACCGAGAGGTTCTTCCACTGTGCGCGGTGCAGATCATGGATGTCGGGGGTGATCTCGTGAAACACCTCGCGTCCCCTGGCCGTGGCGCGGACGAGGACCCCGCGACGATCTTCCGGATTGGGGAATCGCTCGGCCAGCCCGGCGCGCTCGAGGCGATCGACCAGCCGGGTCGTGTCGGAGGCCCGAGTGAGCAAGCCGTCGGCGATCGCGCCGATCGGTAGGCCGTCGGTGGCTGACGCCGGTGTCAGGCACAGAACCCAGAGAGCGACGTACTGGGCGTGCGTGAGGTTGGCCGTACGGCAGATCGCTTCGAGTTGATCGAGGCTGCGGTTGGCGAGCAGCAGGACATTCAGGTGGACGTTACGGCCGCGGGTCACCGCCTGCGATTCGCGGACTTTGCGTGTCCCCGGTTTTGCTGTCATGGGTTGCAGAATACGACACTGTCCGCCATCTGCCTTCGATCACGAAAGTTGTTGTCACAGATTTTGTGACACCTGGCACCTGGCCGCTCAGCCAGCACTGATGAAGTCTCCGACGACGGATTCCGTTCTGCGGAGTGAGTCGAGCATCTCGTCACGCGTCGGCAGCGGGGTCGCCGGGTCGTCGAGGTCTTGAAGGACCGGGCGGATGACCCACCCGTGATCGCGGTCGACCCATGTCGGGATGACCTTCGGACGGTCGACGGTCACGACGCCCTCGGCGTTCTCGGTGATGCTGATCGTCACGATCTCGCCATCCTGCGAGGCGGGTGAGAAGTTGCCGGTGTGCATGTTGGACAGAAAGTTGCCCATCCCGTACACCACCCACTTGCCGTTGACTTGATCGATGCGCTGGATGACGTGCACGTGTTCCCCAACGATCATGTCGATGTCCGGTGAAGCCGTCAGTTCGTTCGCGACCTCGATCTGCTGCGGCGTCACCGTCTGGTTGCCCTCAGCGCCCCAGTGCAGGTTGACGACGACGAAGTCGGCACCGCGCTCTTTTGCATTCTGCGCGGCGGCGAGGATCGTGGGTACGTCGATCAGGTTCGATCGCCATGGCTGATCCCTCGGCAGCTGGGCGCCGTTGAAGCCGTACGTGTACGAGAGATGAGCGATCGTGATGCCGTTTGCGACCATCATCGTGGGGACCGACTCCTCCGGTGTGCGCGCCATGCCCGTCTCGCTGAGGCCCGCACCGAGCAGGGCCGTCACCGTCGAGTCGATCTCGGCGATGCCGCCATCGAGGGAGTGGTTGCTGGCGGTGCTGCAACGGTCGTAGCCGGCACCCGCGAGCGCTGTCGCGATCTGAGGTGGCACGGCGTAGACGGGGAAGGTCGACAGCGCGGCGCCCGGCGCCACGATCGGTGATTCCAGGTGACAGATGCTGAGGTCGGCGGCACTCAACATCGAGCGAACGCGGTCGAACATCGGGCTGAAGTCGTAGCCGTCGCCGTCGGCGTTGGCGAGCGCTCGCGCCACCAGGGGAGAGTGCACGAGCGTGTCGCCGGTGAAGGCCAGGACGGCGTGTCGGTCTGGCGGGTCGAGGCGGCTTGCTTGAACCACGGCCAAGCCTGATGTGTCGATTATCGGCCGAGCCGTCGCCGTCGCCGCAGCGGCTTTGCGGTCCTGAGCCGCTGTTCGCACAGCAAGGGAGAGCGGCTCGAAGCCGTTGTGGGTGAGGTCAGAGGGAAGGGCGGGAAGGTTGACGGTGTCCGGCGGCTCACTGAGACGCGAGCCAGCCGGTCGGCCGCACGAGACGACTGAGCACATCACGGCGCCACCCACGAGCAGCGCCCAGGGGCGACCAACCACGCCGAAAGTCTGTCAGTCGGGATCGAGCGCCTTGCGGATGCTCGTTGCCGCTACCGTCGCCGGGGTGAGACCGCGGACATGGACCGAGTGGGCGAAGTCCGGAAGAAGCCGCGCGTCGGCGATGCTGACCCGAAGGGCAGGCGACAGCGGGCGCGGGCCGACGTGGTCGGTTGTGCTCGGATCGACGGTTGCCTTCGGCGCTGCGTTTGCCTTCGTGCTGTCGCCGGGGACGGCGTTGTACTGGTACGTGTTCCCGTTGTTCGGACTCGCCGTGCCGTACCTCGTCGGGGTGCGGCAGGAGCTGACACCACGGTGGTGGCTGACGTTCGGCGCTGCTGCGGTTGTCAGCCCGATCGCACTCGCTCTCGATTGGGCGTTCTCCGGACACATCCTCTGGAACGTGTTGTTGCTCGGCCACGTTGCCGGCACGCCCGCGCGCAACACGGCGTGGGTGCCGCTGTTCGGAGCCTCGCTGGTCCATCTGTTCGTGCTGAAGGCGGCGACACAGACCGGCAGGGACCTCGTCGGCGGGGTGCTGTCCGCTGCGCTCGCGGGCGGCATCCTCATCGTGTCCCGTCCGCACGGGGGTGCTTCGACGTCGCATCCCGGCTGACGCGGCGTCGCTATGAGCGTCCGACGACCGATGGCCGGTGTTGGAACCCTGATGCGGGAGTCACGTGGGCCAGCAACCGTTCGTCTGGTCCGTAGTCGGAGCTGGGATGAAAGAAGAGCGTCGGTTGGTCAGACAGGTCGCGCAATCGCGTCGCGTATCGGCGAAGGGCCGCCTCGCGGTCTGCCTCGCTGATTCGGCCCGGCATGTGGACGATGTTCGGTGCCAGCACGTCGAAGCCCGTGTAGCGCAGCAGGCCGTTGTGCACCGGCCACAGGATGTCGAGGATCTCGCCGTCGATGCCGTCTGGGGCGTATGTGTCGGCCGACGTGCCCGTGGTGACCGATACCATCGCGACCTTGCCGCGCATGAGCCCCGTGTCGTATTTGCAGCCGGCGCGATAGCCGAAGCCGCGGGTGAAGACGCGGTCGAACCAGCCCTTGAGGATCGCCGGTGGGCCGAACCACCACAGCGGGAATTGGAGGATGACGAGGTCGGCGCGGGCGACCTTGTCCTGCTCCGCACAGATGTCGGCGGACGTCGTGCCGCCGTCGTGGGCGGCGGTCTGCTCGCGGTCGATGCGGAGGTAGTCGGGGTCGGCGCGTGGCGAGAAGTCGTCGGCGTCGGCGACCGCCTTGAAGCCAGCCGCGTAGAGGTCGCTGACCTCGACCTGATGGCCTGCCGATGTCAAGGCGTCGACGGCGACGTCGCGAAGCGCACCGTTGAAGGACTGCGGCTCGGGGTGGGCGAAGACGATGAGCACGTTCACAGGGATGGGTTCTCCGATATGTCGCCCTCCGCGGGGCGGCATGGTTGAGGACTGTGGAATGCACCACCGATGAGGTTGGTGCTGAGGAGTCGGCGCGTGCGCAGGCCGGGACGGTCGGCCAGGACAGCGAGGTGGTGCGCATGGCTGCTCGCCGCTGCGCGGGCGGCATGAATCGCGGCTGCCGGGTCGCGTCCGACGAATTGGACGGTGTCACCCGAACGAAGCTGAGTGGCGCGGCTGGCGTCGTCAGCGATCACCGTGGCGATCTTGGGATACCCGCCGGTCGTCTGATGGTCGGCGAAGAGCAGGGTTGGTGTGCCGTCGCCGGTGACTTGCACGGAGCCGCGAACGATCGGGGTCGAGGGGATCGCCAGTGCGTCATTGATCGAGAGATGTGGACCGGCGAGGCGCACGCCCATCCGGTCGTAGGCGGCTGTCAGGACGTACGGGTTGCCGAGCAGCACATCGGCGGCATCGGGACCGAAGCACTCGAGTTGCGGTCCGAGCACGACGCGCAGCACGCGGGCGGGTTGAGCGACCACCGGCGGTTCGATCGGGCCGTCGCGGGCATCGTCGACCTGTGCGGATTCGATGACGATTTCGTTTCCGGCGCGTACGAGACCGCCTCCGAGGTCAGAGCGGACGTGCGTCGAGGTGCTGCCCAGCCATCGGCGCGAGACGATGTCGCCGGCGACCGCGAGGTAGCACCAACTGCCCCACCTGCCGGCCGAGATGGTGAGGGTGTCACCCGGAGCAAGTGTGAGCACCGCCCAGGAGGTGCGTCGCTCGCCGGCATGATCAACGGCGAAGTCCCCGCCACAGACGGAGACGGTCACGGGCGCAGATGTGCACTCGACGGACAGGCCGCCGAGCGAGACCTCGATGGCGGTTTGCGTGAGAGGTCGGCCGAGCACGACGTTGGCGGCGGCATGTGCGAAGCGGTCCATCGGTCCTGAGGCCGGAACGCCGTAGCGCATCAGACCCGGACGCCCTGCGTCTTGGATCGTGACCAGCGGACCGGCCCTGCGGACGTGCAACACGGCGGTGCTCATCGTTTGGTCAGCTGTTGTTCGGCCGGCTGTTGTTCGGCAAGGCGGGAATCGAGTTCGTCGGCACCGACCCGGCGGAACGTGACGGTGTCGCCGACGTCGAACAGGAAAGGCTTGTCGTGATCTGCCGTGTACATCGATGCGGCGCTGCGGCCGATCGCGAACCATCCGGTCGACATCGCGATCGGGATGATCAGACACTGCTGGCCGGCGATGATCACGCTGCCTGCCGGCACGAGCGGTCCCGGCGTCGGGTTGCGCGGCTGCTGGATCGATTCGGGTGTGCCATACATGTAGGCGTATCCGGGCGCGAACCCGTACATGCCGACGGTGTACTTGCCTGCCAGATGGGCAGCAATGGCGGCCTCGGGGTCGAGCCCGGCCCGCTCCGCGAGCGCGCCCAAGTCCGGCGCATGCAGACCGTCGTAACAGACATCGATCACGTGCAGGGCTCCGCTCGAGCTCGTGTTCGGTGCGGCGAGGTTCGCTCGCACAGCGGTACTGATCGCGTTGTGGTCGGTGACGAGCGGGTCGAAGACGACGAGCAGAGTGGTCATCGCGGGCACGATCTCGGTCAGCCCAGGCGGTGGGGTGAGAGCGAGGGCGGCGTCGAGCGCGCGTATGCGGGCATGCGTCTCATCGCTGATCTGATCGTCGAAGACCACGAGGACACCGTGGTCGGCCACCGGAACGACAACGGGCGCAGTCATGTCGGCAGAAATGAACGCGGTTCGAGCCCCGCTTCGATCAGCTGAGCCCGGATGTGATGAGCCATGTCGACCGCCCCGGGGGTGTCGCCGTGCACACACACCGAGTCGGCTGCGAGCCTGATCGGATCTCCGCCGATGACGTCCATCCGGCCGTTCTCGACGAACGCGATCAGCCGCTGCGCGGCCTGATCGGCATCGTGGATCACCGCGCCGGGTTGGCTGCGCGGGACGAGCTGGCCGTTTGGCTGATACGCGCGATCGGCGAAGATCTCGGAGTACACCTCGACCCCTGCGGCACGAGCGACGACCTCGAGTTGTGTGCCGGAGATGGCGAGGATCGCCAACGTGGGGAACACAACTCGGACGGCGTGAACGATTGCCGTGGCAACAGCGGTGTCCGCGGCCGCAAGGTTGCCGAGAGCACCGTGCGGCTTGATGTAGCGCACCTCGGTACCGGCCAGTCGGGCCACCGCGGCGAGCGCGCCAACCTGTGCGACGACCATCCGTCCGATCTCGTCCGGCAACATCGGAATGATCCGCCGTCCGAAGCCTTCACGATCGACGTACGACGGGTGCGCGCCGATCACCACGCCGTGCTCGGCGGCGGTGCGGCACGTGTTGAACATCGTCTCGGTGTCGCCGGCGTGCCCGCCGCAGGCAACGTTGGCGCTGTTGACCACTGCCAGCATCGCCGCGTCGTCGCCCATCGTCCACGGCCCGAATCCTTCGCCGAGGTCGGAGTTCAGATCGATCGTTTGCATCGTGGGTCCTTTCGTCGGATTCCATCGTGGTGCACGCCGGCGCCGTTGATGTCATATTTCGATATCTCAGCAGACAATCAGTAGACGATGGTCTCGTACAGCGGCCGCCGATCGCGAATGCGATCCCATCCGAGGGGGGTCAGGTCGATGGCCTCGTACGCGCCCGTGGTGATCAGCTCGGCAACCCCCCGACCTGCAGCAGGGGCGTGCATGACGCCGTGCCCGGAGAAGCCGGTTGCGAACACCAGATTGCGGTACTGGTCGTGCGGCCCGATGACGGCGTTGTGGTCGAGCAGGTTGACCTCGTAGTGGCCGGCCCACGAACGCCGGAGTCGCAATTGATCCATGTCCGGAATTCTCTGGACGAGCAACGGCCAGTACACGTCCTCGAACAGGTCGCGGTGCGGCTCGAAATCGTCGTCGGCATCGTGGTCGTCTGCCTCGACGGGCTGGATGCCACCGATGAACCCGTCACCCTCGGGCCGAACCCAGATCCCCGACGAGTCGAACAGCATCGGGAAGCCGTCTCGCGACACGGGAGCCTGGAAGTTGAACACCGAGCGCTTCTTCGGCACGACGGGCAGGTCGATCCCGGCGAGTGAGGCGAGCCGACCCGACAGGGCGCCGGCCGCGAGCACGCACGTGTCGCACTCCAATGTCTCGCCCGACGCCAGCCGCACACCGCTGACGGCATCGCCGCTGACCTCGAATCCGGTCACGGCAGCTTCGAGGTACTCGACGCCGAGACGTCGAGCGGCGCGCTTGACGAGCGACAGGAGGCTCCAGGCATCGAACCATCCCTCGCCGGACAGACCGAACGTGCCGATGCCGACGCCGTCGAGATCGAGTTGCGGAAAGCGCGATGCCAGGTCGTCGCCGATGAGCGCAACGACGTCGGCACCGTGGGTCCGTTGCATCTCCGCGGCGGCCGCCCGTTCATCGACCTGTTCGGGCGAGCCGAGGATCAGGTACCCGGCCTCGACGTAGTCGATGTGGGCGTCGTCCACGCCGAACTGCGGGCCGAGGTCTCTGAACAGGTCGACGGCGTGCAGACTCATCGCGATGCACGTCGGGGTGCCGAATTGGGTGCGGATCGATGCTGCGGACAGCGCTGTCGAGGACCGCTCGTAGGTCATGTCCTTGTCGACAACGGTGATCGGTCCGGTGTGGCCCGCGCGGCGGAGCTCCCAGGCGCAGAAACTGCCGACGATCGCGCCACCGACGATGACGATTCGTTCCGCGCGGGACGGACTCATCGCTGACCGATGCCGAGCATCAGTTGGGGGACAGGCCCAAATTGGCGCGGAACCGGTTCTTGATGAACACAGCGTCGCGCGACGGCATGCTGCGCGGCAGGTTCTCGGGGCGGATCTTCACCACCGCGAATCGTGGCCCGGTCGACGGCGCGCTCCGATCCCTGATCAACCGATCGAGCTCGTCGTCCGACGTCACGACGCGACTGTCGGCGAACCCGATCGCCGCTGCGACCGCGGCGAGATCGATGCCGAGGCCGGTGTGGCTGGTCTGCATCCCGGTCTCGCCGTAGCGCTCGTTGTCGAGCACGACGATGTCGAGGTTCTTCGGACGCGAAGCGCCGATGGTTGCGAGTCCACCGAGGGCCATCAACTGCTCGCCGTCGCCGGTGATCACGAGCACCCTGCGGTCGGGTCGCGCCTGGGCCAGGCCGAAGCCCACCAGCGATGCACCGCCCATCGCACCCCACAGGTAGTAATTCGCGTCGTGGTCACCCGCGGCGTGGACGTCGTACGTGGGCGAGCCGAGCCCGGTGACGACGAGGGTGTCGCCCCGGTCGGCGAGCAGCCGGGCGACTGCGCTGCGTCGTTCGATGACTCCGGTCATCGCGGTCACCACTTCTTCTTGCCGAGCAAGCGTTGGCCGATGAGGACCGCGATCCGCTGGTCACCGTCGTACGCCATGGTGGTCGCCTGTTCGACGGTCTCGATCACATCGCGAGCGGTGTCGGCGCGCATCACGGTGATGCCGATCGCTTCGAGGCTGGCTTGTGTGGCCCGGCCCATCGGGTTCTGCCACGGGTTGAACTCGGCCCACTCGCCGCGCATCGTGACGAGCAGCAGCAGCGGCACCCGAGCGATGACGGGGAGCGAGAGCATGTTGATGCAGTTCCCGACCCCGGACGATTGCATGAGGATCGCCGATCGGGTACCGCCCAGCCAGGCACCGGTGGCGATGGCGATTCCCTCCTCCTCGGTCGTCAACACGTTCGTGATGATGCCGTCGTCTGCGGCGCACAGGTTGATCAGCGTGGTATGACCGGCGTCGGGCACGTAACTGACGTGGCCGACCCCGGCGCGCCGGAGGACGCCATGCAATTCGGCCGGCCAGTCGATCTCGGCCGCTTCGTTCAGCGTGTCAACGTTCATGCTCTCTGTTGTACTCGGTCGGGCCGCCGTCGAACGTCGCCGACATTCTCGCTCTGCGGCTTGTGGCGGCGATGATGGTGCCGACGGTTTCGCCGCGCTGATCAGCCGGCCCCACCCAACAACACCCGGAGGAAACACATGAGATTCGACAACAAGGTCGCTGTCGTCACGGGAGCAGCTCGGGGCATCGGAAGAGCCTGTGCCGAACGTCTCCTTGCCGATGGTGCGAAGGTCGTGATCGCCGACATCGACGGCGACGGCCTGGCGACTGCTGCCGCGGCGCTCGGATCGCCGGACAGGGTGCACGCGACCGTCACGGACGTGTCCAGCAAGGAACAGGTCGATGCACTCGTCGCTGACGCGGTTGCGACGTTCGGTGGCATCGACATCATGGTCAACAACGCCGGCATCGCAATGGTGCAGGACTTCCTCGACATCACCGAGGCCGACTACGAAGCCGTGCTGTCGGTCAACCTCAAGGGCCCGTTTCTCGGTGTGCAGGCCGCCGCGCGGCAGATGATCGCCCAGGGCCGCGGCGGGGTGATCATCAACATCTCGTCGATCAACTCCCGCCTGTCGAACCCACGGGTCGCGACCTATGCGATCTCCAAAGGCGGCCTCAACCAGCTCACCGGAACTGCGTCGATCGCGCTCGCACCATTCGGGATCCGGGTGTGCGGCGTCGGGCCGGGAACGATCGCCACAGAGATGATCACCGGACCGTTCATCCGCAACGATGACGAGCATCGCATGGTGATGTCGCGCACGCCCGCCGGTCGATTCGGAAGGCCCGACGAAGTTGCGTCTGTCGTCGCGTTCCTGGCCAGTGACGACGCCTCGTACATGACCGGCCAGACGGTCTACCCCGACGGCGGACGTCTCGTCCTCAACTACACCGTGCCGGTGGAGGGCTGACTCGATGAACGAGATCTTCAACCGCCTGCACCACGTCTGCATCGTGGTCGAGGACATCGACCGCACCCAGGCGTATTACGAGTCGATCGGCATCGGACCCTGGCAGTCGTACCCGCCGCTGGTCGACTACGTCGAGCTCGACGTCCCGAACCGCGAGGGATTCCTCGCAATGCAATATCGCGTCTGCAATCTGCCCAGCGTGCAACTGCAACTGTGCCAACCCAACGACGATCCGAGCCCGCAGCGGATCTTCCTCGACACCAAGGGCGAGGGTGTCTTCCACATCGGCTTCGAGGTGCCCGACGCCGACGCGGCGCAGACCTCCGCACGCGCTGTCGGCCTCGACCACCTGATGCGCGGCAGGCGAACCAACGGCACCGGCTTCAACTACTACGACACACAGGCTGACGCGGGCGTCGTGTTGCTGACTCGATCGACTCCACCGTCGCCGACAACCTGACCGCTTCGAGCCGCCCGGCCGCTGTGGGTGATGCTGACGGTCAACCTCTGTCGTCCATCACAACGGGTGGAACGTGATGGGCATCTGGGTCACGCCGTTCACGAAGTCGCTCTTGAGTCGGCGCACCGGGCCCGCCAGCTGAGGGTTGCCGAGCCGGTTGACGACTTCGTTCATCGTCGCTCGGATCTGCGCTTTGGCCAGGCTGGCGCCGAGGCAGAAGTGCACGCCGCCGCCGCCGAAAGTGACGTGATCGTTGGGCTTGCGGGCGACGTCGAAACGATGGGGGTCGGCGAACACCTCTTCGTCACGGTTTGCCGCGGCGTAGTACATGACCACCTTGTCGCCTGCTGCGATCGGGGTGCCGCGGATCTCCGTGTCGACGGTCGCGGTGCGGCGGAAGTTGTGGATCGATGTGCCGTAGCGCAGCATCTCGTCGACCGCGGTCGGCCACAATGATGCGTCGGCGCGGAGACGATCGGCCTCGCCCGGGTTGTGGATGAAGGCGAGCATCGCGTGGTTGATCAGGTTCCTGGTGGTCTCGTTGCCGGCGACGATCAGGGTGACGAAGAACATGTTCAACTCGCCGTCATCGAGGCGCTGGCCGTCGACCTCGGCGTTGACGAGCGCCGTCATGATGTCGTCGCGCGGTTCGGCCCGACGCGCCGCTGCCATCTGGTCGCAGAGCGCGTACACCTCCATCGCTGCCAACTGTCCGGCGTCGCCGCCGATGTCGTCGAGCGATCCGATCATCATGTTGGTCAGCTCGACCATGCGCGGCCACAGGTCGTCGTCGAGGCCCAGCATCGTGCAGATCGTCTGGATCGGCACCTTCGAGGCGATGTCGTTGACGAACTCGCACTCGCCACGGTCGATGACATCGTCGACGACACGCACAGCGCGCGCATCGATGTCCTCGATCAGCTTGTTGATCACCTTCGGGGTGAATCCCTTGGCGACGATGTTGCGGTAGCGGGTGTGCTGCGGGTCGTCCATGTTCAGCACGCTGAGGCGCAGCATCATCAGCGTCTCCTCGTCCTGGTCGGGGATGAAGGTCGCACCGAGCGCGGACGAGAACGTGCGCGGGTCGCGGCTGATGCGCTTGACGTCGGCGTGCTTGGTGATCGCCCAGAAGCCGGAGCCACCGTCCTCGTCGTGCCAGTACACAGGCGCCTCGCGACGCAACAGGTCGAATTGATCGTGAGGCACGCCGCGGGCCCAGGTGTCGGCCAGGAGATCGATGCGGGACAGGTCGGATGTTCCGAGGTCGGATGACGAGGTCATGCGGTTGCTCCTTCAATGTCGCGTGTGGCGATGTCGGGTGTGGCGATGTCGGGTGTGGAGACGAGATGATGCAGGGTGCGCACCGCCATCTCGTCGGTGATCGAATCGGGTGAGACCTGATGCATCATCGCCATGCCGAACAGCACGCCGACGATCGCGGGGGCATTCGTGCCCGCACCGGCGAACTCGGGCCAGCGCTCGGGCAACAGCGCGATGCCCTCCCACGTCTCGATGTAGCGCAGGCGCAGCCGATCCATCGCAAGGGGGTTCCGTCGAGCGTGGCTCCACACCTCGTGCTCGAGCGCCAGCCATCGCGTCGACGACGGTTGCGAGACTGCCCGCCACAGTGCGGCCAGGCGCTGATCTGCATCGTCGGCGAGTTCGAGCTCGGCCGCGACGACCGTCGCTGCGTCGCCGAGCCACTCGTCGACGACTGCGAACAACAACTCTTCCTTGCTGCTGAAATGCCCGTACAAGGCCCCGACCGTGCGGCCCGCCAGCTGAGCGATCGCGTCGACTGATGCGCCGGCAATGCCCTGCTCGGCAAAGAGCTCGGCCGCCGCTGCCAGCAAGCGGGACCGGGTCTCGGTCTTGCGATCGATCTGGCGCATCGAAGAAAGATAACGAGCGCTCGCTATGTGAGTCAAAGCGGTCGACGAGAACGACGCGCGCGCCGTCGCCTGGCCAGGTCGATGGCGACGAGGTGGCGCCCGGTTGACTCCGGCTTTACCCGCAGGATCTGGCATCGTCAGATGGCCATCGGTACGGTCCGCGACATGACCGGACCCCGCACGAGATCCACCGACGTCGTCGGGGAGACCATCGTTGCTCCCGCACGGCGGCCCGCGACCTCGTGTCGCGCGCTCGTCGCGATCTTGGCCGTGGTGCTCGGCGCGTGCGCATCCTCTGCCACCGAAGCGGTTCCCTCCTCGACCACGCGCACGTCGGAGCCGCGCGTCGTGGCGCCACGCACGACGTCGGCAGCAACGACCGTGATCGCAACGACGGCGACGACCGCGAAGCCGACGACAACGTCCACGACAGCCACGCCGACGACCACGACCACGACGGCGATGACGACGTCCACGACCACGACCACGACAGCGATGACGACGTCCACGACGACGTCCACGACGACAGCACCCGTGACCACGATGCCACCGATCGTCGTACCGGTCGGTGCTCAGTACGTGGCCCTCGGCAGTTCGTTCGCTTCGGGACCCGGCATCCCGACCCAGTTCACGGCGTGCAGCCGATCGAGCAACAACTACCCGCACCTCGTTGCAGCCGCACTTCACCTTCATCTGGTCGATGTGACGTGCAGCGGAGCGACCACCCGCGAGATCCTGACCCGGCCTCAGCACGGTTACCCGCCGCAGATCTCGGCGGTGACCGCAGCCACCGCGCTGGTCACGATCACGATCGGTGGGAACAACCTGCAGTACTCGACTCACTTGCGACTGTGCGCCCTGGCGGTCGCACAGGGTGGCTGCCTGAGCGGAATCGATCACGCCAAGCAGATGGCGCTCGACGACGCCCTCCCCGGTCAACTGGCCGACGTCGTCGCCGCGGTGAAAAAGCGAGCTCCTTCCGCCACCATCGTGATCGTCGCCTACCCGCGGATCATTCCGGCCGGCTCGCAGACGTGCGATCGGCTGTCCCTCGCGCCCGCCGACCTGACCTTCCTGAGCGATGTCGGCGCGACGCTCGAACGTTCACTCGTGCAGGCAGCCGCAAGCGCCGACGTTCTGCTGGCCGACCCGTACGTACTCGCTGACGGCCACGGGCCATGCGCGGCCGACGCCGATCGATGGGTCGAGGGCCGGGTGCCGCGGTCGCCCGACATCGAGTTCCATCCGAATGCCAACGGCCACGCTGAGATGGCCGCGCTGGTCGAACAGGCACTCATCGCAGCGTGACCACGCTCGATTGATCCGGTATCACTCCCGGGCCGCGCCGGGAATTGATCGAAGTCGATGTGGTGATCTGTGGATTCACCGGTGCGTCCATCGAGCGTCCAAAGATTCCGAGCGACGTCATGCTGCCGGTCATGTGATTTCGGTGGAGGACGGTCCACGGCGCGCATGAGATCGTCACGGGGCGGAAACATGGTGAACCTCGTCCCGAAATCGGCCAAACGTAGGTTGTCGCCCGTCACACATGTCCCGTGTGTCCAGGAGGGAGATTTATGTTCGGGAGAACACAACGCCATCGGCGATTGGGTGTCACGGCGGTCATTGCCGTGTCGCTGATCGCTGCGAGCTGCGGATCGGACAAACCATCGAGTAGTGCGGCAAGCAGCACAACAGCGGCGAGCGGCACGGCAACGAGCGGCAGTCTTGTCAGCAGCACCGCAGCGGGTTCCGGTGGGACCTGCGTCGACGGCGACACCGTGAAGCTCGGCTTCTTGAACTCGACATCAGGTGTGATGGCCATCAGCGAGCAGACAGTGCGCGACTCACTCACGCTCGCCTCCGAGGAGATCAACGCCGGTGGCGGAATCCTCGGCAAGCAGATCAAGTTCGTGGCCGAGGATGGCCAGAGCGAGGGCCAGTTCCAACGGTCGGTGCACGGTCCCGGTTTGACTGATCCGTGAGGGTCAGGATGGCCGGTGCTGTTGACCACCACCGACCGTTGGAGATACCAGGATGCCAGGCTTGCCGTTGTCGTTGTGCGAGCGCGAGGAGA
>JBBRPP010000030.1:0-70129 GCA_038227995.1 Acidimicrobiales bacterium
ATCAACAACAACCAATCCGCCTCAGCCGCCGTCAAATTCGCTGACCGACGCCGGATCTCAGCCTCCAACAACTCCACCGACACCCAACCACCCGCACCCGCACCCGCACCCGCACCCGCCGTATCCGCCGAGCCCGTCAACACCGCCGAAGAAGATCCCATCCCACCATCCTCCCAAAAGGGTGCGCGACAGATCCCCGACACCCCGCCACACCCGCTGTGCCAACTGTCGCCATCGGACGACAACCCGCCGCACCCACGATGCGAACAGTCGTCATCGGACGACAACACGTCGCACCCACGATGCGAACAGTCGCCATCGGACGACAACCGGCCGCACCCACGATGCTGACAGTCGCCATCGGACGACAACCCAACCGCACCCCATCCGCCGGGCGCATAACGAGCCAGGGGCCAGGGGCCAGGGGCCAGGGACCACGAGCATGGCCAGCTGAACCCGGCCGTAGATCAGCTGAATTCGGGGATGACGTGCTTGCCGACGAGCTCGATGGTCTGCATCACCTTGTCGTGGGCGATGTCGTACGGGTTGACGAGGCACAGCAACAGATCGACGCCCGCCGCCTCGTAGCGGCGGCAGATCTCGATGACGTCGTCAGGCGTGCCACACGCGCACGCACCGAGGCTCTGCAGGATGTCGAGGCTGAGCAGTTCGAGCGACCCGTCCTTGTCGTGGTCGTGCATGCCCTGCGCGTATCCGTAGTTGCCCAGACCTTCCTCGCGCTCTTCCATCCACTCGGCGAGGGCACCGATGATCCGCGCGCCCGCCTTCGGGTACCACTCGAAGCTGCGCCGGGCGACGTCTTCGGCTTCCTGCCGAGTCGGCGCGCAGTTCATCATCGTGAACGTCGCCGCCGTCGAGTTGACGAACGCGCCCAGCGGCTTCTGGCACCGGGTCTGTGCTTCGCGATACAGATCGATCTTGCGCTTGATCTCTTCCGGCGGTACGCCGACTGCGAAGCTGCACAGACCAAGGCCGAGCTCGCCGACCTGGGCATGACCGTCGTCGCTGCTCGTCGCTCCGAAGATGGGCGGATGCGGGCTCTGCATCGGCTTGGGCAACACGCGCCGCTTGGGCATGCTCCACGTCGCACCGCTGAACTCGTACTCGTCGTTGGTCCAGCAACCGACGACGTGACCGATCGCCTCCTGCCACATCGCCCGCGTCGCCTTCGGGTCGATGCCGAAGCCCTCGAGTTCGAGTCTGGTGGCCGAACGCCCGGTGCCGAAGTCGACACGACCGTTCGAGATCAGGTCGAGCACCGCCACGGACTCGGCCGTGCGTACCGGGTGGTTGTATGGCGCCGGCATCAACCGCACGCCATAGCCGAGGCGGATGTTCTCGGTCCGCGCTGCGATCGCTCCGTACAAGATCTCGGGGTTCGAGCAGTGGCTGTACTCGCTGAGGAAGTGGTGCTCGACAGTCCAGAATGCGTGCCAGCCGAGCTTGTCGGCGGCGACCGCCTGCTCGATCGTGTTGTGATAGGCGATCCGCTCGCTGTCAGCCGTCCACGGCTGGGCGACTGGGATCTCGTAGAACAGCGCGAACTTCATCGCCGCACCATACATCTGACGATGCGTCAGAAATGATGGCGGACGCTCAGTCGGCGGCGGCGATGACCGCGATCTCGATCCGCCACGCGGGCCGGGCCAATGCAGGCACTGCCACCAACGTGCTCGCGACCCGATGGCCACCCAGGACGCGATCGCGGACAGCCATCACGTCGGCCAACGGCTCGCCATCGATCACGAAGGTCGTGATCGAGACGATGTCATCGGTCGTCATCGATGCGGCTTCGAGAATCGCGACGATGTTGGTCCACACGACCTCGGTCTGTTCGTGCAGGCTCTGCGGCACCGTGCCATCGGGCAGCGTGGGGACGACGCCCGACATGTGCAGTGTCCGAGACGGGTTGGTGACGAGAATCGCGTGCGCGTAGTTGGCCGCCGGCGGCGCAATCGAGTGCGGAGTGATCTCGGTGTTCATCTGGTCGTGCAACGTATCAGTGCGACAAACGCATCATCGGTAGTACCCGACCAGATCGACGACGACGTCGCTTGCGAGCGACGGTGCGGCACCAACACGAACGAGGATCGTTGCGCCGGCACCACACGCAACTGTGCACGAGTTGGCGACGGTCTGGTTCGGGTTGTCCCAGTTGAGGTTCGAGGTACCGGCGAAGGCGGTGCCCGCACCCCGTGTCGACATGTACCCCGCCAGGTTCTGGCCGACAGCGGTGAGGTTGATGATCACCGCAACGGCGTCGGCCGGAACACCGCTGCCGTTGGCAGTGCAGTCGACAGACCTGTCCACGTTCCCCGCCAGCTTCGTCTTGGATCCGACCGCGGTCGGCAGCTCACCGGGACGCGAGTCGTAGACGCGCACCGGGCTGGCGAGCACCGTCAAGGCGCCCGAGCTGTTCGCCGCACCGAGGCGCACCCATCGACCGCTCGCAGCCGGCAGCGCACTCTGCTGCACGCAGAACCAGAGGGTCGCCTGTCCCCCACTGCTCTGCACGAACGTGTCGCCCCACGCCGAATCGGTCGATGCGTTCGGTGCCCCGGGGTGGACGCCGTTGAACGTGAGATCGAACGTCGTCCCTTCGGCCATCACGCCGTAGTACCCGGTGCCGCGGACACCGACCCAGCCCGCGCCGTCACCGTGAACACCTGCGCCGAGCGCAGCGATGCCCGTGACACCTTCGCCGAACTCGTTGGCCGGATTGGCGACACCGACGATCGCTCGCTCGCCATCGGTCGTGACCCTGAACGCGTCACCCGAATTCTGCTGCGACACGATGAGCGTTTCCTCGACCGTGTCCGTCTCCCCGCCGGCGAGCACCGACGGAGCCGGGGCCGCTGCTGCGGGTTGAACTGCAATGAGGCCGCCGGCGACGACACCGACCGCCGCCGCCGCTGCACCACCGATCAGCCCACGACGCGAGATCTGTGAGGCATCAGCCAGTTGGGCTCGCAACGAACGGTTGTCGCGCTCGAGCTGATCGACTCGGGCCACGAGATCGGCGAGGTCGGCGAGATCAACATCCTGCGTCATCGCCCGATCTTCGCACAACGCGTGCGCTGTCCGCCGTACGTGTCTGGACATCTCCGCCATGGTGCGTAGGCTTTCCCCATGGCCATGACGGAGAACCAGGTACGCACGATCGACGGTGTCGAGCTCACGCCGAAGCAGGTCGGACTCGAACTGCCGAAAACGTTCGAGACGGTCGACGAGGAACGGCTCGAACGCAAGCAGAAGCTGGCCGGCGCGCTGCGCATCTTCGGTCGCCTCGGCTTCGCTGAAGGCGTTGCCGGGCACATCACCGTGCGCGACCCCGAGTTCCCCGACTGCTTCTGGGTCAACCCGTTCGGCAAGAGCTTCCGCCACATGCGCGTCAGCGATCTGATCCTGGTCAACCACTCCGGCGACGTGGTGTACGGCTCGCAGCCCGTCAATCGGGCGGCGTTCGTGATCCATGCCGCGGTGCACGAAGCCCGACCCGACATCATGGCTGCGGCCCACAGCCACTCGGTGCACGGCAAGGCGTTCAGCTCGCTGGGCATCCCGCTCGATCCCATCACCCAGGACTCGTGCATCTTTTATCAGGACCACACGGTGATCAACGAGCAGGGTGGCGCAGTCGTGTTCGAGATCGAGGCCGGCAAGGAACTGGCGTCGAAGTTCCCCACCGGCAAGGCTGCGATCCATCGCAACCACGGTCTGTTCACCGTCGGCGAGACGGTCGATGCCGCCGCGTTCTGGTTCATCTCGATGGAGCGCAGTTGTCAGGCCCAGTTGCTGGCGATGGCCGCCGGGACGCCTCACCTGATCAACCACACCGACGCCGAGTACACGCAGAAGAACACGGGCTACCCGCTCGCCGGCTGGTTCAGTTTCCAGCCGCTGTGGCAGGAGATCTGCCGCACCGATCCCGATCTGTTCGACTGACCTGCCGAGTCGAGATCTCGATTGAACCGCGAGCGAGGGCTCGGCGGCTTCTCGCCGGAGGCCGTCTTCGTCCTCAGCGGCATCTCCCAGAACATCGGAACGATCCTCGCCCGGTCGCTGTTCGACGAGGCTCGGCCGGCCACCGTTGCGGCGATCCGGGTCAGCTTTGCCGCGCTGGTCCTGCTCGCGATCTCGTGGCGCCAGTGGAACCCGTGGTCCACGACTCACCCGCGATGGACCCGCGCTCAGCTCGGCTGGTGCGCGGTGTTCGGCATCGCCACGGCGCTGATGAACCTGTTCTTCTACCTCGCCATCGATCACATCGACATCGGCAAGGGCATGGCGATCGAGTTCATCGGCCCGATCGCGGTCGCCGCGTCACGAACCCGTAGCAAGCGCAACGCCCTCGCTGTCGGGCTCGCGGCGATCGGGGTCTGCGTCCTCTCCGGGTTCACGTCGCACGGCAGCGGCGTCGGCCTGCTGTTCATCTTCCTCGCGTCGGCGATGTGGGCTTGCTACATCCTGCTCGGCGCACACGTCGCCGGCAACGACCGCGGCGTGGCCGGCCTCGGCGTCGGCCTGGTCTTCGGCGCGATCGTGATCGCACCGTTCGGTGTGTCCGGGAGCGGCCACGTGTTCTCGACACCATCGCTGCTCGCCGGCTGTTGTGCGGTGGCACTGTTCACGACGATCATCGGCTACGGCCTCGATCAGCACATCCTGCGGCGAATCCCGGCAGGTCGCTTCGCACTCCTCCTCGCGCTCACACCCGTCGAGGCGATGTTCATCGCGTTCATCGCCCTTGATCAGCGACCCTCTGCGCTCGACCTCGTCGGCGTCGCGTTCGTGCTCGCCGGCGTCATCTCCCAACAATCCGACCGACCGCCCGCACTCGTCGATCAACCGGTCTGACTCACCATCGGAGCAGGTTGGCCCCCCAGGTGAGTCCGCCGCCGAGTGCTTCGAACAGCAACAGGTCGCCGCGCTGCACGCGTCCGTCGCGCACCGCAGCGGTCAGCGCCAACGGGATCGACGCTGCCGACGTGTTGGCATGCTGGTCGACGGTGAGGACGACGCGATCGACAGCGATGCCGAGCTTGCCTGCGACGCTGTCGATGATGCGCGCGTTGGCCTGATGGGGAATCACCCACGCAATGTCGGCCGACGACAACCCGGCGGTACCGAGCACCTCGGCCACGACTTCGGTCAACTTGCCCACTGCATGGCGGTAGACCTCCTGCCCGCGCATCCGTAGGTGTCCGGTCGTTCCCGTCGACGAAGGTCCACCGTCGACGTAGAGTAGGTCGTGCAGGCGACCGTCACTGTGCAACGCGCTGGCGAGCAGCCCGCGATCCGCACTGGTGCCCGCGCCGGATTCGGCGCGCAACACGACGGCACCCGCGCCATCGCCGAAGAGGACACACGTGGTCCGGTCGGTCCAGTCCAGCAACCGTGAGAAGGTCTCGGCACCGATCACCAACGCGCATGTCGCCAACCCGTGACAGAGCATGCTGTCGGCGACCGACAGGGCGTACACGAAACCGGAGCAGACGGCCTGGATGTCGAACGCCGCGCCGCGACTCATCCCGAGCTTGGCCTGGACCGACGCCGCCGTCGCCGGGAACGTCTCGTCGGGCGTGGCGGTGGCGACGATCACGAGATCGATCTGGTCCACCGAGACGCCCGCGTCAGCGAGCGCAGATCGGGCCGCATGAGTGGCGAGATCCGAGGTCACTTCACCGGCGGCCGCGATGTGGCGCTGACGGATGCCCGTGCGCTGCACGATCCACTCGTCGGAGGTGTCGACCATCGCACTCAGGTCGTCGTTGACGACGACGCGCTCGGGGAGGTAGCTGCCACACCCCAACGCGACGGACCGGATCACACGTCGAGGGTATGCCAGTTCGCCGCAACCACCACGGTTACCCGCTGGTAGCGATGGGTGCGGCGATGCCGAGGCTGGCCGCGACCGCCGGCTTGCGCAATTTCCACACGAACCCGTCGTACAGGATGTGCAGTGCACCGAAGAACAGCACGAGGTAGGCGTACATGCGGCCGTCGAGCATGTTCCATGTCACCGCGATCAGACCGGCGATCGCCGAGAAGTACGCGACGTACAGGCTGACCCTTCGGGTCCGAGTGCGGCTGGCGACAACGACGATGCTCACGTCGCCGGTGGTCGAGCGGCGCCGCAGCGAACTGTGGACGATGCCGAAGTACTCGATCGAGTGCGCGGCGACGTAGCCCGCGATGCCCGCAATCGGGTCGACCATCACCGCGACGAGAAGTCCGAGCGTTCCGGCGGCGTAGATCCACTTCGCCGTGCGCGCCGAGCTGGACGGCGTCGAGCGCTCGGCCCGCGTCCAGCGCACGGCAAGGATCACCGACACGATCGCGCTGATCCAGAACAGCGGCTTGGCGACCCCACTCAGCGAGTGCAGCGCGTCGACGCTGCGACCGTTGGTGTCGCCGAACCCGATCTTGGCGCTGAGCTTCTGGATATCGATGAAGCCGGCCATGAACAGCAGTGCGCTGACCAACCAGGCGACGAGCATCGGCTTCTCCAGCCGTCCGTTGTCGTCGCCGGCCTTGCGCCCGTAGATGCGCATCACGCCATAACGCTGCATGAGCGTGTGCTCGGCGTTCCACAACCCGGCGACGACGCCGACGAGCGCGAGGCTGACGTTCAGACCGATCGCGATCAGCGCGACCGCGACGAACGGGGCCCATGTGTAGAGCCGCCGATGCGCCGTCCGCTGCGCCTCGTCGCCATAGACGAGCCCAAGTGTCAGCGGTTGATGAGCGAAGGAGACCACGAAGATGATGCCCATCAACGCCTGCATCCGCGTGACGCCATGGGATTCGTAGGTGTGCATCAACAACGCGATCGGCAACCAGCACCAACCGAGAACGACATCGGCAAGCGGCCCGTGCACCCAGGGCTTCGATGCGGGCACTGCGGTAACGGGGGGCGTGCGGTTGATGAGCATCGCCAGAGACAATACAAGATACGGTCGGTCCGTGACCCCGGTGGAGCCCTCCCTGCGCGGCATCGCCTGGCCGGCCGGCGCAGGCGTGCCGTATCCACGTGCTGATCCCTCCGACATCGGCCGGCTGCCGGCCGACACGTGGGGCACAGCGTCGTTGCCCGTCGGTGTTCGGATCGAGGTCGTCGGCACGGCGAGCGCGCTGGACATCGAGTACACGACGGCCACGGACGACCTCGGCTACCGCGGCGTCGGCGCCGGAGCGGTGTTCTCGGCATGGAGTGGCGGACTGCAGGTCGACGAGCAGCCGGCGACGCTCGGCACGTCTGTCGTCCGCGTTTGCGTTGGCCTCGCGACCGCCGGCGAGCGCGCGATCGTCTATCTCCCGGAGGGCATGAAGCCGACCATCATCTCCATCAACGCGATCGGTGGCTCCGTCGCGCCGGCGCCCGCGCAACCACGATGGCTCGCCTACGGCGACTCGATCGCCGAAGGTTGGATCGCGTCGGGGCCTGCCGGCGCATGGCCAGCCATCGCCGGACGGACTCACGGACTCGATGTCGTCAACCTCGGCTACGCCGGTTCGGCGCGGGGCGAGATCGTCTCGGCCGAGCACATCGCGTCGTTGTCGGCCGACGTCATCTCGATCACACACGGCACGAACTGCTGGACCCGTATCCCCCACTCGGCCGAGCAGATGTACGCGAACACGTCGGCGTTCCTGCGCATCGTTCGCGCCGGACACCCCGGCATCCCGATCGTCGTCGGCAGCCCGATCGTGCGGCCCGACGGCGAGTCCACGCGGAACCGGCTCGGCGCGACCCACGACGACATCCGCCGCGCGATGGAAGCCGCAGCGCGCGATCTCGTCGACGCCGGTGATCGTCTCGTCACGCTCGTGCCCGGTCGCGACATCGTCGACGCGTCCCTGCTCGCGGACGGCGTGCATCCGGGCGATGCCGGGCACGCAGCGCTGGCGTCGGTGTTCGGCGCGGCAGTCGCCGCGGCGCTTGCCAGCAGTGTCGCTCAGTCCTGAGGCGGCTCGGGAGTGAACGGCTTCGGGCCGGCGTGGGGAAAGCGGGCCTGCGTCCCGCCGTCGACCACCAGGTTCTGGCCGGTGATGAAGCCGGCCAGGTCTGACACCAGGAACACGAGCGGCCCGGCGATCTCGTCCGGCGTCCCCCAACGCGCCAGCGGCACGCCGTCGGCAACGACGATCGCGTTCATGTCGCTGATGCCGCGGTTGGTGAAGCCGTCGACCACGCGAGGCGTGGCGATGATGTCGGGTGCGACCGAGTTGACCCTGATCCCGTACGGCGCCCACTCGTTGGCCATCGTGCGCGCCAGCGCAGTGGCGCCCGCCTTCGCGGCACCATAGGCGGCGTGGTTCGGTGCGCCGAAGATGCCGCTGATCGACGTCACGAGCGCGAGGCGGCCGGCCGTGCCGTCGGCGATCATGTGCCGCGCTGCGGCGCGCCCGACAAGCATGTGCTGGGTGAGGTTGATCCGCAGATCTGCATCCCACGCGGCGAGGTCGACGTTGAGCAGGTCGGCCCACGACGCCATGCCGACGATGTTGACGACGGCGTGGAGCCCACCGAGCATCTCGTGCGCGCTGTCGACGACGCGTTCGGCGTCGACCGGGTCGGTGACGTCGCCCGACAGCGCGACCGAACGCACGCCCAACGCCGCGACTTCGGCGCTGACCACACTTGCTCGATCGGCGTCGAGGTCGACGACAGCGACATCGGCTCCCACGCGGGCGAGCAGCAACGCGGTGGCGCGGCCGATGCCGGACCCACCACCGACGACCAGCGTCGGCTTGGCGCGCAGTCCGAACACGTCGACATCAGAAGCAGAAGGGTCACTCATGGCATGTGCACTCCACCGTTGGGGCGAAGAACTTCGCCGGTCATGAACTTCGATGCGTCGGCCGCGAGATACAGCATCGCGTACGAGATGTCGGTCGGCACACCGATGGTGCCCAGCGGCGATTGAGCGCTGCGCACACCGACGATCTCGTCACGCTTGGCATCGTCGACCGATCCGTCCGATGCGACCCAGATGCGCTGGGTCATCGGCGTCTCGACGAAGCCGGGAGCAACCGTGTTGCAGCGGATGCCGAACGGGCCCAGCTCGATCGCGACGATTCGACCGAGTTGGATGACGCCCGCCTTCGACACGCCGTACGCGGTGAGTGTCGGCGCGGGCATCTCGCCGCCGGCCGATGCAACGTTGATGATCGACCCGCGCCGCGCCATCTTCATCACGCGGCCCGCCGCGGCGCAGCCCCACACGACGCCTTTGAGGTTGACCCCGAGGACTGCATCAAGATCCGCCTCGGTGACGTCGACGACCAACGCGTTGCGGATGATGCCGGCCACGTTGGCCCATACATCGATACGGCCGTTGGCACGAACGGCGGCTCGCGCCAGATCGTCGACATCATCCTTGGCGGAGACATCGGTACGCACGATGATCGGCGTCGCTGCTCCGAGCGCGTCGATCAGCGATGCGGTCTCGGCCAGCCCGCCATCGGACTGATCGGCGAGGACCACGGTGGCTCCGGCCTGAGCGAACGTGATCGCCGTCTGGCGCCCGATGCCGGCCCCTGCACCGGTCACCACGGCGGTGCGTCCATCGAGCGTGAAGGCTGCCGCGAGCTCGTCGTGCAACGGCCGCACCGCGGCAGCCGACGCCGCCGTGCGCAGCCCCGAGATCATGTCCATCGAGTCGCCGTTCTCACCGGACGCCGGCCGTGACCCGGTGGCCACGCGCTTCGAGGGCAGGAATGACCTGCTTCGCCAACAGCTCGAGCGTGCGCATCACCTTGTCGTGGGGCAGGTCACCGAATTGCACGTAGCACAGCAACTCGTCGACGCCGACCTCGTCGTAGCGGATGATCTTCTCCAAACACTCCTCCGGTGTGCCGATGATGATCATGTCCTGCTCCTGATAGTGCTGAACCGGAACCTGGCCGTCGATCACTGGCTGCAGCAGCGGGAAGATCGCCTGCTGCTCTGCCTCGCTGAGCATCGGCAACTCCCATCGCAGCGTGAACTCGGCGAGGTGCTTGTACCACCAGTTGACGGATTCCCACAGGCCGTACGCGGCAGCTTCGTCGGCGTCGTCATAGGCGTGCACGAGTGTGTACACCCCGACGCGATCGTTGCGCACGCGGGTGAGCATGTCCTGTGGCCGCGCGATCGCCTGCGCGCTGCGATAGGCCTGGATGTGCTCAGCCATCTTCTCCACCGGTTGCAGCAGGGCGAACGAGAGCAGCCCCAAACCCAACTCGCCGGCGCTGACAGCGCTCTTGACCGTCGCTGCCGCCTGCCACACCGGCGGGTGTGGATCCTGGAAGGGCTTGGGGGTCTGCATCCGTTCGGGGAAGGACAGGTTCTCGCTCTCCCACGAGAACGTCTCGTTCTCCCACATCCCGACGACGATCTCGATCGCCTCGCGCCATTGATCGCGTGACCTGTCGTCGGTCGGCACGCCGAAGGCAGCCTGCTCCATCGGCGTCGACCGACCGGTACCCCACTCGACCCGGCCGTGGCTGAGCACGTCGACGGTCGCGACCTTCTCGGCGACACGTGCCGGATGGATGAAGCCGAACGGCATCAAGGTGACACCGAAGCCGAGCTTGATCTGCTGCGTACTGAGCGCGAGCCCACCCAGGATCGCCTCCGAACACGGCGACGCCGAACGGCCGTCACGAAAGTGGTGCTCGACGCACCAGACCGTGTTGAAGCCGAGCTTGTCGGCGTACTGGATCTCGGCGATGGCCTCGTCGTAGGTGCGCTGTTCGGCTTCGCGCTGGCCGTACGGATGCGGCTTGCTCCACGGTTTGATCTTCGGCTGGAACTCGTACAACAGGTCGAGCTTCATGTGCGGCCCCTCTACAGTCGTGCTAGGTACAGTTTTGCAATATCGAATTTGTCTTTGTAGTGTCAGAACCATATGTCGCGACCAGCGCTGTCCGCCACCCGTGCGCTGGCGGTGCTCGACTTCCTGGCAGCTCACCCGACGGACGAGTTCATGCTGTCCGATCTCGCCGAGCGACTCGACATCAACGGCGCGTCGCTGCACGCGATCCTGGCCGTGCTCACCGACACCGGCTACACATCCCGCCACGCACGGCGGCGCACGTACACGCTCGGTCCGTCGTTGGTGGCCGTCGGCAGCGCCGCGCTGGAACGCCACCCGGCGATCGACCTCGGCCGTGATGCAGCCCGTCGTCTGTCAGCCGCCACGGGCCTCGAGGTCGCCGTCACCGCAGTCGCGGGCACCGAGATCGCGTTCGTCGCGCGAGCTGGTGTACAGCGCGCCCGCGGCATCGACATCCACGTCGGCCAGCGGGTGCCTCTCGCGCCGCCGCTCGGCGCGGTGTTCATGGCATGGGCCGACGATCGACGCGTGCACGAATGGCTGGACCGCGTCGGCGACGACGAACATCGCACCGAGCTGCGCACCGTGCTCGACATCGTGCGCCAACGTGGGTTCTCCGTCGCGCTCGAAGACGACGCCCGGCGCGGCATCGGTGCTGCGCTCGATCGACTCGCCGACACGCCGCACGACATCTCGTCGGCGCGGCGCATCGACCAGTACGTCGACGAACTCGGCCGGCACGACTACCACCTGGTCCGTCTCGAACCCGCTCAGCAGTACGACGTGTCGATGATCGCCGCGCCGGTGTTCGACGGCGCCGGCCACGCGACGGTGGCGCTCACCTTGCTCGGCTTCGATCCGCTGACGTCAGGCGCCGATGTGCTGCAGCTCGGTCAACAGGTACGCGACGCCGCGCTGGTGGTCACCAAACGATCGCGAGGACGGGTTGCCCCGCCGCCGTGAGTCGGGTCAGTGTGAATCCCACGGGGCACACAGGCCGTCGAGATCGTGGACCTCGATCTTGTCGCGGTTCTCGTAGGTCACCCAGTTGGCGGGATCGCGGCGCAACTTGAACGTGTTGAAGCTCATGTCGGTGGTGTCGATCGCGAGGATGCGACCGGACAGTCCTTCGCCGATGTTGAGCAACAGCTTGATCACCTCGAGCGCCTGGATCGAGCCGACGATGCCGGGCAGCACACCGAGCACACCGGCTTCGGAGCAGCTGGGGGCGAGTTCGGCGGGAGGCGCCTCGGGCACCATGTCGCGGTAGGTGGGGCCGTTCTTCGGGTCGAACACGCTGACCATGCCCTCGAACCGGAAGATGCTGCCGTGCACCACGGGGATCCCGAGCTTGACCGACGCATCGTTGAGCAGGTAGCGGCTGGGAAAGTTGTCGGCGCCATCGACGATGACGTCGTAGTCCTTGATGATGTCGATGATGTTGCTCGCATCAAGACGTGTGTCGTAGGTGACGACGTTGACGTCGGGGTTGAGCATGGTCAGCGTCTTCTTCGCGCTGTCGACCTTGCGGTCGCCGATCCGGTCGAGGTTGTGCAGGATCTGGCGCTGCAGGTTCGAGGCATCGACTTCGTCCATGTCCACGATGCCGATCGTGCCGACACCGGCAGCAGCGAGGTACAGCGCTGATGGCGAGCCGAGGCCACCGGCGCCGAGCATCAGCACCTTCGACGCGAGCAGCTTGGCCTGGCCCTCGGTACCGACCTCGGGCAGCAGCAAATGGCGGCCGTAGCGGTCGCGCTGCTCGGGTGTGAGGACGATCGGCTTCTTCCAGTCGCGGCCTTCGTCCTTCCACTTGCCGAAGCCACCAGCCATCGACACGACGTCGGTGTAGCCGAGCTCCTGCAGCGTCTTGGTTGCGAACGCGGACCGGACGCCACCCGCGCAGTAGGCGATGATGGGCGTCGACTTGTCGGCGACGCGGTTCTCGATCTGGGCCTCGAGGTGACCACGGGGGATGTGGATCACGCCGGGGATCGCGCCCTGGTCGAACTCGTCTGGCTCACGAACGTCGAGGACGGTCAGCGGCGCCCCTGAGTTCTTGGCTTCGGCGATACGAGCTTCGGCGGTCGCGGTGTCGATCTCGGTGATCTCGGCCTTGGCCTTCTGCAACAGGTCACGAAACGTGGGCATACCGAAAGGGTACCGAACTGGTCGGGATTTGCGCCAGGGTCAGTTCGACGTCATTCCGGCGGCAGCAGTGCCGGCAGGATCTCGCTGATCTCGCCGCGCAGGATGTGGTCGGCGTGATGGTCGAGCTTGGTCGGCTCCCCGTTGACGATCACGATCGTGGCCCCGGCACGCTTGGCGCGGGGCACCATGCCGGCCACCGGATACACCTGCAGCGAGGTGCCGACGGCGAGCAACACGTCGCACACATCGGCGGAGTTCAGCGCCCGCGCAATCACGGTCTCGACCAGGTTCTGGCCGAAGCTGATCGTGTCGCTCTTCAGAATTCCAGCCCGCCCCGCGGTGCGGCACACGAGGCAGTCAGGGTCGTCCTCGCCGGCTCGGACACGGTCGAGTGCCTCGACCATCGGTCGCCGATCGCGGCACGTCCAACACATCGTGAAGTGCATCGTTCCGTGCACCTCGACAACCGCTGTGGGATCGCTGCCGGCGCGCTGGTGCAGGCCGTCGACGTTCTGAGTCACGAGCGTGACGAGTCGGTCGTCGCGCTCCAGTTCGACCAGGGCGCGATGACCCGCGTTCGGCTCGCGCGTGTGGGCCGAGTTCGACAATCGGTTCTGCCATGCGAAGCGGCGGACGTCGGGTTCGGCGAGGTAATGCTGCAGCGTCGCCGCCTTCTCCGCAGCCGGGTTCTTGGTCCACAGTCCGTTCGGCCCGCGGAAGTCTGGGATGCCGGAATCGGTCGAGATCCCCGCGCCCGTCAACACCGTCACGCGGGCAGCGTCGCGTAAGAGCGCCCGCACGTCGTCGAGTTCGCTGTCGTCGGTCACCCCTGAAGTTTCGCGTCCGTTTTCCAACTCGGCCAGATCGAAGCACTCAGTCAGCTGCGACTTCCCTCGCCTCTTCCACTTCCCTCTGGGGGTTTCGCATGCTGCCCACTCCGCTCGCCCCGAACCTGATCGTCATGCCCTGGCACGACCCTGTCGTCGAATCCGTCGGCTACGAAGCCCGTAGCCCATACGTCGAACTTTTCTGGCTCGGCATCCTCGGTCCGACTGCGACCTGGTTGCTGCGTCGGCTCGTCACCGGTCTCGACGCGTTTCCCGACGGCTATCAACTCGACCTCGAAGAGACAGCAAACGCGCTCGGGCTGTCCCTGACAGCCGGGACGCACAGCCCGTTCGGCAAGGCACTGAACCGCAACATCATGTTCGGGATGGCCCACGAGGTCCCCGGCGGAATCGCGGTTCGTCGCCAGATCCCGCCGCTCTCGTTGCGCCACCTGCGCAAGTTGCCGTCGCACCTCCAGGACGCTCACGTCGAATGGGTCGCCCGGCGCGGTTCGGACGAGCAGACGTTGGCCCGAGCGATCGAACTCGCCAGCGCGATGCTTCGCGCCGGTGACGATCCGCACCAGATGGAGCGTCAGTTGCTGTCGTTGGGCGTCGCGCCGCGCGAAGCAGTGGAGGCTGTCCGCCAGTGCGTACCGGCCTGATTCAGCTTCAGTGGCGTGAGTGGCGTGAGTGGCGTCAGTGGCCGAGGAAGCGGTCGAGCTGCTCGACGACGAACCGGTGATCTTCGGTCTGCGGCAGTCCGGACACGGTGACCGCTCCGACGATGCCGACGCCGCGCACCGTGATCGGGAACGATCCACCGTGCGCGGCGTAGTCGTCGGGGTCGAGCCGACTGCGTTCCTCGAACGTCTTGCCGGCCGCTCGAGCGAGCGCGCCGATGTGCATCGAGCTGTGACCGAAGCGCGTCACGACGCGCGACTTGCGCTCGACCCACGCATCGTTGTCGGGTGCCGTGCCGTCGAGTGCAGCGTGGAAGAGCCGCTGGCCATTGCGGGTGATCGAGACGACGACGGCCAATGCCGCGTCCCGCGCAGCATCGACCAACTGGACGCCGAGGCGCCACGCCGTCTCGTTGTCGAAGGTGTCGAAGACGATGCGCTCTTCTTCTGCTGCGAGCGCTGCCAGATCGTCGACCGGCTCGCTCATCCCGCACTCCCCAACAGGGCCGGGCCGCCCGTCGCCGCGGACCGTTGCGCGGCCTCGATCACGTCGAGCGCGGCGATGGAATCGGCGGGGTCGACCGGCGGCGGCGCGCCATCGCGTAGCGAAGCGAGAACTCCCGCGTAGAAGTCCTGATATCGACCCGGCTCGGACGGCACCCGGCGAGTGTCGTCGCCGATGCCGATCACCCCCCACGACGACTCGGGTTCGATGCCCCAATCGGGCGCGGGCGGACGACGGCCGGCGATGAGCGCTGCCTCTTGAACGTCCATCCCGAACTTGGTGAACGCGCCACCGGAACCGAGCACGCTGAAGCGAGGGCCGGCCTCGGCCGCTGTCTGGCTCATCCACAGATGCGAACGGACGCCCGACCGGTGCGTGATCGCGACGAACGTGTCGTCATCCACGACCACGCCCGGGCGGCGGTGATCGATCTCGGCATACACCGACGTCGCTGGGCCGAACAGCTGCAGTGCTTGGTCGATGATGTGCGCGCCGAGATCGAACAGCAGGCCGCCGGCCTCGTCGGCTGCGCCGAGCATTCGCCAGCCTTGCTTGGGAGTCGGCACCCACCGCTCGTACCGCGATTCGAATCGTGTCACGGTGCCGAGCTCGCCGGAGTCGACCAGTCGACGAACAGTCCGGAAGTCGCTGTCGTACCGCCGGTTCTGGAACACCGTCAGCATCAACCCCTTTGCTGCGGCATCGGCCACCAGCGACCGTGCCTCGGCGGCTGACGGTGCCATCGGCTTGTCGATCACCACCGGCAGACCAGCCGCGAGAGCGCGCTGGGTCAACTCGACATGGCTGCGGTTGGGCGTTGTGACGACGATCAGATCCAGTTCGTCGACGCGATCGAAGAGTGCGTCGGCAGATTCGAGCACGGCCGCGTCGGGGTGTTCGGCGCGTAGGTTCGCCTGCCGCTGCGGATCACTGGTGACCACCGCCGCGACGCGCATGCCCGGGGTCGCGGCGACGAACGGCGCGTGGAAGATCGCACCACCGAATCCGTAGCCGAGGATCCCGACCCGAACGTCATCGGTCGTCATGGCTCAGCCCAGCGGCGAGAAGTTGGTGACGAGATCGATCAACAGGCGGGTGCCGTAGCCGGTGGCCCCCTTGGCCAGCCAGCCATCGTCGCCATCCATCTTCATCGTGCCGGCCATGTCGATGTGCGCCCAGGGCACGCCGCTGGTGAACTCGTCGAGGAACAGCGACGCGGTGATCGTGCCGGCCATCGGGCCACCGATGTTGCGCATGTCCGCGACGTGGCTGTCGAGCAGCTTGCGATACTCCTTGGCCAGAGGTAGCTGCCATGTCGGCTCGTCGGTGCGCTTGCCGGCTGCAGCGACCTGATCGATCCACGCCTGATTGTTGCCGAGCAGGCCGGCGATGCGATCACCGAGGGCGCTGACGACTGCACCGGTGAGCGTGCAGATGTCGACCATCGCATCGGGCTTCGATTCGGCTCCGAGCGACAAGCCGTCGGCGAGCACCAGGCGCCCCTCGGCGTCGGTGTTGTGGATCTCGACGGTCTTGCCGTTGCGCATCGTCAACACGTCGCCGAGCTTCAGCGCGCTCCCGGACGGCATGTTGTCGGTGCACATCAGGTAGGCCGTGACCGCCGTCTTGCAGTTGAGCGCGCCAAGCGCGCCCAACGTGCCGAGCACCGCTGCGGCACCACTCATGTCCATCTTCATCGACGCGTGGGACGGATCGCTGGGCTTGAGGCTGATGCCACCCGAGTCGTACGTGATGCCCTTGCCGACGAGCACGACGTGGCCCTTCGGGTTCTTGGGGGTGTACGTGAGCTTGACCATCCGCGGTGGCTCGGTGCTGCCGGCGTTGACGCCGACCATGCCGCCACACCCCATCGCGATCAGCTGATCCTTGTTGAAGACCTCGACGCCCAGTCCCGCAGCCGTCGCGACCTCGACGGCCTTCTCAGCCAGCTTGCGCGCGGTCAGATATGCGGGCGGCGTGTTGGCGAGGTCGCGTGCGAGCCACGCGGCACCTGCGGTTGCCTGGCCCCGCGCCGCACCGCGACGAGCGTCGTCAGTCCGCGCTGCACCGACAACGAGCGCCAGCGACTGAATCGGCGAACCTGTCTTGTCGTTCTTCAACCCGACGTACCGATAGTTCGCCAGGGTCACGCCTTCGACGACCGCCTGGGCGGCATCGCGCGCGCTGACCCCATCGAGATCGGCCAACGATGTCGCCAATGACGCGCGCTTGCCGGCAGCGCGGGCGAACGATGCGGCTGCGCTGCGCAGCCCGTTCACACTCAGCTCGCTTGGCTTGCCGATGCCAACGGCGATCAATGTCTGGCCTGTGCTCGACGGGACGACCAGTGTCTGTCCCGGCTTGCCTTCGAAGCCGTTGGCCGCGAGGGCCGCACGATTGAACCCGAGCACCCGCGGCACGGCACCCTCGCTGCCGACGGGCACGCCAACAGCCTCAGCGGTACGTGGCGTGGATCGGACGATATCGAGAGCGATGCTCACGGTGACTCCATTCTTCTGACGCATGAATCGGGTCAGGATAGGGCCTTACCCGATTCATACCCCGCTCTGACGGGACAGCCACCGCAATTTGATTGACTGCGCAAGAATATCTGCAGTGATCCACGGCGAGAGTGTCCTTGGGCCGCAAACTGCTCCGGCATTTTGACGGAGAACGATCACCCGCACCGAACTGAGGAAGGGGCACTCGTGCCTGGAGTTGTAGAGGTGGCCGAAACGCAGAGCACCGCAGTCATTGCGTTGGCGCTTGCGGGCGTTGTACTTGTCCTCGTCCTGATCAGCGTCGGTCTCGGTTTGGGCGGACGCGCAATCATGCGATCAAAGGGCCGATCCGGGGCCCTCGGCTTTTTCATGGGCTTCTTCCTCGGCGTCGCCGGACTTCTGATCGCGGCACTCCTTCCAGCGACGCCGGAGAACGAGGCGCAGCGCACGCTTCGCCAGATGCAGTTGATGGGCATCACCCCCAGCTCCGAAGCGTTGACCGCTGCGAACGGCAGCACACGAACAAAACCGAATCGTGCCCTGGTATGGGTGGGGATCACCGCCGGAACACTCGTGTTTCTGGGTCTGGTGGCATCCGTGGCGACGTATTCATACATCCACTTCATCAAGGATGACGCTCCGAAGCGGCTCAGCCTGAGCGACATCGCGGTCACGACGCCTTCGATCGCTGGAGCGTCAGCCACTGTGCCAACCTCCGCTGTCGCCGCAGGGTCGACGACAGCGACGACAACGGTCACCGGTGGGTCGAACGCGGCGCCCTCAGCTGATGGTCCGACGACATACACGCTGACGTCCGCATCCGAGGCTGGCTATCGCGTGGTCGAAGTGCTGTTCGGCCAGAACACCGAAGGGGTCGGGCGGACGAACAGCGTGACGGGAACGATCACACTCGACGGAACGAACGTCACGGCCGCGACCTTCACCGTCGACATGACGACACTGAAGTCTGATCAGACCAATCGGGACAACAAGTTCAAGGGCGAGATCATGAACACCAGCAAGTTCCCGACGGCCACGTTCACGATCACCAAGCCCATTGCACTCGGCAGCATCCCGGACGACGGCACCGAGATCAAGGCGACTGCGACGGGCGACCTCACCTTGCACGGCGTCACCAAATCCGTCACGCTCGACGTCACCGCGAAGAAGACCGGCAACTCGATCGCGATCGCCGGCTCGACCGACGTCACGTTTGCCGACTACAGCATCGACAACCCGTCGAACGGCGCGGTCACGACACAGGATCACGGCTTGATCGAGTTCCTGCTGGTCGCCAACTCCTGACGACCTGATTCGTCACGAGGCGACCTGGTTGCGCTCCCACGCGGCAGACAGTGCGGCGTACTTGCCGCCCAACGCGACCAGTTCGTCGTGGCTGCCGAGTTCGAGCAATCCGCCGGCATCGACGACCGCGATCCGATCGGCACGACGAACCGTCGACAGGCGGTGAGCGACGACGATCACGGTTCGATTGAGCATCAACGATTCCAACGCGTGCTCGACCTCGGCCTCGGTGCCGGGATCGAGGTTCGACGTCGCTTCATCGAGCACGAGCACGGCGGGGTCCACCAGCGCCGCACGCGCCAGCGCGATCAACTGCCGCTCGCCCGCAGAGAGCCGCGAGCCGCGCTCGCGCACCTCGGTGCGCAGCCCATCGGGGAAGGCTGCGAAGTGTTCGAGCACGCCGATGGCCGCGAGTGACTGCTCGATCTCGGCATCGGTTGCCGACGGGCGGGCGATGCTGAGGTTGTCGCGGATCGTGCCGCTGAACAGGAAGCCCTCCTGTGGCACGACCACCACTCGTTCCCGCAGCGAGCGAAGTGTGGCCTGACGAAGGTCGATGCCGGCGAACGACACGGTGCCTTCGGTGGGGTCGTACAGGCGGGCCATCAATTTGGCGAGCGTGCTCTTGCCGGCGCCCGTCGGGCCGACCAGCGCGAGTCGTTCACCGATCCCGACCGTCAGAGTCACGTGTTCCAAAACGGGCCGGCCCGGCACGTACTCGAAGCCGACGTCGATGACCGCGACCTCGCCAACGTTGGGCAGCTCGACCGCATCGGGCAACTCGTCGACTTCGGGAACCGTGTCGAGGATGCCGTACAACTTCTGCAGCGATGCGCCAGCTGATTGCACCGTGTTGTAGAGCTGCGACAGCTGCTGAACAGGCTCGAACAGACTGCTGAGCAAGAGCACGAACGCCGTGACGACACCGAGGCTGACCGTCCCACGGTGCACCAGCCAACCGCCGACGCCGACCATGCCAGCCGTCGCGACGATGCCCGAGAACTCGACCAGACCGAAGTACCACATGGAGATGCGGATGCTGTCCATGTGCGTGTCGAACAGCTCCTTGTTCGATTTCGCGAACCGCCGCGACTGCTCGTCCTCGCGGTCGAACGCCTGGATGACGCGGACGCCGCTGATGCCTTCCTGCAGCGCGCTGAGATTGCTTCCGACGCGCTCTCGCACTCGGAGATACACACGGTTCGAATCGCGCTGGAACTTGATCGACGCGATGACGATGATCGGGAACACGATCAAGGCCAACAGGGTCAACTGCCAACTGAGGACGAACAGCAGGATCAGCGTCATCGCCACCAGCAACGCAGCCGACACGAACTGCAGCAGTCCGAACTGGATCAGCTCGCCCATCGATTCGACGTCGGCAGTCATGCGCGACACCAGCACGCCGGTCTGCTCGCGATCGAAGAATGCGAGCCCCTGGCGTTGCAGGTGATCGAAGACTCGTACGCGCAGGTCGCGCAGGAAACCTTCGCCGGCGCGATTGATGTAGACGAACTGCACTCGCGCGATCAGATAGGCGAGGATCGTCACGACGATGTACGCGCCGACTGCCGTGTCGAGCGCGCGAGCGTTGTGCTTGGAGATGCCGCGGTCGATGCCGATGCTGACGAGCACCGGGCCGGCCAGCGTTGTCGCCGTCCAGACGGTGACGAGCAGCAGCGCAGCGACGATGGTGCGGTGATACGGCGCCGCGAACTGCCACGACCGACTGATCACCTTCTTGGTCGTCTCTCGATCGAGCTTGTCGTCGTCGGACACGCCGTGCATCGACCACATGGTCACTCACCTCCGATCGGCTCGTGCAGTGTCGATTGGAGGACGACATCGTCGCCGGCATCGAAGTGTTCCTCGTCGACGCGGGCCGAAGGAATGTCGGCGACCTCGACACCTGCGTCGTCCTGTGCAGCCCACGACGCGAGCACATCCCGATACGCAGCGTTCGAGGCGAGCAATTCGTCATGCGTACCCTGCGCGGCGATGCGACCTTCGTCGAGCAGCAGCACCGTGTCGGCCAGAGCGATCGTGCCCGGACGGTGAGCGATCACGATCGTCGTCCGGTTGCGCATGACCGTCGCCATCGCCTCGCGGATCTCGTGTTCCTTCGATGGGTCGACGGCCGATGTCGCGTCGTCGAGGATCAGCACGCGCGGGTCGGCCAGGATCGCTCGTGCGATCGCGATCCGCTGACGTTGACCACCGCTGAGCGAGAAACCACGTTCACCGAGCAACGTGCCGTAGCCCTCGGGCAACTGTCCGATGAAGTCGTGCGCACCCGCGAGGCGTGACGCCGATTCGATCTGCGCCTGACTTGCGTCGGGTTCGGCGAACGCGATGTTCGCGGCAACCGTGTCGTGGAACAGCAGCGTGTCTTCGAACACGACGCCGACCGCGTGGCGCAACTCGTGCAGGCTCAGGCTGCGCAGGTCGCAACCATCGATCTCGATCGAGCCGCTCTGCACGTCGTAGAAGCGCAGCATCAACCGCGTGACGGTGGACTTGCCGCTACCAGTCGCGCCGACGATGGCGACCGACGTGCCGGCCGGGATCGCGACATCGAAATCGGTGAGGACGACGCGATCGGCGTCGTAGCCGAAACGAACATGTCGGAAGACGAGCGCGCCGAGGTCACCGGTGGTCGGCAGCGCAATCGGCGAAGCAGGGTCGGTCACCGTTGATTCGGTCGCCAGCACCTGTTGCACTCTCTGCAGGGCAACGGCGGCGCGCTGCCCGGTGGCCAGCGTCATGCCGAGGTTGCGCATCGGCCAGATCAGCAGCAGCACGCTGGCGTTGAACTCGATCAGCTGACCGACGGTCATCTGGCCGTTGAGAACCCGGTGGCCACCGACCGCCAGCACGGCGATCAGCCCGAGCGAGGGCAGCACGTCGATGGCGGGCAGGAATCGGCTGCGGATCTTGGCAGCCTCGAGCGACACCGTTCGGATGTCATCGGCCTCGCGTCCGAGCTTGCCAGCCTGCACGCCTTCTGCGCCGAACCCCTTGACCACGCGAACACCCGAGACGGATTCCTCGACGACCGTGGCCAACGCGGCCTGCTTCATCTGCACAGCCATCACCGCCGGGTGGATCTTGCTGCTGAACCGCCGCGCCGACACGTTGACGAACGGCAACGGCGCCAACGCGATGACCGCCAGCAGCGCATCGCTCTTGAGCAGGATGAGGAGGATCGCGATGACCTGGAACAGGTTGCTCATGGTGATCGGGATCATCACCACGAACGCCTGCAGCTGCTGCAGGTCGCTGGATGCGCGGCTCATCAGCTGACCGGTCTGGGCGTGGTCGTGATAGCCGACGTTCAGGCGCAGGATGTGGTTGAAGAGTCGCTCGCGGAGACGGCGCTCGGTGAGGCGGCTCTCCCGAAACGCGATCCATCGCCGCCACCCAGTGAAGATGCCGGCGATCAGACCGACACCGGTGATCAGCAATGACCACTTCAGCAGCGATTCCTTGCCGCGGATGCCATGGTCGATCGCATTCTGGATCAGGCTCGGCACGGACACCTTGGCTGCCGCCCACAGCAATCCGACGATCACACCGGCGGTGAGACCGCGCTTCTGTTCGGCAAGCAGACCCGTGAGAAGCCGCCACGGGGTGCGTTCGGCTGCGGTCTCGTCCGCTGCCTGATCGACCACTCGACTCACCGCCATCCCCCATTGCGCACGCTTCTTGCGAATTCGACGTTATCTGTGTCGGTCCTCGGCCGACGTGTTCAATATCGGCGCGATCCCGACGTCACGGGCAGCCGAGCACCGCACTAGCGTCGCCGTCGTGAATCTCCTCGCATGGGTCATCGTCGGTCTCGTCGCCGGAGGCTTCGCCCGGTGGCTCGTCAAGGACGACCGCAGCGGGTGCCTCTACACGATGGTCGTCGGTGTCCTCGGCGCGTTCATCGGTGGGGCGCTGATGCACGCGACGGGCCGCAAGGGGGTCAACGACTTCGACTTCCGCTCGATCCTCGTGTCGGCCCTGGGTGCGGTCCTGTTGCTGCTCGTGTTGCAGGCGATCAGTGGCCGCGGGCGCGTCGGTCGACGCCGCTGACGACGCCTCGTCGATCGTGGTGACTCGGTCGTAACATCGCGGCCATGGCAGAGATCACGGCTGAACAGGTTCGCATCGAGGTCAAGCAGTGGGTGACCGACGCGTGGGATCCCACCATCACCGTCGCCGAGTGGTGGCAGCGTCTGGCCGCGAGCGGATACGCCTCGCCGATGCTCCCGGTGTCGGCTGGCGGCAAGGGATATCCGCGTGATCTGGCGACGCTCGTCAGCAATGTGCTCGGCGAGCACGGCGTCGTCGGCCCACCAAGCGGACTCGGGCTCATGTTGGCCGCACCGACCATCGCCGCCCACGGCTCACCCGAACAGATCGCCGAGTACATCCCGCCGATCCTCGACGGCACCAACTCGTGGTGCCAACTCTTCAGCGAGCCGGGCGCGGGTTCAGACCTCGCCGGCCTCAACACCAAGGCCGAACTCGACGGCGACGAGTACGTCATCACCGGCCAGAAGGTGTGGACCAGCGGCGGTCAACACGCCAACTGGGGCATGCTCATCGCACGTACCAATCCGGACGCGCCCAAACATCAGGGCATCTCGTACTTCGCGTTCCGGATGGATCAGCCCGGTGTCGATGTCCGTCCGTTGCGCGAGATGACCGGCCGGGCGATGTTCAACGAGGTCTTCATCGACGAGGCCCGCGTGCCCGTCGCCAACCTCATCGGTGGCCTCAACAACGGCTGGGCCGTGGCCAACACGACGTTGATGGTCGAACGCGCCAGCCTCGGCAGCGGCGGCGGTGGTGGCGGCTCGATGGGTGTCGTCCTGCCTGGCCCGATCGCCGGTCAACTCAATCGCACCGTCGGCGATTTCGCCAACTCGCGCGTCGGCGCTGGTGGCGCCGGCGCGTTCGGCGGTGGCACGCTGAAGCAGTTCACCGCGTTGGCACGCAGCGTCGGCAAGATCGACGAACCCACCGTGCGCCAAGGCCTGGCCGAGCTGCATACGCTCGCCGAAGTCGGCAAATGGAACCTGATGCGGGCCCGCAGCGGTCAGCGCAGCACCAAGGTCGAGGGCAACCTGGCCAAGCTGCTCGGGACGCACACCTTGCGGCGGGCACGCGAGATCGGCAACCACATCATCGGTGCCGAAGGCATGTTGTGGGGCACGGATTCGCTCTCCAAGGGAGCGATCCAGGAGCTGACCGTCTTCTCCCCTGGCCCGTCGATCTACGGCGGCACCGATCAGGTGCAGCGCAACATCGTCAGCGAGCGGGGCCTCGGGCTGCCGAAGGAGCCGGGCGACTTCCGCACGACGCCGTACAAGGACCTGCCCAAGAACGGCTGACCCGCTTCTGCGGCACGGCGACGGTACGGCTCACGCGTACGGCTGCAGCGCGACCCCGACTCGATCCTTCGGGCGACCGATCAACGCCTTTTTCGGCGTGACGATCAACGGCCGCTGCAGCAATGCGTTGTGCTTGCCGAGCATCTCGATCACCTGGTCGGCGGTCGCGACATCTGCATCGGTCAATCCGAGTTTGGCGAAGTTGGCATCGCGTCGAACGAGATCCGTCACCGGGTCCTCGAGCTTGGCGATGATCTTCTTCAACGTCGCCGCGTCGGGCGGAGTCTTGAGGTAGAGGACGACGTCGGCAGCGACGCCGAGGTCGGCCGCGGCCTTCACCGCGTGCACCGACGTGCTGCAGTTTGGGTTGTGGTAGATCGTGATGTCAGCCATGCCCGCAGGCTAGCGAGCACTCGACACCCGGGAACCAACGGCAGCCGATGAGCGTCCAATCGCGCATGCGCCTGCCTGTCCTCCTCGTGCTCGGCGTCGCGGTCGTCGGTTGCGGATCCTCGAATCGGTCGGCCGACGCCAGAACCGCGCCAGAGCCGGACTCCGCCGCGGCTGCAGCGGCCCCGGCCACGGCCGCCGGGCCATTCACGATGTACACGCACTGTGGTGTCAACGGAGCGAAGATCAACGGGCTCTGGTGGGAGGTCACTCCCCCGATGAGCGACGGCCACGGCAATCCACCCGATGGGTGGGGCAACCCGTATCAGGCGGGCGTGCTGACGTTCACCAGCGACGCAACGGCAGTGTTCAGGGCGACGTCGACAGAGAGCCAGCTCTTGACGGCAACGCTCCGCCGAACGACGAGCACCGAGTACCCGTTCATCTGTTCGTGACCGAGTCGTGCTCGTTGTTGTGTACGCGTGATTGCTCTTGCGTCGGTGCGCGGGACCCGGCACGCTGGGCGGGTCCGAGTCGGACCAGATTGCAACCGTAGAGAGGGCAGGAGCGTCAACGTGGGAATCGTGATCAGACGGAACGCATTCGCCGATGAGGCCAGCGCGATTGGGCTCGTCGAGTCGCTTGGTTACACGGCGTATCCAGGAGACCGCGAGGCGACCGAGCTCGACTTGCACTGGCACGACTTCGATCAAGCCGTCGCAATCGTCCACGGAAGATATGAACTGACGGATGGCGAGGGTGGAGACACCTTTGTTCTCGAGTCGGGAACACTTTTCGAGCTCACCGATCGTGTCGTTCACGCCGACAGGCACGGGCCCTACCGTGTGGTCTTCGGGTTCAGGGCCGATCCACGAACGTTCGAGGCGCCGATCAGCCGTGACCCGGTCGATCGTGAGTTGCCGTAGTCCAGCTCCGATCATCGGATTCCATGTGCGAGTCCACCAGACCGGCGGCGGCGCCGCTTGCGTCGTGCGCGTGGATCGGGCAACATGAGCGCTCTCTTCCTCGGGGGTCGGACGTGGACATTCTGGGTGCGCTCGTCGCAGCGGCAGACGAGTTCGGTCGCCGGCTCCGCCTGGTCGGCGAAGCGGACTTCACGCTCCCGACGCCGTGTTCAGACTGGGACGTTCGATACCTCACCGCGCACGTGATCGGAGGGAATCGCTTCGCCGTTCACGTTCTCGATGGGATGAAGGCAACCGCAGCCATCGAGCAGATCATGTCCACGCCGCAGCTCGGGGACGATGCCGTTGCGGCTTGGGCCTCGACGTGCGCGGCGCAGGCTGAGGCGTTCAGCGCCGACGCCGCCTTGCACCGGCAGATCGACCACCCGCTGGGGCCGATTTCGGGGCGCCAGTTCCTCGACCTGCGGGTGTTCGACATCACCTTGCACGCATGGGACCTTGCGCGCTCGATCGGCGCTGACGAACGGCTCGACCCTGAACTCGTCGATGTCGTGCTGAACATCGTCCGGAACGGGCCACCCGGCATGGGCTTTGGAATCGCCGCTCTCGGGCAGGTGACCGACACCGCGTCACAGCAGGCAACGCTTCTGGATCTCACCGGACGCCCGGCCGAGTAGCGCCATACGACAGCTCGGTGCTCGTTGTTCTGTGCGCGCGATTGCCTTGCGCATCCGCTCCATATCGGCATTCGGCGCTGTATCGCTCTGTCAATCGGGGCTCGGGAGCATCGGAGGTTCAACGCCCGCATCGGATGCTCCCATTCCTGTTCAAACCAGATGTGGTTGGGGCGATTGGGCGTGAATCTGGTGGGCGCTCCACCCGATTGACACCCGATCGGACCCAGACGCCCCGGATCCGATCTGCCGATCGATCCGATCTTCGAGATACGCGAACTGAGCAGAACGCGCGCTTCTGCACAACGATTCCGGCAACTCGACACGACGGCCGCAGCACTCAGCCGACACGGCGACGAGAACTCTCGCGCGCCCCTTCGGTACGGTCTCTCGTACACGGCTTCCCCCGCTCGTTCGTCGCCCACACCGGGGGTTGCTCATGCCCGTTTCATCTCATGGCCGCGTGCCACGCGCCAACATCGATCCGATCCTGACTGTCCAGGACGCGATGGCAGTCTTCGACCTCGCGATCAGCCACCCGCTGGCCGCGGAGACCATCGTGATGTTCCTCGATCGCGAGTTCCGCGGGTCGTGCTTGGTGACCGTCACCGAAACTGATGACCCGATCCAGGTGGTGGCGATCGCCGAGGCGATGGCGTTGTCCGCGTCGCACGAGCCCGACATCACGGGCATCGTCCTCGCCACCGTTCGACCCGGCGGAACCATGCTCGACGACGATGACGACGTGTGGTTCGAAGCGTCCGATGTCGTCGAGTCGGCCGGTCTCACGCTGATCGACTGGCTGATCATCGGCCGAGGTGGCACGACCAGCCCCCGTCAGCAACTCGGCCTGAACTCACGCTGGCCCAGCGGCTTGTGAAGAACCGCCCACTTCGACGCCATCGTCAGTTGTGGAAGGCGCGCCGTTCGGCCGGCGACAACCGCAGCCCTCCGGCACGTAACCGGCGCAACAGTTCGCGGCTGCTCACCTCTTCAGCACCGGCATCGACCACGGTTGGGCGATGCTCTTCCGGAACGTCGTAGTGGTCGCCCTGGAAGCCACGCCGTGGTATGCCGACGGACTGTGCGAACACATGCAGTTCGTCGAGACTGAGATCGCTGACCAGGTGGCACCACCGGCGGCCGCGCCAGTGCCACAAGGGGTCGTCGACCAAGATCGCCACGCAGCGATTGTACGGGTGGGCCCTCAGTTCAGGAGCGGACGCAGCCCTCGCGCACCGCCGTCGCTCCGACGGCGCGTGCCACCGCATCGGCCACACCGGGTTCGAACGCGCCCGGCAGAATCCGATCAGCTGTCGGCTCAGGCACGAACGCGGCAAGCGCGGCAGCGGCGGCCAGCTTCATGCCGTCGGTACATTTCGTCGCGCGCACGTCGAGCAGCCCGCGGAACACGCCGGGGAACGCGAGGACGTTGTTGATCTGGTTCGGGTAGTCGCTGCGTCCGGTGGCGACAACCGAGACGTTCGAAGGCATCAGCTCGGGCATGACTTCGGGGACGGGGTTGGCCATCGCGAACACGATCGCATCGTCGGCCATGTCGGTCAGCCAGTCGGCCTCGATCACACCGGGGCCGCTGAGACCGAGCAGGACATCGGCACCTTTCAGCGCCTCGGCAACCCCTCCGGTGCGGCCGTCGCGGTTGCCGTTGTCGACGAACCACTGCTTCGATGGCACCAGCGCGTCTGGCCGGCCGGCGTGGAGGATTCCCGACCGGTCGACACCGATGATGTCGGCGACACCGACGAGGTGGAGCAACTTCGCGCAGGCGACTCCGGCCGCGCCCGTGCCGACGACGGCGACCGTCATGTCACGCATTGATTTGCCCACGACCTTTGCCGCGTTCTCGACCGCAGCCAGCACGACGATCGCCGTGCCGTGCTGATCATCGTGGAACACGGGGATGTCCAGTTCGGCCTGCAGGCGGGCCTCGATCTCGAAGCACGCAGGTGCGGCGATGTCTTCGAGGTTGATTCCGCCGAACGTCGGCGCGATCGCTTTCGCGACGGCAACGATCTCGTCGACCGACGATGCGTTGATGCAGATCGGATAGGCATCGACGTTACCGAACTGCTTGAACAGCACAGCCTTGCCCTCCATGACCGGCATCGCGCCCTCGGGCCCGATGTCGCCGAGACCCAACACAGCGGTCCCATCGGACAGCACCGCGACCGCGTTCGACCGCCCGGTGAACTCCCACACCAACGAACGGTCGTTGCCGATCGCGGTCGCGACGCGGCCGACGCCGGGCGTGTACGCCATCGCCAACTCGTCTGCGTCGCGAACCATGACACGCGGGGTCACGGAGATCTTTCCGCCGCGGTGCAACTCAAACGTCGCATCAGTGATCGATCGCGCGCGCACGCCGGTCGAGGTCGCCACGGCAGCGCGAACGCAGTCCTGCTGCGCGGTGTCAGCGCACGCCACGAACAGCGAGCGAGTGCCATCGGCGTGCGTCTCCATCGTGCGGATGTCCGCGCCGCAGGCTGCGATCGCACGCGTCACACCGGCCATGTGTGCCGGCGCGTCGAGCACCAGCTCGAGACGCAGCGCGTAGCCGGCTGACGGCTTGGTCGGTTGACGAGTTGTCGATTCGTTGTTCGGCATGACATTCCTGTTCGGGAAGCCAGACACAGCAGCAGACACCCGCAGCCGTGACTGGCGGGTGGCGCAACGTGAGTGTGCTCAGTGCGAGCGTGTCACCCGTGCGCCCCGCCCAGTACGTACGACTGCGGGGATTGCAACGGGCACGCGTGCTGCCGCGGCTGCACCACGAATTGCTGCAGCAGCAGCAATGGCGGCGAGGGCGACGATGATCACGAAGCCGACTCTACGCTGCCGACCCGGATTTGCCAAGCACAGCGGCAACAACCGCGAATCATTTCCGACGCGAACGTCGGGCGAACATCGGGCGAAACGTCAGTGGTGGCAGCCGCAACCAGAACCGCATCCGCCACCGCTGGGCATGCTCATCGGCGCCGACGAACCGGCGGACGACGACGCTGCGCCACCACCGACGCTGGCGAACACCGAGAGCAGGCGAACGGCACCGTCATGACCGGCGGGACACGATGCCGGCGCGCTGGATTCGGACATGCTGCGACGAAGTTCGAACGTGTCGTCACAGGTGCGGCAGCGGTACTCGTAGAGCGGCATGGTGCCAGCGTAGTTGGTGCTCGCCGACCGGGTGCGCCAGAGCCTCACGCACGAGCCAACATGGACACATGCTGTTCTCTGACGACGCCATCGCTGGTCTGGCCGATGGCTCGATCACGCTCACCTTTCGGCGGTGGAAGAAGCCGCAGGCCAGGACTGGCGGTCGATACCGCGTCCGCGGTCTGTTGCTGGAGGCGACGGACGTGCGCACGGTTCACGTCGACGAGATCACCGACACCGAGGCGCGACGCGCCGGTGCGGACTCCGCTGCGGCAGCGATCGCCCGCCTCGGTCCCGGCCTCGCCCCGAACGAGTCGGTGTGGAGAGTCGAGTTGCGGTGCATCGGCGAGGACGATCGCATCGTTCGTCGCGTCGTGACCGAGCTCGACGCCGATCAACGAGCCGCGATCCAGGCACGACTCGACCGCATGGATCGATCCGGGGCGTGGACCACCCGCACGCTTCGCCTCATCGCCACGTATCCCGGCGTGGTCTCGACGACCCTCGCTCGTCAGCTCGGCTTCGACCGCCCGGCGTTCAAGCTCAACGTCCGCAAGCTGAAGGACCTCGGGCTGACCGAAAGCCTCGAGATCGGCTACCGCCTGTCGCCGTTGGGCAAGGCATTTCTCGGGCTCGACGACGAGCGTGATTGACTTGGTTCCATGAGCCAGGTGCAGACGCTTCCCGCCGAGACGATTCCCAACCTCGACGAGGAGTTGGAAACGGGTGAACCGGCGATGGCCCACATCGTCAAGACCGAACCGGGCGAGACCGCCGCGGCCAAGGTCTTGGAAGCCCGGATCTACGGGACGCCCATCGAGGCGTTGTGCGGACACGTCTGGGTGCCATCGCGCGATCCGAAGCAGCTGCCCCTCTGCCAGAAGTGCAAGGGCATCTACGAGATGTACAAAGCGTTCAACGACGGACTGCGCGACTCACCCGACGAGTGAATCAGTTGTGTCGGCGGCGAGGCTGGCGGACCAGATCGGCTTGAGATTGCCCGCTGACGTCGTCGACACCCACGACCATCCACCCGAGGTCGGTCGGCTGTCCGGCGGTCGGCGCCCGTGACGTCACCGTGATGGACGCGCTCGCCCCCGGTGCGAGTGTCGCCGTCTCACCGGTGCTCATCTGTGGATTCCATGGCTCGATGATCACCTTCGGCGGGGCAATCGCGTTGCTCGTCCCGATCACGTCGGTGCTCTGATCGCCCTGATTGCGAACGAGGGCCTGCACCACGAGCGCGCTGTGCGTACCACCTTGCGTGAGCCCGAGGTCGCTGGCGAACACACCGATGACCGCCGTCGTGCCACCGAACCGCGCATCGGGCACGCCGACCGAATTGAGCTGCTGCGTGTGCAGGTTGTACAGGTACATCCCCATCACACCGGTCGCACCGCCTGCGGTGACGAGGCCGGCATCAGCGGCGAACAACTCGTCGTCGGCCACGCCGTCACCGGTCGTGTCCAGGAACACCTCGAAGATGTCCTCGGTGGGGTTCCCGAACGCGGCGTTGAGGTTGAATGCGAAGTAGATCGCCTTGTCGTTGCTCGGTTCGTCGACGTACTTCACGCCGAGCCCGCGCGCATCAGCGCGGTTGCCACGATCCAGGCCGTCGTACAGCAGCCACGCGTACACGTCGGCTCGCCCGCTGTGGATGCCCTTGTTGGTGACGGTGAACGTGTTGCCGTTCAGCGTCGGCGAGGCGGTGATCCGGGATCGGCCGTGCGGTGTCGCGATGAACGGAACCGACAGTGACGGACCGGCCGCAGGAACAGCGCGGAGCAATCCGTCGAGCGTGACGATGCCGGCGTTGTCGGCGCCCGGCAGCGCAGCGAGCGAAGCAGCCGACATGTCGAGGTGCGCGGTGACCGTGACCGATGAGTGGGCTGCGACAGTCGTTGCCGGAACTCCGAGTGAGATCACGGCGCCGCGCGTCGGCGACGACCAACTCACCGAGAGGTTGTACGACAACGACGCCGCGCCGGTGTTCGTCAGCGTGAAGGTACGGTCGACTGACGCGACGCCCTGGATGATGCCGAAGTTGATCGAGTCGTTGCCGTCATCAGTCGTGGCCACAACCGTCGTTGCGACAGCGTCGGACGCCCGCACCCAACCCGCGCCGTACAGCCGCGGATCGAACGTCGGGAAGCCCGCTGCCGCGGTGTTCACGATGGCGGCCTTGACCTGATCGGCAGTCCAGGTCGGATGAGCCTGACGCACAAGCGCAGCAACGCCTGCGGTGTGCGGCGCAGCCATCGACGTCCCCGACATCACGACGCCGCCATTGCCAGTGCCGACCGCAGCCGAGAGCACAGCCACCCCGGGAGCACTGACATCGGGCTTCTGTGCGCTGTCCCCCGAGCGCGGACCGCCGGACGAAAAGCTGGCAACCGTGCCGAGCGTGGGATTCGGCGTCGGGATACCAAGCGCGAGCGTGACCGTCTGACCGTCGAGGCCGATCAGTGTCGCCTGATCGGCCGGATCGATGCCGAGAAACGGCGTCGTCAACCCCGGCACCGCTCCCTCGTCGGGCGGAAGACCGGCGGCGTTGTTGATCATGATCGTCGCGACGGCGCCTGCCGCCTGCGCCAGCACCGGCTTCGCGGCGCGCGCGCAGGTACCCCGAACCACGACGACGATCGTGCCGGCCGAGCCACCGTTCGCGCTGTAGTCACTCGCGCTGCAACCCAGCGAGAGCCCTCCCGCTTCGGTGCCGCTGATGACGTGCAACTGGCCGACGACGTTGGCTCCCGTGACGCGGTTGGCGTCGATCGCGTTGATCGTGGTCGCGCCCTTGCTGATCGTCGCCATCAGGTTCGACTGCGTGGCGTCGACCGCGGCGACGGACATGACGCGGTCGCCGGTCGACGGGCCCCCGACGAGGTAGGGCTGGTGGCCGGCATTCCCCGCTGAGATCACCACGACGGCGCCTGCGGCAACAGCGTTGTCGGCCGCGACCGAATCGGGATCGTCGTTGCGTCCCCACTCCGAACCGAGCGACATGTTGATCACGTTCGCACCGGCCGCGACGGCACGGTTGAGCGCGTCGAGCAACACCGCGTTGTCGACGCCACCGGCGCAGCCGAACACCTTGTAGGCCAGCAGGCTCGCCGTCGGTGCAGCACCGGGTGCCACCTTGAACGTGTTGAACGCGACCGAGTTGTCGTACGGACCGTTGTACGCATTGCCGGCCGAATCGACGCCTTGGCCCGCCGCCGTACCTGCCGTATGCGTGCCGTGACCCTCACAATCCATCGGGTCGTTGTCCGGATGTGGCACGCGAACACTTGCGGTCGCGCTGCTCGCGTTGTATGTGTCGCCGACGAGATCGGTGCCACCGATCACCTTCGCCGTCGGGAACGTCGACGCCGACGTGCCACCGAAGTCGGCATGTTTGTAGTCGATGCCGGTGTCGATCATCGCGATCTTCTCGCCGGTTCCCGTGTACGGCGTGACCGCGCTCCACACGTCCTTCACCTTCGTGAACGTGTCGGAGTTGTCGTTGTCGGGTTGGTACACGCGCAGTCCCGAGACCGACAGCACACCCGGCAGTGCCCGCACCCGGCCGACGTCGGATGCGCGCACGACGATCGTTGCCGCGTTCAAGGCATCGACGAAACGGTTTCCGACCGTTGCACCAAGGTTGCGCAGCGCCAGCACGTTCGAGTCCTGTCGTGCCATCAGGTTCGCTCGCGTGATCGTGCGCTCGGCCGCGGTCGGTGCGGCCTTGCCGGCCTTCAACGCATCGCTGACCGAGGTGGCGACAGATGTATCCGCGAACCGCACGATCACGGTCGTCAACGCGTCCGGATCGTACGTCGTCGGCGGGCCTGCCGTTCCCGGCGCTGTCGGCTCGGCGTGCGTCAGCCCGCCGTCACCGACGGCGGCCGCTCTGTGTTGACCCGCCGCTGGCAAGACCGACGACAACTGGAGGAGGAGCAGCAGCGGGATCGCCAGCGTCACCCTCGCCACCGATCGCTTCACGGTCCCTCCGATGTTCGCACCACGAGTGTGGAGACTCGAACGATTCCTGTGTAGCACAGCCGGGGTCACGGCGCGAGTCGTAGGATCGCCGCCATGGCGGCGGCTGATGACTCGACGGTCGGGCTGCGCATCCGCGAGGCGGTTCGCGCGCTCATCCTCGATCCGAGCGATCGGTTGTTGCTCGTGCGCTTCGAATTCCCGGCCGGCACGCGATGGGCACTGCCGGGCGGCGGCATCGATGACGGCGAGAGCCATGCCGACGCGCTGCGGCGTGAGTTGACGGAGGAGATCGGCCTTCCCGATCCGCCGATCGGCGCTCATCTGTGGAATCGCCTGCACATCATCCCTTTCGTCAATGGCTTGTTCGACGGGCAGCGCGACTCGATCTACGAAGTGCGGGTGCCCGATGCGTTCGAGCCGATGCCGGCCTTCACGTGGGAGCAGCTGAATGCCGAGCACGTGTTCGAGTTGCGGTGGTGGACGCTCGACGAGCTGGATGCCAGCGACGTGATCACGGCTCCTTCGGAGTTGCGCCGCCTTGCACGTGAGCACATCGCCATCGGGCCACCGCCGAGTCCGTTCGATGTCGGGGCATAGCGCTCGGGGCTCGCGTCATAGGGTCGAGGCGTGCTCGATCAACGTGATGCCCAGCTGATCTCGGCGCAGTACGCGCTCGGCGGCGACGTTTCCGTCGTCGGCCCGACGGCGCGTGGCGAACTCGGCCAGGTGTGGCGATTGACGACCGACCGAGGTCCATGGGCGGTCAAGGAACACTTTGCGCCGCAGGAAGTCGCCGATGCCGCCGAGGACGCCGTCGCGCAAGATGCGTTCCGCCGCAGGGGCGTGCCGATGCCGGCGGTGGTGCGCACGGTCGGTGGCGAAGTTCTGTCGTCGATTTCGGGGACCACGTTCCGCGTCTACGAATGGGTCGACCTCGATGAATCGGGTGCCGCACTCGATCCAGCGCTGATCGGTGCTGCCATTGCGTCGATCCATCGGGTGGTGCTGCAGGTCTGCCACTGCGACCTGTTCACCGACAATGTCCGCGCGCTCGCGAACGGCGCCACCCCGACCGAGCTGTGCATCATCGACTGGGAGAACTGTGGCTGGGCTGATCCCACGCTGGAGTTGGCGGTCGCGTTGTTCGAGTACGGGCGCGACGACGCACATCGGGCACGCCGCCTGTACGAGTCGTACGTCGACGCCGGTGGCCCGGCACGCGTGAGCAGACGCGGTCACTTCTCGATGGCGATCGCCCAGCTCGATCACATCGGCGAACGCCACATCCGGCTGTGGCACGACCCATCGCTGACCGACACCGCGCGAGCGCACCACGAAGCGGGAGCCGATGAGTTCCTCCGTGACGCGCTGACCCGCGAGGTGATCGACGAGTTGCTCGACGCCATCAGCGGAAGTCGCGACTGGAGGTGACCCCGTTCGAGGGCATCTGCAGCGGCGTGAGGTGTTCGGCGACGATGTTGATCACACCCTCGTGACGTTCGAGTGTGCCTCGGATCAACATCGACGCGGCCTCGCGTGCGGTGCGCCGGAAGCGGGCCCAGCAACCTTTCGAAACGACGATGTTCATCAGCCCGGTCTCGTCCTCGAGATTCATGAACGTGGTTCCCTGCGCGGTCATCGGCCGCTGGCGATGGGTGACGACACCGGCCACCAACACCCTGCTGCGCGGTTCGCAGTCCCACAGCCCTTTCGCGGTGACGACGCCCATCCGTTGCAGTTCGGCCCGCAGGAACTGGGTGGGATGACCGGTCGGGGCGACACCCGTCGCCCACAGATCGGCGACCGCGATCTCGACCGGATCCATGCCTGGCAGGTTCGGCGCACGTTCACCGGTGACCACGCCCATCAACCGGTCGGGCTTCGATTGGGAGACAGCGCCGACCGCCCACAGCGCCTCGCGGCGATCGAGCCCGAACGATTCGGTGAACACCCCAGCCGTGGCGAACGCTTCGAGTTGGACGAGGTCGAGCGCCGGCACGCGACGCGCGAGATCCTCGATGCTGCTGTATTGACCGCGCCCGGTACGTTCGGTCTCGATCGTCTCGGCAAGGGTCGAACCGATGCCGCGCACCGAGCCCAGGCCGAGCCGCACCGCCTGACCGGTGAACGACTTCGGGTCCGCTTGCAGGGTTGCCAGCGCCTTGGATTCGTTGAGGTCGGGGGTGCGAGTGAGCACACCGTGGCGGCCGGCGTCCTGCACCAGCGAGTGCGGTGACCAGAACCCCATCGGCTTGGCGTTGAGCAGCGCGGCACAGAATGCCGCCGGCTCGTAGAGCTTGATCCACGACGACGCGTAGACGAGGTACGCGAACGACACCGAGTGTGATTCGGGGAAGCCGTAGTTGGCGAACGCCGACATCTTCACGAACAGTTGCTCGGCGATGTCGTCGGTGATGCCGCGCTCGGCCATGCCGGCGAACAGCCGCTCGCGCAGCTTCTCCATCCGCGCCTTCGAGCGCTTCGATCCCATTGCCTGACGCAGCTGATCGGCTTCCGCCGGGGTGAACCCGGCAACGTCGATCGCCATCTGCATCAACTGCTCCTGGAACAGCGGCACACCCAGCGTCTTGCCGAGGCTGTTCTCGAGCAGCGGATGCAGGTATGTGACGGGTTCTTGGCCGTTGCGGCGGCGGATGTACGGATGCACCGAACCGCCCTGGATCGGTCCGGGTCGGATCAGCGCGATCTCGACCACGAGGTCGTAGAACTTGCGCGGTCGCAAACGCGGCAGTGTCGCCATCTGGGCCCTGCTCTCGATCTGGAACACGCCGACCGTGTCGGCCCGGCACAACATCGCGTACACCTGGTCGTCCTGTTCGAGTGCAGCGAGATCGAGCTCGTAGCCCTGGTGTTCGCGGATCAGATCGACGGAGTAGTGCAGCGCGCTGAGCATGCCGAGACCGAGCAGATCGAACTTCACCAGCCCGGCCGCGGCGCAGTCGTCCTTGTCCCACTGCAGGACGCTGCGGTTCTCCATCCGTCCCCACTCGACGGGGCAGACCTCGATCACCGGGCGATCGCAGATCACCATCCCTCCGGAATGGATGCCGAGGTGGCGCGGTGCGGCCTCGATCTCGGCCGCGAGCTCGAGGACGATCGCCGGGATGTTGTGGTCGGGTTGTTCGGCCGTCTTGGCGACGTTGCCCCACCCGTCGATCTGCTTGCTCCACGCATCCTGCTGGCCGGGTGCATAGCCGAGCGCTTTGGCCATGTCTCGCACCGCCGAACGCGAGCGGTAGGTGATGACGTTGGCGACCTGCGCCGTGTGATGCCGGCCGTGTGTCGCGTACACGTACTGGATGACTTCTTCGCGGCGATCGCTCTCGATGTCGATGTCGATGTCGGGCGGACCATCGCGTTCGGGCGACAGGAAACGCTCGAACAGCAACCCCAACGAGACGGCATCGGCCTTGGTGATGCCGAGCGCGTAACAGGCCGCGCTGTTCGCCGCACTCCCCCGGCCCTGACACATGATGTTCGCCCGTTCGCAGAAGTTGACGATGTCCCACACGACCAGGAAGTAGCCGGGGAAGCCGAGGCCTTCGATCACCTCGAGCTCGTGATCGATCGTCTTCCACGCTCGGGCCCGCAACGACAGATCTTCGGTTGCATGCGGCCGTTCGCCGTAGCGCTTGCGGCCGCCGGCTTCGACCAGCTGTCGCAGGTATTGCATCTCGGTCAGCTGCACACCGTTCACGACCGGACACGGGAACGGCGGCAGGTTGGGGGCCACCAGCGACAAGTCGAACGCGGCAGCGCGGCCCATCGCGGCTGCAGCCTCGACGACACCCGGGTAGCGGGCGAAGCGACGCGCTTGCTCGGCCCCACTGCGCAGATGCGCCGTCGCCCCGGACGGCAACCACGGGTTCATGTCCTCGAGGCTGCGCCGGGCGCGCACCGCCGACAGCGCCGTCGCCAACCGTCGCTGCTGCGGTGTCGCGTAATGCACGTCGTTGGTGGCGATGCAGGCAATGTCGTGGCGCGCGGCGATCTCGGCCAGTGCATCGTTGCGCGCCGAATCAAGCGGGTCGCCGTGATCCCACAGCTCCATCACGACCCGCTCGCGTCCGAACAGACCGATCAGCTGTTGCAGCGCACGGGTTGCTGCCGCCGGCCCGTCGCGCACGAGCGCCGCCGGCACGACTCCGTTGCGACAACCGGTGAGCACCCACCACGCACTCTGCTGTGCGCTGGATCCGTCGCCTGCCGCGACCTCGCTCAATTCGGGCAACGAGAAACGCGGCGCCCCCTTCTCGCCCGCCAACTGGCCGAGGCTCAACGCCCGTGCCAGGCGCGCGTATCCGTTCGGCCCATCCGCGAGCAGCACGACGTGTTCGCCCGGAGGATCAGCGACACCCGGCTCGTAGCGCTTCATGCCGAGTGTGACCTCGGCCCCGAACACGGTCGGCAGACCAACGGCCCGCGCTGCTTCCGCGAACCGGACCACGCCGTAGAAGCCGTTCTGATCGGTGAGGGCCAGCGCTTCGAGACCGAGGCGGGCCGCTTCTTCAGCCAGTTGTTCGGGATGCGAGGCACCGTTGAGAAACGAGAAGTTGGATTGGCAGTGCAGCTCGGCGTAGGGCGTCAGCGCGGTGGTGGGGCGATCGCGAACATCGGATGACGCTTCGAACGGCTGCCGTTTGCGGGTCCAGGCCGGCCCATCGCCACCGGCGTTCCAGCTCGGGCTGCCCGGGGCTCGACCATCTGCACCGCGTTTGACCTCGGGCTTGACCTCGGGCTTGTCGGACAGTGTGCGTTCGAGTTCTCGCCACGGCATGGCCGGATTGTTGAACCCCATGGTCGCATCCTATCGAACACATGTACCCCTGATCCGCCCTGAGATTGCTGTAGTTTCGCGAGGAATCTCGACTGACGCGACGGAAACGCTGCGCGCTGTTCGACGGAGGGGTATGCACGCACGGATCGGGGGCTGATGAGCAACGTCGCGACGAACTCGTCGGCCGCCGAGAACCCGGCGACGGCATTGCTCGCGTTGTACGACCGCGCCGTGCCACAGGTCTACGGCTACCTCGTGCGCCGCTGCGAGAGCTCGGCACTCGCGGAAGATCTCACGGCTGACGCGTTCATGGCAGCGGCGACGGCGTTGTGCAATGGCTCAGAAGTCGAGATCGGCATCGGCTGGCTGATCGGCACCGCACGCCACAAGCTGATCGATCACTGGCGCCGGGCCGAGCGACATCGCGCCGCGCTGACCCTGATCGCCACCGACGAACAGATCCCCGATCCGAACGACGAGCCGATCTCCACCACGCATGCGCACGACGTGCTCGCCGCGCTCAGCGCTGAGCACCGCAGCGCGCTGACGCTGCGCTACATCGACGGCTTGCCCGTCGGAGACGTTGCGCGGACTCTGGGCCGCAGCGTGCACGCGACCGAGTCGCTGCTGCAACGCGCCAAGTCGGCGTTCAGACAGGAGGACGACCGTGCCTGACGACCCCGCGCCCGACGCATTCGAAGCGTTGCGTCGCCCGGACGCACCCATCGCGCCGGAAGCGTCCTTCGCTCGCCGTCTACGCGAGCAACTCACGGCTGCTTTGCAGCCACTGCTCGACACGAACAACACGACCACGACGACCACCACACGAAAGGTCTCCGCGATGACCGTGATCCCATATCTGATGGTCCGCAATGCCGCAGCCGCATTGGACTTCTACCGCGATGCGTTCGGCGCGGTCGAGCGCCAACGACTGGTCGGTGACGACGGGCGCATCGGCCACGCCGAGTTCGTGATCGGCGACTCGCTGCTGATGATGGCCGACGAATACCCGGAGATCGGCGCCCTCGGGCCTGAGTCAAGGGGCGGTCCGACGTGCAGCTTCTCGGTCGAGGTCGACGACGTCGATGCTGCCCATGCGCTGGCGGTCTCCTTCGGCGCCACGACGCTGCGCGAGCCCGCCGATCAGTTCCACGGCAGCCGCAGCGCAACGATCAGTGATCCCTTCGGACACAACTGGACGCTGACCAAGCTAGTCGAGAACCTGACCGCTCAGGAATATGAGGCGCGTGCGGCGCAGGACAACGGCCACGGATCGTTCGCCGTCCGGACGCCCGGCGCCGTTGCCGACGAAACCGACCCGCACCATCAGTCGCGGCGTCACGATCAGGGCGACCTGTACTACTTCACGTTGCCGGTCGCCGACGTCGCCCGAGCGCAGCGGTTCTTCGGCGCGGTGCTCGGCTGGCAGTTCGACGGACCCGATCAAGGGCACGTCGCCAACATCGCCGCACCACCCGGCAGCGTCAGCGCCGACGGCAACGACATCGGCGCACGGTTGTGGTTCGTGGTCGACGACATCCACGTCGCGGTCGAGCGCGTTCGCGCCGCAGGCGGGTCGGCACAGGAGCCCGTCGAGTACCCGTCCGGTTGGTCATCTGACTGCACCGACGACCAGGGCACCGTGTTCAGCCTCAGCGTTCCGTCAGCCGCCTACTCGCTCTGATCGCGACAACATCCAGCAGCATTCGGCACGTTCAGCGATCGGCAACGCTGCGCTGGCGAAGCGCGGCGATGGCTGCGATCACGGCAACCAACGCGGCAGCGGTGATCACCGCGTTGCCCGACGCGTGCCGACGACTCAGCAGTTCCTCCAGCCCCCACACCGCGGCCGTTGCAGCGGTCACGATCCCGGCACGTCGCAGCCACCGACCGATCACGACGGAATCCACCGAAAGGGCCGGCGGCGCAACCGACATCATCGAGACCGACGTGTGGAACACGAGCAGCGCAACCGCGGCCAGCAGCGACCAGATCGAGATGCCCGAGTCCACCTCGACCATCCACCCCGTCACGATCACGATCACGACGGCGAGCCCGATGTGACTGTCGGGTCGCTCGGCGGAAGCGATTGCGAGGGTCACGACCATGATCAGTTCGATCCTCGAGGTATGGCCCGCGGCGCCCGCGGTTGCCGCCCAGGCGCCGATCGCAGCGGCGATGGCCAGGACGGCGAGCGACCAACGCTGTGCACTCGCGCCACGAATCATCATCGGCGGGCCATCCGAGGTGCTGACGCGCGCCGGGCGACGTCACGAAGGAACGGGTCGAGGCTGCCCGGTCCGCGCCAGTGCACGACGGGAATGCCGATCTCCTGAACAGTGCGAATTTCGCGTCGTCGCTCGAGCAGACGGATCCGCCACGCCAACGCGGTGAGCGAATCGCCGGTGTCGATGACGTCGGCGGGCAGCGTTTCGACAACCGCGACGGTCACGCCGCGACGCGCAAGCGCGACAGCCTGTTGGAGTGCGACCGGCGAGACGACCGGCGAGAGCAGGATGGCCAAGGCGTCGGCGGGCATCGCGGTTCGACCGCGGGCGACGAGGCCGAGCGGATCGCCGCCTGGCCGGATGGAGGCGAGCGTGTCGAGAATCCTCCGCAACTGTGCGCGACCGGCCGCCGGCGCGACATGTTGCGAACCAGTGGAGCCGAACACACGCAACGACACTCGATCGCCACGATGGAGGTAGTGCTCGGCGATCGCCGCTGCGGCGCGCACCGTCGTGTCGAGACTGGACGCACGGCCATCGACGCCTTCGCTCTGACCGAGATCTGCGGTGGCATCGACGATCAGCGCGACGAGGCTGTCCTGCTCGGCCCATGTCGACGTCACCTGCAACGTGCCCGACCGCAACGACGACGACCATCGGATGCGGCGCATTCGATCACCGACCTGGAACGGCCGAACGCTCGCGAACTCGCTCCCGTCCCCCTGTCGCGTCGATCGGTTGAGACCCACCAGCCCGTTCGCCGGACGCAGCGAAGATGCGGCATCGAACGTCACAGCTGCAGGAACACTGGTGAGCAGGTACTGCGGCGACTGATGGACCGAACGGAACGATGCCCACGCGCTGGTGACGGCAACGCTGACGGGGCCGAACGAATGACGTCCCCATCGAGTCGCGCGCAGCGTGAACGACAGCATCGTGGATCCGTCGCCGACCGTCGAGGTCGTCACTCCGCCGACCGGCGTCGTCACCAGCCATTGCCGGGGCGAGACCGCGGCGGTGACGATGTCGACGCCGTCGACGTCATCGAACTGACATCGCCACAGCGTCACGTCACCTTCGCGAACGGTCGAGTTCGCGAGTTCGTGCCTGACGACAGGCACCAGTGGTGGTCGGGCGACGACCGACCAGCCGGCGACGATCGCGAATGGCATCGCCAGCACCAGGACGTCCGGCCGGCGCCACACGACGGCGATGACCACCATCACGACCGCAGCCAACGACGAGCGGAGGTGGGCGATGGTCGGACGCCATGCCGTCATGGACGACCCGACTCCAGAGCGGCCGGCGTCGGCACGGTCGACACGACAGACTCGACGATCGTCGCCCCCGAGGCCTTGCTCATCCACAGCTCGGGCTTCACGGTGATCCGGTGGGCGAGGACCGGGAGGGCGACGACCTTGATGTCTTCCGGTGTGGCGTAATCGCGCCCGGAGATCACCGCAAAGGCACGGCCGGCGAGCATCAGCGCGAGCGCGCCCCGGGGTGACGCACCCATCAGCACTTGCGGGTGGTTCCGAGTCGCTCGCGTCAGCGCAACGCAGTACCGACCCACGCTCTCGTCGACCGTGACCCGTTCGACAGCGGCCTGCATCGCCAGCAAGGTCGATGCATCCGTCACCTGGCGCAGGCTCTGCTCTTCGTGCTGGCGGACCATCCGGCGCTGCAGCACGTCCCACTCTTCGAGCTCGTCGGGGTATCCGAAGCTGACGCGCAGCATGAAGCGGTCGAGTTGGGCTTCGGGCAATGGGTACGTCCCCTCGTACTCGATGGGGTTCGCGGTGGCGAGGACGTGGAACGGTGACTCGAGCGCGAACGTTTGACCCTCGACGGTCACCTGTCGCTCCTGCATCGCTTCCAGCAACGCAGCCTGCGTCTTCGGCGGGGTGCGGTTGATCTCGTCGGCGAGCAGGAGGCCGGTGAACAGCGGCCCTTGGCGAAACGAGAAGTCGCCGGAGCGCTGGTCATAGATGAACGATCCGGTCAGATCCGCCGGCAGCAGATCGGGCGTGAACTGGGCACGCGTGAAACGCAATCCCAGCGTCTGTGCGAACGAACGTGCAGCCAACGTCTTGCCGAGTCCGGGAAAGTCCTCGAGCAGCACGTGTCCACCGGCCAGGATTCCGCTCAGCACGATGGTCAACGCGGCCCGTTTGCCGACCACGGCGAGTTCGACCTCGTCGAGCACTTCGGTTGCCAGCCGCGAGACGTCGACATGGGTGAGTTCGAGCGCGTGTTCCAGTTCGGTCATGGTTGAACCTCCCGTTCAGACGCCCTCGATGAGCGTCACGATGTGTGCCAATGTGCGCGGTGCGGTGAAACCTCGCGGCGGCTGGCGGGCGGAGACGAACCGAGTGAGTTCCGCGCCCATGATCGCCCACGCCAGCTCGTGATCGGTCGCGCGATCGACGCGATGCTCGGCGAGCAACTGATCGTCGATCAAACTGACCAACCCGTGGTACAGCTGGTGGGCCGACTCGTCCTCGAATCGTTCGTTGCCGGTCTGCAGCTGGAGCACCATCGTGCTGACACTCCAGTCGACTCCGACTGCGCGACGGGCGGCCGGTGACGTGTCCGGGCGGACGGCGGGTTCGACCTCGGCGGCGAGATCGAACGCGAGCCAGACCGCGACAGCGGCGAGGGCCACGAGCGCTGAGACCACGACCAGGTTCGGTCCCATGCCCGCTCCGACCATGACCGAATCGATGCCCGCTGCCGCGAGCGCGATGACGATGACGCGCCGCCGCCACGTGCTCACCCGATCGCCGCCATGTCTGCGTTGGCGCGGAGCGATTCGTGGATCGCGTCGAGCGCGGCGACCGCTGCCTCACGGTCTGTCTCGCCCATCGCATGGTCCGAGAACCTGGCCTCGCGGTAGAGCGCGGCGAGACGATCGACGGCCTGGGCATCGAGCGAGTACGACGCGAGCAACCTCGTCGTGAACTCGGTCGAGGTCTCCGCGTCATCGCGCTGCAGCCCGGCAGCGGCAACGGTCGATTCGAGGCGGAGCCAGCACGCAACGATTGCGTTGCGGGGCGCGCCATCGAGCAGTGCGGCACGCTGCTCGATGGCATCGTCGGCGATGATCCTGCTCATGTCGATCACCGCGTCGGCAGCGCCCGTTCCCGCCAGCTGTCGGCGTCGCCCCCGAGGTCGGAGCCGCCAGACAGCCGACACTGCTCCGATGACCAGCGCCAGCGCGCTGATCACGACCATGAGTTGGAACAGCCGCGCGAGCCAGCGTGGCAAGCCGGCGTCCTTGGACGGATCAGGATTCTTCAACGGCGGGACAGTGTTCGCCGTGGCGGTCACCGGCGGCGGAACCACCACTTCGTCCACTGCCGTCGAATCCTTGGCCGCGTGCCAGAAGTGGACCTCGCCGGACGTCGTGACGGAGACGAGCAGAACAGTGGCGGCGACGGCCGCGAGCACGATCATCGCCAGCCGCCGTTGCATCAGGTGAAGTAGCCGTCCACGTCGATGATGAAGCTCGTCTGCTGATTGCTGGTCAGGTCGAGCGCACCGCCGCTGGAGAGCTTCAACATGGCGCCGTTGGCGATGGCTTGCCCGCCGACGTAGTTGAGGCTCGAGGTGGATGGCTTGGTGCCCCCGGATGCATACGCGCTCATGAACCCGGCTGCGATCTCGTCCGCGGCGGTCAGGTTGATCGAGACACCGGAAGCTCCAGCAGGAACCACGGGCAACGGCGATGCCAGACCGGCGAGCTGCACGGTGCGTGTTGCGCCGCCGGCCAGCGGCCCGTCGGGCGTGTTGCGACTGTCGTAGGCGCGGGCGGTGGGCAACGCCACGAACAGTCCGGTGGTCGCGACGGGTGCCGTGGCATCGGTGATGTAGCCGGTGACGTCGACCACGATGTCGGACGGGTTGTTGGTGAACACACTGACGCCACCATCGCTGCCGAGGGGCACGATCACCGTGTTGGCTGCGTCGACGTGCGCGTTGTAGTTCACCGTCGATGCCAACGGCGATGTGCCGTCGGGCTCGGCTCGCAGGAATCCATCGACGACAGCATCCGTGGATGTCACGTTGAGGACGAGCGCGGACACGCCCGCCGTGGGAACCGACGCTGCCGCCGGAACGCTGACCGCTTCGCCGTTCGGGATGTGGGCGACCCATCCGGCAGGAACCAGGTTCGCGGTTCGAGTGTCGAGCGTGCGGACCGGGTCGATCGGCACGAAACGTCCTGCGGCTGCGGTCGGCGTCGCACTCTTCGAGAAGTATCCGAGCACATCGACGATCAGGTTGCCGCCCGGGACGTCGTAGATCGAGATCTTGCCGGCGACTCCGACGGGCACGATCGCGAAGTTCGGTTTGGTCGCACCAGCGGCCGCGATGTTGAGCGTCGACGATGCTCCGTACGGACTCTGCAGGAATGGAACGGCCTGGATGAATCCGGCTGTCACGGCATCGGTCGCGGTGATGTTGACGGCCACAGCGGTTGCGTCAGGTGCGACTCCGGCAATCCCGGCCACGCCGACATCGAGGATGCCGAACGTCGCCCGCGTCGCCTGTGCCGGATCGGTGGCGCCGCGCGTGTCGACGATGCGGGTCGGTGTCAGCGGGTGGTAGGTCGACGTCGTGCCGGCTGGGGCAGGTGCCGTTGGCGGTGTCGGCAGCAGCACTTCGCCCGTGCCGTACTTGTTGTCGGCACCGTCGGGAGGCGACGCTGCACCGGCGAAGGCGCGATCGAAGACGAAGTGCTTGATGGCCGCAGCCAACGGTGCGCCGGGCAGCGCAACGTTCGCATCGAGCAACAGCGCGGCGGCGCCGGCAGCGGTCGGCGACGCGGCGGACGTGCCGTTGAAGCAGCCGGGGTCGTAGATCGTGCTCGCGACGCACGACGGTGCCGACACGTCAGGCTTGACCCTGCCGTCGTTGGTCGGTCCCTGCGACGAGTAGTAGGCGATCGCATCGGGGGTGTGGCTGCCGTTGGCAGGATCGATCGCGCCGACCGCAACAAGCGCGGGGTTGGCCGAATCGACCACGGGCTTGGCTGCCGAGAACGGGGCCTGCGACCGACCGAGTTCGAGGTAGCCGGAGCCGAGGCCGACCTCGAGGATGTCGGGCGCTCCCACGGTTGGCGTGCCGGGCCTGCGCTTGATCCGGATGTAGGTGATGCCCTTGGCGAAGCCGAAGGTGTTGTTCGGGCACACGATGTCGTCGGCGACTTCCAGCGGTGGCGCACCGGCCGCTTGATCGCTGTCGGCCGTCCCGAGGAACGTGAGATCGGTGGGGTTGAAGTTCTCGTCGTGGGCGAGGTCGGGGTTGCTGTTGGGTTCCCACGCCTCGACCGAGTAGTCGGTCGTCTGGCTGGGTGGCAGGTTCCAGTCACTCCAGCGCACACCGTCGAACGTCACGCAACTGCCGCTGACACGCAGATAGGTGTCGACGCCCGGACCGTTGTCGAAATCGACGTAGCCGTTGGTCGCGCTCAGGTTGGCGGGCACCGTGACGCGCAGGTATCCATCCGCGGCGTCGTTACCGGCCGAGTTGAACCACGTGATGCCCTTCGCCGCCGCTGAATCGACGACGCTGTCGAGCGGACCCGTTCCGTCACCGGCTCCGTCATATGCCGCGCCGAGCGAGCGTGTGACGATGTGTACACCGTTCTGGCCGAACCAGTTGATTGCCGTCTGAAGGTCGCTGACGGTGCCGGCCGAGGCGAGGTACAGCTCGGCCGCCGGCGCCATGTCCTTGACGATCTGGGCCACCGCGACACCGTGCTCGAAGCCGTCCTCGTTGTTGACTCCGTCGTTGTTGGTGGGCGAGCACAGGTTCTGCACGTCCGTCGGCGCCGTCGATGAGTCCTGGCAGAAGCGATGGCTCGTGTCGGGCAACGGACCCTCTTCCGTCGTGTTCCACAGTCCGAGGTCGAAGTAGTCGATGATGCCGACCTTCACCGAACCATCGACTCCCGCCGCTTGCCACGCACTCGCGTTGGTGATGCTGACGTTCTGGCCGACGGTCGCGCCGAAGCCCGGGCCGACTTCTGGTCGCAGCCCCGCACGCGTGTTGCGGTCGGGCGACACCGTCGATGGACGGGTGACGAGTTGTGGAGCACGAACGAACGTGACGCCCTTCGCCAGAGCCACGGTGCCGACACGGGCGACCGGCACTCGGGCCTGAACCACTTCGTCGGCGACATCACCGGTCACGGTTCCGCCCGCGGCGCGGATCGCCGCACTGACCGCATCGCTGTGCGCCGTCAGCACTTCGATCGCGACGGTCGCGACGGCATCGAGCTGTGGCGAGCCGGTGTTCGTCGCCGCGGCCATCGCATCGAGCAGTCGCTGATCGGTGACCGGGTGAGCGGGGTCGGCGGGCGACGGTGGCACCGTCGCACCGACCTGCCGCGGGGCGGCATCGATCGACTGCGGCACAGAAACAGCCACCGACGTGGCCACGGCCGCGACCGCCAACGCCTTGCGCAACAAGGATTTCATGGTGACTCCCGTCCAATTCACGTCTGTCGACCGTGCCCGCCTGGCGTCACAGAGTAGCCCGGATCGCGCGCAGCGCACCGATGAGCCCGGCATCTGCGATCTCGAGTGCGTCGTCCCACGCGAACCAGCGCACATCGGGGCTCTCGTCTGGCGGCGGTGACGGATCGATGTCGTCGGCGTGCACCAGGTAGCGCAGATCGAGGTGAGTGTGACCACGCGGACCGGGGTGGACGTCGACGTGGATCAACTGTGGTCCGGCGCCTGAGAACGTCCCGACCAGCCCGGTCTCTTCCAGCGTCTCCCGCATCGCGGCATCCCACGGCGTCTCGCCGGCGTCGATGTGCCCACCGGGCTGCAGCCAGATGCCGAGGCGTTTGTGTTTGTGGAGCACGACACCACGGACGCCGACCACGATCGCCGACCCCGTCACGTGCACGGAATCAGCTGCTTCGGTGAACGGTTCGGCGAGTTGGTCGAACCGTTCGAGGAAGCTTTGCAGTGACTCGGCCTCGCGTTCGTCACATGGCGTGCGGGCGGCAACGGAGGCGCGCACGGTCTGGCGGAGATCCACTCGGCCACCGTACTCACGGGCCAACTCAGGTGCTCGTCAAGGCTGTCTCATCGATTGCTCAATCCGACGTCACGATCATCGTCAAGAAACGTTCTTTAGGTGTGAGCGTTTCGCGCCGATACAAAAGCGTCCAACAGATCCGGCTCGACGGCCTGATCGGTTACCACGAAACGGCGGAACAACCTGCTATGGCCGAACCCGACGCACAACTCGCACCTCGAGTGCTCATCGCCGTCGGCGATGCACTCCTGCGGCGCGTGGCATCGACTGGCCTGCGCGACCGCGGCTTCTCCGTCAGCGCCACCAACGAAGAATCAGCTGCTCTCGTCCTCGCTCGGTCGTTCCTGCCCGATGTGATCCTGGTCGACCTGATGCTGCACGGCCCGACCGGCGGGACGTTGTTCGATGCGTTGCGGGTCACGGCTGATTGCTACCTGGTCGGGCTGGCCCCACAGGACTCCGAAAGCGACCGGATCCGGGCGCTGCGGGCAGGTGCGGATGATGCAGTATCACTGCCCATCTCGACCGAAGAACTCGCGGCACGGTGCCAGGCGCTGCTGCGCCGGCCCCGCCAGCTGCATGCGCGCTGGGATCCGATGGCAGCGTCGATGGTCCGCATCGGGCCACTCCAGGTCGACCTTGGCCGCAAGGAACTGCGAGTCCGCAGTCACGACGTGCCGGTCACCCGGATCGAGTTCGCACTGTTCGAACAGCTGTGCCGCAAGCCGGCCGAGGTGTGCTCACGAGTGCACCTGCTCGAGCAGGTGTGGGGACCCAACTGGGTCGGCGACACGCACGTCGTCGATGTGCACCTGTCGAACCTGCGCCGAAAGCTGCAGCGCCACGCGCCAGAGTTGCGTTTCATCCACACGGTGCGTGGTATCGGCTTCCGCTTGAGCAACGACCTGTTGCGCGCCGAGCGTGACCGTCGCGGTGACGATGTCGCCGCGGTCGGTGCTGCCATCGCCTGACGCGGTCACCCCGACGCGCGCTCACGAATACACCGCGGTGACCCACCACTGCTGATGCTCGACGACGGCCAACAGCGCCATCCCGCGCTCGGTGGTGAACTGGAACCGGACCAGTCGTCGATGATGTTGCGGGTCCCACCACCGCTCGTCGACCGGCCACGGACCAGCCCATGCGGTGATCGTCTCGGGTGCACGGCCCTGCATCGTCACGACATCGGGGACCGCGCTGATCGCACCACGTCCGTCGACGCGCACGATTCGCCCCGTTGCATCGTGGACCTCGGCCGGCAGCGCTTGCGGAAGCACCGCGGCCGGCGACGGGGCGGGGATCTGCCCCGGCCACGGCACCTCGGTGACCGTCAGCCGTTCGGTCGGCTCGGTGATGTCGGCCAGGTCGACGGACACCCAGCGATATGAATCGCCCGCCAACCGGCCACCACGCCACGCGGGAACGAACACCTGATGCTCGCCGATCAAGCCCGCGACGCGCGCGACGGCACGCGCCGCCCACTCGTCGGCCTCGCTGCGTCCGCCCCAGAACCCGAGCTGATTGCCGTCATCGGAGCGGACTTCATCGGGCACCAGACGAAGCAGGACTACCCCGCTGCTGAGCCCACCCGGTTGCTGAACCCAACCATCGAGCTGCCACCGCACTCGTTCGATGATCGCGGCGACGCTGAGGCCGTTCGGGCGATACCAGAGGTGTTCGTTGCGTTCGCCGTTCTCGGTTTCGGCCACGACCACCAGCCGGGTGCAGACCTTGCCATCGGCAGCCAGCAATGCATGAAGTTCGTGGGCAAGTTGCTTGGCGGTGAACACCAGTGGATCGACGAGGTGCACCGGGTCGTCGAACATGCGCGTCACCGAGATCTCCTCCGGAGGAGCAAAGGTTCCGGGTGGTCGATCGTCGCCGCCGCAGGCGATGCGATGGGCGAACGCACCGTCGGCTCCGAACCGGGCGAGCACATCGGGCGCCGGCAGCGCGGCGAGGCTGCCGAGCGAGCGCAGACCGAGCCGGTGGAGGAGGTCGACGAAATCAGGGCTGACACCACCGATGTCACGCAGGGTCGACACCGGCAGCACCGCGAGGTGAGCGCGGGTCGATTCCGGGCCGGGAGCCACGACGGTTGGCTGGAACGGGACACGCGATGCGGAATCCTGGGCGGCGACGCCGGCGGTGAATCGACCATCGCCGATGCCGATGCCCAACCGCACCGCTGGGATGGCCGTCGTGATCAGCCCTGCGACCCGATGCGCCATCGCGAGTTCACCACCGAAGTACCGCGACGGGCCCCGGGCGAGGAAGGTCAGTAGACCCGGTTCGGTCGTCTCCAGCCGCGGCACCATCTCGGCCACGCTGCGCACTGCTGCTTCGAACTCGCGTCCATCGCGGGCGGGGTCGTGATCGATGATTCGCAGGTCTGGACAGATTCGCTGTGCCTCACGCCGGCGATGACCTTGGCGCACACCGATCTCGGCCGCAGCGGGCGTCCGGGCGACGACCCGGTTGGCGTGCAACACCGCGGCGCATTCATCGGGTGCTGCCCCTGCGGCAACGACCGACCAGTCAGGGCAGCGCACCACAACGAGTCGAGGCGGGACGAGACGAGGCGGGACGAGACGCGACATGGCTCACCCCGCGATCTGGAGTCCGCCCGCGATGCCGGCCGGTGCGATCTGGGCCGACACGATCGCTTCGATTCGCCCATTCGCGCCGGGGAGCCAGACATCGATCGCGCGAGCGCGTGGCATGCGTCGCCCGGATGCCGCGAGGGTGATGCGCCGCCGATGGAGACGGCCCGCGCCGTGGCCGAGTCCCTCCCATACGGCACCTGTGCCCGTGAAGGCGAGATCGCAGATGAAAGGGCCGGGGTCGCCGATCACGACGAGCACTGCTCCCCTGGCCTGCACACGCGACTGCAACCGGCGCATCGCGTTGGAGTTCAGCCGTGCAGCATCACGCAACATGACGAGATCGAACCCGTCGATGAGCGCCGACACCATGTTCGTCCACGACTTGGGATCCATGTCGACCGGGTCGGCAACCATGACGAGGCGCTCGAGCGCGATCCCCACTTCGTGTGCTGCGCGCAGGCCGAGCGCTGGGATGCCGACCGCCGCCAGCCACGACCCGACGGATGTCGCCTCGGCGACCACAGCCATCGCCACCGACATCGCCGTCGCGCCGTGGCAGCCGACGACCGAGCCCCGCACCAGACCACCTTCGGGCAGCAACGGTTCCAGCACGTCGGCGACAGGGAGCACACGATCACGAGCGAACGCGACCGGCCCGATGCGCGGGGCCAGTTGAGTCAGACGCTCGCGCCGAGCCTGCAGTGAGCCACGCTCCATCTCGACATCGTAGCGAACAGGTGTTCGCTTGTCGACCCGTCAGACGGACCATGTCTCCAGCAGCGCGGTGAAGTCATTCGCGTTGGAGACGTACATGTCGGCGCCCAGCGCTTGGGCATGCTTCGCTCCGGCGATGCCGACACCGCCGAGAACGAAACGCGTGCGCGGTGCGACGTCGCGCACGGCACAGATCGCCTCCATCGCGCTGCGCACACTGAGCGGCGTGCTGACCGACATCCCCACGGCCACGACATCGTCGCCACCTTCGGTGACGACGAGCGCGAAGCTGGACGCCGGCACGTCGACACCGATGTTCGACACTTCCCAGCCGTTCTGGCGAATCAGGTCGGCAGCCATCAGCAACGGCAGCCCGTGCTGCTCACCCGCGGGGGTTCCCAGGATGACGAGGCCACGCGTCCGGCCGCGACGAGCAAAACGTGGTCCCAGCCGACCCACGATCTGGGTGACGATCACACTCGCCCGGTGTTCGACCGCGACGTCGAGCGTTCCGCTCGCCCACGCTGCCCCGATCGAGTTCAGCGCCGGCGTCAACACATCGCTGTAGATGTCATCCAGCCGCGCGCCGGCCGCGAGCGCTGCCTCGACGACGCTCCACGACCCGCGGACATCGCCGGCGATCAGCCGTGCCTCCAATCGTTCGGCCCACGGGGCGCGTCGATGAGCACCGCCGCCGACGGTCACGCCCTCCGAGCCGTCGTGCGCACGGAACGCATCGAAGTCAGCGCGCGAGATGCGCCATGTCCCGCCGACCTTGGTCGCACTGAGGAGACCGAGGCGGACGTAGCGATACACGGTCATGTAATGCACGCCGAGCACTTCGGCGGCTTCATGCAATGTCAGTTCGGCATCGTCCAACTGGCCCCCCGGCTTGCATTGGTCTCCGCTGGTGATCGCCCGAGTCGAGGGAACCCCATTTCAGGAAGCTAGAACAGACCCTGCATCCGTGCGTGATCCTGTACGAAATGTTCACCAGAAAGTGCCGCCGAATCGGCAAATTCCCCGTTCAGATCACCCAGCGTGAGTGGCTTTCCACTTTGCGAGCGCCGCACGGCTTCGTTCGAGCAGCACCGGTGGGATCCGCTGCGCTGCAGCACTGAGGACCGGACCGGCGTCGCCGCCACCAACCGCGGCCGGGGCTGCTTCCTCGGCTGCCGGCTCGGCGAACACCGGCGGGACCATGCCCGGCTTCCAGTACTGGTAGAGATCGCGAACCACGTCGGCCAAGCCGTCGGCATTGAAGCCCTTGAGCAGATCGACGGTGATGACATTCATGTAGAGATGCACACCAGCGACCTGGCCGGTGCCGAACAGGCGCCGTGCCAACTCAGCTGACGGACGCTGACCGACGGCTTCGGCCACCGATGAGAACTGTTCGTGCCCGGATCCCGTCAGATTGCGGTTGGCCTCGAACCGGACGAGTCCGGGAATGCTGCTCTTCTTCTCGATGACGCCGACGAGTTGACCCATGGGCCGACACGTTACTGCCCGGCGCCCGGCGCGACCCATCTCACGACGCCCACATCGGCAGCACAGCTGCGGCCCCGATCGACGCCAGCACTACGTTGACGCGATGACCGAGATCGCACTCGAACAGTTCACCGCCGAGGCCGAGGCATTCCTGTCCGCCAACGCCAATCGCAAGGAAGCCGAAGAGAAGTTCGTCTGGGGCAAGGGCTCGGACAAAGTGGCGATGTTCGAAGAGAAGGAACGAACGGCCGAGCTCGTCGACCTCGAGCGCGCGTGCGAGTGGCGGCGCAAGAAGTTCGACGCCGGTTACGGCTGGATCAGCGGGCCCAAGGCGTTCGGCGGCCGCGAGCTGGGGTACGCGTACCAGAAGGCGTTCGACTCTCTGGAGAGTCAGTTCCAGGTGCCGAACCAGAGCTACTTCACGATCGGCCTCGGCATGGTCGCGCCGACGATCGCGGTGCACGCCAGCGATGCGGCGAAGCAGAAGTACGTCGCCCAGATGTTCCGCGCCGACATCGTCGGTTGCCAGTTGTTCAGTGAGCCCGGCGCCGGCTCTGATCTCGCCAGCCTGCAGACCAAGGCCGAGAAGGATGGCGACGTCTGGGTCATCACCGGACAGAAGGTGTGGACCAGCGGTGCGCACTACAGCGACATCGGCGAGATCATCGCCCGCACCGATCCGAACCTGCCCAAGCACAAGGGCCTCACCGGGTTCATCGTCGACATGCGCGATCCCGCTGTCGAGATCCGGCCGTTGCGCCAGATGACCGGCGGGGCCAGCTTCAACGAGGTGTTCTTCAACGAACTGCGCGTTCCCGACGACCACCGCCTCGGCGACGTCAACAACGGCTGGAACGTCGCCCTGACGACGCTGATGAACGAGCGCGCCGCGATCGGTGCCGGTGGTGGGGGCGGCGGCGGTCTGTACACCCGGGTGATCGAGATGACCGAGCACTACGGCCTGTCCGACGATCCCGTCACGCGCCAGATGCTCGCCGATCTGCTCATCCATCAGAAGGTCGCCGGCTACAACAACCAGCGGTCGATGGACAAGATCAAAGCCGGCGGATTGCCCGGTCCGGAGATGAGCATGGCCAAGCTGGCCGGCACGATGAACATGCGCCGCCTCGGTGATTTCGTCTCGCATGTCCTGGGCGCCAAGCTGGTCGTCGACAGCGGCGAGTGGGGCACGTACGCGTGGAGCCAACTGGTGCTCGGCACGCCGGGGGGCCGCATCGCGGGTGGCAGCGACGAAGTGATGCGCAACATCGTCGGCGAGCGCGTGCTCGGGCTTCCGAAGGACATGGGCATCGATTCGAAGAGCCCGTTCAACGAGCTCAAGGTCGGCACCCAGAAGACATGATCACCGCCGCGAGTTCCTGGTTCGAGCGCTACCTCGCGAGTTGGGAGAGCCTCGACGTCGAGGCCGTCCTGGCGTGGTTCACCGACGACATCGAGTTCGAGGACACGACGCTGGGCCACGGAGCATCGGGCATCGGCCAGATGCGCAAGTTCGTGAAGGCGTCGTTCCGCAACGTCCCCGATGGCCGGTTCGAGTTCGTTCGCGGCCATGACAACGGGGTGGGCTACGCGATGGAGTGGATCATGCAACCGATGAACGTCCGTGGCGTCTCGATCGGCCAACTCCGCGACGGCAAGATCTGCAACAACCGCGACTACTGGAACGGCGCCCTCTTCACGGTCCCCAACACCTGACGCAGAAATCTTTCGCGTATTTGTGCAAGGTGCATGCGGTCTGTTGCTCATGACCGACATGCACAGCAACTCCTTCAACCGCAAGCGCCTGTCCACCATCGGTGCTGCCGCCGCCGGCATCACCGTCCTCCTCACCGCCTGCCAGCCAGTGGTCGGCAGCAAGACCGACACGACACCGCCGAAGATCAGCTTCAGCGTGGCGGGCAACACGGTGCCGAACAACGGCTCGTACGACGTCTTCGGTACGGCGTACCAAGTGGTTGTCAAAGCGTCCGACAACGGCGGCGTCGACTCGGTGCTGACCTCGATCGAGAACCACTTCACCTGCACCGCCGGCTCGACATCGGAGGACTTGACGGATTCGAACCCGCAGGCACTTCGTGGCTACGACTACTCGCTCGATCAGCACACGTACTTCGCCCAGCGGACGACGCCCGACAACTTCTGGCCCGACCACAACAACAACCACGTGAACGACGCCCCCGACCACAAGTACCGGTTCGATCAGCTGCTGCTGGTCGACGAGCCCAGCATCGTGCAGCTGTCGCTGGATGCCTACAAGGTCGGATCCGACTGCATCATGTCCGACGGCACGACCCACGGATCGGTGACCGCAGGTCACATCGTGATCAGGGCCACCGCCAAGAACGTTCGCAGCGAAGTCGCCGGCGCTCCTGCATCGCAGAGCACGACCACTGCGTTCATCGAGCTCGACTGACTCACCATGCTCGGCGTCACGATCCAGTCCTCCCGGTTCACCAGCGTTGCTGAACCGGACCAGGGCTGGGTCGTGGCGCGTCCACGGGTAGGGTGCCGTTTCGTGAACGGCTGGCCGAGCGCCCGATCGCACGACGGGGGCATCGATCGCATTCCCCTGCCGCTTCCCCATGGCGGGTTGTGGCTGTGCGGCAAGCACGCCGTCGGCCCGGATCCGGTTGCGGCCATGCAGCGCGTCGGGGCCACGACCATCGTCTGCCTCACCGAGGACGACGAGCTCGCCGATCGATACCCGGCCTACGTCCGCTGGCTGCGCGACAACGTGGGCGGCGCGGCGGTGTGGTTCCCGATCGAGGATCTGCACGCACCGTCGCTGGATGGGGCGGTCGATGTGATCGCCGAACTGCGGATGCGACTCGGCGACGGCGAGCGACTGTTGATGCATTGCGCGGCGGGTATCGGACGATCGGGAACGCTCGCCGCGTGTCTGCTGATGTCCCTCGGCCACACTCGCGAGGAGGCGCTGCGAATCGTCGCCGAACACCGCCCGATGGCGGGCCCCGAGGTGGGCGCCCAACGCGCCCTGGTCGACGCATTCGCCGCCTCGCTCGACTGACGGCCGAGGCCTCGACCACCGTGTTCGGCCTACATCGTGTTGGGGTAGTACTGGCCGGGTTCGAGGTCGGCGACGTCACCGTCGAACGACGATGCGAACGGCCAGTCGGCTTCCTCGCCGGGCTGCGGACCCTGGGTGAATCGTCCGTACTCGCCACCGCCGACACGTTCGTTGCCGACCAGCGACCACGCCTGCCGCTTGTACGTCCAGTTGTCGGGCTGCAGCCGATGGCACTCGTTGAAGTGAGTGATCGCCGCATCACGATCGCCGTTGCGCCAGAAGTGGTTGGCGAGCTCGAAGTGCGCGGCGCCCGTCGATTGGTCGAGGCCCCGCGGTTGCGACGCGGCGATGACTTCGTCCGGGGTCATCACGTACCGACTTGCCACACCGTTGTGGGCCCAGTCGCGAATCGCGTTCGGGTACGCGACTCGATCCTGGCCACCCGACAGCACCTTCATCAGGTTCGGACGTTTCGGAGCATTCGGATCGTTCGCGGCCTCCGCTGCCTGCTTGGCACGAGCAGCCATCATCTGCTTCATGCCTTCCGGCACATCGTGCGGATCCGGCCAGCCTGGTTCGGCGGGTCGCACGATCGTGCCGGTCTCGTCGATCCAGATCACGTTCGGGATGTTGACGACACCGAACAACGCATCGAGCTGATGGGTGGGATCCAGCAGCGACGGGTGCTCGGCATGGGCCGCTTCGATGAACGGCCGAGACGCTTCCGGGCCGCTGAGTTCGAGCGAGACGGTGACGAACTCGACGCCGAGGGGATGGAGCTCAGTACGGAGTGCCTGCCACCCGGGCAGGTCGAACCGACAGCCTCAATAGGGCGCCCAGGCGATCAGCACGACCTTCTGCCCACGCAGCGATCCGAGCGCGAAGTCGTTGCCGTCGAGGTCCTTCAAGACGAGGTCGGGTGCAGCCGCCGTCGTCAGCGCGCGTCCACCGATCGATTCCGGACCGAGCGCCCAGACACCGTGTGCCTCGTCGGCGACCAGCGCCATGCCCAACCGTTGCGAAGTGCGAGCCACGTCGAAGCCGCCGGGAAGCGGCACGCACACCTCGCCCTTGCACGCGCCCTCTGGTTTGATCTCCCATCCGGTAGCGGAGTGGAACGCGTCAGCGGAGATGTCGAGAGTGTCGAGGATCATGTGACGATGGTAGTGCCGGCTCACTGGGTGATGTTGCCGGTGACGCCCCATGCATCGGGCAGGACGTAGCCCTGCGGATAGGGATCGCTGCTGTCGACGCAGTAGCTGTGGAAGCCGGTGATCCAGGCTCGTCCTTCGATGGTGGGCAGGATCGCCGGCCGACTGACACCGTTGCCGTCGGTCACGGTGGTCTCGCCGATGATCGTGCCGGTGAAGCGTGAGCCGATCAACGATTCGTGCTGCATCGTGTCGCCGACCTTCATCTGGCCGCGAGCGTGGAGGACCGCCATCCGCGCACAGGTACCGGTTCCGGTGGGGCTGCGATCAGACCGTCCGGGAGCGACGATGCACGTGTTGCGCGTTGCCTGGCCGATGCCGGCGAACGGCCGGTTGAGTTGCACGATCGAGACGTCGCGGATGCCGGGGATCTCGGGGTGCACGACGTCGAGTTGGGCCCGCGCCGCAACGCGAACGGCCTCGCCGAGCAGCGCCAGCTCACGCGCTTCCTTGTCGATGACTTCGAACCCCAGCCGCGTCGCATCGACGATCGCGTAGAACATGCCACCGAACGCGACATCGACGGTGACGCTGCCATAGCCGTCGACATCGAGCACTGCGTCGAGTTGATCGACGAAGCACGGCACGTTTCCGATGCGCACGCTGCGCACCTTGCCGTCCTCGCACGTTGCAACGATCGACACCGGCCCGCTCGGAGTCTCGATCCGCACGTGGGTCTCGGGTTCGACCATCGGCACGAGACCCGTTTCGATCGCAACCGTCGCCGTGCACATCGTGTTCGACCCCGACATCGGCACGTACTCGGTGGGCTCCATGATGATCACGCCGAAGTCGCAGTCGTCGCGCGTCGCCGGCACGATCAGGTTGACGTGGCGAGTCACGCTGCCGCGCGGCTCGCACAAGAGCAGCCGGCGCACGTCGTCGTGCTCGCGTTCCATCGTGCGCATCTTGTCGTACATCGTTGCTCCGGCCGGCGGGAGCACGCCACCGACGATGACGTCGCCGACCTCACCCTCGGCATGGCATCCGACGACCGATATGACCCGCTGCGTCCTCACACGTTCTCCATCGGGCCACCATAGTTGCGGCACATCGCGTGGCATCCGCGTGGCATCCGCGTGGCATCCTGGAACGCGGCTGGTATGTTTGTTCCAACTGTTCACTCGGAACAGCCGGAATCGCGTGAGTAGCTCGGCATCCCATAATTGGGGCGGAAGTAGCTGCGAACGTGCGCCACCGCCCAACAGGAGCTACAACCGTGTCCCAGTCATTTGCAGATCTTGGCGTCCCAACGCGCCTCGTCGAAGCCCTCGCTGCCGACGGCATCACCGAACCATTCCCGGTGCAGGCCATCACCCTTCCCGACGCCCTTGCCGGCAAAGACCTGTGCGGCCGTGCGCCCACGGGCTCCGGCAAGACGCTGGGGTTCGGGATTCCCATGATGGTCCGCATCAGTCAGGCAGAGCCCACCAAGCCGACGGGACTCGTGCTGGTACCAACCCGCGAGCTCGCCGAGCAGGTGCAGCGTGCCTTCGTGCCACTGGGTCGCGCCCAGTGGCGCTTCATCCAGGCGATCTACGGAGGTGCCTCGTTCGGACCGCAGATTCATTCTCTGCGCAAGGGCGCCTCCGTGGTCGTTGCAACGCCCGGCCGTCTGCTCGACATCATCGAGAAGGGCTACTGCGACCTCAGCGCCGTCGAAGTCTGCGTGATCGACGAAGCCGATCGGATGGCCGACCTCGGCTTCATGCCCGACGTCCGCAAGATCCTCGACATGACGCCACCCACGCGCCAGACCATGCTGTGGTCGGCAACGCTCGACGGCGACGTCAACGAGCTCATCCGCGACTACATGAACAACCCCGTGCGTCACGATCTGATGACCGAGGCCGACACCGCCGACGTCGACCACAAGTTCGTGGTCACCCGCCCCAGCGACCGTCTCGACGCAGCCGTCGCGCTGATCGAAGAGCACGGCCCGACGATCGTGTTCGTCAAGACCCGCTTCGGTGTCGACGACGTGAGTGAAGACCTCAACCGCGCTGGTGTCACTGCCGGCGCGCTGCACGGCGCTCGCAGCCAGGCCGTCCGCCAGCGCACGCTGGAAGACTTCAAGCGCGGCAAGATCCAGGCACTCGTCGCCACCGACGTCGCCGCTCGCGGCATCCACGTCGACAACGTCAGCCTCGTGCTGCACTACGACCTTCCCGACAACGACAAGGACTACACCCACCGTTCCGGCCGCACCGGCCGCGCCGGCGCAACTGGCCTGGTGATCGCGTTCGTACCCCCGAGCCGTCAGCGCATCGCGCAGCGGATGAGCGACGCGGTCGAGGCCGACGTCAGCTGGGAACAGGGCGAGAAGCCGATCGAGCGCGTGCCCGCCGGCGAGCGCGAGACCGGCAACCGCGATCGCGGCGAGCGCACCGGTTACGCCGGCCGTGGCGGCAGCGACGGCCACCGTGACCGTCCGAACTACGGCGACCGCAGCGACCGCGGCAGCAGCTACGGCGATCGAGGCAGCAGCTTCGGCGACCGCGGTCGTGACCGTGGTGACCGCGGTGACCGTCCCAGCTACGCCGCCAACGATCGTCCCCAGTACGACCGGCCTCGCTCGGATCGCCCGTCATACGACCGCGACGCAGCACCGCGCCGTGACCGCCCCGCATACGGCGCCGACCGCCCGGCCGCTGGCGGCGACCGTCCGGCATACGGCGCGCCGCGATCCGACCGCAACGATTCGGCACCGCGCAGCGACCGCACCGAATGGACCCCGCGCCCCGCACGCGACGATGCCGCACCGGCACGCGATCGCAACGACTGGTCGCCGAGCGCGCCGCGCAGCGGCTACACCCCGCGCCGCGACGATGATCGTTCGAACCAGCGCGGTCGCACCGAGTGGACGCCTCGCCCGCCGCGCGGCGACGCTGCGCCCGCACGCGATCGCAACGACTGGTCACCACGTCCGCCGCGTGGCGACAGCCGCCCCGGCAATGGCCCCGACACTCGCGGCGGCTACCGCGGCGATCGTCCCGCCTATGGCAACGATCGCAACAGTGCCCGTCCCGGCAGCGACCGTCCCACCAGCGATCGGCCCAGCAGCGATCGGCCGTGGGCCGACCGTTCGCGCAGCGATCGCCCGCAGGGTGACCGCCCCGGCTATCAGGGCAGCAACCCGCGTCCGGCGTCCAGCCGCGACGGCAACACAGATCGCCCATGGAAGAGCCGCGACGACTCAGCTGCTCCGGCCAGCCGTCCATGGGCCGACCGCGACGGGCGTGGCGCCAGCCCTCGTTCCGGCGGATCAGATCGCCCCGGTACCACCGGTGGCTACAAGGGTTCGGGCTTCAAGTCCGGCGGGTTCAAGTCGGGCGCCGGCAAGCCAGCCGGGGCCAAGACCAACGCCGCGCGCACCGGTGGGTTCAAGAGCGGCGGCTTCCGCGCCGCTCCGGGCGGCAGCGGCCGCCCTCGCCCTTCCCGCTGAATCTCGGTCGACCGGTGGCTACGGCAGATCTGCCGTGGCCACGGTCGAGCCATTGGACTCGGTGACCTCGACGTGATGCACGGTCTGGCCTGACGCATCGAGCGGCACGGCCCACACGCCGGTGCCGGTCGCATCGATCGGCCACGCGGCGACTTCGTGGTTGATGCCATCTGCACCGGTGACCCAGCAGTGATACGTGCCGACATCGAGATCGGTGAGCGTCATCGTCAGCAGGACGCCGTTCGAGGACGTCAGGATCACCGAGCCGTGGTCTTCGCCCTTCGTGTCAACCAGGCGCGCGCCGCGCACCGCCGTGATGCCGGCGCGATCCAGGCCGGCGCTCCGCGGGTCGGTCGAATGCGTCGAACGTCCGAGCACGGCACCAGCCGTACCGGCGACGACGATCGCTGCTGCCGCAACGGCGAGCAGCCAGCGCGGCTGACGAGGCTTGAGCTGTCGGACAGGCCCGATCATCGCCTCGACCGCGCGCTGTTCGAAACCGACCGGCGGTTCGCCTTCCGGCGCCAGCATCACCAGTTGATCGGCAACGCCCGACAACGATTCGAGTTCGGCCCGGCAGTGGTCGCAGCCGGCGGCGTGACGCATCAGCGCGTCGCGCTCGTTCGCGTCGAGCAGCTCGAATGCCAACTCGACGACCGCGGCATCGAACGCCGCACAGTTGATGTGGTCAGACATCGCCAACTCCTGACGGGACGATTTCGGTGCGCACACGGATCAGCGCGGCCCGCAACCGCGTCTTGGCCGTGCCGAGCGGGATGTTCTCCATCTCCGCGATCTCGGCGGCGGTGTGCCCGCCCAGCGATGCAAACATCAGCGCTCGTTGTTGTTCTTCGGGAAGGTTCGAGATCGCCGAGCGCAGCTGCTGCACGTCGACTCGATCGAGCGCGGCGTCCTCGACGCTGCCGGTCGTCGGCGGCTGCATCAACGCCAGGTCGAACGGATCGATGGGGGTGCTCCGCGTCGTGCGGAACACATCGATGCAGAGGCGGCGAGTGATGGTGAGCAGCCAGACCTTCACCGACGCGCGCCGGGCGTCGTAGTTGCCGGCGTGACGCCAGACGCGCTCGAAGGTCTGCTGTGAGAGGTCCTCCGCCAACCGCGAGTCGCGGCACATCGTGAAAGCAAGGCCGTAGACAGCTCGTTGATGCCGGCGCACGAACACCGCGGCGGCGCGTTGATCGCCCAATGCCATCGCGGCCAGCAGTGCGCCGTCGTCGAGGCGGTCGGCATGGGATGTCCACATCACCATGCCGACATCACCCACGTCGACGTCCCGTGTTTGCGCGCCTGGACCATCACGTACGGACACTACGACCGAGCGACGATCTTGGATTGCGGCAATCCATTTTCATCCGGACCCCGTAGGTGACGCCATGAAGAAACTCATCATTGCAGTCACCGTCGGTCTCACGTTGGCGAGCTGCGGCTCGTCCTCGAAGTCCGCCACCCCGACCACCGCCGCACCCGCAGCCACCACCGCCACGACGGCGGCACCGGCTGTGACGTCGGCTCCGACCGTTGCGCCGACGGCAGCAACGACCGCTCCGACTCAGGCGACGACGGCCCCGACCGAGGCATCCGCGACGACCACCACACCCGCTGCAGGTTCGATCGCGGCCGGCGATTCTGTCGGTGTGAAGTTCGCCGACACCGCACTCGGCAAGATCATCGTCGAGTCCGATGGCACCACTCTCTACATGTTCACCAAGGACACCAAGGGCGTCAGCAACTGCAGCGGTGGATGCGCCTCGGCCTGGCCGCCGCTGGTCGGCACGCCGGCTCTCGGCGACGGCGTCGGCGCTGAAGACGTGAGTTCCATCACCCGAGCAGACGGCACCAAGCAGGTGACGTTCTACGGCTTCCCGCTCTACACGTTCAAGGGTGATGCGAAGCCCGGCGACACCAACGGTCAGGGCGAGGGCGGCGTGTGGTACGTCGTCGATTCGTCGGGCATCCCGGTGCAGACGGCTGCACCGACGACGGCCCCCTGAGACCCGAACGGTCGGCCTCGTCCATCCGAGTCACGGTTGGACGAGGCCTCGTCAACGGCTTCAGGCAGCCGCGTCCGCAACGTCGATCGAAGCAACGAACGCCGCGACGAGCGCAGCCAACTGATCGCGTGCATCAGCCGCGAGTTCGCCAGACCCGTCGAGCTGTGTCGCGATGTCACCGATCGCCACCGGCTCGCCGACGATGGTCGCGCCGAGGAAACCCAGTGTCATGCGCGTCCACGTCACCGCATTGATCGCGCCCTTCGGCGATGGTGACGAGCCGATGACGGCGACGGGCTTCCCGATCAAGCTGTGCGCTTGGAACGGTCGTGTCAGCCAGTCGAACGCGTTCTTCAGGCCACCGGGGAGCGTGCCGTTGTACTCGGGGGTCGTGACGATCAACCCCGCCGATGATGCGACGCGCTGTCGCACGATGCGGATGGCTTCGGTCTCGCCGTCACCGTCGAGATCGGCGTCGTAGTGCGGCAGTGCACGCACGAGATCGGCGAACTCAGCGGAGCGTCCGTCGGGCAGAAGTGACTCGGCGATGTGCAGCACGCGGGTGCTGTAGGCGCCGGCGCGCAGACTGCCGGGGACGAGGAGGATGGGACGGTCGGTCATTGTTCATGCACTCGTTCTGATGAGGTGGGGGGAGGGTTGGCCGGTGGGAGCGCTGGCGGGCATCGGCAGGCCGAGATGATCACGAAGTGTGGTGCCCTCGTATTCGCTGCGGAACACGCCACGCTCTTGCAGCAGCGGCACGACCTGATCGACGAAGTCGTCGAGCCCGTGCGGCGTGATGTGCGGAACGAGGATGTAGCCGTCGGCCGCGTCGCCTTGGACGTAGTCGTTCATCCGCTCGGCGACCTGTGTCGGTGTCCCGACGAAGGCTGTACGAGTCGTCACCTCGATGATCAGCTGGCGGATGGTGAGGTTCTTCGCTTTCGCGATCTGACGCCACTTCGTGACGACCGCCATGGGATCCTTCTCGTGCCGGACGCGACCTCTGGTGATCGAATCCGCACCCTCGATCGAGGGTTCGACATCGGGCAGTGGTCCGTCGGGGTCGTACGCCGATAGGTCGCGGCCCCACACCTGCTCGAGGAAGGCGATCGCACCCTGCGGGCTGACCTGACCGAGGCGTATGTGCTCGACCTTCTCCCGGGCCTCGGCCTCGGTGTCGCCGATGACGACCGTCGTCGCCGGGATGATCTTCAGGTCGTCGCGCTGACGTCCGTACTTCTCCAGCCGCCGCTTGACGTCGGCGAAGTACGCCTGCCCGTCCTGCAGGCCGGAGTGACGGCTGAAGATCACATCCGCGTACTGCGCGCCGAGCTCGCGTCCCTCGTCGGAATCGCCCGCCTGAATCTTGACCGGATGGCCCTGCGGGCTGCGCGGCACGCCGAACGTGCCCTCGATCGAGAACTGCGGGCCGCGGTGTTCGAACCGCCCGATCGCTTCGGGGCTGGCGAACACACCGGATTCCTTGTCGGCGACGATCGCGCCATCGGCCCACGTGTCCCACAGCTCGCCGGCGGTGCGGATGAACTCGGCCGCCCGGTCGTAACGGTCGCCGTACGGCAGGAACCCACCGCGGCGGAAGTTCTCGCCGGTGAACGCGTCCGGTGACGTCACCGCGTTCCACGCCGCGCGGCCATCGCTGAGATGGTCGAGCGTCGCGAACTGGCGGGCGAGTTCGTACGGCTCGTTGAACGTCGTGTTCAACGTCGCCGCCAGGCCGAGACGATCGGTGACCGCGGCGAGGGCAGCGAGCACCGTCAGCGAATCCGGACGACCGACCACGTCGAGGTCGAAGATCTGGCCGCGGTGCTCGCGCAGCCGCAGCCCTTCGGCCAGGAAGAAGAAGTCGAACTTGCCGCGCTCGGCGGTACGGGCGAGGTGCACGAACGAGGCGAAGTCGATCTGGCTACCGGACTCGGGATCGCTCCAGACGGTCGTGTTGTTCACTCCCGGGAAGTGAGCGGCGAGATGGATCTGCTTGAGCGTGGGCATGGGTCGTCCTCTAGGAGACTGCATAGCGGCTGGCGGGGCGAGCGAGGCCGAAATGGTCTCGGAGAGTCGTACCGGGTGACGGTGCCGTCAGCGACCCGCGACGGATCAGGTCGGGTACCAGACCGTCGACGATGTGGGCGAGGTCGGTGGGCAACACGGCCGGACGCAGCACGAAACCGTCGGCAGCGCCCGCCGACACCCACTCATCGAGGATGTCGGCAAGCCCCGCCGCAGCGCCCGTGTACGACAGCCGTGCACTCGCGGCGCGCTGCGCTCGCCCATCGAGGCGAGCACGAGTCGACGCCGCGTCGGCGTCGGTCGACCGGAGCAGCACATCGACATCGACCAGCACCGCCAGATCGCCGTCGGGCCTTCCGTGGCCACGAGCGGCGTCGAGCAACTCACGACGCAACGCTGCGGCCGCGTCGACCGTCGACGCCGAGACGAGCGCGATGTCGGCACGTTCGGCAGCGATGGAGATCGAGGCTGCGTCGCCGACCGTCTCGACGTCGACGACCACCAGCGGCTGCCCCTGCGGGGATCGGGGCGTGATCGACGGGCCGCGCACGTTGAAGTTCTTGCCTTCGAAATCGACGTAATGCAGCTTGTCGCGATCGATGAAACGTCCCGTCGGGCGATCGCGGATCTCGGCCCCGTCCTCCCAGCTGTCCCACAGCCGACGGACGACGTCGATGAACTCGTCGGCCTCGGCCAGCAGTTCGTCGACAGGGGCTGCCAACTTGCGCCCGAACAGCGCTGCGTCGGCGGACGACGTCGACACGGCGACATGCCAGCCGGCGCGGCCGGCGCTGACGAAGTCGAGTGTCGCCAGTTTGGTCGCGACGTGGAACGGCTCGGTGTGCGTCGTCGTCACCGTCGGGATCAAGCCGATGGTGGTCGTGACCGGAGCGACGCGCGCGAGGATCTCGAGCGCGTCGAGACGACCACGAACTCGATCGGCGCCACCGTCTTGAACACCGAACGCGTCTTCGACGAGCACGAAGTCGAGACCACCGGCTTCGGCGCGCTGCACCAGATCGACGAAGTAGCCGGCGGAGAAGAGCGCTGCCGGGTCGGCATCCGCCTCGCGCCAGGCGGCGGGATGGAAACCAGCGCCGTCGAGTGCGATGCCGACATGAAACCGACGGGTGGGAGTCGTCATCGTTGCCAACCTATCTGGATCGACGCGGCCGGGGCTCGGCCACGATCGGCGCGTTGTTCGGCGAGTTCGGCGAGCAGACCGAGAAGGTCGCGCGCCACGAAGTCGTTCTGCCGGAATGCCGGTGCGTTGGTCCGCGGGCGGGCGAAGGCGCCGGCCGCGGGCCGGCTGGTGTTCGTGCCGAGCGCTCGACGGCGCGGGTTGGCGGCGCCGTCACGGTCGACGACGACCATGTCGTTCGGGGTGACGACGAGGCGGCCGGGGTTGAAGCATGCGCCGTCGCGAGGATCGACGAGAACTTCCTCGCTCACCTCGCCGCGCGCGAACAGGGTCGCGACCAACGGGTCGGCCGAGCGGCTGACCGACGGTCGCGCGTTGCGCGCCTCGATCAGGCCGGACGCCTCGGTGATGTGATCGGTCGCGGACCCACCGGCTCGGAATCGGCCGGACGCCTCATCTGCTTGCACCCACAGGTCGGGTCCGAGGAAGTGCACGATGCCCGCACGTGACAGCGCGAGCAACTGCTGGAGACGCGGTGCGGGCGGACCGCTGGCGTAGTAGCTGAAAAACCCGAACCACCATCCGTCGACGTCTTCCACCTTCGAGCGGGCCGTGAACAGGCCGGCCCCGTTGATACGCGCGATCTGTCCGAACGTCTGCAGCAGCGCGTAGAACATGCCGAGATCAGCGCTGAACCGCGGATCGTTGCGGCGAACGAGATCGGCTTCGATGTAGCGCCGCATCGCGTCCTCCACGTGGTCGGCCGAGCCGAACCGCGCCCCTGCGAACGGTTCGTCGAGCGCGCCGAAATCGAGTCGATCGTCGGCGTGAGGAACGGCTGCGGCGATCAGCGCAGTGCAGTCCGCGGAGTCCCATTCGACGTCGGCGTAGCGGGTCGAGAAGTCGTCGAACGACATCTGCGTCGCATCGGGATGCGCCGTGAACAGCTCGTGGTAATACCACCACCCGATCTCCTTGGCCACCAGCGGCCAGAGATCGATCCGGAAGTCGAGCGCGTCACCGCGAGCGATGATCTCGTCGACGCGCTTGGACGTGAAGAATCGCAGCCCGCGAGGCAGCGTGCCCTGCAGCCGGTAGCCGAGCTTGGCGTGATACGGCACCCCGCGGTGCGAACCGACGTGGAACACGGGCTCCCGACCGGACGCCACGTAGTCGAGCGCGCCATCAGGCCTGGCGTCGTACCGGCCTCCACGACCCTCGGTCAGCACGACGATCAGATCGATGAACGCCAACCCGAAACCGCGCAGGATCACATCGGTGCCGGGTCGCAACGCAGAGAAATCCGCGTCTGCGGTGTGGGCAGGAGCGAGATGGAACAGACCGTGTCGGTCGGCGAACTCGGCCATCGCTGCCTCGCCGGGATCGTGCAGCGCGTCGAGGTGGCCGAGCGTGAGGATCGCGGCGTCGACATCGATCTGATCACCGTTGCCGAGCACGACGGTCTGGCGCTGGTCGATGCCCTCGACGATGTCGACGGCGGTCGACGCGTGCACGACGATCGTGACGTTGCGGGGAAGCGCCTCGATGATCTGACGGCGGAAGAACTCGAGGTATTCGCTCTGCACGACCCGCGTCGGGAAGCTCATCCCGGTCAGGGTGCGGATCTCGTCGGTGAGCGCGGGCGTCGCGAACTCGCGCGCCGGGTCGACCGACCGAGCCCATTCGATCAACGACGGGCCGGGGCGAATCGGGCCGGCGCATGCGACCGTTCCATCGGTGAACATCGTGACGTCTTCGGCCATCGAGTTCATCCACAGCAAGCTCGACTGCGTCGGCCGCCAGATGCGACCGGTTCCGATCGGATGCGGGTCGATCAGATGGACGACGACGGGGACATCGACGAGGAACTCGGAGACGTTGGCGGCAAGACGTTCGAGGAACGACAACCCGGTCGGGCCCACGCCGATGATCGCGACGCTGACAACGGCGTCGCTGTCAGGCGTATCCTCAGGGCGTGTCTCGTCACTCACGATGCTCCAGTCGAGAAGGTCATTGTTCGACGTATTGTTGACCAATCTAGTCGCCTTTGTCGGGCATGCGTCGGCGGCGGGTGCGAAATCGGAAATCCACGGCATGATCACACGGGGGCCCGGCGCACAACTCGTCGTCGGTCGACCGCCACGGATCGAAAGGACATCGCCATGACCATCGCCGACCTGCATGCCATTGCCACCAATGCGACCGACACGGACACGACCAACAGGGTGCGTCTCGAGCCAAACCTGCGGCGCGTGCGCGCCTTCGTCGACGGGGTCGCGATCGTGGATTCGACGCACTCCGTGTATCTGTTCGAGAAGAACCACCTGCCGGTGTACTACTTCCCCATCGCCGATGTGCGCTTCGACCTGATGCAGCCCACCGATCACACCAGCCACTGCCCGTTCAAGGGTGACGCGACCTACTGGGACATCGTCGTCGGCGATCGCCGCATCGAGAACGCTGTGTGGGGCTATCCGCACCCGATCGATGCCGTGCCCGAAATCGCGGGCTACGTCGCGTTCTACTGGGACCGTGTCGACGCCTGGTTCGAAGAGGATGATCAGGTGTACGTGCATGCCCGCGATCCGTACAAGCGGATCGATGTCCTGCAGAGCTCGCGCCACGTCGAGGTCCAGATCGACGGTGTGACAGTCGCCGACACACATCGCCCGCGCCTGCTGTTCGAGACGGGTCTTCCCGTGCGCTACTACATCCCCAAGGTCGACACACGACTCGATCTTCAGCGGCCGTCGGCCACCGTGTCGTCGTGCCCTTACAAGGGCACCGCGTCGTACTACTCGGTGCAGCTTCCCGATCGACTCGCCGAAGACATCGTCTGGTTCTACCCGACACCGATCCCGGAGATCCCCAAGATCGAGAATCACCTGTGCTTCTACAACGAGCACGTTGACATCATCGTCGACGGCGAGCTACAACCGCGTCCGAAGACCCACTGGTCCTGACCCGCCTCGGGTGCCGAACGGAGAAGCGTTGACCCTCAGCTCGCCCAACTCGCTCACCGCGCTGGCCGACATCGTCGACCTCCGTCGCTATCCGATCGACGGCCTCGACGCCCAACTCGGTCGGGCGCTGGTCGACGATTGTCGACGACAGCTCGAGCGTGCCGGCGTCTGTCAGCTCGAAGGCTTCCTTCGGCCCGCTGCGGTGGATGCGATGGTGGCCGAGGAAGGGCGCCGACGCGCTGATGCGTGGGCCACCGACCAACTGCACACCATCTACTTCGAGCCACCCGATCAGACACTGGATGCGTCTCATCCCCGCACGTTCGAAGTGCGGTCGGCGAAGAAGGCGATCGCGTACGACCTGATCGATGAAGGGTCGCCGATCCGCGTGCTGTACGAGTCGACCGAGATGACTTCGTTCGTGGCGGCCGTTCTCGGCAAGGAGACGCTGCACCGCAGCGCCGATCCGCTCGACGCGCTGGAGATCGCTGTGTTCGAGGACGACGACGAGCTCGGCTGGCACTTCGACCGCAGCGAGTACTCGGTCACCATGATGTTCCAGCAGAGCGACGCGGGCGGCCACTTCGAGTACTTCCCCGCACTGCGTTCGGACAGCGATGCGAACGTGTCGGGCGTGCGCAGTGCGTTGCACGATGCGGGCACGGCTCCGATTCGGCTGGCCACCAGCCCCGGCACGCTCGCCGTGTTCTGCGGCCGACACGCGCTGCATCGGGTGACCAAGGTCGAGGGCTCGACGCCGCGGGTCAACGCGGTGTTGACCTACGGCGAGGCACCCGGCATGAAGCTGAACGAACTGACCCAGCGCCTGTTCTACGGCCGCACCGCCTGACACCCCGATCCTGCTCCCGTCGCGCTCCCGCTCCTGCACCTGCTCCCGCTCCCGTCGCGCTCGCGGGTCGCGCGACGCGCGATCACCCCTGACATCCGTCGGAGCAGTCGCGGTCGCGCACAGGCCGGTCAGTCGATCCGTCGGCCCACCTGGGAGCGATCGGAATTCATTTCGGAAATCTTTGGAATCGGGTCGAGGACCCCTCAACTGTGTGACACCCATTTGCTTTGATGGGTTGCATGGAGGCGGCGTTCGCATCGATCGGTTTCGAGCTTGATGGCTTGGCCGCGCTCGACCTTGCGGTCATGTCCGGCGAGCAGTTGCAACGCGGTGTGCTGGCGATGCAGGCGGTCATCGATCGTGAGCGGGTGATCCAATCGCGGTGGCTGGCCGAGGCTGATGAGCGCAACATCGCGTCGGCGGCCGGGCATCGTGATATGGCGTCATGGCTCGCGGCGAAGGGCAAGACGTCGAAGGGTGCTGCGAACAAGCAGGCACGGTTGGGGAAGGCGTTGAACGCGCACCCTGAGCTCGCTGACGCGGTCGACGCAGGGACGTCGTCACCCGATGCGGCTGACGCGTTGGCGCCGATGTTGGATGGTGAGCATTCCGGGAACACGCTCGAACTCGTCCAAGCCTGCGCTGGGGCCACACCGGATCAGGCTCGTGCGGCAGGTCACCGGTTCCGTGAACTGAACCCGCCGTCAGGTTCCACTGCTCGCGATCGCGAAGAGGAGTTGCGTCAGAAGAGGGCGCTCAGGTTCTCCGACAACGGTGACGGCACCACCCGCGTCGACGGCACGCTCACCAACTTGGATGCGCGGACCGTGCAAGACGCGTTGCGCGGCATCATCGGCAAACCCTTGACCGGTGATGACCGGACGTTCGACCAGAAGATGGCCGACGCACTCGTCCAACTCTGCACCGCCCAGAACAACGGACAGGTGAAAGGCGGCAGATCGAACCTTCCGACCATCCTGATCACGATCGACATCAACGACCTGAACGGCAACACCAACGGACCCGGCTACACATCACGCGGAGACGTGATCCCCGCCGAAGCGATCCGCAACATGACCTGGAACGCCAACTGAAGCGCCCTGGGATCCGCGGAGACTCATAATCTTGGAAACGAGAATGAGTCATGGCAAGTCAAAACAGTCCAACAACGCGTCGGTACACGCCTGAG